>CAZPBN010000019.1:0-48563 GCA_964584935.1 uncultured Eubacteriales bacterium | reverse complement strand
TGGGTGACATAAGAGACTTAAATAGAGTTTCAGAGATTTTTGATACATACAGACCTAATATTGTTATCCATGCTGCGGCTTATAAGCATGTTCCCATATTGGAAAATCATTTAAAAGAAGCGGTCAAGACAAATATTTTAGGAACAAAAATATTAGCAGAGCAGTCTATTAAGACAGGTGTTGAGAAATTTGTGTTTGTCTCTACTGATAAAGCTATCAATCCCACAAGCATTATGGGGGCGACCAAAAGATGCTCTGAAGAGCTGCTTAAAGAATTGAATAGAGAAAATAAGACCAAATTTATTTCAGTGCGCTTTGGAAATGTCTTGGGGAGTCGAGGGAGTGTGATTCCCTTATTCCAGGAGCAGATTAAGAGCGGGGGTCCTGTGACTGTGACCCATCCTGAAATGAAAAGATATTTTATGAGCAATTCAGAGGCAGTTCTTCTCACTTTGGAGGCAGCTTCTTTTGGGAAGGGTGGAGAAGTGTTTGTGCTGGATATGGGAGAGCCTATAAAGATAGTGAATTTGGCAAAGGAAATGATTCGGCTCAGCGGCTATGAGCCGGATGTGGATATTCCTATTGTATTTACTGAAAGCCGGCCTGGTGAGAAAATGTATGAAGAAATCCTGAGTGCTGAAGAGGGGACCGAGCCCACAAATTTTGAGAAAATATTTATTGCTATAAACACCCGTGATATTGATGGTGAAGGTATTCGTGAAAAGATCAACCAGTTTTCTCAATTGTGTTTGAATAGGGGGAATGATAAAAAGATATTGGAATTGATGAAGGATATTGTACCGAACTTTGACCATGGGGAGATTCAATAGCATGATGATAGAGAGATAAAAAAAAAATATTTTAGACTTCAGCCAAGAGAGAACTGTTTTAAAGAGTAATAGTGAAGTGAAAGCAATAAAAGGAGAAAAAAGAAAGAAAAAAAGAGTCACTCTTTTTATATTGTTGGTGGCTTGTTATTTTATTCTTTTGTATTTTTTTTACAAAACATATGTCCCTCTGATTGAGTCCTTTCAGATTGTGCTCCTCCCTTTGGTTTCTCTTGTTTTTGTAACTGCTCTTATAAATAGAAAGAGTGGGTTATATCTTTTTGTTTTCTTTTTCCCCTTGATTAACACCCTTCCTTATTTCTTTGGTATTTCAGAATCTGTTCCTCATGCGCCCACAGCACTTGTCTTGTTTTTATTTTTCTTTTCTGGGTGGATTTTAAATGTATTTTTTGTCGAAAGCATAGATTTAAAGTTTGATTTGGAACTATATAAACCCCTCTTGTTGTGTTCTTTGGTGGTGATAGTTTCTGCAGGGATTACTTTTTATAGGTACTTGAATTTTTTCCCTTTTTTTGCGGATGCTGTTTATGAATTAAAAACCAATACCATTGGGGTCACAGCAGGGGGAGCTGTGATGAGCACGGTTTTCTTTTCTTTAAGTTATCTTACCTCTTTTGCTTTTTTCTTTATAACGATGAAGACACTGGAAAAAAAAGAGGATTCTTTAAAATTAATATACATATTGGGTGGGAGTGCTTTTATTTCCTTTTGCGTGGGAATTATCCAGTATTTTGCTGATATAAACCCCGGGATAAATCCCAGGATACTCATGCGGGGATATATTAACGCCACTTTTAAAGACTCTCTCTCGTTGGGAGCTTTTACAGCAGTGGTGTTTACTTTGTTTTTAGGTATGTTTTTTTATGAGAGGAAAATAAAAAAGATTTTCTTTTTTGCTTTATTAGGGTTATCTATTTTTGTCCTTCTTCTTACTGGTTCCAAAAGCGGGTTTTTATGTTTATTGGCGGCTGTTGTTTTGTTTGTGTTGTTGGTTTTTGGGCTGCATATGAGATATTCAGGACGCAGAGTTTTTTCTCTTAGGAATGTGGCGGTTTTTTTGCTTATAGGATTATTTGTTTTTTTGGCTTTTTATTTTGTTAATCAGCTTGAAAGGGAAGACAAGTATGTAAGAGAATTGTCTACCTTAAAGAGACTTAGTATTTCAGGGAAAAAAGGCATAGTTAGATCCCTTATTGATTCGCGTGACCATCTCTGGAAATCAGGGATATTAATGATGAAGAATTATCCTTTGACTGGAGTGGGAGCAGGGGCTTTCATTATTGAATTGGCCAATTACGCCCAAAAGCATGAAATATCCATCAAGACACCGGAATCCGCAGAAAACTATTTTGTCCAAGCTGGAGCTGAGCTGGGGATCATCGGATTATTGATTTTTATCTGGATTTACTGGTTGATATTAAAACGAATGTGGCTGCAGTATGCGGGAATTAAAAAAAGGAGGAGAGAAGGGATCAACAGCTTGAGTAGCTTGAGTAGAGACGGGAGTCGTAGAGAGGAGAGTCGAGTTAATTATCTGTTTGTTGGAATCATGTGTGGAATTATTGCTTATATGATAAATATACAGGCACACACCTATATCGGAAGTTACGAAATAAAATACACTTTCTGGCTGCTGGTAGGATTGCTTTTTTGTTTGGGGAGAGTTGAGGATGGAAAGGAAGAGAAGAAGAGAGAAAAAAGTGAAGAGCAAAGGGAAGAGGAAAGAAAAAAAGAACAGTCGATAAAATTAACAGGCAGAAAAGAAGTAAAATTAAGCAAAAGATACAAAATGTTTGGGATGGCTTTAATCGTTCTATATGGAGGAGTCCACCTCTGGAACTCAACCCATTCCCTCTCTTTAGAACAGCGCACAGAGCAGTTTGACCTTAAGCAGAACTTTGGATTTTATGATGTTGAAAAGACTCCGTCCGGAAAAGAGTTCAGATGGACGAAAAAAAACAGCGGCATGACTTTATCAGTTGAAAAGCCGGTAATATCCATTTCTGTACATGCGTCTCATCCAGACATTCAGCAAAAACCCGTAAAGGTTAAGATTTTTATCATCAAAGACTTTTTCAGAAAAAAGGAGCTTCTGGATGAAGTTGTTTTAAATGACAGCACCTGGAATACCTATGAGTATGAAGTTCCGGCTCAGATAGGAGAAGAAGTCATTCTGTTGTTTAAAGTGAGTCGAATTTGGAATCCATGGAAAACGACCAGAGCTCTTGATGGGAGGAACTTAGGGGTAGCTGTGGGCAAAATTCAATTTAAAGAAAAAGGCAGGAAAAAAGATTGAGAAAAAGTAGTTTAAAATCCCAATCCTTAAGAAATTAGAGTGAATTAAGTTCTTAGATTAGTTTTTTATAATACCTCCATTACATCTTTGCTCGGGAGTTGGAATGGAGGTTTTTTTTTATCTCTCATATTTTTATGAATTTCTTGATTTGAAAGAAAAGATAAAAGACCCGGTTCATCTATAATAGTCCTGCCGATTCAGACCAAAAAGGATTTCCGGCTCAATGGGTTTGTATCACTGGAGTAGAAATAACGCAGTGAATCTGCTTGAGCTATCGTTAAAAAAAGGATTGAAGAATATAAAAGTATCAGTCCAACTGCATAAAATCTATGGAATTGAGTAAAAAATATCAATCTTTAACCCCTGAAGATGAAAATATCCTTATAAATTCATCATAAGTGGTGATTGATAAAAGTTCTGAAATTTTATATTAAAGATAGATATAAAGGACTGCTTGAATATTATGGAATCAAACGATCAATCAACTCATTTTCTCAAATACCCTCTTGTTCAAAAATTATCCCTATCCATATATGTATTCTTAGCTCTCTGTTCGGTTGGCTATTTATCCTCTGTTCTTCATCTAGTTGATATGTCTCTCCTTTATGAAAGGCTCTTTTCATTAGGATATGGCTATTTCATCGCCACAAGTTTTATCGTGGCTCAAATAGGAATAGGGGGAATCCTCTTCAGGCTGCCCTTTCTTCGAAATTTAAAACTCAAAGGGTTTACTTATCTACTCTTTTCACTAGGGGGAGGATTTTATATCTCTTACTGCCTGTTGATGATACTGGCTCTCTTGAATTGGCTGAATGGTCCCGGAGTCCTCATCTATTTATTACCTGCTGTTTTTTCTATTTATTTGGGTTATAAGTCCATCAAAGAAGTCATTCTTTCTTATCATAAAAAAATAACCCATTCTCCCAATAAAAAGAAAATAAACAAAAGAATAATCATCATCGGCATCCTCATTGTTATATGGATTATCCCTTACTTCATCCAAACCCTACTTCCCAATACAGACTGGGATGGAGCCAGTTATCACCTCCCTTTAGCCAAGAGATTTTTAGAGGGGAAAATATTTGAAGTTGACTTTAGCTTCAGTCATTACGATCTTCCAGGAGCTATTCATCTCGTGTATTCTTTATTTTTTTTTCTTATAGCTGAAACAGCCATTATTCCTTTTAACTTTCTATCTTCTTTATTAGTTATTTTAGCTGTCTATTCACTTACCACTAAGTTCTGGAATAAAAAAGCGGCTCTCTGGGCTGCGGTTATTTGTACGGCGGTTAACTTATTATGGGAAGTAGCCCTAACTCCAAGGATTGATTCTTTCCAATCGTTATATTTTTTACTTGCGGTTTATTCCTTCCTTTTATGGATTCAAAATAAAAACAAAATGTCTATCATCATCATAACAGGAATGACGTTAGGTATTTCTTTAGGAATAAAATATTCCTCTATAATTCTATTAATTTTATTATTTCCATATATTTTTTTATACACCATTAAAAATCACAGAAAAAACAAAAAGACAATCACAGCATCTTTTCTATTTTTTGCCCTAACTTGTGCCATACCCTCTGGATTCTGGTATTCACGGAACATCATAACCACAGGTAATCCTGTTTATCCACTTCTTACGGGCAGATTATCCCCAAATAATAAGGGTAAAAGAGTTTGCATTGATTCGTTTCTTGATAGCCAAGACCATAAAATGCCTTCCGATAGAAATATAAAAACAGAATTAGAATATTTATATGAATCAAATCCGATATTCAAAGAAAGTTTAGAAGTTAAAAACCCAAAGAACATCTTTAATCTACCAAATATTCTCATAAATCCTGACAAGTACCAGAGAAATCCTTATCATGAGATAAATATATTTTTGTTAGCCTTTATTTTACTTCCTTTATTCTCTAGAAAAAAAGAGCTTATATGGCTATATGGAATTTCAATTATCTTTTATGTCATTATTGGATCTCGCACACGATTAATCAGATACGCGCTCCCTGTATTTCCACTTTTTTCTATTGGAGCGGGTATTATTATATCTCATGTTCGTTCTAAGATATTGATTATTGCCTTAAGTGCGGCATTATGTCTCAATCTACTATATTTTAACTATTTCGAATGGCGGGAAGCACTCTATATGCAGCCCAAAGATTATATTTTTAAAGAAAAAAGCAGAATTGATTGGCTCACTGAAGTTGGGTATAATTTAAGACTCATAGATACACCTCATTTTATTAAATATGTGAATGATATGGTAGATAAGGGAATTATGAATAGAAAAGATAAAATATTTATGGTAGGAGAATGTAAAGGCAATCTATTGAAGTGCAAATATCTTCCTGATCATGGGGGCTATCCATATCGTTGGTTGGGAGAACTTATTGAAACAAATATCCAATACCAAAAAATAAAAACAAACTTTAGAGAACAAAACATAAGCTATATAGCCCTAAATAAAGCTTTTTTTAAAATGATGTTAAATATGCATCCTCAAAAGCGAAAATTGACAAATTTTGCTTTGTATCATCTATCTAAATTTTTAAGACAGTACACTGAAATAATTTATGATGAAAAAGGAATAATATTAGCCAAACTGAAAAATAATAAATAGAAGCGTTTCAAATGTCAAAAAGAGAGAAATTAATATGAAATTAGTCATCCAAATCCCTTGCTATAACGAAGAAAAAACTCTACCAATTACAATAAAAGACTTACCAAAACAGATACAAGGGATCGATATTATTGAAACCTTAATAATCAATGACGGCAGCAAAGACAACACAGTAAAAGTAGCCGAAGATATGGAGGTTGACCATATCCTATCATTTAAAAATAACAAAGGATTATCCAAAGCTTTTTCAGAAGGAATAGAAAAATGTCTCGAATTAGGTGCAGATATCATTGTTAATACCGATGCTGATAATCAATACAGCGGCAAAGATATTCCTAAATTAGTCAAACCCATAATAAAGGACAAAGCAGATGTCGTGGTCGGAGACAGACAAACGGATAAAATCCCTCATTTTTCTTGGCTAAAAAAGAAACTAGAAAAAAGAGGAAGCGCCTTTATCCGCAGCTTATCAAACACTAATGTGGTGGATACTGTAAGCGGATTCCGTGCCTTTTCCAAAGAAGCTGCAATGAGAATCAATGCCTTTACTGAATTTTCTTACACTTTAGAAAACCTAATCCAATTAGGTCATGAAAAATTAAAAGTAATATCCGTACCAATTCGCACAAATAAGAAACTTAGGAAATCAAGACTGCACAAAAATATTCCTAATTTCATTTTTTCTCAATTAGCCACTATATTACGAGTCTATTCAACCTATAAAGCCTTAAGAGTGTTTACTGTTATTGGTTTAATTTTAATCCTCCCTGGCCTTTTTGGATTTGTCCGGTTTCTCTATTTTTTCTTTACCTCCGGAGGGCAAGGCCATGTCCAGTCGTTGATTTTTTCTGCGGTCCTTTTGATATTAGGCTTCTTTGTTTTTATATTTGGGATTATTGCAGATATGATCAGCAACAACAGAAAGCTGATTGAAAGAGCTTTGTATAAAATAAAAAAATTAGAGTTAGAGAATAAAAATAATGGAAATTGATCAAATTTATTTCTTATTATTTAGTCTATGAAAATGATTATGAAATATGGTTGAATAAACTGCTCTTTTAAAAAACAATTTGTTTGGAAAACTTACTTATATGATGAATAGCCTATGATAAAAGAAGAAAATAAACGAGAGGTAACAAGAAGATTTGTTTTACAAGTTGGCTTTTCATGTAATGCAAGATGCAGATTTTGCTATTATCATGAGGCTCTAAAAAAAGGGAAGGTTAGAAACTATACAACCAAAGAGATAAAAACAAAGTTAAGAAAAAGCATAAAGTTGGGAAAAAACATGGTAGATATTTCAGGTGGGGAGCCGACAATAAGAAAAGATATTTTTGATATTATTTCTTATGCAAAAAAAATAGGATATAAGAAAGTTTGTATCATTACAAATGGCATATTATTATCCAATAAAAAATTATGCTACAAGCTTATTGATGCCGGGATTGATGAAATATTATTTTCTCTACATTCTCCCCACGAAAAAGAACATGATTGGTTAACACAAGTTCCTGGAAGCTATAGAAAATTAATTTTTTCTTTAAGAAATATGTATGAAATAAATCCTGATATTATCAGGATAAATTCTACTATATCAGGATCAAATTATAATTCACTTAATGATTTTTTTAAATTAATAAGACTTTATAATCCTAAAGAAGTAAATCTGCTATTATTAAATCCTTCAAATGACACTCTCAAAGGCCAGAAAAACGTATATATTAATGATTATAACGCTATTTCAGGAAGAATACTTGAATCAATTGATAGGTTTAGTAAATCGTTCAGAAAAATTAATATTAGATGGCTTCCTTTTTGCCTTTTAAAAGGACATGAAGAGAAAATAAGAACAAGATGGCAAAAGGTATATGAAGACAATGAATGGGATCCTTATCTTAATATAAAATTCAATAAAGGGCTTGCCGCAGTTATGACATCATTCATTTTCGGAGTTATTCTTTATCCTTTTAATACCCCGAAGTACGGAAAAAGAAATTTATACACATTGTTTAATGAAATTCTGACAACTTTTAGAGTATTTTACTATAATAAGCATCTTAAAGAATGCAAAACATGTAGTTTGAGAAAAATATGCCCAGGACTTCCTAGAGACTACATTAAACATTTTGGTACTAATGAGACCAAATTATTTCCTTACCATTTAGATAAAACTATAAATGATCCTCTCTACTTTTGTAAAGATAAAGGTGCTTTTGAATGTTTAAGAACAAACAGGTACTAAATGAAACATAAGATTTCGGTTATAATCCCCGTATATAATAATGCGGAAGGCTTAAAAAAAACGATCATTTCCCTGGAGAATCAATCTGTTAAAAATTTTAAAGTAATCGTTGTTGATGATTCTTCTACAGATAATAGTGTTGAAGTTGCAAAAAATTTTCCAGTTAGGACTATTGTTAATGAAAATAATAGAGGTCCGGCCTTTACTAGGAATAGAGGAATAAAATTAGCTAAATCAGATATAGTTGCATTTATTGATAGCGATTGTACAGCCAAAGAAGATTGGATAAAGAACATTTATGATGAGTTTAAATATAATGAGGTAGATTCTGTTATGGGGAACACTAAAATACCTAAATCAAACTTCTTCGGAGACTCAATCGCATGCTTAGGTTTTCCAGGAGGGGCAAATGCAGGCTTTGAAAACATCTGGCATGTAAGCAACAAAGGAATGACTAATCACATAACCTCATGTAATTTCGCAGCAAAGAAGTCAACTTTCTTAAAACATGGATTTTTTGATGAGAGCTTTCCTTTAGCAGGAGGAGAAGATCCAGAATTATCTTATCAATGGTCAAAAAAAGGAGTAAAGATAAAATATTGCCCTAGCATTATCGTTTATCATGAGCCCATAAAAAATTTTAATAAATTTGTAAAATGGATGTTTTATAGAGGGAGAGGGAATTATTATTTCAAAAAGAAGGTAAAAAAAATTGACTATTTTATTAAATTAAGAGTGTGGTCTTCTAAAAATATTATTTTCAAATTTTTTTTTAATCCAAAAATATTTTCTATAATACCCCTACTCTTCTTGATGTTTTTTTTTCAACAAATTGGTTACTTTTTTGAATTATATAATTCAAAAAGATAATTTATTCGAAATCTTTTTCTTTTTTCATTATTTTCCAAAAAAAACGCCGGGAGCATCTAACTTGCATACTTGTTCGGCAAATTTGGCTTTATCAATTTTGAAATCTTTAAATCCCATGGTATCTGTTAGTTTTATTGGCTCATAGCCTAATCTAATCAATTTATGAATTAAATTTTTAAGTTCCGGTATTTTAACTTTTAAATGTATTGGATGAAGCTCTAAAAATAAAATTAAGTGATTAATTGAATTCAATGTTTCTTCCATTCCTTCAAATACTTCTAATTCATGACCCTCCACGTCCATCCTTATTAGATCTGGCTTTTCTTTCTCTCTGAGAAAATTATCTACCGTGTCAACTTTGACCTTTATTTTATTTTGCATATCTCTGTATTTATTAGGTTTCATAGATGACCAATTTAATCTCTCAGACTGATATATATATGATTCTCCTTTTTTATTAGAAAAAGCCATATTAAATAATTCACAATTTTTATAATTATTGATACGAACATTTCTCAATAGTAACTCAAAAGATTTTGGTATAGGCTCAATTACATAAACTTTACCTTTATTTCCTACGCATTCAGCCTCAATAAGAGCAAAATAACCAATGTTTGCTCCTATATCTAAAACTTTCATCCCTTTTCTTAATATGTCCTTTAGAAATTCAGTTTGAATTATTTCTCTTTTTCCATTCATTATTAATTCTTTTGACAAGCCTGTATCATTCAAATCAATAAACATTTTATTATTAATGACTTCTGTTAGAAAAATTCCGTTTTTTGAACGTTCATATAAACTTTTTCTTTGTAAAAACCATCTAATTTCTTTTTGGGTATAGTCATAAATTCTTTTTACTAATTGCCTTACTCCCTGATAATAGAGCATCCTAAATGATCTATTAATTAACTCTTCAATAATTTTCATATTTAATTAGATTTTCTAAATTTTATATTGACTTGTTGTAGTAATCCAAAATTAATTAAATAAAAAAGTAAAGACATCAGATATACTTTAGCCGTTTCTATCAACATCACATTCACTGCTATTGCTGGGGCTACATTTAAAACAGTCGAGTATAGATATGTACCAGAAGCTTCTCTTATGCCTAATCCTGAGAAACTAATGGGTATCAAAGATATAATTTTTACAATTGAAGAAATTAAAACTATATATACTAGAGGAACTTCCAAGCCAAAGGCCTTGAAAATAAACCAATGAGAATAAAAAGAAATTATCCATTTAATAAAAGTTATTATAAAATTTAATAAAAGATATTTTTTTCTTTTATTAATTAAGAACTTAAATGTCTTTGAGAATCCTTTAAAGTGTATAGCATATTTCCTTAATAGATACTTCTTTAATAAATTTCTCATTTTATCTGAAAAAATAAAAAAGATTAACAACAATACAAAAAGAACACATATAAGGAACATAACTAAAAACAATTCCAAATTAAAAAATACAAAGACACCAATTAGAGCCATGATCGTAAAGATGATAAATGTAATAAGTTTATCTAATAACGTAATGGCAAGCCCTTCTCCATATGAAACATTTCTTTTTTTTAGAAATAATATTAATGAAAATTCACCCATTCGAAATGGTGAAACTTTTCCCAAGGCAAAACTAAGGGTAACTGCTCTTATTAAATCTAATAAGAATACTCTTTTATTCATTGATCTCAATAAAATATCAAAATTAACTGAGGCCAAAAACTGTATAGGTATAACTAACAAAAATATCGGTATTATCCATGTTATATTTATTATTTGTAATACTTCCCAGATTTTTCTTAATCCAATTTTATAGATGATAAAAATTAATAGTAATCCTATAATTATTTGGATTAATCTTTTTATAATACTTGAGATTCTCATATCTTAAATGGATAATAAAAAATTTGATTTTTTAAATCTAAAGAATTTATATCTTTTTTTATAATTATACTTTCCATAAATGATATTTTCCAATTCTTTTTGATATAAATATTTTGGTTATTTCTCAATCATCTGCAAATTTTTATGATAACGATGTATAAAATAAAAGCTCAAAAAATTAAATAAATTAAAATTATTCCAAGTGTTAAAAGATTTATTAATTAACTTTTTTTTGATATTTGTGATATACATCACTTATTTTAAATACATGCTAAAAAAAGTATAAAAATAAACAGTATTCTCTCAAAAATGTTTTGGAATGCCAAAAAAACAAAATAAAGAAAAGCTCTTTACCAAAAAAGATCTTATCTTCTTTTTAATCTTCCTTTCCTTATTCCTCATCTTATTCAAGAATTTCTTTTTTGCAAACAACACCTTTTACATTCGGGATACAACCCTGGTTGAGATCCCCACCCGCAAATTATGCACTGAACTTTATCAAGAAGAAGGAATTCCGCTTTGGACTGATGCTTATGGGAACGGACAGCCTTTTTTAGCCAATCCCAAACACGCTGTGTTTTATCCCAGCACTTTTTTATATCTTTTTCTCTCTTTTTTCACTGCGTTCAAACTTCACTATCTCATCCATGTGATCATAGGCTGGCTGGGGATCTACTACCTCTCCAAATCTTTTTCCTTGTCCCAATTGGCTTCCTTTTTTTCAGCGACTGTTTTTGTGCTGAGCGGAATGTTTCTGTCGTCTTTTGAATTTTACAACCATGTGGCAGCTCTGTGCTGGATGCCCTGGATTCTCTTATTGCTTAACAGGCCTATCAAAAAGCTGTATAGGAAAATTGTAGCAATGTCTGTTTTCTGGGTTCTTATGATATTAGCCGGGACTCCCTATGTTATCATCATGACCCTTATTTTTGCCCTGATTCAGCTCATTTGTTTAGGGGATAAAAAGAGAAGAAAACTCATTCTGGCATCTCTATCCTTAATTTTCGCTGTATTGATTTCATCAGTTCAACTGCTTCCATCCATAGAAATGCTCTCTCAAAGTGACCGGGATCCTCAGAAAAAAACCATGTGGTCTTTGGAATTGATCCAGCTTTCTAATCTGGTTTTCCCGAACATCCTGGGAAATGACCGGGACACTGAAGTGAATCATTTCTGGGGAGCGCATCTGTTTGACAAAGAATATCCTCTATATTACAGCTTTTATGTTGGATTCGGGGTATTCATATTATTTTTCATAGGGCTAAAAAAACCAAGGGACAAAAGACATATTTTCTTTGGTGCCGCCTTCCTGATCTTTTTTATTCTTGCTGCTGGAAGATACCTCCCTTTCTATGATCTTATAAAAAAAATCCCTCCATTCTCAGTCTTACGATATCCTGTCAAATATTTTATGGGCTGTCTTTTTTCGCTCACCATGCTCTCAGCCATGGGTTTTGATCGATTGTTTCATTCAAATAAACTAAAAAATAATTGGGCCCTTTTTCTCACATCTCTATCTTTATCCCTCATTATTCTATTCGCACTTTTCAAAAATACATTTTTACAATCTTTACCAAAACTGTTTGTGATAGATAACAGCCAGCTCCTTTCTAAATTAGAAGCTTATCTGTGGCATGGTCTTTTTGCCTTCCTTATCTTCTCCTTTCTCATCTTTATTTTTCTTTTTTTAAAAATAAAGCTAAGGATATTGGGCCCTTTGTTTCTGATATTGGTCATAATTGATTTAGTCCTGGTGAATGGAAACATCAATCCTGTGACTTCCACTTTATTTTTCGATAAACCCGATTATGTCCAATCAGAAAAAAGGGAGATAAAAATATACAGAGAAAATCATCTCCCTTATGACGTCAAAGAGAATCTACAGAAAAGCATCCAGTATCATAATTTTCTTAGACAGAGCCTGTGCCCGTTTTGCGGGTTGGGATATGATACTGAATATTTTTTCAACAGGGATTTTTACGGCGTTTATAACAAAGAGTATCATAAAGCTTTTGATACATTAGAGTCTCTCCCAAAAGAAAAGCTGAAGATGATCTTAGAAAAAACAGGATGTGACTATTACATTGGACATCACCCCTTGCCAGATTTAACTTTTCATAAAAAAATCATTGAAGGGCATGAAGTCTTTTTCCAAAAGCTTGCTGAGAAACAAAATCAGGTTTATCTCGTTTATAACACCGTAAAGGAAGATAATGTAGAAAAAAAGATAGAACTGTATCTTGAAAGAAGTTTCAACCCCTTGGAGACCGCTGTCATAGAAAAAGATTTTGAATTTGAGGAAACAATAGGCGAAAATTCCTATAAAATAGACATCAAAAGCAGTAAATCACGCAAGGAAAAATATTTGATAAAAACACCCAAAAAAGCTTTGCTGGTTATACCTGACCGATTTCAGCCAGGATGGAAAGCCTGGATAAATGGAGAAAAATCAGACGTGTTTAAAGTGAATTTAGCCTCTAAGGGTGTTGTGATTCCCCCGGGAGAGCATGAAGTGGAGCTGAAATATTTTCCTTCAAGCTTTTTATATGGAGCCATCATAAGTTCAGTCTCTATCTGTATCATTCTTTTATTTTTATTAATCAACATAAAAAGAGACCGTAAAAAACTCTGAGATGCAACGATGATCCTAAAAAAGTACTGGCCTATTTTGATATGCCTCGGCATATTCTTGATCGGCTTTTTTTTGATTCTCAATCACACTCTATCTTCCACTCAAGGAAAATTCATTTATCCTCTGGATGATACCTATATTCATATCAATATAGCTAAAAATTTCTCTGAATCTGGAACCTGGGGGGTTTCACAAGAGAATTTTTCTTCTTTATCTTCTTCTCTCATCTGGCCTCTCCTTATTTCTCTTATGTTTTTGATATTTGGGCCATCACTCATGATTCCTTTGATTTTGTCCCTGTTAACGAGCTTGGTTATGCTCATTTTGTTTTTTTATATTTTAAGAAAAAATTATGTCTCAAATTCTCTTACTCTGGCTGCTTTGATCTCCATAATATTTTTAACACCCCTGATTCCTTTAGTCTTTACAGGCCTGGAGCATGTACTTCACTGCCTTTTCATCACCCTTTTTGTTTATTACGGTGTCACCTTTTTATCCTCATCTTCAAATCACAATCAAAGTCCTTTGATTGTGTATGTCTTAGCCTTTTTGGGCACCATGACCCGGTATGAAACTCTGTTTCTGGTCTTTTTTCTAGCCTGTCTTTTTTCATTCAAAAAAGAATGGATCCATTCTTTGATTGTTCTTATCTCAGGTTTCCTCCCTGTGGCTGTTTATGGGTGGATATCCCTATCCAATGGATGGTATTTTTTGCCTAACTCAGTGCTTTTGAAAGGAAGGACTCCGGATTTTTCATCATTGAAAGGTGCTTTAACCTGGTTCATTTCTCCCTGGAAAGAAGCCTATAATTCTCCTCATATTCTTCTGCTGTTGTTCATCTCCGTCTTTATTTTTATTTATTTGAGCTTAAAAAAGTATAAGTTTTTTTCCAGACCTCTGCTTTTAAACACCCTGTTGATTCTGGGGCTGTTATTTCATATACAGTTTGCCAAATTGGGGTGGTTTTACCGGTATGAGGCTTATTTGATCGTGTTAGCGATGTTGGTTTTCTCTTTTTCCGCCCGGGAAATCTTCAAAATAATCACCAAGGAAAAAAAAGAGAAGCCAAATAAAACCATTCGTGTTTTTGAGCTTGTTTTTATATCTTTGATTCTGGTGATCACACTGGGGATAAGAGGGGGCAAAGCTCTTTTAGAAATTCCTACAGCCAGCCAAAACATCTATGAGCAGCAGTATCAAATGGGACTTTTTTTAAAACAACACTATCCTCAAAAAAATATTGCTGTTAATGATATCGGGGCGGTCAATTACCTAACAGATTGTGAATGTCTGGACCTCTGGGGCTTGAGCAGTATGGAAGTCGCTAGAGCCAAAAGAAATGGAAATTACAGCACAGAATTTATAAGCCGAATTTCTGAACAGCATCACATCAAAATCGCCATCTTATACACGCCCTGGTATGAAATATATGGAGGGCTTCCCTCTGACTGGCATAAAGTGGGGGAGTGGAAAATTCCGGATAATGTGGTGTGTGGAGGAGATAATGTATCATTTTATGCGGTTGAACCGGATGAAAAACAAGAACTTGACAAATCTCTCAAAGAATTCTCAAAAGGACTTCCCAAAAACGTGGAATATAAATTCAACAACTAATACTGCTCCCAGAGCTCTCCCCAGGGGGGTTCTTAAATTCATTGATCCTTTTCCGACCCACAGTGAAATACCAGAAAAAATCATGATACACATTGCTGGCAAAAGGAGCCCAAACCCCGAGGGGAGATTTAAGAAGTATATTCTCCAAAAAACGAAGGAATCCTTTTCTCAACATCTGATCTCCCCAGATGACAAAGCTCCTTCTGGTTTTAAATCCAAAGTTTATTTCTGAAATGTCTTCTAAAGTAAACATCAGTTTACTCTATCTTATTTTACGCGATAGGTGAAATCATTCATTTTCTTGGGGGAATACCCATCTTTGAGTATTCCTGTCATTCTGGTGTGTTTTTTGAACAATAAAACCATGTTGTGGCTGGGATTTATGGTCAAAGGCCTGCCTGTGCGTGAACGCACGCAGACAGGCGAATTGTCTCCTTTATTGAAGATGACAATGGAAAAGACTCATCCGGAAAAAACTGTATGTCTCACCATTATTGCAACCATTCTATTTCTTACATTTGCCCACTTTCCCATAACTATATCAAAAGAATCTGGCGTGAATATGGCTCCGCCTATAGCGAGTGGTCCAAGAATGACACGTGTGACCGACACAATTTATTCATCTTCTTCGGACGGTCAACTCAAAGAAGGTCCCGATGCTAATTATAATACAGCATGGACGGCAAGCTCTGCGGCACTCATTAACACCGGGGGCCAAACAGCCATCGTTGGTCAAGCGGAAGATACCGATCCCGCTGTCACCGAATATTACATCTATCGAAGCTTTTTCTACTTCGACACCGCATATATTCCTGATGATGCTGTCATAATCTCTGCGACGCTATCTCTACACGGGATGATGAAGAAAACAGGTTCAGGTGCTTTTGATATACATGTCCAGAATGGTCAACCAACATATCCTCATGACCCGCTTGAAAATGGCGATTACGACAAGAGCCACTACAGCGGCGATGGTGGCTCGATCAGCACTGGTGACTTTTCCACATCCGGCTATAATGACATCCCATTGACATCAACTGGTATCAGTTGGATTGATAAAACAGGCACAACGAAGTTATGCGTTCGTAATTCCGAGGAGATAGCAGGCAACCCGCCCAACGATGATAAACGTGATTGGGTTTCGGTGTGTACTTCAGAGAACGAGGACTATGAACCCTACCTTCAAGTGACCTATATTGCCAATGTTCCTCCAGATCCCCCTACACATTTCTTTGCTATTCGACAGGCTCACAACAAGATATACTTGGGCTGGCGACTAGACGCTGAGCATCCAACTATCGGTTACAATGTCTACCGGAAAGCCCCCGGTGAGAGCGGTTATTTCAGGATCGCAAGCGATATCACGGACTCCACCAATTATCTCGATACCAATGTAACGGATGGTCAGAGCTACTCCTATTATGTCCGTGCGGTTGATGATAATGGATTTGAGAGCGAAGACTCGAATGTGGAAACCATAACCGCGGGTGCCGGAACGCACCTCTATCATTATATCGGAAATGTGGTACCAAGCAAAGAGGGAGCATATGGGAAAATCGGTGACGTGAATGGCGATGGCTTGAGCGACTATCTGGTAATTTGCCGGGGAGGTGATGGTGTGCAAGGCGAAGATAATGTCTTAGTCAAAATTTATCTCAATGGTGCGACAACAGCTCTTTTCACCCTCGATACTGGCGAATGCGATGGTAAACTTCCATTATTTCCTTGGACCCTATGGGATATGGACGGTGATGGAAGAGACGATCTAGTTGGTGTATTGCGACACGGTTCTGAAACTGACGGAGAATATTATTTGCATATCATAGACCCCAATACCGGAAATGATAACGTGCCCCCTGTTAAAGTCGTCAACAATCGCCAAAGCTCAAAGAGAAATATACATCAAAAGGCCATATCGATTGCTTACTTGAAAGGTAAAAGCTATGGCCCTTTCATTGTCTACAAATCCGGTCATTATGTTGGCCGGAACGCCTTGGATCTTCAAACCTTTGACCGAAACCTGACGGAATATTGGCACTGGCATGTACCGAAGGATAATGACTGGAGCGATTATCTTTCAGCTTGCCATCAGTTGGAGATAGCCGACATAGATGAAGATGGTAAAGATGAGGTATTTCATGGTACTTATGTTTTTGATGATGATGGTAGCTATTTATGGCCAGATCCTTGTGGTTGGGGTGGGCTTAACATGAATCACGTTGATGGAGTCCATATCGGAGATATCATCCCATCCAATCCCGGGCAAGAAGCATATTTTTATGTAGAGTTCGGGGCCAAATTTGGAGATTCCAGAGGGCAAGGTGCCTATGTCGTAGATAAGAACGGAAACATATTATGGGAAGGTTCCAGAAAACAGCATGCCCATCATGGTTGGATTGCCGATATAACGGACGATCCGGGTTTTGAAGGCATGGAGGTATGGTGTCACTTTAAAGGGAGCGAGGGTATGCATCACCCTACGCTCTATACCAGCCAGGGGACGGAGGTGGATGAATGGCTTCACATAACTCAACCTATCGATTGGGACGGTGATGGTGTTAAAGAGGTGTTCAATAAATCTATGCTTCGGAGATATCACGGATCCACGAACTCTTTTACTACCGTCTGGTCCGGGTTTCAGTATGCTTCTAGTTATACCTTTGTCTATGACGTGGTGGGCGATTATCGTGAGGAATTTGTTGTGCTTCCAAGAGTTGGGGGCGGACAGCAGCCGATGTATGTCTACACCAATACTGATGTCCTGTCGTCTAGGGGCCCTTCTCCATGGGAGGATCTTCAGTATGGCGAGAAAAAAACACGGGCCGGACATTGATCGTTCACTTCTCTCAGCACTGTGTCGATGGGGCAAAAACGCTCTAGTGAAACATTTTAAGGCGACCACACGCAAAGATATCACTCCTGGTATCATTGCGGTAATCCAGTCATTCGGAAGCCGGTTAAACTTTCATCCCCATCTTCATTAAATTTAATTCGGATTAATAACTATTGCAAATAAATAGGATGATCCGCATATTTTACTTTTATGACTCGTTCAAGAAACTCTGTTCCGTTAAGTCCTTTTATAGCTGTTGCTGCTTCTGCTATGTTTGACATTTCGACATAGCCGAATCCTGTTCCCTGTATCATGTCGATACTGACAATTGTACCAAATTTGGAAAACAATTCTCTGAGGTGTCCTTTATCGGCAAGACAGTATAAATTTCCAATATATACTTTATTTCCTGGCATTTTTTTATTCTCCTTTTATTCTAAGGCTTTCCAAGTCACATCTTAGGCATCTTTTGGCTTCTTTAATGGCTATTTCCTTGGTGAGGCTGTGTTCGACTTCTTTGAAGTTGTTTAATCTTTCCTCGGGTGACAGTTTTGGTATTTCAGGACGGATTCTATCGAGATCTTCTTCTTCCGTACTAACCTCAAAAGCCGGAACTTCAAGCCTGGATGCGGTTGGTTTATAATCGCGGGTTAAGCTTTCTCCCCTTAAATATCTATGGATGGACTCTGCGGCGATTTGTCCTGCTCTCATTGCTTCAAGGACAGTTGCCGGGCCAGTAACCACATCTCCTCCTGCAAATATCCCTGGTTTATTCGTTGCCATAGTTTCAGAGTCTATTTCCAAAGTGTTCCATTTTGATAATTTCAATCCAGAATTTCCTCCAAGAATGGAAAGATCTGGTTTTTGTCCTATTGCAGGGATGAGTGTGTCGATTTCTATATCAAATTCACTTCCTTCCATAGGTTCAGGTTTTCTCCTCCCGGATTTATCAAATTTGCTGAGGCTCATTTTTTGACATGTGATCTTGTTGAGTTTTCCATTATTAGAATGGGCTTTGACAGGTGTTGTCAAGAACTTGATTTCAATCCCTTCTTCCAAAGTCTCGTCGATTTCTTCTTCATTGGCGGGCATTTCATTTCTTTTTCTTCTATAAAGAATCGTCACTTCAGCACCTAGACGTTGAGCGGTTCTTGCTGCATCCAATGCTGTATTTCCTCCGCCGATAACCGCAACTTTTTTCCCGATTTTTGACTTTCCTTTAAGATTGTATTCTTTTAAAAATTTTATGGGATCAATAACCCCTTCAACATCTTCTCCCGGAATTCCAAGCTTGATATTTAAGGGGGCTCCAGTGGATATATATATAGATTGATATCCCTGTTTGAAAATATCATCTAAAGAGAGGTCCTTCCCGACTTTTGTGTTGGTTTGGAGATTTATACCTGAATCAAAGATGGCCTCAATTTCGGAAGAAAGAATCGATTTGGGAAGTCTGTATTCTGGAATGCCCCATGAGAGCATCCCTCCAGGAACTGATTCTGATTCAAAAATAGTGACATCATATCCTTTCTTGCCGAGTTCCCATGCAGCCATCAGTCCTGATGGTCCTGAGCCAATGACTGCAACTTTTTCATATTGTTTTTTTACCGGCTTGAACTTATGTTTTTTGCCATTGTTGTTGGAATAGTCAGCTAAGAATCGTTTCAAAGACCTAATTGCGATGGGTTTATCAAACAAGCCAGCTTTACACTTTGCTTCGCAGGGATGATGGCACACTCTGGAACAAACGCTGGGTATTGGATTGACCCAGTAGTTAACATTCAGAGCTTTTTCAAAATTACTTTGGGCAATAAGAGCAATATAGGAGCTGGCTTCTGTCCCTATGGGGCAGGTATGGTGGCAGGGAGCTGATACAAGTTGATTGCATACTCCAGCAGGACATTTTTTATATTTAATATGGGCAAGGTATTCGTCTTTGAAATAGCGGTAAGTTGTGAGAAATGGATTGGGTGCTGTTTTTCCTAAGCCGCATAGAGCCGAATCCTTTATGGCCCATGCCAGATCTTCCAATTCATCCAGAACCTTCATATCTGCTGTTCCTTCTTTAATGCTTTTTAAATATTCAAGCATTTTTGGAATACCTTCCCTGCATGGAGTGCATTTTCCGCATGATTCGTCCTTTATGAAAGTCAAAAAAAAGTGAGCCAGATCGACCATGCATGTGCTCTCATCTGTGACAACCATTCCCCCTGAGCCCATCATAGCTCCGGCGTCGGTCAGACTTTCATAGTCTATGGGCAAGTTGAGAAGCTCCGCAGGGATACATCCTCCAGAAGGACCCCCAATTTGAACGGCTTTAAATTTTTTGTCATTGGCGATTCCGCCGCAGATGTCAAATATAATTTCTCCCAAAGTGGTGCCCATTGGAACTTCAACAAGCCCTGTATTTTTAACTTTGCCAACAACAGAGAAGACTTTCGTTCCTTTGCTGGATTCGGTTCCAATAGAGGAAAACCAATCCGCACCTCTGTTTATTATTATGGGAACATTGGCCCAGGTTTCAACATTGTTAATATTAGTGGGTTTCCCCCATAGCCCGCTTTGAGCGGGAAATGGAGGTTTTGGTCTGGGTTCACTGAGCCGCCCCTCAATGGATGCAATGAGAGAAGTTTCTTCTCCGCACACAAAAGCACCCGCTCCCCGGACGATCCGAACATCAAAATCAAAGCCGGTCCCCAGTATATCTTTTCCTAAAAGCCCATATTCTCTGGCTTGGGCTATAGCTGTGTTCATTCTTTTTAAAGCGATAGGGTATTCATTGCGGATATAAATTATTCCTTCGTCGGAACCGACAGCTCTGGCCCCTATGAGCATTCCCTCAAGAACGGAATGAGGGTCTGATTCAATAATGCTTCTGTCCATATACGCTCCAGGGTCTCCCTCATCTCCATTACAAATGATATATTTTTTATCTCCTTTCGCATTCTTTACTAATTCCCATTTTATCCCGGCTGGAAATCCAGCTCCCCCTCTTCCTCTCAGACCTGAATTTTTTATTTCTTTGATTATTTCGTCAGGAGTCATTTCGGTAAGCGCCTTGGTGAGAGCCATGTAGCCATCTTTAGCGATATAGTCAGTAATTTTTTCAGCGTCGATGAGACCTCTATTTCGCAGAACAAGTAAAATTTGTTTCTTAAAGAAATCCAATTCACTCAATTTTGGCATTAGGGTTTCTTCGGAAGGAGGGATGAACATCATTTTTTTAACGGGGCGGCCTTTTAAAAAGTGTTCCTCAACCAGATAAGGGATATCTTTTATTTTTAGATGGTTGTAATAAATGTTATCCGGTTTTACGAGAAGAACCGGACCAGTATCGCAAAATCCATTGCATCCGGAAGTTGTGACTTCGATTTCTTTTTCCAAGCCATGTTTCTTGAGCTCTTTCTCAAGGGTTTTTTTAATCTCAAATGAATTATTAGAAACACAAGCCGAACCACCGCAAACAACCAGATTCATTCTATAATGTTTTTTTGCCATTTTATTCTCCTTCTTAAATAGACCGTTCACTTCCAGCACCTAGGGCATAGTCCTGTACTGGTTTTTGATTCATGATATGGTCATTAAAGATTTTTTTTACTTTTTCAGGGGTTAAATCGATATATTTGATAGGAATATGCTCAGCGAATTCCACCGTAGCCATGGGTTCGTGACTGCACAAACCAGCACATCCGGAAGTGGTGACGAATATATTTTCGGCATTATTTTTTTCAATTTCATCCATAAAGGCTTTCATGATATCTCTTGCTCCTGCTGCGATTCCGCATGTTCCCATATGAACGGTCACTTTGACATTAAAAGGCCCGTCTTTGCTTACAAGGGTTTTATCTTTCTCCTTTTCTCGGATATTTTTTAGTTCCTCAATGGTGAGTTTAGTCATTATCCCTCCTATTTAATTTAAATTTGTGTGGATTCATTTTAAAAAGTATTTATTCAGCCCGCACTCAATTCACTCAATTATTCCTCATCATAAAAATTATAACTGCAGATAATATAATTAAGATAAATTAATATGTCAAGTAATTTATAAAAAAATAATTAAATATATTTTAAGAATGACTGAATTTTTTCCTAAAAACTGTTAGATTTTATGCTGATTGAATAAAAAAATTATTTGTGATATTAATTTATAGTGTAATTATTTTAAACGGAGAAGATAGAAGGTGGCTTTCACTTTAAAGGACTTAGGAGAAAACATCAGCAGCATAAGAAAATCTAAAAAAAGCCACATAAAAAAAGAGAAGTCAATGATGCAAAAAGAGTTGGCAGAGAAAGCAAAAATTCCTGCCTCTAGTCTTTGCAATATTGAAAAAGGAAATTATAAAAATCCAACTTGGGAGATATTGAATAAAATTGCCCAGGGACTGGAATGTGATATATCTGATTTTTTTGTTTCCAATAAGAATAAAATTTCTGCTTCCCACATCGCTTTGAGTGAAATGATAGAGATGATCATTGAGGAGAGGCTTGAAAGCATTCTTGAAGAAAGATCAAAGAAATGATTTTTATCTTTATAAATTGAAGGTTACTGTAAACTCTGTTCCCTGTTCTTTTTTGAGCTTGATTGTCCCATTAAGCTGAGAAGTCATATCATTGATTATTTCCAATCCTCTTGATTGGGGATCTCTGAAGTCCAGATCGGAGGGAAATCCAATCCCGGTGTCTTTAACTTGAATAGAATATTGATTCTCATTTTCTTTATTGAAACAGACAGAAATTTTTCCTTTTCTATTGTCAGGGAAGGCGTGTTTAATGGAATTTGAGACAAGTTCGCTTATAATCAGTCCACAAAGAGTTGCGGTTTTGACATTCAAATAAATATCACTGATATTCAGGTTTAAAGTGATCTTGTTTTTATTGACTTTATAAGAGTCGAATAATCTTTTTGTGATACTTTGTATGTATTTGGGTAAGTTGACTTTTAATGCTTTGTTAGGTTGAAACTTGCTTCCATATACTAAATCCATATCTTGAATATAATCATGACTTTCCATTTTTTGGGATATGGGATGTCTGGATTTATTAAAATCATGCTGCATACTTAAAAGTCTATATATCAGAGATAAATTTTGATTGACTCGCTCTTGAAAATCTTCGATAAGAATTTCTTTTTCTTTAATTTTTGTTTTCATTTGAGATTCTATTCTTTTTTGTCTTGTGATATCCCTGATTATAAAAATAAAATATTTGTTTTTTCCCCCTTCTCTGGTATCTAAGACTATTTCCATGGGGAATCTGCTCCAGTCTTTTTTGACTCCCACCATTTCCACCCAGTTATCAGATATTTCTGATTTTCCTGATGAGATTAACTGGTTTAGCCCTTTTAAATACTTCTTTTTGGTTCCTTCTGATAAAATAAAATCTAAAGGTTTTCCTTTAGCCTCGTTTTGGTCATATCCAAAGATATTTTCAGCGCCCTTATTCCAGAAAACTATTTTCATTTTTTTGTCTGTGAGAATAATGCCTTCTCGGATGTTTTCTGTAAGCTTTTGCCATTCTTTTTCTGAGTTTTTGAGTTCCTTATAAATTTTTTTATTAAATATAGCAATTTCAACAGCAGCTTTTAATTCATTTTCGTTGTATGGCTTTATAATATATCCGAATGGTTCAACCTTTTTCGCTCTTTGAATAAATTTTTCATCTCCATAGGCTGTAAGAAAAACCACGGGTATATCTAGCTCTTTTTTTATCAAGTCTGCTGCTTTGATCCCATCTATTTTTCCGGGCATAACAATGTCCATTAATATAACGTCAGGATTATTTTCTTTTGCTTTTTGAACAGCTTCTTGCCCTGATGAAGCACTTGCGACGACTTTATATCCCATGGATGTCAAACGTTCTTCTAATTGAGTGGTAATGGTTGCTTCATCATCGACGACCATGATATTTGTCATGATTGACCTCCTGTGAGAAAGAAGGGAATTTGATGCTGAATTCTGTGTAATTCTTTCTTTTCATTTCAAATTTGCCTTTCAGTTGTTTTTGGACAAGGTTTCGCACCAGTTTCATTCCGAGGCTTTGAGTTTCATAAATATTGATTTCACTTTTGACTCCAATTCCATCGTCCTTAACAGATAATAATATATTACCTGCTGAAGCCTGCATTGTCACTTCTATAGTGCCATTTTTTCTTTGTTTGAATGCATGTTTGAAAGCATTTGAAATCAATTCGTTGAGAACTAAAGCGCATGGTATGGCTTGAGTTAAAGGGAGGTTGACATCTGAAATATCTAAGTAATAGGAAATCCTTTTCCTGTTTGCATAAACAGTTAGAAGATATTCTATCAATTCTTTAATGTGGTCGTGCATTTTGATTTGATCAAATCTCTCACTTCTGTACAGTTGAGAATGAATGAAAGCCATCGTTTGAATTTTTGACTGGGCATCTTTAATTAGATTATTTGCTTTAGGAGTGTTTATTCTCATACTGCTCATATCAAGGATGCTGGATATGACCTGAAGATTGTTTTTAACTCTATGATGGATTTCCTGAAGCAAATATTCTTTTTCTTTGATAGATTTTTGAAGCTGTTTTTGTGCCCGTCTATGATCTGTTACATCTCTAATAGTGGCAACAAATATTTTTTGATTTTCTTCTTCTCCATCAATCACAATTGTGCTGATTTCGCCTATATAATGTTCTCCGTTTTTTTTTAGTAGTGTGTATTCAAGATTTTTTGTGATACCTTCTTTTAGAGTCTTATTCAGATAGATAATGGCTTTTGCCTTGGATTCAGGGGCTATAATATCAAAAAATTTCTTGCCTTCGAGTTCCATTTTATCTTTGAAGCCGCACAGTTCAAGAGTTTGTTTGGACGCATTTATAATTTTTCCGCTGAGGTCTGTTATGATCACGGCGTCAGGAGAGAGTTTGACAAAGTTATCAAATATGTTATCAATGTGAGACATTGGCTTTTTTGTCTTTAATCTATTCTTCCTTTTTCCCCAATGAATTTATCGTACCAAATTATTATAGATAAAAAAAGGATATATTTCAATTTCTATGGAAGAGGAGTTCACTGAATGATTTTAATACGGATTTAAGTATTATTTAGCTTGCAATGGATATAGAGATAGAGATAAAATCTGGTTAAAGTTTTGTTTGCATGAAATATATGGTATTCTGGTTAATAGAATTCAAATGATATCATAAAAAGTGCTGAGTGAATTTTTGATTTATTCACAGAGATTATTTTTTTTACATAAAAGGGGAATTGAACATGAAAAGCAACCAAAAATTGCCTCGTGTTATTTTAATAGCCGCTACTCTGATTGTTATCATTTCTTTGTGGCTGTCGGCAAAGAATTCGATACAGAATAAGGCCTCAGGCGAAACAATGACCGGTCAGGAGATTTATCTCATGGCTTGTGCCAACTGTCATGGAGCTGACGGCAGAGGACAACCGCAAAGCCGGGTGGGTTTTGATATTCCTCTTCCCGATTTCACAGATTGTGATTTTGCCTCCAGAGAACCCACTGCCGATTGGGTTGCTGTTGCTCATCAGGGAGGACCGGTCAGAGGTTTCTCAAAAATAATGCCTTCGTTCGGAACCGTTCTTTCTGTTGAGGAGATAACAAAAGCGGTTGAATACATCAAAACATTGTGTGCCAGCAAGGATTGGCCTCGCGGTGCTCTGAATTTGCCCCGGGCTATGTTCACTGAGAAAGCATATCCAGAAGATGAGGCGGTTTTGACTTTCGGTGCAAGCGAAAACCTTGATTTGATTTCAGGAAAATTTGTATACGAACAACGATTTGGTTCCCGCAATCAGATTGAAATTGTGGTTCCTTTTGGATGGAGTGAGATGCCTGTGCCCAATGGAATTGATTCAACAACTGACTGGACATCAAATCTGGGAGATGTTGCTGTGGGGGTTAAACGGGCTCTCGCTCATAGCTTGAAGAACGGGTCCATTGTCAGTGTTGCTGCAGAAATTATCTTGCCCACAGGAGATGAAAACACAGGTTTTGGGAAAGAAACCTTTGTTTTTGAACCTTTTTTATCCTACGGCCAAATATTGCCGGCGGATTTCTTTCTTCACTCTCAGTTAGGAGCAGAATTTCCATTCCAAAGAAACAAGGCTGAAAATGAAGCCTTCCTTCGTTTTGCCATGGGGCGGACATTCACCACTGGTGGATGGTGGGGGCGTGCCTGGTCTCCTATGGTTGAACTGCTTGCATCCAGGGAGTTGGCATCCGGAGCCAATATACATTGGGATATCGTGCCGCAGATTCAGGTGACCCTGAATACGCGTCAGCATATTATGTTTAATATTGGTGTGCGTATTCCCGCAAACCATGCTTCCAACCGGGATATTCAGGTGATGGTCTACCTCCTGTGGGATTGGTTTGATGGTGGATTTTTAGAAGGGTGGTAAGACAATGATCAAAAAATATATTTTGCTTCTTATTTCGGTTTTATTGATGTTAACTATTGTTTTGGCTGTTTCATTACCTCAGATTTTTCATACTTCAGACCGCTGTATATCCTGTCATAATGGACTGGTCACTCCCAAAGGAGAAGACATCTCATTTGGATCTGACTGGCGTTCCTCTATGATGGCTCATTCTTCACGTGATCCTTATTGGCAAGCATCGGTCAGACGCGAGACCATTGTTCATTCGTCTGCCAAAGACGCTATCCAGCATGAATGCTCTGCCTGTCATATGCCCATGAGTCGATACGTGGCTAAAGTCAGTGGAAAAAAAGGAAAGGTTTTTATGCATCTCCCCATCACGAAACAGATCACAAAAGAAGATCAATTGGCAGCTAATGGTGTTTCCTGCTCCATGTGCCATCAGATTAAGAAAGATAAGCTGGGTGAAAAAGATAGCTTTACAGCAGGTTTTGTGGTTGATACCACAACACCCCTTGGACAAAGAATCATTTTTGGCCCCTATGAAATCGATGAGGGGCGCAAATCCCTCATGAACTCCTCTGCAGAGTTTATTCCCAATCAGGCGGATCACATCCAGAGTTCTGAGTTGTGTGCATCCTGTCATACTCTCTATACTCATGTTCTTGATGAAAATGGAAAAGTCATTGGAGAGTTTCCGGAACAGGTTCCTTACCTGGAGTGGAAACACAGTTATTACGCCAATACCCGGAATTGTCAATCCTGTCATATGCCGGTTGTGCAGAGTCCAACTTCTATAACCGGGGTGGTTGGAAAAGAGAGAGAAGAGGTTTCCCGTCATGTTTTTAGAGGTGGGAACTTTTTTATGCCTAAAATATTGAATCGCTATCATTATGACCTTGGCGTGGAAGCCTTAAACCAGGAACTGGCTACCACTTCTCTAAGGACAGCCGCTCATCTCAGTTCTTCTTCAGCCCGATTGAAACTGCAAAACGTAAAGATATCAGCAGGTTGGATAAAGGCAGATGTTTCTATCTGGAATCAGGCCGGTCACAAACTGCCTTCTGCCTATCCCTCCCGCCGAGCCTGGATTCATTTAATAATATATGATAGGGATCATAATGTGATTTTTGAATCCGGCAAAATCCATTCTGACGGTTCCATTAAAGGAAATGACAATGACTCAGATCCAAAGCGTTATGAGCCCCATTATACGAAGATTGTCAGCTCGGATGAGGTTCAGATATATGAAAGTATTATGGCGGATCATGAAGATAAAGTGACCACCGTTCTCCTTTCAGGGATCAAGTATATCAAGGACAATCGCCTCCTGCCAAAGGGGTTTGACAAGTCTACAGCAGAGGAAGATATCGCTGTTCAAGGCGAAGCTGCTGAGGATAGTGATTTCAAAGGCGGAGGAGATAGGATTAGTTATATGATCCAAATAGAAGACCGCCAGGGGCCCTTTCTCATACAGGCAGAACTATGGTACCAGCCCATTTCTTACCGGTGGGCACACAATCTTGAAGAACAGGATGCCTCTGAAATCGACCGTTTTATATCTTATTACAAAAATTTTTCTGATGAATCTGCAATAGTCCTGGCTCAGGATAAAATTGAAGTGAAGTGATCACGTCACAAACTGACTATAAATTTCCAGTAACGGATAGGGAGAGTTGTCATAAAAAGTTGCCGCATCTTGAAAAACAGCATTAATTTTTTCAACGATATAATAAACTCTCTTGAAATAGAAAAATTAATATAATTCAATAAATTCCTGTTTTACTTTAAGAATTTAACAGATATAATTTATATATTCATATATTTTTATTATGAATAAACGGATTTGAAACACTTATAATAAGGAGTCATAATGATATGTTCCCCCAAATGCAAATAATAGATGAGAAATAGAGAGAGGGATGTAAAAGTGAGCACTTGGCTGGAGGAAAGGATCCAATTGGGACGAACGGATCTTTATACCGGAAGGCTGGGATTGGGTTCTTCCTATACCATGTCCTCGAAAGCGATTGAAACTGCATTTGAAGCGGGTTGCAATTTTTTTTACTGGGGAGCAATACGAACTCCATTTATGGCTAAAGCCATCCGGAGGATTCTTCGAAGGGAACCAAGGAAAAATGTCATCATTGCTGTGCAGTCTTACATCCGGCCTTCAGGGATAAGATGGAGCCTTAAGAGGGGGCTGCGAAGATTGGGAATTGATTTTGCCGATGTTTTTCTACTTGGTTTGTATAATAAATATCCGAATTCTTATCTGATAGAAACTGCTGAAAAGATGAGGCAGGAAGGTCTTTTTCGTTATCTCGGAATCTCAAGTCATAATCGGAACCTTTTAGCCAGGTTAGCGATAGACAGTCATTTTGACATCTTAATGGTCCGATACAATGCTGCTCATAGAGGCGCAGAAATAGATCTGTTCCCTTATTTACCGCAGCGGAGGCCAGGAATCATAGGATTCACTGCCACTGACTACATGCAGTTAGCCAGATCAAAAAAAATTCCGAAAAAAGAACAACCCCCCTCTGCAGGAGACTGCTACCGTTTTGTCCTGTCCAATCCTGATATAGATATGACGATCACATCCCCCTGGAAATACAGCCAGATGAAAGAGAATCTGGTTGAAACCAATAAGGGACTGATGAACAGGGAAGAAATGATATGGATGCGCCGCATAGGAGATTATGTCTATGGGAATCGATAGATATTCAGTAGTTGCTGGGATCTATAAGAAAAAAAATCTAGAATATTGAAACAAAATTACTTACTTTATCGTTATAGTAGTGGAAATGTTTATAAGTAAAAGAATAATTGACGAAAATACAGAGAAATATGAAAGGGAAGAATTCTATCAGCTCATCTCTAAGGGAATGAAAGAGGGAAACCTCGATTTTGAAGAAATCAGCGAAACTATCCGAAATGAACTGGATTCAGAAGAGGATTTTTCTGATTTTCTCAAATTGTTGAAGGATCATGGAGTTAAAATTATCAATGATTCAAGAAGAAAAAAGAATGTTTCGTCTTTACTCCATGATTTAGAACCGACCACCGATCCATTCAAATTATATCTTCAGGATATGGGACGAACATCTCTTCTGACCAGTGAAGATGAGATCAGATTAGCCCAAGAAATCGAAAAAGGAGAAAAAATCATCGGCCGGGCTATTTCCAAAATCCGTTTGGCTCTCAATCATGTGTTTTTTCTGGAGGAAAAAATCAAAGAATATCCTGAGGTCATTTCTGAGGTGTTTGAGTTTAACAGAAATATGTCTCAAAGGGAACAGGAAGAAAAAAGAGAATGGCTTTTGAGCGAGATAAAGCAGATAAAGAAAATATATTCCCGCTTGGAAAAAATTCCCGTATTGAAAAAGTACACTTTTTTGAGGGCGCGCCTAGTGATTGAAATAAGCCAGCTCATAAGAGAATTGCCTATTCAATCCCATTACTGGGAAAAAATGATTGATGAACTATACAAGAGGCTGGGGCAAATTGATAAATGGGAAGAAGAAAAAGAAGAACTAAACTTATATTTGAAAAAAACAAAGAGCCAGAATAGAAAGAAAAACTATGAAAAGAGAGTGCGGAGAATCAATCAGTGCCTGAGACAGCAGAGAAAAGAAATTGGCTTGAATCCCCAAGGATTGAGAAAAGTATTGAGGGCTGTCTCTACAGGAAAAAGAGTGAGTGATGGGGCAAAAAAAGAACTGGTGAAAGCTAACTTGAGGCTAGTGGTGTCTATTGCGAAGAAGCACCTCAATCGCGGAATGAAATTTATGGATTTGGTACAGGAAGGAAATATAGGTTTGATGAGGGCTGTAGAGAAGTTTGATTATCGCCGAGGAAACAAATTTTCGACGTACGCTACCTGGTGGATCAAACAGGCTGTTACCCGTGCTATTGCAGATCAAGCAAGGACAGTGAGAGTTCCTGTTCATATGGTGGATAATATATACAAGCTCAAGCGTGTATCCAGAGAATTGAGAAAGGATAAGGGAAGAGAACCAACCGTTGAAGAAATGTCCCAAAAAATGAATATCTCTGTTGATAAAGTGAGAAAAGTGATGAAAGCAGCCCAAAATGTTGTTTCCCTTGATTTGCCTGTAGGGGACAAGGAAGACAGCCGGCTTCAGGATTTTATTCAAGACGAACAGAATCCTTCTCCAGCAGAAACAGTTATTCGAACCCGTTTAAGAAGTTATATTGAGACTATTTTGAATACCCTTACAGAAAGGGAAGCCCAAATATTGAAGATGAGATTTGGATTGATTGACGGTAATGAACATACCTTGGAAGAGATAGGTCAGTATTTTAATGTGACGAGAGAGAGAGTTCGGCAAATAGAAGCCAAAGCATTGAGAAAGTTAAAAAGTTCTGGTGAAACAGATAAACTCAGGTCTTTCACTTCCCTCTATTGAATCCAGTTCGGCCCTTGGGAAATGGTTTTAATTTGAACGCATTTGTCGTTTTCTCTATCAGCTTTAAAAGAGAATTCATCTTCCCCTAATTTATCGGAGTATAAGGAGTTATCTTTTATTTTTTGAGAAGAGGAAGTTTATACTTTAATAACATTGTCGAATGGAGAATAAATGATAAATTGAACAGGAACCATTATTTGTTATAATAGAGACAAAAGGATATTTTCTAAATTGAGAAAAAGAGAAATTGGGCTTGCTCTGGGAAGCGGTGCTGTTCGCGGATTTGCTCTCATTCCTATCATTAAAAGGCTGGAAAAAGAAGACATCAAAATATCAGCTGTCAGCGGATCCAGTGTGGGATCATTAGTAGGAACTTATTATGCTTTATATGGAGAAATCGATTCTTTTTTTGATAAGGTTAAAGAAATGGAAAGGAGAGACTATCTGAAACTTGCCGATCCCAACAATCCCAAAATATCGTTGTTTAAAGGAAAGAGAATTAAAAAATTTCTATCCGATAATTTCTTTGATAAGAAAACGTTCAAAGATACGAAAATCCCCTTATATGTGTGTGCAACAGAAATAAACAGAAAAAAGGCCGTTTATCTTTCCAGAGGAAAACTGGTGGATGCTGTGATGGCTTCCATATCCATCCCTGGTATACTTCCTCCATATAAAATTGGAAAAAGGGTTTTTGTGGATGGAGGTGTGCTGGATCCTGTTCCTACAAAGCCTTTACTGGATAAGGGATTAAAGAAAATTGTAGGAATCAGCCTTACCTGCAATAAATTGGCAAAGGAAAAGAAAAGTGATGAAGGGATGGTACCGGCACTCATGAACACATTTTATATGATGATGGAGAAATTAGCTGAAAAGAAAGAGAATTCATATTTATTTTTACTTAATCCTAATTTCGAGCGTGAACCTGGCCGCATGCTTGCCTTTTATGATTGGGAAGATAACTATAATGCCGGAAAAAATCTCATAAGCCGTAAAATCAAAGACCTGAAAAAATGGCTGGACAGCTAATTCACAAAAGACAGGGATTAAAGGTAAAATTGGAAGCCATGCGTGAATGAACTGTTTTTTTTGATCGTCCCATTTATGTTATTGACTATGAAATAGATATTTTTTTTTAAAATAATAAAGAAAGAAATGGTTTTATGTTTTTTTCTTGACAGAAAAATATGGGCTTTGTATAGTAATTCCAGAATTTCATGCACTTCTCGGTTGATATGAGACAATCTATCATTATTTAAGTAAGAAGGAGTTTTCTTTACTTCCATTATTGAGAGAGGGATTTTTTTATTTCGACATTGAATTTCTTCGTTAAAGCTGTTTTCGGCTGTTGTCTCCGGAGAATCAAAGTAAAAAGACCAGGAGAAAAGATCGATGAATATTTTCATTACCGGCAATCCCAGATGCGGCAAGTCTACCTTGATACAAAAAATACTGGACAGAATATCTGACAAAAATGTATCTGGCTTTGTAACTCCTGAAATTAAAACTCAAGACATCCGGGAGGGATTTAAAATCATTGATTTAGCCTCTGGGAAAGAAGAAATTATGGCTTCTGTCAATATCAAGCAGGGGCCGGGTGTTTCAAGATATAAAGTGGATGTGAAAGCGATTGATGAAATCATAGAGAAATTCATGGAGAGCTTTTCTGATTCAGAATATGTGGTCATAGATGAGATTGGGATGATGGAGTTTTATTCAAAAAAGTTCAGAGATACTGTCCAAATGGTGCTTGGTTCAGATAAGATTGTTCTAGCGACTCTTTCTAAGAAATTTGTGAAGCAATATAAAAATAAAGGGAAGATTTATCATCTAACCAGAGAAAATTTTGTCCAGATTTATAGGCAAGTTTTGAATCAATTAGGAGAATAATGAAATGGGTGCAGTAAAGCATAGAAAGAGAGGAGAATACTTCATTGTTTATAAAATTGACTGAATTTTATCTGTGTGATATAGATTTTAAAATGGTGAACATATTGAATAATAAAACAGATTAAAAAAAAATAGGAGGAAATGAATGAAAAAATCATGTCTTAAAACAATTGTCTTACTTGTTTCTTTTTTCTTAATATGGAGTCAAACGGTTTTTGCTGATATAGATCCTGATTTGCTTTCCGGGCTCAAAGCTAGAAGCATTGGTCCTTCCAGCATGAGCGGAAGGATTGGAGCTGTTGACTCTTTAAGCTCGAATCCGAAGCTCATTTACGTGGGCGCTGCCACCGGAGGATTATGGAAATCTGTGGATGGAGGATTCACCTGGAATCCTGTTTTCGACCAACAGCCTGTTTCATCGATAGGCGCTATTGCCATAAATCCTCAAAATCCTGATATCGTATGGGTAGGCACTGGAGAAGCGGCTCCAAGAAACAGCTGCGGAGTTGGACGCGGTGTGTATCTCACCATGGATGGAGCAAAAAGCTGGAAATTCATCGGTCTTGAAAAGACAGAAAAGGTATCCAAGATTCTTCTGGATCCCAATGATCCTGATACAGCCTATGTGGCAGCCCTGGGAACAACGTGGGGCGAAAATCCTGAACGGGGGGTTTTCAAAACAACAAATAAGGGAGAAAGCTGGGAGAAAGTCCTTTATGTCGATGAAAAAACAGGAGCAGCAGATATGGCTATGGCTCCTGATAATCCGAACAAGATAATAGCGGCAATGTGGGAGCACAGACGCTGGCCTTGGTTTTTTAAATCAGGAGGCCCTGGAAGCGGTCTGTACATAACCGTAAATGGCGGGAAAGATTGGAAAAAGCTCACAGACAAGGATGGACTTCCAAAAGGGGAATTGGGAAGAATAGGGATTGCCTTTTCAACAAACAAGCCCAATGTTGTCTATGCGCTTGTGGAAGCAAAGAAAACCACCCTTTTCCGCTCAGAAGACGGAGGTTTCAACTGGAGAATGGTCAACAATAAGGATGAAGTGAGCAACCGGCCTTTTTACTACCAGCGCATCTGGGTCAATCCTGTCAATGAACATATTATTTACATGCTTCATGGAAGGATGATGGTCAGTGAAGACGGCGGAAAAAATTTCAGGAACCTGCCATCCTTCAGGCAGGCTCATTCCGATTTTCATGCCATGTGGATCCATTCCAATGGAGAAGATATGATCGTGGGAAATGATGGTGGGGTTGTTATCAGCCATAATCGCGGTGAATCCTGGCGTTTTGTGGAAAATCTTCCTATTGGCCAGTTCTACCATGCCAGTTTTGATAACCAGCTTCCCTACTATGTCTACGGAGGTCTTCAAGATAATGGATCCTGGAGGGGGCCTGCTTATGTGCTCAAAGAACGCGGAATCTATAATTATATGTGGAAGACTGTTGGTGGAGGCGATGGATTTGATACGGAACCAGATCCGGAAAATCCAGGAGCAGGATACGGAATGTCCCAGGGAGGAAATCTTTACTATTTTGATACCAAAGCAGGGACAAGACGGGGAATTGTTCCCACTGAATCCGATGTCAAACACCGATACAACTGGAATGCTGGGTTTGCAGTCGATCCTTTTGACCCTCAAACCATTTATCTGGGGAGCCAATTCGTCCATCGAAGCAAAGACAAAGGACAAACCTGGGAAATCATCAGTCCTGACCTTACCACAAATGATCCGGAGAAACAAAAACAGGCAGAAAGCGGCGGCTTGACTCTGGATGTGACCAATGCAGAGAACCACTGTGCCATTTTGTGTATTGCTCCAAGTCCTGTTCAGAAAGGAATTATTTGGGTGGGAACTGATGATGGAAATTTGCAGCTGACCCGGGATGGAGGAACAACATGGCAGCTTGTGTCCAAAGAATTGACCTCGGGCAAAAAAGGAAAAGTTCCCCCTGCAACATGGATTCCGCATGTCGAAGCATCCAAATTTGATGCAGCCACAGCCTATGTGGTGTTCGATGACCACAGGCGCTCTAATTGGACGACTTATGTCTATGTGACAGATGATTTTGGCCAAAGCTGGAAAAGCCTGGCTTCCCCGGAAATTGACGGATTTGTTCACGTTATTGAAGAGGATTCGGTTAATAAAAATCTTCTCTTTCTGGGAACGGAATTCGGGCTGTATGTGAGCTTTGATCGGGGTGAAAACTGGATAAAGTGGACTCACGGTCTTCCCACTGTTCCAGTTCGTGATTTAGGGGTACACCCGCGGGAAAATGATCTGTTGATCGCCACCCATGGACGTTCACTCTATATCATAGATGATATCACTCCATTGAGAGAAATATCTGAAGACATTGCAGGTAAAAAGCTGTATCTTTTTGAAATACAGGATGCCAATCAATTCAGGCAGGGCGGGTTAACCTCCTACATGTGTCCCGGAGACACAGCTTTCATGGGAGAAAACAAAAGATTTGGAGCCTGGATTACTTATTATCTCATTCCAAGTGAAAAAAAAGCGGAGAAATCCGGGAAAAGCAAAACTTCAGGGGACGAAGCTGGACAAAGAAGTTTTTCTGGAAGGTCTCAGAGAAATGGTCCTCAGCGTTCTGAAAAAGTTGATATCGTCATTGAAAACAGTGAAGGAGAAAAGATTGCCAGTCTCAAAGGAACTGAAAGCAGAGGTATAAACCGGGTTTACTGGAACTTCAGAGAAACAAAGGAAGAGGACGATTCCTCCAGGGAAACTTCCCGGTTCCGGCGTGGAAGCTTTGGACCAAAAGTCCTGCCCGGCGAATACACAATCAAAGTAAAATATGAAAAAGAGGAAGCAAGCGGAACTTTGAAGGTAAAAACAGATCCACGGTTTGAAGTAGACTTGAGCGTGCTGGAAAATAACTACAAAAAGAGCAAGAAAGCTGAGAAACTCATGGAGAAATTGAATGAAGCCAGTGGAAAGATTGAGAAAACTCAAAATGCATTGAAAACAGTGAAGAGTCATATTTCTTCTGAAAAAACAGAGAATTATGAAAAAATACAAGAAGCAATGAAGAGCCTTGAATCCAAACTGGAAGAACTATCCGAAATTCTTGACCCAACTCCCCCTAAACAGGGTATAGCTGACCGTTCAGCCAGTCTCAGAAACCAGGTGATGAGAGCCGTTTGGGGAATTATGGGAGCAGAATACCATCCTATCACGCAAGCAGAAAAAGTAAAATATGAAAAAGTCAAGACAAAACTGAGTAAATTCATGGAAAAATACAAAAAGGTTATGGACGAAGATGTGGAACAATTCAAAACCCTTCTTGATGAATCAGATTTTTCTTTGTTTGAATAGATAAACTAGAGATTTCAGCTTGGCAACTCTCTTCAACTGAATAACGTATATATAAAAGGAGTGAGCTATATTAACTTTTATAAGATTAAATAATCTTTCTATGAAGTAATAGTAAGGAGGTATTTATGAAAAAATTTTCCAGGCGTTCATTTATTAAGACTTCAGCGACTGCTGCCGCGGTTTCAATTGCTGCACCTCTTTTACCAAAAGGATTGCACAGCTTCGCCCGGAGTGATCAATCCGGCTATTTTGAAAAAGAATTCGGTATCACAGATGCCTTGTGTCAAAAAATATTATCAAAGGCACTTTCCAAAGGGGGAGATTTTTCTGATCTGTTTTTTGAACACACAATAAGGAACTGGCTTCTCCTGGAGGATGGCAAAGTCAACAGGGCATTCAGTCAGGTTGCCCTTGGAGTCGGAATACGGACGGTCAAGGGAGAACAAGTGGGCTATGGATTTACTGAAGAATTATCAGAAAAATCCATGCTGAATGCGGCTTCCACGGCATCCACTATTGCCAATGCATCCGGAAAAAAGATTGCAGGCGGGTTCAAAGAATTAACGAAGAAGAATTACTATCCGCTCAAAAAACTTCTGACTTCCATTCCCATTGAATCCAAACTTCCCCTTGTGCAAAAGGTCAATGATAAATGTTTTGAACTTTCTCCTTTGATTGTTAAAGTCAATGCTGGATTTCACGACGAGCAGAAAAGAATCATGATCGTTACCAGCGATGGAATAAAGGTTGAAGATATTCAACCTAGGAATTACCTTTTTTCTTCTGTCGTGGCGTCAAAAAATGGACGATTTGAGCAGGCCTATTGGAATTACGGAGGGAGACATGATTTTTCCTATTATACTCCGGAACTGGCAGAAAAAACTGCGCAGATGGCAGTTGAACGGGCAGTTGTTCTTTTTGATGCTGTTCAGCCTCCTGCCGGAGAAATGCCAGTCGTCTTGGGGCCCGGAGTAACCGGAGTTCTTCTCCATGAAGCCATTGGACATGGTATGGAAGCCGACTTTAACCGCAAAAAAATATCCACTTATTGTACTATGGTAGGTAAAAAAGTAGCAGAACCTTTTGTGACCATAGTGGATGATGGAACAATGCCCAAATTTTTGGGATCTATCAATGTTGATGATGAAGGCACACCTGGTCAAAAAACAGTTTTGGTGGACAAAGGGATTCTGACCAGCTATATGTATGATAAAATTTCTGCAAAGCATTATAATGTCAAGCCCACTGGTAACGGACGCCGCCAAAGCTATCAGCACTACATCCAGCCCCGTATGCGAAATACCTATATGGAAACTGGCCCTTTAGAACCTGAGGATGTGATCAAAAATGTTAAAAAGGGCATCTATGTGAAGGAAGTGAGCAATGGACAGGTGAAAATCGGCGAAGGCGATTTTGCATTCTATGTATCCCAGGGGAGAAAGATCGAAAACGGAAAGTTAACAGCACCTATTAAAGATGTCAACATAATGGGAAACGGGCCCAGCATGCTCAGAAAGATCACTTTATTGGCAAATGATTTCAAGATGAATTTGGGCGGAACTGGTGCCTGTGGTAAAGGAGGACAGGCGGTTCCGGTTGGATTTGGACAACCATCCTGTCTTGTAAAATCATTAACAGTCGGTGGCGTAAAGGGATGAGGAAAGGAGAAGAACAATGAAAAAAGATATGCGTGATTTAGTTGCCTGGTCGATCAAGACCGCAAAATCAGCAGGTGCTGACGAGTGCCGAGTGGGCATTAGCACTCGAAGATTTGTTGAAATAAGTTACCGCAAGCGCAAACCAGAAAACATAAAAGAAGCGACAACAAAGAATCTCGGTGTTGAAATATATGTGAACGGAAGGTATTCCGCTCAGAATACTTCAGATTTGCGTAAGGATGCTTTGAAAGATTTCATTTCCAACGCTGTTTCCACCACAAAACTTCTAGCTGAAGATCCCTTCCGCACTCTACCCGATCCAAAATATTATAAAGGCCGTGCAGAAAAAAACTTAGGTATTTTTGACTCGACCTATGAAAAGTTCTCTTCTGCAGAAAGACACAATATGGTAAAAGCCATTGAAGATGCCTGTCTTTCCAACGGGGGTGACAAAGTCATCTCAGTCATAGCCACTGAGCATGATAGTCATAGTGAATCGTTCTTAATGTCCAGCAACGGCTTTGAAGGTTCCAGGGAAGGGTCTGTCTTCTATGGAGGAGCTTCCATGACTGCCCAAGGTAGAGGAAACAGGCGGCCAGCAGGCTATAGTTCTGCTGTGGTGGTAAAAAGAAATAAGCTTCCGGATCCTGAAAAAATAGGAGAAGATGCGGCAAAACGAACCCTCGATCTTCTGGGAGCCAAAAAGATAAAAACAGAAACTCTGCCCATTATTATTGAAAACCGGGTTGTTGGCCGCATATTTGGGGGACTTCTTACTGCCATGTATGGAAGCAATATTCAGCAGAAACGGTCGTTTCTTGCAGACAAAAAAGGACAAAAGATTGGTAGTGAGCATTTGACTCTTATTGATGATCCTTTTATACCGGAGGGATTGGGCAGCCAGCTTTTTGATGGAGATGGATTTGCATCCAAGAAAAGGATTATGTTTGATTCCGGAGTGTTGAAAGAATTCTATATTGACTGGTATTACAGCAAGAAACTCAAATGTAAACCTACCACAGGGAGACCCTCAAACCTTGTTATCCCTCCTGGCAAGCGAGGAGTGAAGGAAATTATGAAGGACCTGGGTAGAGGAATATTAATAACCGGCTTTATTGGTGGAAATTCCAATCCAACCACAGGAGATGCTTCTATTGGAATTGTTGGCAACCTGTTTGATAGCGGAAAACCAATGCATGCTGTCTCTGAGATGAATATCGCAGATAATCATCTTAAGATTTGGAAGAGACTTGCTGAAGTGGCGAATGATCCCTGGACCTATTCATCTTACCAGTTCCCAAGCCTGGTGTTCACAGATGTTGTGGTTTCTGGTATTTAAAATTTCTGAAGGTTCTGGAAAATAGAATATAGAAAAAATGTGAATTCCTTGACAGGAATAATAGTTAATTTTGATATGAGAATTCTTGAGGGAATCCATAATTTTAATAAATATGGGCAGATTGACTTCGGTGTCATGGCACCATAGAGCCATATAGACATCTATTTGAAGGCTATCATCAACCTTATTTTTCAGGTGTCAGCAAATACTGCTGATGGGCAAGCAGTATGCCATTTTTTGCCATTATCTGGAATAGACGGATAAACATATGGTCTGGGCGTTTCAAATAATATTTGATCCAATGGCTCAACGGAGGAGCTGGAACATCTGGATTTGTATTACTTTCTTCAAACACATGGTTCAGTTGTATGCGGTCGGCTTGGTCAAATGTATCAATTATTTTAAAACCAATTTCCTTAAACAGACGGTTTGCTTCTCTGCAAGAGATATCCCGTTTGTGGTGAGGAACAGCCCAATCCATAGTAAACGTCGACGGAAAAGAAACAACCAGAATTCCCCCTGGATATAAAGATTTTTTGACCCAATGAAGATAGCTGTAATGATTTTTTAAATGCTCAATTGTTTCAAGGCTGACCACTGCGTCAAACTTGCCTAACTTGTTTCTGAAATTTATATCGTCTGCATCTCCTGCAATATATTTAGTGTTTCTTTTATTGTAATGAGTTTTGGCGTATTCTAAACTCTTTTCATTGATATCGATACCTATGACATCACCAATTTCAGCTAAGATCTCTGATCCAAATCCGGTTCCACAGGCAAGATCCAATATCAAAGGTTTGTTGCCATTAAAATGCCCGGATATCCATTTTCTTGAAACGTGATATCGTTTTAAATGGTTTTTCAGTGCAACTCTTTGGATTTCACTGTTTAGATCCATTTCTTCAGGCACAATGTGTTCATGTTTCCAACCCAAGATGTTCTCCTTTGGTTCTTGTTCCTGGTAATCTTTTCAATTGGTCACTCATTTTAAGAAACAATCTTTAAATAATCAGTATACTTTTTAAAAAAATCTTGTCAAGAAAGTTATTTCATGTCTGTCAAATCACAAAAGTGAAATGTTTTATTAGCTTTTTTAAGCAAAATGAGTTTTCGTTATGATGGATTAATAAGGTCAATAAAAACGCCATGTTAAAAGTATTGTATCGATAAACTTAAATCAATATAATAATGAGAGCATTCAATATGAATAGAAAGACACTTCTAGGATCGTTTTTCAGAGTTAGAAACAGGGGAGGTTCTGAGTGGATTTCAAAATAGGGCTCGGCTATGATATCCACCGGCTCGAAAAAGGCAAAAAACTTTTTCTGGGAGGCATCGAAATTCCTTTCTCAAAAGGATTGACCGGGCACTCAGATGGTGATTGCTTGATTCATGCCATCATCGATGCGCTGCTTGGAGCTCTGGGAGAAAAGGATATCGGTGAGAATTACCCGGATTCGGATCCCCGTTATAAGGGTATTCGAAGCACAGAATTATTAAAGGATGTTTGTAAGAAGCTCGATTTAAATAAAATGAAAATTACAAACATGGATACCATAATCATTGCAGAAAAACCAAAAATGAACCAATATGTCCCAGCGATGAAAAAAACTCTGTGTCATATTCTCGGAATCAAAGAGAATTCCTTAGGAATAAAAGCAAAGACCAGTGAAAGATTCGGCACTATTGGGAGAGAAGAGGCAATTGCCTGTTGGGCGCAGGTTCTTTTAGAAAAAAAATAAATCATTTCATAAGTCCTGCTATTCACAATAACATAGATAAAGTAACCCCTAGATAGTTGCCCAGAGCGTAACCCATTAGTCCTCCGGTAAGGCCGGAAACGATGATTTCACGGTTTTTCAAAACTCCGGCAATAGGGCCGATAAATGCCGGACCGTATATGGCAGAAGTGGAGGTGATGAGAAAAGTGTCCACATCAATCTTTAAAATTATAGCAAGCACGTAATGAAGAAGAATGGATCCAAACATAACAATAGCAACGAAGAGAAATATATAAATGCTGGCTAATAGAAGTTCTTTGGCATTCGCCAGAGATCCAATGGCAACGCAGAACATGAGAAGCATATATTGCCCTGAATTATAAGTTCCCTGAATCCTCCGGATTCTCTTATTGAAGGAAAAAGCAATCCCGAGGGTTGTGATGGACATAATGACTATCGTAGGGTGCATACGACCTGAAAAGAGAAAAGCGAGGCCAATACTCAAAGCAACAATTGCCCCAGAGAACCCGAGAGCCAAAATCAATTGATTTACCCTGATTTTTTCATTCGAAGATGGAAATTGATTTGTTTCAGCTGGTTTGCCTTCTTTCTGAAAAGCAGGTAAAAATCGACCCATTAGTTTTTTGGCTGCAGTCATGAGAAAAATCAAATATAATCCGCCTAAAACCACATCCACAGCATTGATCAGAATAAAAGTTTCCTCCTTGACAGAAAGAGCCACCCCGATAGCGCTCATATTAGGAGTGCCTCCAGTATAAACGCCAACAAGCATCCCAGCGATTTTTGAGGATTCTTCGACTTTATCAGCAAGAATGAAAAAGGCTACGGTTGAACAGAGCAAAACTGAACCAAAAGCCAATGCAATCGACAAAGCTGTTTTTTTTGCTAACCGGAGCCATTTTATAAAATTTGTTGAAAACAGGAGAAGGGGAATGGCAAGAGCGACAGTGATTTCAGTGAACAGGGTAGAAACGGATTGATCAACGGGAAATCCAGATACATTGGTTAGAAGAATCCCAAATAAATAGCAAAGCACAACCGGCCCCATCCACTCTAGAAATCGCAAATGCCTGGCCCCCAGGGCAGCCAAAGCCGGGAATCCAACAATCAATACGATCTGTGCAACCTTCCATATTATAGTGGACTCCATGTTCAAAGAGTTCCCCGGCTTTCAAATTTTATTATCAATGCTTTCCGTCTATAAACTTTTATACGTGGTTCAATTTTTTTTATGGATCGAAGAACACTTATATCATAAGTGAATAAGGTAAGCAATCCAATGATTCTTCCTGAAATATTTACTCAATATATTAAGATAAATAAAGAATTGAGTGAATTTCATTCAATCCCCAATTTCTTTTTGAATTCTTTCCGTAATATTTTTTGTGTTAAAGGAATTGGTTTAAACTTTGAGACTTTTCAACCATGCTATGGTTTGACTCAAACCTTCTCTTAAAGGAGTGATTTTATAACCGAGTTCATTAACGGCTTTGCTGCTGGATACGGCCCAGTTTCTGCTGAATTTTTTTACCAATTGAGGAGAAACCACAGGTGGTTTCCCTGATAGTTTTGAAAACAGCATCATAAGGTGTGCCAGGGTGTGTATTACAAAAAAAGGAATTTTTATTATAAAGTTTTTTTTACCGGAAACATCTTTTAATGTGGAAAACAATTCATTATAGGATACATTGACTCCTCCCAGGATATATCTTTCTCCTGTTTTTCCATTTTCCATTGCTGATATCATTCCGTTCACCACATCATCAATATAAACATAGTTCCCGATACTCTTTCCATTGCCGGGAATAACATGCCATTTTCCCTCCAAATAAAGTTTGACTATTTTTGTCAAACTGTTGCTTTCTCTCAACAAGCCAGGGCCGTAAATCCTTGTCGGATTGACAATGACAATGTTCTTTCCATTTTTCACAAGGTTCAATACTTCTTTTTCTGCTTGGCATTTTGTCCTTTCGTATTCGGTGAAAAAATCATCGGGATATTCTGTGCGTTCACTTACCTCTTTACCCGAACAGGGACCAAAGACACCAGCAGTGGATATAAAAACGATTTTTTCCACTCCTGAGTCGAATGCGGCATGGATTGTATTCAAGGTTCCTTGCACATTGAGTTGATACACCCTATCCTTGTTTTTTTCCCAGACTTTAGCAAAGGCTGCCAGGTGATACACCTGCTTGCACGAACGGACAGCTTGTCCAATACTTTGAGGAACTGTGATATCTCCTTTGAACAACTTAATATTGTGGTGTTTCAGTTGAGATGCCTTCTCTTCCGAACGGTATAAAGCATGGATAATATATCCTTTTTCCGCTAATTTGAAAGCCAATCGTCTTCCTAGAAAGCCTGTCGCTCCGGTAACTAACACATTCATTTTTTTTCTCCTTTCCTTTTGAATCTTTTCACTGTTGAATAAATAATAAAATCTGCGCACATTACAAACCCGTTGCCTGCTTATCAAAGGTTGAGTTCGCAATACTTTTGCCATGAGCTCTGAGAAAAAAGCGATGGTATAGAGAAAAGGAAAAGGAATCTTTATTGCAAATGAAGTTCCATTGAGTATGCGGGTGATTTGAAGAAGCATTTCTTGCCAGGAATATATATGGTTATCGGTGACAAAATACGTTTTTCCGTTGGCTTTTTCACTCTCTACTGCCAGAATGAGAGCATCAACCACATCCTGAATGAAGCAAAGGCTGGTTTGTTTTTCTCCATTTCCGAGCATCGGTAATATTCCTTTCTTTGCTATTTTATCAATTTGATATCGGAGATAAAAGAAAAAGGATGACCTTAAGAAAAAATGGCATGCCTTGAAAAGATTTTATTATAAATTATTTTATTATATTCGATTGATCGATTCAGTTTTTTCCTGTTTATGATAGAATAAAATAGAACTGTGATAATTTCATGTTCGTTGGAGGTTATATGCAAAAAGTTCGAGTGCGTTTCGCACCAAGTCCGACTGGCTTTATACATGTAGGGAATGCGAGAACAGCGCTGTTCAACTGGTTGTTTGCCCGCAAGGAAAAAGGAACTTTTATATTAAGAATAGAGGATACAGATATTGAACGCTCTACCAGAGAATATGAAAAAACACTTATTAAAGGACTGCGGTGGCTTGGTGTGGATTGGGATGAAGGTCCTGATATTGGTGGAGATAAAAGTCCTTATAGGCAGTCTGAAAGATCAAATATTTACAATAAATATACCATGAAATTACTGGAGGAGGGGGAAGCTTATTATTGTTTTTGTTCACCAGAGAAACTGGAACAAGAAAGACAAAAAGCTATCTCTTCAGGAAATATGCCTGTATACAGTGGGAAATGCCGATCTATTCCCCTGGATGAAGCAAAAAAACTAAAAGATTCAGGCAAACCGGCTGCGATAAGGCTCTGTATTCCTGACAAAGGGATATTCAGTTATGAAGATTTAATCAGAGGAAAGCTTGATTTTGATTTAGAATTGATCGGGGATCCGATCATTGTTCGATCCAATGGATTTCCTTCCTATAATTATGCGGTTGTTATAGACGATGCTTTGATGGGTATCACCCATGTTATAAGAGGAGAAGATCATATATCTAACACTCCCCGTCAAATCCTTACTTACAGGGCTCTTTCTTGGCCGGTTCCTGAGTTTGCCCATCTTTCCATGGTGATGGGAAAGGACAATACACGGTTGAGTAAACGACATGGAGCGACTTCCGTTGACCAGTTTGAACAAAAGGGAGTTTTGCCTGAAGCACTGTTTAATTATTTAGCTTTATTGGGATGGTCTCCACCTGGTGAAAATGAAATTTTTAGTAAGCATGAATTAGCCCAGCTTTTTGATTTACATAAAGTCAGCCGATCTTCAGCCATATTTGATTATGAAAAACTTTTTTGGGTCAATAGACAGTATATAAAACAAATATCTCAAGAAGAAATAGCCGAACATGCTTTTTTGTATTTGAACAAAGCAAAGTTAGTCCCTGAGAATTTAACAAATGATCAGTTCAACTGGTTGAAAAAAGCTGCAGGAGTTTTATCAGAGAGAATTGATGTTTTTTCGGATTTCCCCCGGGAGTTCAGATTATTTTTCGATTTTGATCCCGCAGATATGGAGAGAGAGGCTGAGAGCTGCCTGAAAACAGAGTCTGCCAAAAAAGTGGTTTGTCTTCTTAAAGAAAAATTACCTGATTATAGCGATATGGATTTTAAAAAATTTTCTGAATTAGCACAAGAAATCAAAAAAGAAAGCGGTGTTAAGGGAAAAGATCTCTATCATCCTATAAGAGTGGCTCTCACGGGGGAAACTTCAGGCCTGGACCTTGACAAATTCATACCTCTTGTTGAAGAAGGATCCAAATTGAATTTTCCCATCCCTGTTAAGAACTGCTCGCAGAGGGTGAGCGAAGTCCTTAAACAAATTGGATGAAGTTCGTGAGCAAAAAGAAATAATAAAATTTATGGGGGTCTCTTTAAAGATTTAATTCTTTCCAGCTGAATGCTGTTGAGCAAAAGGAATTATTTTAATAAGCTGAAGGAATATTTTTTCCCAGACCATCTGATTTTTCCTTTTGAGTCCACAATGACGGCGCCGTAATCGGGATATTTTTTTAAGATTTTTTCAGGTGTTTTGGACACAAAAAGAGCTGTGGATAGGGCATCACATAGAAGCGTTTCAGGCCCAATTACTGTCACACTTTGCTTTCCTCTGGCAGGATAACCAGTTTTTGGATCAAACACGTGATGATATCGCTTTTTATTTTTTATAAAGAATCTCTGATAATCACCCGTTGTTGCTGTGCCGGTGTTAGATATGGATAAAACCCCCAGAATCCCTTCTTCTCTGGGATGTTTTATACCAATTTTCCAGTTTTGATTCGTAGGATTGTTTCCCCAACAATAGAGATCACCCCCGGCGTTTATAAAACCTCTTTTTATTCCCATTTTAATCAATTCTCTGGAGGCTCGGTCAATTCCATATCCCTTTGCAATGGCTCCCCAATCCAGACTCATACCAGCCGGGACAAAAAGCTTTTTTTCTTTTTGTCCAATTTTGTTCATTCCTATATTTTTTAGAATTGCTCTGATTTGATCAGGATCTGGAATGTGGCGAGAATGATTGTGGAACCCCCAGAGGAGAGATAAAGGAGCCACAGTTATATCAAAACATCCTCCGGTGCTTATATAGACTTTGTGAGCTTTTTTATAAAGTTCCAGGATAACCGGAGAAGTATAGTCGTTGCACTCAGGAGAAAAATATTTTTCGACCTCTTCAAACGTTTTATTCACATTTTCTCGAGCTGATTCAAATTGTGAAGAGCTGCAGAAAAGTTTTATCTCGCAGACCGTGTCAAAATAAAGAAGAGTTGAAGTATGCCAACTGACTTTTGATTGGCAGCTTGAAAATAAAAATGCAAGGAGAAGAAATAAGAGGATGTGTAGAAGGAATGGGGAGATTTTTTTATTATTTTGTCCGTTTTTTTTATTTGATCGCCAGGTTTTATTTCTCATCTTCAATCTTCAAGTTTTAACTAACATATTTTGTCTATGAAGGCAGTGCCTTAATTATTCATAAAAATTGACGGGGAAATGATTCTTAAAAATTTTGGGCTATTTTCTTCATTTTTGTCCAGTCGAAATTTTTAGCCAGTTTGATTGCTTCATTATCTGTCATCCCGTCATAATCCATGACAAATATGGCAGCTGATTTCTGTTCTGCAGACATTTTATTCAAAAGAACCACGCATCCTCCGGAGTCTGAATCTTTTTCATAACTTTTGTAGACAAGGAATCCGTTGATTTTTTTTACCTCTGCGACAAGATCATTGGTGGATAGCTTAAATCCTTCTGTATATGTGGGATTCCACATGCCTGCTGCTTGGGTTCCTATATAGACGGTGGCTGTGAAATGCATGTTATCCTTATCATAATCCCTGCTTGCAGTAACCATGACCATATTTCCTTGAGTCATGTCCATAGTTTCAGGTTCATCTCCCTCCCAGCCAGGAATATCAATAAGAAGCGGAACAAAGTCTTTCGATGATTCTGCTAATGCCTGATTTAAGGGAAAAATAAAAAGACAAATAAGAGGTATGATGACCCATAATTTTCTTCTAAGCATGATTTTATTCTCCTTTTATCACATTTCAAGTGATGTCGATTTATTTGTTTGAAGATGTTTTTATTATAGTGATTTCTGTTTTTTTTTTCAAAATTATTTTTATTTCTAAATTAATAAATCCTTAGGTTTTTAAAAAATTTGATTTGACCAGATTCTTATTTTCTGCAAGAATTATTTTGATTTTGGTGTCGACATTCAAAGAGGTAAAAAGTGAAAAAGAATTTCTGGAAAAAGATTTTAAAATATTTTATTTCAATCTTTATTATACCGTTTCTTTTTTTTACAATTGCAGAATTCGCCATCCGCATCATAAATATCGACACTGATGTGGTAAAAACGGAAAACTTTGATCTTGGTGTTCCTATCTGGGTTTCCAATGATATCAATTTTTCTTCTGCTGAGGCTGTTTACAACCGGATCATCCATAACGTTATTCCGGCTTCATCAGCTGAATGGATGAATTGTTTTGAAGAAGCCAAGTATGTCCATTACAAAATGAAGCCCAATTTATCGGTTCGGGTGACTAATACAGTCAATAAAATAGAAATTGAAAAAGGGATTAAGGTTCTATTTGAATCCAATTCTGAAGGGTTCCGGACAAAAGATATCTCAAAAAAAAAGGACAAGGATGTCATTCGGATTGTTTTCATGGGAGATTCCGTTACGTTTGGATGGGGGGTCAATCAAGAAGAACGATTTTCCAATGTTTTGGAGAAAAAGCTGAATTCAATTCAAAATCAATTTCGGTTTGAAGTCATTAACTTCGGAATTCCCGGATACACTTCCTATCATGGACAGGTTGTTTTTGATAAATATGCTTTGAAGTATTCTCCGGATGTTATCTTTTTATCTTTCGGGGCTAATGGCGGAAGACCTATTCCTAAAAGTGCAAAGGAGATGCTGGAAAAGAGGAATCGCTTCAGAGGTTTGAAATACTTTTTACAAAATTTTGAAATTTATAAGCTGATTCGAAAAGGGTTGCTTGCCGGATACAATCCTGTGTATTTTTAAACCCATTAACCTGATCCATTTCACTATTATTATCCTATAAAAAAAATGTGGGGAGCTTCAATAATTCTTCTCCTTGAAGCTTTTCCCAATTCTTTGTAGAATAAATTTTATATTACCCGTTTAACGGAAATAATGGAAAATAGCAATTTTAGTGGAGTTATTAAAATCCTCCTGTTTTTCTTTATTTGCACTTTATTCACAATAAATTCTGTTTCCCAGGAACTTCCGATAATCTCCTATGGGACCAAGGAAGGGCTTCCTTCTGTTTTTATAAACTCTTTGACGCAGGATAATTATGGCCGGATCTGGGTATCTCATCACACAGGAGTATCTGTTTATAACGGATCAAGGTTTCAGAGCTGGAGCAGAGAAGACGGTCTCTTGGCGAGTGCTCCTAATATGATTGTCTCTGATAACAAAGGTTCTATATGGATCAGTTTTTCAAGCCGGGGAATTCAGTATATGGAAATGGATGGAACCATCCATACAGTTCCTGATCCTTATGAAGTTTTTAGTAAAGATAGAATTCCATTCCTTTACCGAATGAATGATAAGACAATACTGGGAGCGGGAAAAAAAGGATTTTACAGAATTTCAAAGAAGCGGATTCAAGGCCCCTTTTATCCCGAAGACGGAAAAGAAGGACGAGCCATCTATATTTTGGATTTGGGTAAAAAGAAAGGAAAACTGATTTCCACTGAGGACGGTGTATACAGAGCCCAAGGAAATTCTGTGTCCCGTTTCCCTCTTCCCTATGAAAAAATAGGGTCTCAAATCATCTCCCTTATGACGGAGGGAATTAAGG
>CAZPBN010000018.1:0-51201 GCA_964584935.1 uncultured Eubacteriales bacterium | reverse complement strand
TTAAACATGCCTTGGCTGATTTAATATATTGATTTAATTATAGATAGCAAAAATGCATCTCCTTAAAAATTTCTTAAAATTTATTTTTTGGGCCAAAAATAGCTTTTAAGAATATTTCCCAAAACAGAATTTTTTTTATCCTTAAAACCGATTTTTGGCTACAAAAATTTTGTTTAAGACTGTATATGAAGGATTTTTTTTATTAACTTATTCTATATCTATAATATAAGTCAGCCAAGGCATATAACCTACAAGGCATATAACTTAACTCCCGGGCAATCCAAATCCAAAACTATCCGGACTGTTCGGGGTTTGGGCCCTACATAATTATTATCCTTCGGTTATGATTTTTTGGAAGGCAGACTCTGGGTCAGAGGCTTGTGTGATCGGCCGTCCGATAACTGTGTAGGTTGCTCCTTCTCTAATGGCTTCCCTGAATCCCATCACTCTTTTCTGGTCATCGCGGGCGCTCCAAGAAGGTCTTATTCCCGGCGTGACATAGATGTAGTCATCACCAAAATTCTTTCTCAGCAATCTGAGTTCTTGCGGGGAAGAAACAATGCCGTCGATTCCTGCCTGTTTCCCGATTTCAGCAAGCTTGAGCACATGCATTTCTATGTCACTGTCAATGTTGATCTCATTCAGGTCTTCTCTAGAGAAAGAGGTGAGAACTGAAACGCCCAGTATTTTGACATTTCCGTTGCTTTTATCCCTGACAGTCTCCACCACATGTTTTAGGTGCTCTTTTCCTGATGAAAGATGAACGGTAAAGAAATCAGCTCCCATATCGATTAATGATTTCGAAGTTTCTGTCATCGTACTGGGGATATCAAAAAGTTTGAAATCAAGAAACAGTTTTTTTCCTTCTTCTTTGAGCTTTTGAACTCCGCTTAATCCAATTTTGAGAAAGAGAGGAAAGCCAATTTTATAATGAGTGGGGGATTTCAGTTGAGACAGCAATTGATAAAAAAGCTCTTTGTCCACATCAAGGGCAACAAAAATTCTGTCTTTCAAATCCATATCCAACGTTTCTTTTACGGATGAGATTAATCTAAAGCATATTTTTTGAATTGTCAATTCAAAGTTGTTATCCAATTTTCTTTGAATTATAATGGAATACAGAATGAAATACGGTTCCTATTTTACAGCTCTCATTTTTCTTTTGGTAATGGTTATAGGAATTTTTTTGCATTCACAATCATTGGGATCCGAGGATATAAAACCGCAAATGAGTTTGAACGGCATTGTTTTATCCGAAGATGATTCTTCATGTGTTGCCATATTGAAAGATGAACGAAATGAAGAAATTATTTTATTGCATCCCGGTGAAAGCATATATGGTTATCAATTGACCAAGGTGTTCCAAAACCGAATCATTATGGAAAAAGGAGGAATAGAGTATCAAATATTCTATACAAGAGGAGGAATTGTGGAGACTGGAATGAAACAAGTTGACAGCATAAAAAAAGAAAAAGGAATTGAAGTCAAACCAAAAGGAACCACAGTCATACACAAAGAGAAAATAGGTCAGATAAAAATGGAGTTTGTCCGCGAGGAAGTGGAAGAGAGAATAGAAAAAGAATGGACGAAAATCATGCAGGAAACCCGGTTTGTTCCCTACAGCAAGGATGACCGAATACAGGGTTTTAAGATAACGAAAATACCAAAGGATACCATTTTATCCCAGATTGGAATAAAGAAAAATGACATTTTAAAAGAAATCAATCGTGTGGTTCTTGATAATGTCACAGAGCTGTTAGGGCTGTATGATCGATTCAAAAGTTATAACCGGATTGAATTGGTTTTGGAAAGAAATGGAAAATTGATGAATTATTTGTACATTTTGAAATAAATTCATTTACTATATTTATTCTGTAGGGACTGGTTGCTGAACAGGCTTGGAAATACGAATAGCGAAGGTGTAATAAAAGATAGTCCGATACGGGATTGAATCATGCGGACCGTTTGGGAACCGGACCCTACAGAATACATTCAATGATGGGATTACAAAAATAAATTTCATGTAGGGACTGATCCTCGAGCAGTCAGGAAAATACATAGAACATTGGTGTCACAGAATACTGGTCCCCGAGCAGTCCGAACAGACGAGATAAACCAAACAGACCAAAAGGACCAAATCGACTAGATTGACCTAATAGACCAAATGAACTAAATAGACTGGATAGACCACACAGGCAATATTAACGCAACAAACGCAAGTAACGCAACAAACGCCACAAACGCAATTAACGCAACAAACGCAAGTAACGCAAGTAACGCAACAAACGCAATTAACGCTTTCGGAATTGAGCCCTCCAAAATATTTCTTGTTATCGGGATTTGAAGGTTATATAATAGCCAACTTATGGGAGCATATTCATTGAGAGACATAAGATTTAGAGAGGAGGTCTTAACTTGATGGATAAAAAAGATATTTTAAGTCAAATTGCCAAGAGATTAAGGATTCATTCGATCAAATCAACAACCAAAGCTGGCTCCGGCCATCCGTCCACCTGCCTTTCAGCGGCTGAACTGGTGGCATGCCTGTTTTTTGATGAGATGAGATTCAATCCGGAAGACCCGGAGGATGAAGCCAATGATGAGTTTGTGCTTTCAAAAGGGCATGCCGCACCGATATTATGGGCAGCCTATGCGGAAGCGGGGATATTTCCTATATCCGATTTGATGAATCTCAGAAAGATAGACAGTAATTTCGAAGGACATCCCACTCCCCGGATAAAATGGGTCAAAGCGGCAACCGGCTCTCTTGGTCAAGGATTATCCGTTGGAGCAGGTATATCTTTAGCCATGAAGTTAAGAAAATCTCCAGGAAGAACTTATGTTTTAATGGGGGATGGCGAATGCGCGGAAGGAGCTGTATGGGAAGCAGCCAATGCCGCTTCCCTATATAAACTGGATAACCTCATTGCTGTTGTGGATATAAACAGGCTAGGTCAATCCAACGCCACTATGCATGAACACGATATCAATGTGTATGAAAGAAAATTTGAAGCTTTCGGATGGGATGTCGTTGGTGTTGATGGCCACACTATCCCTGACATTTTAAAGGCTTTTAAAAAAGCAAATCAAAGTCGTAAACCGGTGGCGATTCTGGCTAAGACGATCAAAGGGAAAGGAGTTTCTTTTATTGAGGATGAAAACGGCTGGCATGGAAAACCTTTAAAAGGAGACGATGCTAAAAAAGCACTTGATGAGTTAGGAAATATGCCGGAGATTGAATCCAGGGATTATGTAACCCGGCCGGAAAAAGCAGTTTTTCCGCCATTAAAAAAAGATACAGAATTCAAACGAAATGACTACAAAGAAGGAATTGCCACTCGCCGTGCTTACGGGAATGCTCTGGTGAATCTGGGAAAAGTCAATGATGCGGTGATTGTGCTGGACGGAGATGTGAAAAATTCCACCTATGCTGAATTTTTCATGGAAAAGTTTCCGGAAAGGTCTTTCCAGTTGTATATTGCAGAGCAGTGTATAGCAGGGATGGGAATGGGATTGGCTTCTAAAGGGTTTATTCCCTTTGTGGCGACTTTTTCGGCATTCTGGAGCCGTGCCCATGACCAGATACGAATGGCAGCTTATTCGTTTTCCAATATAAAATTTGTGGGCTCCCACTCAGGTGTGAGCATTGGTGAGGATGGTCCTTCTCAAATGGGGCTTGAGGATTTGGCGATGTTCAGGCCTATACCGGATTGTGTTATTCTATACCCCAGTGATGCTTACTCATCCGAAGCATGTGTGAAAACCCTTGCGGAGCACTGGGGAATTTCCTATTTACGGACTACCCGGCCGGGAACGCCTATTCTCTATGAAAAAGAAGAACATTTTCCCATAGGAGGCTCAAAAGTGTTGAGAAAAAGCAGTGAGGACAGAGTCTGTATCATTGCAGCCGGTATCACTGTTCATGAAGCATTGAAAGCCTACGAGGAATTGATAAGAGAGAATATAAAAGTGAGTGTTGTGGATGCCTATTCTGTCCAGCCGCTGGATAGAGACGGAATAATAGAGGAAGTGAAAGATGCCCAAAGCCGGGCAGTTGTTGTCGAAGACCATTTTAAAAACGGCGGATTGGGAGATGCGGTTTATTCCGCTCTGGGAGGCAGCGCAGAAGTCATTCATCTTGCTGTGAATGATCTCCCCAGGTCGGGAAAAAAAGATGAGTTGATGGATCTCTACGGAATCAGTGCTGCCCATATTAAAAAAGCAGTGGAAGATATTATATTGTGAATCGTAAGACGTGAGACGTAAGACGTGAGATGAGAAAACAATATAATCGTAAGACGTGAGACGTGAGACGTGAGATGAGAAAACAATATAATCGTGAGACGTCAGACGTGAGACGTGAGACGTAAGACGTAAGTATTCTGTAGGGCCCAGTCCACGAACAGACTCAATGGACGAAACAGACGAAAAGGACCAAATGGACTAAATAGACTAAAATCGTCAGACGTTAAATAATAAATGAATTATTTATTTTTGCCAGGGAGAAAAAATCATGAGAAAAAAATGGAATAGTATTTTTCTTATTTTTATGTTTTTGTTGTTCATTTTTGCAGATTTAGCCTTAACAGCTCCCGGAGCTTCTCAAAATTCGGGAAAATATGATACCAGTCTTTATAAAGCCATGAAATGGAGATTGATAGGACCTTTCCGGGGAGGAAGAGCGACAGCAGTGACCGGGATCCCTGATCAGCCTTATGTATATTATTTCGGTTGTTGCGGGGGAGGAGTCTGGAAAACAGTGGACGGCGGTTTGAGCTGGAAACCGGTTTCTGATGGATCTTTCCGGACAGGTTCGGTTGGAGCTGTGGCTGTGTCAGGATGGGATCCGAATGTTGTTTATGTGGGAATGGGAGAAGCTCCTGTAAGAGGAAATGTTTCTCACGGAGACGGAGTGTATAAATCAACCGATGCTGGACAAACATGGAAGCATATGGGATTGAAAAATACAAGCCAGATATCACGAATCCGTATCCATCCCCGGAATCCTGACCTCGTCTATGTGGCTGCTCTGGGGCACGTTTACGGTCCCAATAAAGAAAGAGGCGTATTCAGATCCAATGACGGTGGAAAAACGTGGGAAAAGATACTGTTTGAAGATGATAAGACAGGAGCCATCGACCTCATACTGGATCCATCCAATCCACGCATAATCTATGCAGCGTTGTGGGAATTTTTCAGGACTCCTTACAGTCTTTCCAGCGGAGGACCGGGAAGCGGACTCTACAAGTCCAAAGATGGAGGAGACACCTGGGAAGAAATATCAAAGAATAGCGGTCTTCCCCGGGAAATTCTTGGAAAAATCGGAGTGTCCGTTTCTCCGGTAAAACCGGACCGGATATGGGCGATCATTGAGGCTAAGGACGGAGGAGTGTTTCGTTCCGATGACGGGGGAGAATCATGGAGAAAGGTCAATGACGATAGATTTTTGAGACAGCGCGCTTGGTACTATTCGAGAATTTATGCTGATACAAAGGATATGAATAAGGTTTATGTTTTGAATACGGGACTGTTCAGGTCTGTGGATGGGGGCAAAACCTATTCCTATATCAGAGTCCCTCATGGAGACAACCACGACCTGTGGATTGACCCTAACAATCCGGATAGAATGATCAATTCCAATGATGGCGGAGCCAATGTGACTTATAATGGAGGAGAATCCTGGACGCAGCAGGACAATCAACCCACTGCCCAGTTTTATCATGTGATCACAGACAATCATTTTCCCTACAGAGTCTACGGAGCCCAACAGGATAACTCGACAGTAAGGATTTCCAGCAGAACCAGCGGATATGGAATTGGTAACAAAGACTGGCATTCTGTGGGAGGCGGAGAAAGCGGCCATATTGCGCCCCGGCATGATAATCCTGACATAGTTTATGCCGGAAGCTATGGAGGGTTGATCACCCGATGGGATTATGAAACCCGTCAGAGGCGGATTATAACAGCCTGGCCTGATAATCCTATGGGCTGGGGGGCTGCAAAACTCAAATACCGCTTCCAGTGGACAGCTCCAATCGTTGTCTCCCGGTTTGATTCCGATATCCTTTACCATGCTGCCCAGGTTATTTTCAAAAGCACAAATGAGGGACAGAGCTGGGAAGTCATCAGTCCTGATCTTACAAAAAATGATAAGAGCAAACAGCAGTCTTCAGGAGGTCCCATTACCAAGGATAACACCAGTGTGGAATATTACTGCACTGTTTTTGCCCTGGCAGAATCTTATCATGATAAGGATATTTTATGGGCTGGAAGCGATGACGGTCTTATCCATATAACAAAGGACGGAGGAGAAAACTGGAAAAACATCACTCCCAAGAAAATGCCGGAGTGGGGACTCATCAGCATGATAGAGCCCTCTACCTTTGATGCAGGGACTGCCTATATAGCCGTGGATTGTCATGAACTGGATGACTTTAATCCTTATATCTATAAAACGGAAAATTTTGGTCAATCCTGGAAGAAAATATCGGATGATTTTCCCCAAAAAACATTTGTTCGGGTTGTCAGAGAAGATCCAGAGAGAAAAGGGCTTCTTTATGCCGGAACAGAAACAGGCATGTTTGTTTCATTTGATGATGGCAGCAGTTGGCAGTCACTTCAACTGAATCTGCCTGTGGTTCCCATCCATGATATGGTAGTCAAAGAAAATGACCTTGTTGCCGCCACCCACGGACGTTCTTTCTGGATACTCGATGATTTGACACCGTTGCATCAGATAAGTGATGAAGCAGCTCATGCTGAGGTGTTCCTGTTCAAGCCACGCGATGCTTACCGAATGCAAGGAAGAAGTTATCCGGTGGAAGACATGGGACAGAATCCTCCTTCTGGGTCAGTTATCTATTATTATTTTAAAGAAAAACCTGAAGAGAAAGTTGTTCTGGAATTTATGGATGATAAGGGAAAAGTCATCAAAAACTTTTCCAGCACTCGGAAAGGAAAAGAAAGGGATTCAGAGATGGCTCGCTGGTTCGGAAGGATGAGTTCTTCAGGGCTAATCGCTCAGGAAGGAATGAATCGATTTATCTGGGATATGCGTTATCCGGATGCGGTCAGAGTCCCCGGAGCGATTCTTTGGGGAGGAATGTTGAGTGGTCCTATAGCTGTGCCTGGAACTTATAAAGTCCGTTTGACTGTGGGAGATGAATCATGGGAACAAGTATGGAACTGGAAGAAAGATCCGAGGATTTCAACCACCCAGGAAGAATTTCAGGAGCAGTTTGATTTTCTTATTGAAATCCGAGATAAAATAACAGAAGTCAACAAGGGAATCAATCGTTTGCGGGATGTGAAAAAACAGATCAAAGACCTTTTAAGAAAATTAAAAGGAACTGAAAAGGAAAAGAAAATAGTTGAAGCCGGACAAAAAGTTATCCGTAAACTTGAATCCGTAGAAGATGTTTTGATTCAATCCAAATCCAAAAGCGGGCAGGATCCCTTGAATTATCCTATTAAGCTCGATAATAAGATTTCTGCTCTGGCAAGAGTTGTTGCCAGTGCGGATGCCCGGCCTACGGATCAATCCTACGAGCTGTTTCAGGAGCTGTCATTGAGAGCTGATGATCAGTTAAGCAAACTGAAAAATATCGTAGAGGAAGATGTGACTGCTTTTAATGAACTTGTAAGGAATGAAGGAATTCCGGCAATCATGATTAAATAGTAAGACGTCAGACGTAAGAAGTAAGATGTAAGACGTGAGACGTGAGATGTAAGACGTGAATATTAAAAATGTATAGACTTGTTCCCGAACCGACTAGATAGACTAGAAAGACCAAATGGACGAAAAGGACTAAATAGACTAAAATCGTAAGACGTGAGATGAAAGAAATAATGCCATGAGACGTAAGATGAGAAAATAATATAGTGCCCGGTCCCCGAACATTCCGAACCGACTAGATAGACCAAATGGACGAAAAGGACCAGATAGACTAAAGTAAATGTATAACAAAGTCTCTCAAAAAATAAAAGGCCAAATCATCGATATAACAGGAAAAGACAATGTCATTGATGTTCCTGAAAAAATGATCGACTACAGCCATGATGAATTTTCCCTCAGGGAAATCAGGGAGATGCCTGAAATGGTGGTCAAGCCAGAGAAGGCTTCTGAAATTGCAGAAATCATGAAGCTAGCCAACAAAGAAAATATTCCTGTGACTCCCAGAGGAGGAGCCACAGGCCTTTGCGGGGGCTGTGTCCCTTATTATAAAGGGATTGTGCTTTCTCTTGAAAATATGGATCGGATTCTTGAAATTGACCAGAATAATAGAATGGCTGTTGTGGAAGCCGGAATGACTTTGATGGATTTTATGGAGGCTGTGGAAGAACAGGGGCTTTTTTTTCCGCCCCATCCTGGCGATGAAAGCGCTATGATAGGAGGCTTGATTGCTGCCAATGCTGGAGGAAGCCGGGCTGTCAAATACGGGATCATCAGGAACTATATAAGGGGATTGGAGGTTGTCCTTCCCTCAGGTGCGTTGGTCAATCTGGGTGGAAAATTGATGAAAACAAGCACCGGCTATAACCTTTTAAACTTGATGATCGGCTCCGAAGGGACTCTGGGAATCATCACAGAAGCGATCATCCAGCTTATGCCTTTTCCGGGAGTCACCCGGTCCTTGATTATTCCTTATAACACACTTGAAGAAGCCATCGAAACCGTTCCCTTATTTATGAGAAAAAAAATAATTCCCCTTGCTGTGGAATTCATCGGAAAGGAAGTCATTCAAATTACCGAAGAGTACCTGAAAAAGAAATGGCCATGTTCGGAAGGAAAAACATATCTTCTGGTTATCGTGGATGCTTCCAGTGATGACGAAATAGACAGGATGTCTGAAACGATTGCAGAAGTGTGTATGGAGAAAGGAGCTCTGGAAGTGTTTGTGGCAGATAATCCCCAAAAGCAAAAAAATGTTTTGGATATCCGGAGTCAAATATATGAAGCCATAAAGTCCCACACCATAGAAATTTTGGATATTGTGGTTCCCACTGGAGAGATTGCCAAACATGTTAAAAAAGTAAAGGAAGTATCAGAGAAATATGGAATGTGGCTGCCCACTTTTGGTCATGCTGCAGACGGAAATGTCCACACTCATATTATGAAAGGGAAATATGAAAACGGGACAATCGTAACCCTTCCTGATAACGAATGGAAAGAGAACATTGATAGAGTCAGAGAGGAATTGTACCGTGATTGCCAGTCCAGAAAAGGGATGATCTCGGGAGAACACGGAATCGGGCTGGTTAAAATGCCTTATCTTCACTATGTGCTGGATGATGAGGTGATCTCTCTGATGAAAGGAATAAAGAAAGTCTTTGATCCCCGAAATATTCTCAATCCCGGAAAAATATTTGATTAACTAATCACGTCAATTGTGTTTAATGCGTTTGTTGCGTTATTTGTCTCAATAGCGTTTATTGAGTTGATTGCGTCATTATTGCCTGTGTGGTCTATCTAGTCTATTTAGTCTGTTTGGTCTGTCTAGTCTATCTGGTCTGTTTAGTCATTCTAGTCTATTTAGTCGTTCTGCCATGTTCGGGCACCAGCCTCTGCTTATGGCATTATGCGGTTTGACTGGGCAATTTAGATCTATGCGGCCTGTTGCGGAGATCGGTTCCTTCAGGATAGTACAATAGGTTAACTTTATAGAATTATAGAAAAAGGGGACATGGTTTGCACTCCATGCCCCCTTTTTTTTACTTATATGTTGGTGCGTATTACTTTAATTTGTTTCCGGATAAAGCATTGAATTCAACAGGAATTTGTAGGTTCCATGGGATTGAGCTCTGAATTGGCAGCGGATTCCTATCAGAATGATGTGTCCTTTCTTGTGATTTAAATCCACCACACAGGCTTCTCTGGCTATGCGATCTTCTCCTAAGAGCCATCCGCTTAAAAGTATATCTTCCTGGGGAAAACTGGCGACAACCTTCCTGTCCCATTCACCTCTGGGGACGTTTGTATCGATGGTGAGACTTCTTGAAAACATAGCCGCTGATTCCGGCGCCATTCCGTAACCAACAGGAGAGCTGTTATTCACTTTTATTTTCAGAATAGAAGTGGGACAGAAAAAATCACTCCGGTTCACATTTTCAAGACCATTTGAAGCGGGAACTTTAAAGTTCTTAAAGACCAGATTACAGGCATCGTTGAGAGTGACCAGAATTCCTCCTTCTTTAACAAAAGTCTTTAAAGCTTCGATTCCTTCTTTTCCTATGCCTCCCTCATATTTAGGCGGTTTTTCGGTGTAATATCGAGCCCAGCGGGATTTTGGATCCGGTTTTCCGAGTTTGATTAGGGTGGGCTCTTCACTGGCAAAGATGATGACATCATATTTAGATTTCAAGTCAGCTTTCTTCTTTTTTTCTCCTTTGAAATCTTTGTTTCGTATTGTTTCGTATGGGATATTCAAATCATCAAGCATATATCTTGTCCAGCCTTCATCCATATTCGAGTTCCAGGAGCGATAAAGACCAACTCTGTGGTATTTGAGAGGATCCTTTTCGATTTCATCAATGTTTTCCAGAGTGTGGGCTTTCAGATGATATTTATCCAAAAGTGAAGGAAGAATTTTCTGTACTTTAGCTGAATTCTTTATTATAAAACTTCCTTTGCAGACATGGAAACCTTCTCCGGATATTCCTTTTTTCGAACGATGGATTTCTGCCTTTTCCTTAAGCAGTGCGAAGGCAACAGAATAGGATACATTGGCTTTGGAATCAAGAACGATATAAGATGCCGATTCATCCGGGGAAGAAATGTCAGGGTAGGAAATCTTTTCCAATTTTTCCAGACTGGCTTCAAAGGGATTATCGATCTCCTCACTAGTAACTCCCATCTGCAGGGGCAGAGTCCATCCTGCATTGTCATAGGGAGGAACAGGAGGTCCTCCGGGGTATCTTCGGATGTTGGGATATTTTTGTTTCTCCAGTAAAGCCTGGGCATAGGGTCTGTAGGGCTGGGATAACAACACGACAAAAGAACCTTGTGGATAATTTTTTCCGTCAGCGATGAATTGTTCTTTGGCTTGGTGAATTTCCACTCCTCCCATCTTGAGAACATCCAGCATCTTTAAGGTTGTGGGCATGTCTCGCTGGGTGGAAGGAATGACAAATGCAAAAGGATCGTCTTCCTCTCTGTGTTCGATGGCATCCTTATTCATTTTGTAAAAATTGAACAAAAAGTCTTCCTTGTGAAGATACGCTGTTTTTATAAGACTCATGGAAAGAGTGAGCTCATAATCAACAATATCTCTCAACCGCCACCAGCCTCCTGGCCAGGGATCAGGAAAGTTTATTCTTTTATCATAATAGGAATCCGGAAGTTCATTGGGTTCAATATAAATAGGGGTTGCGATTTTAACAGATGCCATTTCACTCAAAAGGCCCACCACATTGTGAAGCCAGGATGTATCGTCGCAGGCTCCGATCCACCAGCCGGTGAAGCTTCTTCCATGCACAACGCCTTTGAATCCATTCTTTTGGAGATCGTAGGACATATTGGCTCCGCACAGGTTGACGCCGCGCCAGAGAAGGGGATGGACGTTTGGAATGGGAGGGTCCATGAATGGCGGAATGAAAAGACGGGCACCGGTGGAACCCATTTGATGTTCATCGATATGAACCTGGGGGATCCAATCGTGATAAAGAACTTGACTGACAGCTCTGGTCTCCAAAAGATTGAACATAAACCAGTCCCGGTTGTTGTCATGACCGGCGTAGTCATGATAAAGCCATGGCATTCTGCCGCCTTCATATTTTGTCCCCACATATTTTCTATACCACTCTGTCACCATTTGTTCGCCATCCGGATTTATGGAGGGAACAAGGAGAACAATGACATCGTTCAAAACTTTGTCTGCGTCGTAAGGAGTATCCCCGGTGACCAGTTTATAGGCAAGCTCCATCGCCATCTGGGAAGAACCGATTTCTGTGGAATGAATGTTGCAGGTGATGAGAACCATTGGTTTTCCCTTTTTTGACATCTTCAGCGCATCTTCTTTGCTCAACTCTCTGGCATCCCTTAAGGATTTGGTTATTTTCTTGTACATATCCAATTTTGCCATGTTTTCTTCAGAAGTGATGACTGCCATAATGATATCTTTATCACCCTGGGTCGATTTGCCAATATTGAGAACTGTGATTTTGTTGGATTCTTGGTCAAGCTTTTGGAAATAGCCGCTTATCTGATTGTAATCAGCCAACTTGCGGTCAGCACCTACCTTGAATTTGAGAAATTCATGAGGTGATGTTTGAGCTGATAAAAGAAAAGGTAAAACAAAAATTCCAAGAGATAAAAAAACACAAAATTTTAAATTTTTTAGTTTGAGCATAAAATTCTCCCTTCTCGTATTATTTACACAAAATGCAGTCAGTCTCTTGAGCCTCTGAGTATGAGAAGGCGGACAAGCTGCATAATTGCCATGGCAGTGGATGCAACATAGGTTAAAGCGGCAGCCGAAAGAACCTTTTTGGCTCCTTGTAGCTCATTTTCATTTAAATATCTTCCTTCCCTTAAGAGAGCCATTGCCCGGTAGGAAGCATTGAATTCTACAGGAAGAGTCAGGAGGCTGAATACCACAGCTCCGGAAAAGAGTAAGATGCCTATATCCATCAATATGCTGGGTCCTTCTTGGCTGAATATAAAGCCAATAAAAAACAGGGGAAAAGCCAGGGATGATCCAAAATTGACCACAGGATAGATCGCATTTCTGATCTGAAGAGGAAAATATCCTGTGCTGTGCTGAAAAGCATGACCTGTTTCATGGGCGGCTATACCCAGTGCTGCGAGAGAACTGCTGTTATAAACTCCGTCGGAAAGACGAAGTGCTTTTTTACGCGGATCGTAGTGGTCTGTCATCTGTCCTTTTGATTTTTCTATCCTAACGGAAGAAATGCTTTTTTGACTCAGAATATGCTTTGCCACAGAAGCACCGGTTAGCCGTGAATTTGCTGTTTTTTTGTTGTATTTTCTGTAAGTGCTTTTGACTTTATGATTGGCATAGATAGCGAGAAGTAAAGGAGGGATCAAAAGAAATATGGTGTAATCCCAAAAAAACATTTCGTCTCTCTTCGCTTAATAATAACAATTAATGATTTTTTATGTCAATAAAATAGTTGATTGAAATTCCCTCATTATTTTTCATCTGACGTCTTAGCGGGATCGCCGGGATCGGGGTCGGACCATTCTAAGTGGCAGATAGTAAACTAATAACTTAAAATTAAAGCTTTATTTTTAGCCTTAAAACATCGATTTTGCCCCCCAAAAAGGACTTTTAAGAGATATATGAAAAGCAAAAGAAAATATTATCTTAAATGACCTTTTTTGCCCCTTAAAAGGGCTCTTTAAGGTATTAAAATGCCTTTATTTTTTGCCCCTTAAAAGGGCTCTTTAAGGTATTAAAATGCCTTTATTTTGAGTTGATTTTATTCTATTTCAATTAGATAGAATGGTCTGACCCCCACATTAGAGACCCCCACATTAGACCCCCACATTATTCATCGACGTCTTATGCATTTCTTCGTATTCTCGTCTCACGTCTTACGATTATATTGTTCTTTCATCTCACGTCTTACGTCTTATCATCTCACGTCTGACGTCTTACGATTGAAGCGATTCACTTGACAAAATATCCATATAAGGTTAGGATTCAGAAAATGAAAAATGAGAACATTCATGTAAAAAAAGCAAGAAGATTTGTCTCTTTGGCACTATTTTTCCTGTTCGTTTGTTTATCTGGATTAGCTCAGGCAGAACAAGAATCGCCGGAGCCGATTTTTAAAGCAAATAAATCCATTCAATTTGATTTTCTGGAAGAAGAAGAAAAAGGATGGGAAGAGGGAAGATTCGAAGTTGAAGTTCATTATTCGAATTGGACATTGAATTGGATCAAAGGATTGCTGGAGAATACATTGAACCAGGAATTGGGGGATGCCATCCAGGATGAAATCATTCGCCAGATTGAAAACAGGGGTTTTTCTGTGGTTCAATCCGATTTTGAGAATGAGCTTGTTTTTGATTCCAGCGGAAGCAATTATGGATTGGAAGTCCGGTTATATCCCCGAGGAAGAGAAGGATCTTTCAGTCTAGGAATTTCCATAGAAAAGACGGATATGAATATTTCCATAGTGGGCACTGTGAAACAGGAATTTAATGACAGTTCATATGCTGAGGTCGAGGCGGAAGGTTATTTGACGTTATCTCCTATTTCCTCAAATTTGAGTTTTCGATGGGATTTCATACCGCAAGGAAGGATAACTCCTTATTTTGTGTGTGGGTTGGGTTTAGCACCTCTTAAAGGGGAGGTGAGCTATAACTACACAGGAGGATATTACTGGGGGGGGCCGGAAGAAATCATCAAAGATTCCGATGCCAAAAGTTTTAAGGAGCTTGAAGAGGAAATTGAGTTTAATATTCCGAATATAATGATTCTCCTTCAGACCTGCGTGGGGGTGAGAGGAGAAATAATACCTTTTCTTCACGCCAGAGTGGAAGCTGGTTTTTGGAATGGATTTGTGATAAGGGGGGGGCTAGCTTACCGGTTTTGATTTATGTTATGATAAATAGGAACCTGAATGATTCTTGAATAACGGTTATAGCAGAGGCAAAGCGAAGTGAATCAATTTGTCAATTGAAGCAGGATAAGATGGGATGGAACAAAACCGTGAATCAATCTAACCGTCATATAAGGCTGTGCTAAATGGGGAGCTAGCGGTGCCCTGTAACCTACAACCCGCTATAGTGGGATTGAATTCCTTGCCGAGGCTGCGTTTTTTTCTGGTCTGTGTCTTTGCAAGTGGTGTTGACGGTCAGGGTTCTGTGCAAAGATCTCTCTGTGAACCCCGTCAGGACCGGGAGGTAGCAGCGGCAGCAGAGTTGTTTCTTGTGCTGCAGATTGACCTTGCCAGAGCTAACGACAAGGATAACGCAGAGAAAGGGCTGTCGGAGCGAGGTGCACAGCCTCTCTCTATAAAGAAAGTCATTACGAAAAAAGCGGAAAGACAAGAGTACAGAACGAATACCTGAATTGATTCCAGAAGAAGTGGTCAGCTTTCTTCGATGAGTCTTAATTCTTTTTCACTCAATCCAAAGTAATGCCCTACTTCATGGAGTACCACCTCTTTTACTTTTTTCTTGATCTCTTTTTCCGAGGAACAAATTTGTTCAATTGGATTTTTATATATGACAATAACGTCCGGAGGGATATTTCCGTAAAAAGGGCCTCTGTGTTTGAATGGGACGCCGTGATAAAGTCCCAATAAAGTGCTGAAGGGAGAGCTTCCGGTTTTTTGATAAGTTTCCCGCGAGGGGTTTTCTTCGACCAGAACAACAATATTCTCAAGGTATTTTTCGAATCGTTTGGGAATATTGTCCACTGCTTCTTCGACCAGCTTTTCAAACTTTTGGATTTCCATTTTATTACCTTTCGATGCCGTCGCGGGCTTGAACTCCCTGAGTGTAATAATGTTTCTTTTCCTGCATTTCCGTAACTAAATCGGCTCTTTCCATAAGAGAGGAGGGGGAATATCGTCCTGTCATTATGACTTCGACCCATTCCGGCTTTTTATCCAAAAAATCATGAACTTCTTTTTCGGTTAAAAGGTTAAAGTAAAGAGCCACATTGATTTCGTCAAGAATGATGATTTCATATTTGCCGGAGATCATTGCCTGGAGACATGTTTTCAATCCCTTCTGAGCGGCTTCGATATCTTTTTTATCAGGATTATCGGCCATATGAATAAATCCTGTTCTTCCGAATTGTTGGATAGTGATGAGAGAATCAAGTTTTTTTAGAGATTCAAGCTCGCCGTACCTGTGTCCTTTAAGAAACTGCCCAATAAAGACCGTTTTGTTATAGCCTGCTGCTCTGAGCGCAAGGCCTAGGGCTGCAGTGGTTTTCCCTTTGCCATTACCTGTATAGATTTGAATGTATCCCTTAATTTTTTTTTCCATCACACTTAAATATAGTTTATAACAATCCCCCAAGTCAATATTAAAAATGGGTGCCCCCTTCTTTTTATAACGGTTGCTCATTTGCCTTATTTTATATATAATCTGCCCCATGTTGGATAAGAAATTTGTTCTAGAGAACAGTGATTTTGTTGTCGAACAAATGAAGCGCCGCGGACTGAACATTGATCTCACCAAATTCATCAATATCTCGAATGAAAAAAAAAATTTGTTGATGAAGGTGGAAAAACTGAGAGCGGAAAAAAACAAAGCATCCAAATTAATCGGGGAAAGAAAGAAAGAAGGGAAAGACACCAAAGATGCGATCTCAGAAATGAAAAAGGTTTCTGATGAAGTAAAAGAAATGGAAGACAAGTTAAAAGAATTGGATGATTCCATTGGAAATATCTTATTGACTATTCCTAATATTCCCCATAAATCGGTCCCGGAAGGATGCTCACCGGAAGATAATAAAGAAATACGAACATTCGGTGACAAACCGGAATTTTCATTCAATCCGGAGCCCCATTGGGAAGTGGGAAAAAAACTGGGGATTCTGGATTTTCGAAAAGCAGCGAAAATGACAGGAGCTCGATTTGCCGTGTATTTCGGAGCCGGAGCCCTTCTGGAAAGAGCATTGATTCAATTTATGCTCGATGTTCATACAGAGAAAAAAAAATATCGCGAAGTGATACCCCCTTTTATTGTGAATGAACAGAGTCTGCTGGGAACAGGAAATTTGCCGAAGTTCGAGGATGACCTTTTTAAATTAAGAGGCTATTCCTGGTATATGATCCCAACCGCCGAAGTCCCTTTGACAAACCTTTACAGAGAAGAAATCCTCGATTATGAATCTTTGCCAAAGCGCTTTGTTTCCTATACCCCTTGTTTTCGTCAGGAAGCCGGTTCTTACGGGAAAGATGTCCGCGGACTTATTCGTTTGCATCAGTTCAATAAAATCGAACTGATGGTTTTCTCCTTACCGGAGAATTCCTATCAAGAGCTGGAAGAGATGACTCGGGATGCAGAAAAAGTCCTGCAGCGATTAGGACTTCATTACCGCGTTGTTGAATTGTGTGCCGGTGACCTGGGATTTGCGGGTGCAAAAACTTATGATATTGAATTGTGGCTGCCTCAACGCCAAAGCTTTGTTGAAATTTCATCCTGCACCAATTGCGAAGATTTTCAAGCGAGAAGGGCGAATATTCGCTTTCGCAGAGATTCAAGGTCAAGGCCTGAATATGTTCACACTCTCAATGGTTCCGGAGTGGCAGTGGGAAGAACGGTGAGTTCCATTTTGGAGTGTTATCAGCAGGAGGATGGTTCTGTGCGAGTTCCTGAAGCTTTGCGCCCTTATATGGATGGTCTGGAAAATATTAGCGGATCAGATGAAGGAAATTAAAAACCGGAAATCGATGAGTGATCAAATCTAGGAAGAGAAGTCGAAGAGAAACCACTGATGAACCATGGAGAATGAAGTGGCTTAACCGGTTATTTTGAATGTTATGCCGAAAGTGATAGAATATCAATCTTCCTTTGTTTCGGAGGGATGGCCGAGTGGCTGAAGGCGGCGGTCTTGAAAACCGCTTCACGTTTATTCGTGACGGGGGTTCGAATCCCTCTCCCTCCGCCACTGAATTGTAAGACTTAAAAATAGAAAATAGAAGTGGAAAATAGAGAAAGGGAAACCAGAGAAGCGTGAGATGTAAGACGAAAAATGAAAGAAACAGAAAACTGAAAATCAATGAAGCCTAAGACGTAAGATATAAGATGAACAATGATTTGAAAGGAGTTCTGGCAGCCGTAACCACTCCTTTTAAACAGGATGAAATTTTTCTTGAGAAATTCAAGGATAATATATTAAAGTATGACACCTTCAATCTAAAAGGTTATATTGTTTCCGGAACGACAGGGGAAAGTCCGCTTTTGTCAGATGAAGAGTCAGAAAAGCTTGTCCAAACAGCTAAAGAAACCGCCTCTTCGGGAAAGGTTATCATTGCCGGAACTGCCAAAGAATCGACAAAGCATACCATAGAACTTTCTAATCGGATGGCCCAGTATGGTATTCACTCTGTTTTGATAAGAACCCCCGGTTATTATAGAACTCAATTGACCAGAGAGGCTCTCAGAGAGTACTATCTGAACATTGCAGATCATATAAAAGTTCCTTTGATTGTTTACAATATACCGGAGAAAACAGGTGTTTCCATGGAAGGGACGCTTATTGCTGAGCTCTCCCGTCATCCCAATATTGCAGGCATTAAAGACAGTTCAGGAAATCTTAATCTGTTAGGTGAAGTGAAGTCTCACTGTCATTCTGATTTCAGCTGGTTGATGGGAGCTGGAAGTGTGTTTGTGCCGGGTTTATTCATGGGAGCTGATGGAGGGATTCTCCGGCTGGCAGATGTGGCACCTTTACAATGTGTCCAAATGTATGAACTGTTTGCGACAGGAAATATCAGTGGAGCCTATGAGCTTCAAAGGAAGCTGATTCCTATTAATAATGCCATAACCAAGATTTACGGTCTTCCCGGCTTGAAAACAGCGCTTGATTTAATAGGATTTTATGGAGGTCCTGTTCGTTCTCCGCTTTGTCCCCTTGATGAGGCTTCTATCAAAAAAATAAAAGAAACATTAAGAAATGCTGACCTTGTCTAGAGCTGAAGATAGTTTACATTCGGATGGAGAAAATGATAAAATGATTTCCTCTTGAGGAGAGGTGCTGGAGTGGCTGATCAGGGTCGCCTGCTAAGCGACTGTACCGTAATAAATCGGTACCGTGGGTTCGAATCCCACCCTCTCCGCCAATATCCATTAATAAAGATATGGAGAAGGATTGGTTTCCCTGAGCGGACTGCTTATGAGTCAGAAGCGGGATGAAAGAAGCAACGTGGGAATGAGTTGAATCTGAGATGAAATTTTCCACAGGAAGCTCAAAGTCGGAAAAGGAAAATCCTAAGAAGTCTATATGGTGGTGAATAACAAATGGATGAAAACGATTTCATAGGCAAAGATACTTATGGGCTGGCTCATTCCCTATCAGTTTTTCTAAACAAACCGCGTGAAGATTTTTGTGCCAGTGATTTCCTAGAAGTTATTAAGAAAAAAGAAATCAGAAGGATTACGTTTCATTATACTGCTCTGGACGGGAAGCTCAAAGAGCTGAAACTTCCGGTTATTAGTAAAAAACAAGCAGAACTTACTCTTACCGAAGGAGAAAGAGTGGATGGTTCATCCCTGTTTCCGGGAATTGTGGATGCCGGGGGATCTGATTTGTATGTGGTTCCTGTGTATAAAACTGCTTTTATAAATCCTTTTGATCGGGAGAGTCTTGATTTCATTTGCCGTTATTTAGACAGACAAGGCCGATTGATCCCTTTTGCTCCGGACAATATTTGTTCAAAAGCGAGTGATTTGTTTAAAAGCCAAACCAGTCTAGAATTATATGCTCTCGGTGAGCTGGAATTTTTTCTTATATATGAGAGGGAACGGAATATATTTCCTTTGAGAAAGCAAGGGGGGTATCACGAGTCAAGCCCGTTCATTAAACAATCAGCAGTTCTTAATGAAATGCTTTACGTGATTTCCAGGATTACTGGCTCGGTCAAATATGTCCATAGTGAGGTGGGCTCCATTGATGTTATAAGAAGTGATGTTGAAGAGATTGCTGGAAAAAGTGCTGAACAGCTTGAAGTGGAATTTGTGCCCAGGCCTATCCAGGAAATGGCAGATATGTTGGTTTTGGGAAGATGGCTCATCCGCAATATCGCTTACAGACATGGCTGTGTTGCTACCTTCATTCCTAAATTGGAGGAAGGCTTGGCAGGGAATGGGTTGCATTTTCACTTGGAGCTTAGAAAGAATAAAAAAAATATAATGGTTGATTCTGATAACAAATTGTCCAAACAAGCCCACCATTTGATTGGCGGTTTGTGCCGGTATGCAAGCTCTTTAACCGCTTTTGGCAATTTGAGTGCTTCTTCCTATCTGCGATTGGTTCCCAATCAGGAAGCGCCTACCCGTATTTGCTGGAGTGACATGAACCGCAATGTGTTGATACGGGTGCCTTTAGGATGGACTAATGTCAGAAAGCTAGCTGGAATCTTGAATCCCAGTCTCAATAATAATGAGGAAAGTTCAGAAAGCCGTCAGACAATCGAATTGCGTTCTCCGGACGGCAGCGCTCTTATTCATTTAATTCTGGCAGGAATAGCACTAGCGGCTGAATGGGGTTTTTCTAACTCGGAGTCACTGTCGATTGCCCAAGAGCATTACTTGAAAGGAACGATTGGTAACCATAAAAAACATCATAAGAATTTTCCTTCCTTGCCTTCAAGCTGTATCGAATCAAGTCAGGTCCTTTTAAATAAAAGGCAATATTATGAGAGGGAAGATATCTTTCCTGCTCGAGTTATTGATTACATTGTGAGGTTGCTTCAAAATGAAAATGATGAAGTCATTAACAAGAAATTGAGGCAGCTTCCAGAGGATAGCCGGCTTCATGAATTCCGGAAAATCATGCATAGGGATTTACACAAGCATTGATTAAAAAAAAAATAAAAAAATTTGGAAATGGGGTTGATTTTTTTTGGAAATGGTTTATAATATAGTTAAATCTTGTTGAGCTGGCTGGGCAAGATTTATTAACCCTCCTTCATAATCCCCTTTTTGCTTATTTTCCCCATAACCAACAGCCAGCACTCTATTTTTAAGCCCCTTCCACTCATAAAAAGTTTGTGTCCTAAAACAATGATTTCAAATTGTATTATTCAGGAATTTCTTCTTATCCGTTTAAATCCTGAGACTTCGACAAATTCCAGTTTTTCTTCTTTTTCAAGCTGGTCAAATAAAAGATTGAGGCCCAGCGTATCACTGGCAATATGGCCGGCAATGACGATATTTAAATTTGCTTTTTTAGCTTTTTCTAAATGGTCTTCATTTATGTGCATCCCAACCAGGGTGCTGATATTTGTGTTTGCTAATCTATCAAAAATGTCTTTGGATCCTGAGGTGCCGCCTGTCATGTCTACAAATATTTCCCCGCATTTATTGTTTTCAGAGCCACTCAGGATTTTTGGCTGGATTTGAAGTTTAGACTGGTTTTTGTATTCGGGTATATCCTTCAATATTTTTATGAGCTCGCTCAAGTTATATGGATTTTTGTTTTTGAATAATTTAGTCAAGTAGGATGCCACACAATTATCAGCAGGCGTGTGAATACACATCAAGGGAATTCCTAAAATTTTGGCAACGTCTACCGACCGGCTGTGATTGGCAGGTAAAAGTTTTCTTTCAACCTCGCTTATTCTCTTCTCCAACAATTGTTCAGCCACACTTATGTTGATCCCACAGTTGGCAAGAAGATCAGCTTGCAGTTTCATAACATCATAAAGTTGGGAAAGAGCATAACCCTCTGGATGGTGGGAAATAATCAGATCGATCTTGTTATTCATTTTCTGGTTTAAAAGATATGTCAGTAAAATTTCTCCCACTTCCATGTCTATGCCGACGATCACTTTTTTAATCTGGGCATTGATATCTCCATTCAAGATTCTTGTGTCAGAATAAGGATTGAAAAGCCTGTCTGTATCAAAGAATTCTTTATCTTCTTTTTTAAAATCTTTGAATTTTTCTTTTTCAGCTTTTAACCTCTTTTGGATTTCTTGTTTATCCCGGAGGTCATTGTTGATCCCTATTTGAACAGCCTTTTTATAGATACTTTCTAATTTCAATTTTTACTCCTTTTTCATCTTAGTATTATCTTATAGTATTTTATATAATTTTCAACACATAAAAGGGGTAAGATCTTGAATTGAGAATTTTTTTTCGTTATAGGGCTCACATAAAATGTAATATGAAATATACAATAATGTGTAAACACATTGACAGGTTATTTGTAAAGTTTCCCTCGAAAAAGTGATGGCTCCTTTCCATAAAATTGTTTCCTTAACTGCAAAGAATTTAATAATCAATGATTTCATAAAATAGAGACAAAGAGACGAATATTTTTAACTTCCTTCTCAGGGTCATATCCCCATAAAAGCATGCTAAAAAATATAAGAAGTCAGATAAGACTAGTTTCTCAAATCTTAAAGTGATTCATTGTTCTGGGAGTCCATGAGTTTGAGCCCGTGTCATGAAGTTTTCATAGGATAAAAAATTTAGAAATGTTATAGAAAAAACTCTTGAAATATTAAATATTATTTTAGTAGAATCAATTTTATTTCTGGCATAAATGTTGCTGTATTATACTGTTATGAGCTTGGATTTATGGATTGGACTATTTTATAAAAAGGAGTAGAGACAATGTCTATTGTTGATAAACTGGATGTGTTTAAACAAATTGATGGGTTCCTGGGTGTAGGGGCTTTTTCAAAAGACGGAGAATTACTTGCTGCAGGAAGAGGAAGTTCCTTGGAGATGGAAATGGTGGGAGCCCTTGCCAATAATTTAATCAATAATGCTCAAAAATCTGCGGAAGAACTTGGACTGGGAGGAAGTTCAGGAGTGGATATATCAACTGAAGAAAAAGCAAATATTTTTGTTCGATGCTATTCAGATGATAAAGTTAGTTTTAATCTTATTTTAATATGCGAAGAAAAAGCTCCTATAGGAATGATTCGTCTGAGATTGAACCAGGTATTACCTGCGTTGGTTGAAGATATTGCTTAAGGGGAGTTTCATTGGCAATAGATATTATAATGAACGAGAAATGGAAAAAGAGGGAGTAAATGAGATGAAGAAAGACAGGAGGCTGTAGGCAAAAAAGGAGGAAAAAAGGATGGGAAAGGAATTAGTGAAATATTATGAAATTGCTAAAAAGGAAGGTGGAGTTGAAGCCCGAATGCGTCTGGCAATGATGTCAGGAATTCCTCCGCAAAGAGCCGCGGAAATAGAAGATACAGATGAGTTGATCGATCGATTCAAAAAGATTCTCTCTGATATATTAAGAGTTAAGGTAAAATGATGAGAATGATCGATATTCTTGTGTTGGTTCCTATGAATAAATAAGGTGAATGATGATGGCTAAACGGGTTGCCAAAGAAAATATTGTTAAAGAATTGATGAATATTTCCGAAAGCGAAGGAGCGATGATTTTGACAACTGAAGGCTCTGTTATTGGAGCTGAATTGAAAAACGATTATAACAAAAGTCAGTTGATAACGGCATTTTCAGGATTGATGGATATCATTAACAAAATAATGTCAAAGGAAAATCTCGATGAACCGGACCAGGTGTTTGCCATTGGAGAAGAAAAAAAGATATTGATTTATCAGATTAAAGATAAGGAATTGTATGTCATTGTCTTTGGAAGTGAAAATATGAATACAGGATTTGCAAAAATTGCTATTGAAAAAACGTTACCTTTGTTAAAGGAAATAAGAAAATAAAAAATAGTCATGAAAAAAAATAAAGAAGCGTTGATACTGGCATCAATATGGTACAGAAACAGATTTCTGATCCATTCCAAAACCATTAAGGAATCAAATAATGTTTTTTCTAAATATAAATATCTTTTTCCTCAATACAGAAAATGGATTTTATGTGGAAATGTTCCCAAGGAATTGAGATATATCTCGGGAGCCAAGATAATTGAATCAAATGATTTGGTTTCTTTAAGAAATGCCTGTATGGAATCTTTAAATGAAGAGGAAATGGGTGCTTCTCCCATACAAATGGTTTATTTTAATGCGACAGAAGAAGTGTTTGATGAAGTGCTGAATCATATTGATCGAGGTTGGATTGCAACCTGTTCCGAGAGTATTCCGAACGTCGTAAAAAAAAGATATGAATTCTGGGATGAAATTGATTTGGACAATGTGAAGATATACTTTTTAGACTCTCTGACTTCAGACATCTCAATAGAGAACAGATTGATTAAGGATTCGGAAAACAAGAGTAAAGGGGTCAAACTTTTTATGATTCAAATGAAACAGAGTCAGATCCATTTAGCTTTTCAGGCGATTCGTAATGAATTGGAATCGAAAAGTAAAGTCACCCAATCTTACCTTGCAGAAACTTTGGGAGTGAGAAAGCAGGAGCTGAATAAAATTATAGAAATTGGAGAGAGAGAAAGAAGAATGGATATTTCTGGTTATATTGAAAAACCCTCAAATGATATTATCAAATTTTTAAAAGAGATATCCGAATTGAGGGAGGTTTCACTTGCTGCTGTCTTTAAGGAAAACAATTTAGTTGCTTACTCAAGATTTAGAGATATTGAATTTTTAACCTTGAATTTCCTTCAAATTAAAGATAAAATAGAAAAGTTATCAGAGGTGGCAATTGATCTAGGGCAAGAGTGGACTTTAAGACTTCACTCAATGAATAAGGATATATTTATTTATAATCTGAATTATATTTATTGTTTCATTTTGGAAAAAGGAGTCAATTTTATAACCTTTAGAGCGAGAATAAAAAAGCTCGCAAAAAACGTGAAATAGGAAAGAATAATAAATGCTTATTCAACAGGAGGAAAACAAATGTCAAGGATAAAGGATGTGATAAATGGCATTCTTGACAGAGCCCCTGGAGTTATAGGAGTTATCCTCATAGATATTGATGGAATTCCCATAGAAATAGCTGGAAATTTTGATATGAAAGCTGAAGATCTGGGAGCACTTCTTGCCGCTTGTTATAATTCATATGCTCAGGTAGGTCTGGAATTGGGACAGAATCTGGATAATATTATTGTTGAATATAATGACTTGAAACTTTGTCAAAGCAGTATGCCTAGAGGACTTTTAACCATTATAGCCGGAAAAGATAGTTATCTTGGAATGATTAGACTTGAGGCAAAACGCGCAATGGAAATGATCAGCCGCATTATGGATGATACCAGAGAGTTAAGAAAAGAAATGATGGAGGAATCAAAATTTAGATGGCCGGATGACAAAACAATTGATGATATATTATCTAAATTTAAACAGGAATTAAAATGAATATTGTAGGAAATAAAATATATATTAAGATTCTTTTTTTCGGGACAGCTTTGGCAGGGAAAACAACGGCTCTGCAATGGCTCTTCAAGAATCTTATTCCCTTTGAAATGAAAATAACAGAGAAAGTCAGATCCATAAAGACATCTTTTGGTCAAACCTTATTATTTGATTTTGTGCCCATTCAAGTGAGTAATAATATCATTGTGAGAATTTATACGGCTACAGGTCAAGATTATTACACCAGTACAAGAAGAATGCTTTTTGAGGAAGTCGACGGGATCTTTTTTATCATAGATTCGCAAAAGAAAGAATTAGAACATAATAAGGAATTTGTCGAGGAATTCAGAAAACATATCACTTCAATTGACAATCTTAAAAAAGCAAGTGTGGTTGTTTTGTTTAACAAGCAAGATCTTGAGGAGACTCATGATCCGGAATATTTGAAAAATGAGCTTAAACTGAAAAAATATTCTTCCTGGCCTTCTTGTGCCAAGTCAGGGATGAATTTAGATACTGCTTTCACCTCGATGTTGAGTGATTTGTTAAGCAAGATTAAAGATATTAAGACACTTAGAAAATAGATAATCGATATGAAAGAAGTTAACGAAAAAATTAAAGCTATGATCAAGGCTAATAAACTTATACAGGTCGTGATCATTGATTCAGAGGGAATGGTGGTCAATTCTGTCGGGCAGATGTTTGATGATGAAATTCTTGCCTCAATATTTTTTCCATCAGAGGGAATTATTGACAAAATACAAAAAGATTTAGATGTGGAAGGAGTCGAAGAGCTGTCATTCAAGACCAAGGGAAAAGATGTGAGGATTGTGATGCGTTATTTTCCAGTAAGAAAGATGAGGTTTTTTCTTGTTGCCATTTTTCCTTTGAATTCTTTTTATCGTCAGGCAATGATAGAGATCATAGGTTTGTTTTATGATATGATCGATGTTCCTCAAAGCGAGATTCCCAAAGAATTAATGGATTTTGAAAAAGGAGAAATCGAAACTGGGGTGGAAAGACCCATATCAGAAATAAGATCAGAAAAAAGTACTGTTCAATACGATAGGGAAAAGGAGGGATTAACGGCTGAGATAAAGGGAGTGGTGGATAAAATATCAGATGAGATTAAAAGTGCAGAATTGGTTATCGGTGATAAGCCAGCCTCAGAGATTTCTGATGAAGCGATTAATGTCATAAGTCATAAGCTTGTGAAACAGCTTTCCTCAAATGTCGTTGAAAAAATGATAAGAAAAACCATTCTTCAAATAGCTGACAATTTAATAAAAAGGGAAATGTCGGATATAAAGAAGGAACTGGATTCAATGATTTCATCTTGAACTTATCCTTAGTTCAAACTGTTCATTTTCTTTTGGTGAGGGTTGATCTGTTTTCTGAGAAAAAAGTTAGGGAGGCAGGCTTTTATCAGGTTGAGATTGCCACGAGTATATAGAGAGGGAACAGAGGATGGAGTCTCCGGATGGGGACACACTCGGCGAAAGGTCAGAGATAAAATGATATTTAAAAAGGAGCGGTTCTTTTTTACGAATCGTTTCAGTTTACTAATTATTGTATAAAATGATAAAATAATAAAAAATATATGATGAGTTTTTTTGATTAAGGTTTTTGCTGTATGACAAGAAAAAGAGTTTTAATCGTTGATTTTGATGAAAAAGATTTGAAATCAACAGCCAATTTGATTGAGAAAAGAGGATACGAAATCTTTACAGCGACAGATGGTTTAAAGGGACTTGAAGTGTATAAGTCCGAAAGCCCTGATTTGGTGATATTGGAGCCATTGCTTCCCAAAATGCATGGTTTCGATCTGTGTAATAAGATTATAGGAATGGATGAAAATGTTCCTGTGGTTATTATTACAGGAGTTTACCGCGGTATAAAATGCAAGCATGAAGCCCTTCATTTTTATGGAGCCTATTCTTATTTTGAGAAACCTGTTAATGAAGGGGAATTGATAAAGGTCATTAAGGATAGTATTGGTGAAGCTGATTCGGAGGCAGAAGCTGAAAAAGAAAATGATCAATTTGAAGAAACTGTTAAATCATTTGAGAAAAAAAAGAGAAAATTGGATAAAGATGTAGAGAAAGAAGGAGAAGAAAAAGAAGAAAAAAAAGAAGTTGAAGAAGAGAAAACGGAGAAGAAGAGAGATAAAAAGGAAAAGAAGAGAAAAAGAGAAAAGTCGCCAGTTGACGAAGGAATTGAAAAAAAATTGAAAGATATTTTAATTGAGTTTGGATTGGGAAATCAAAAAAACAAACCAGCAGAAAAAAGGGAGCCAAAGGCAAAGGATGAAATATCCTCTCATCTTGGAGAATATATCCTTATAGAAAAAATCGGCGGCGGAGGAATGGGAGAGATTTTCAAAGCGAAGAGAGAAGGAGTGGAAGGATTTGAAAAAATCGTTGCCATAAAACGGATCCACCCTCATCTGGTGGAAGAGAATGAACGGGTGGTCACCATGTTTATTGATGAGGCAAAATTATCTGCTCAGCTTTCGCATCCGAACATTGTTCATATATATGATTTGGGAAAGATTGAGGGATATTATTATATTGCGATGGAATACGTTTTAGGTAAGGATTTGTGTGTCATTTTGAGCAAATTAAAAAAAATGAATAAAATCATGCCTTTTGAGTGCACTGCCTATATCGGAATTAAAATATGCGAGGCTCTTGATTATTCTCATAGAAAGCATGATTCTAAAGGAAAATTACTTGGAATTGTGCACAGAGATGTCAATCCGACCAATATTCTTGTTTCTTATGGAGGAGAGGTCAAATTAACAGATTTTGGAGTGGCTAAAGCAAGGTCAAAGATTCATCAAACCATTCCAGGCGGTATTATTGGCAAAATTCCTTATCTGTCTCCGGAGCAAATAGAAGGGAAAGAAATTGATAAAAAAGCGGATATATATTCTTTAGGTCTGGTCCTTTATGAAATGGTTGTGGGGGAGATGTTTTTCGCTGGAATAAGTGATTTTGATATAATTAATAAAATGAAAAGTGGAGAAATGTCTGAGATTACATTTGATGATGAAGATATACCAGAGCGATTAAAGAAAATTATAAGAAAATCGGTGAAAAGGGACCAAGAAGAAAGATATCAGTCCGCTTTAGAGATGCAAAAAGATTTGGTGGAATTCCTTGATGAATATGTTAATCGAACTCCGGATTATAGAGATATCGCTCAATTTATGATGGAGCTTTTTTCAGCCGAAATAAAGGAGAAAGGTATTGTTGTTGATGTGTTGAAAGAAACCCAATTTGATATTGAGGAAATAAAGAAAGATTCCGGCATTCAAAAAGAAATGGAATCCTCAGAAAAAGAGACTTCAGGGAAAGAGGAGAAAACAAAACAAGAGGAGATGAAAGGAGAAAAAACAAAAGAAGAGCCACCTGCAGGAGAAGAAAAAAAAGAGGAACCAAAGCGTTTTAAAATGCTTTTGGCTGATAACAGTGTTATCACTCAAAAGGTTGTCAGAAAGGCTTTTTCTGATAAGGATTATGATATCACTTCATTATCAAATGGGGATGAGGTGATAAAGGTTATTGAAACCATCACTCCAGATGTTGCTTTAATCAATATTAATCTTCCCAAGAAAGATGGATATAATATATGCGAATACATAACTAAAAATAAGAAATTGTCCGATACATCGATTTTTATTTTAAAAGAAGCTTTTGAAAAAGTGGATAAAAGCAAATTGGAAAGTCTTCGATTTGAAAAGCTTCTTCAGAAGCCATTTGAATCTGAAAAATTAGTGGAAGATGTGAATAAAGTTCTTGAAAAAAAAGGGAATGTTTGATTGCTTTTTATGCCATTGTATTCTTAACTATTCAACTAAATCATTGCTCTGCTATCAAATATGATTGATTAAGGAATTATTGCGGTGAAAGATAAAAATAAAAAGAAAAATCAGTTGATTGAAGAGCTGAAAGAATCCCGGTTAAGAATTTTAAAATACGAGAGACTGGAAGAAAAATGGAGACGGATTGAGAGCTCGATTAGAGAGAGTGAAAATCGTTTCCGGCAAGCTGTAGAGAATTCTCCAAACCCTATCCTGTCTGTTGACAAGTATGGAATAATCCAAAATTGGAATCCCGCCTGTGAGCAGGTATTCAAATATAAATCTGAAGAAATATTAGGACAGTCGTTTCATAAGCTTTTGGATGATAAGAAAGAACGGAGAAGAATAGGGGCGAAACTTGTCCAAATATGGAATGGCTATACCATACGAAATCAAGATTTAACCTTGTTGAGTAAAGATAATAAACGTCGATATATGGTATCAAGAATGTATCCTTTGCGTGACCTGGAAGGGAAAGTCGAAGAGTGTGTGATTTCAAATACAGACATAACCGAACATAAGAAAATTGAAGAAGCCTTGCAAAGAAGAGCCACCCGGTTGTGGCTTATTGGACGTTTAGGCCAGAGGACGACGTCAATTCTCAGATCAAAAGAATTATTGTCCCAGTCCGTCAAACTCATAAAAAACACTTTCGATTATTATAATGTCTTAATATTTTTGGTCGAAGGGAAATATCTGGAATTGAAGGCATCCTCACTCCCATCTCTGGCTTCCAAAGTGGATAACTACAAAATACGTATAGGAGAAAAGGGAATCACTTCAAAAGTGGTGGAAAGCGGTGAATTTATGATTGTTTCGGATGTCAAAAAAAATCCCAATTACCTTACTATACTCAAAAAAACAGAGGTAAAATCTGAACTCGCTGTACCCATAAAGTTAAAAAGTCAAGTAATTGGGGTGTTGGATGCCCAGAGTTCGTCCTTGAATGCCTTTAGTCAATCCGATGTTTATACACTTCAAACCCTTGCTGACCAACTAGCCATTGCCATTGAAAATGCTCGTTTGTATGAACAAGCCTCCAGTGAGATCGCAAAACGAAAAAGCACTGAAAAAGCACTGAGAGAAAGTGAAGAGAAGTACCGAATACTTGCTGAGACGGCGATAGATGGAATTTATATTGTCAATAACCGTTATTTTGAATATGTTAATCCGGCTTGTGAAAAAATATTAGGATACAAAGCAGAAGAGATTTGCAATGAAAATTTCAATTTCTTGGATACCATTCATCCTAAAGACAGAGAGATGATTGAAGAAAGAGAAAAAGCCAGAATGGAGGGAAAACAATTACCCACTTTGTATTCATTCAGGATCATCACGAAAAAAGGTCAAATGAAACATGTTGAAGTGAATACAGTGAAACTTCCTGGAAAGGAAGTAAGAGTGTTAGGCATGTTAAGGGATATCAGTGAACGGAAAAAAGCTGAACAGGACTTCAAAGAGAGTGAAGAAAGATATAAAGCTCTTTTTGACCGGAGCTTGCATTGCGTGTTTATTCATGATTTTAATGGAAAATTCCTGGATGCCAATGAAGCTTCCTTAAAACTTTTAGGTCATAAAAGAGAAGAGATCAATTCCATTCGTATGTCAAAGTTGCTTGATGATGAACAAATGAAAAAAGCGATGGAAAAAATAGAAGAAATCAAAAATCAAGGATCGCAGAAAGAAATAGTGGAATACAGGCTGAAAACCAAAGATAATAGATATGTATGGATTGAATCGGAAGCTTCCCTTTTATATCAGGATGGCAAACCTTATGCGATTCAAGGAATAGCCAGAGATATCACAGAGCGAAAGAAGTCCGAAGAGGAGTTGAAAAAAGCTTATAATGATTTGCAGCAAGCTCAAAGAGGATTGATCCAATCAGAAAAGCTGGCTGCATTAGGAAGTTTCGCTTCTGGTATTGCCCATGAAATAAAAAATCCTTTGGGAATCATTATGGGTGGTATTGAATTTGTGGAGAAAAAAATAAAGAGAGCTGTTTCTAAAACAGATAAAGATTTAGAAATGGCGATAAAGAAAATTAAAGAATCTGTATTCAGAGCAGATAACATCATACACGGTTTTTTAAAGTTTGCCCGGCCCTCAGAACTGAAGATAGAGAAAATATGTTTGAATGAATTGATAGAAGAAACAGTTTCCCTTTTACAATATAGAGTTCCTTTGGATATCATCACCATGAAGCAAGAACTATCAAAAGATAGAATATACATATCAGCAGACAAAAACAGAATACAACAAGTGTTCATTAATTTATTGATTAATTCTGTGGAAGCAATGAGTGATGGAGGAGAGCTCACAGTCAGAGTTTATAAAGATAACAAATCAAAGAAAAAACCTTTATGTGTCACCGAAATAATCGATAAGGGAACAGGAATAACAGAGGATAATTTAGCCAAAATCTTTGAACCTTATTTCACAACCAAGGGGGATAAAAAAGGAACAGGATTGGGATTACCAACAGTGCAGATGATTGTTGAGAAGCACAATGGTCACATAGAGATTGATAGTGAAATAGGAGAAGGAACGACAGCAAGAATTTTCCTTCCTGTTCAACATTAGTCATATAGAAATTGAGGATTTATTTTCCTGAAGGGGCACCATACTTGTAATATCTCAGATGTGAGATGTGAGCTGAAAAACAATAGAGCAAGAAAACAAGGGTAGCAGTTATGATTAAATTGGTTATTGGGCTAGATATGCACTGATTCCTTTTTAAAGGGATTGATAATTAGTTTCCATCCGGTTCAAATATGTAAGGCAAATGATTCAAAAGTGTCATAATAATATTACGTTTTGATTATTTTAAAATCGTTTGGTTTATTGGATAATAAACAAAAGGGGAGAATTTTAGCAGAATATTTTATCCAAAATGGCACAATTGTTGCAGTATTTCTAGGGTGTAAAAGTCAAATTTTATCTCAACAAAGAGAGGATCGAGAAAGGATGAGAACACATTAGGATTAAGGAATTTATGTTATAATGAAAAAAATATTATTGATAGATGATGAACAGGATTTTTGTTATTTTCTAAAAATAAATATGGAGCTGTATGGCGGTTATAAAATAATAATTTCTTCTGATTTGAAAAAAGTAGTGAAAACAGTCCGCCGTCACAAACCAGATATTATTCTTCTCGATATTATGATGCCTGATATCAGTGGATTTGAAATCTTAAAACAATTGAAAAATGATAAAAAAATAAGTTCAATCCCGGTTATTTTGCTTACGGCAAGAGATGATGAGGAATCGAAGAATAAAGGGATGGAATTAGGAGCTGAAGAGTATATAATAAAACCTTTTGAAATTGAGAATTTAAAAGATAAAATAGAAAAAATAATAAATAGATAGAGCTCTATTTACTGAGTTAAAATGGTTTGGCAGAATGAACTCAACCAGAAAAGGGACAAAATTGTTTTTTGAGCGAATAAGGATATAGAGGAAAAAAATGGAGAGAATATTAATTGTTGAGGATAACAAAGATATGCAGTTTATACTTTCTAATATTTTAAAGGAAGAGGGGTACCATACTCTTATTACAGAGAGCGGGGAGAAAGCTCTGAAAGAATTAAAGAAAAATTCTTTCAGTTTGGTTTTATTGGACATGAAGCTTCCGGGTATAGACGGAATGAAGGTTATGGAGAAAATAAAGAAAATAAACAGAGATATGGTCGTCATTATGCTCACTGCTTATGGAGATATTAAAGATGCGGTGAAAGCCATGAAACTGGGAGCTTTTGACTATATAACCAAACCTTTTGAGACTGAAGAGCTGGTATTGGTTATTAAAAAAGCTATCCGAACCCAATATTTAAGCAGAGAAGTGGGAAGGCTGAGAAAAAGATTGGGGGAGAAAACTCAGCTTGAGGAAGTTATGGGCGATAGCCCTCAGATAAAACAAGTGTTGAAACAGGTGAATGTCGTATCAAAAACAGACATGACGGTGATTATTCAAGGAGAAAGCGGAACCGGAAAAGAGCTTATAGCCAATATGATTCATCAAAAGAGTGAACGTAGAGAAAATCCTTTTATTATTGTGGATTGCGGTAGCATTCCTGAAACCCTGGTAGAAAGTGAATTGTTCGGATATGAAAAAGGAGCCTTTTCAGGAGCCGATTCCCCAAAAGAGGGGATATTTGAACAAGCTATAGAAGGGACAATTTTTTTAGATGAAATAGCAAATTTACCTATGGCTGCTCAAGCGAAATTATTAAGGGTTCTTCAGGAAAAGAGAGTGCAGAGGTTGGGAGGGAAGAAGTATAAGAAGATCAATGCACGGATTGTTGTGGCAACAAATGTCAATTTAACCGAGGCAGTGAGAAAAGGAAAATTCAGGGATGACCTGTTTCATAGACTCAACGAGTTTATTATATTTATGCCCCCTCTTCGGGAGAGAAAGGAGGATATTCCTGTTCTTGCCAATCAATTCTTAGAAGAAGCAAATGAAGAGTTTGATAACAAAGTGAAAGGGATATCTGATAAAGGAATTAAACATCTTCTTAAATACAGTTGGCCCGGGAATGTGAGAGAATTAAAGAATGTGATGAAAAAAGCTGTTCTGTTGGCTGATTCTAAATATATTAATCCGGAGCAGTTTATAATGGGAGATATTGAACAGAATAACGAAGAAAAGCCGGACAAAGAATTAAGTGAAGGATCTTCTTTAAAAGAAATTATGGAAAAATCAACCAGAAAAGTTGAGAAAGAAATGATCAAGCAGGCTTTAATTAAAGCCGGAGGGAATAAGGCGAAAGCTGCGAAAATCCTTAAAATAACCCGGACCACTCTTTATTCAAAAATTAAAGAATTTAATTTAAATGATAATCCCTAATATGGTATTCTGATTGATTTATAAAAGATAAAGTGTTCATTTAATGATTCAAAAGTGTAAAGTCAATATTACGTTTTCCTTTTTTTGAGGTGTGTTTTTTATTTCGAATTAATCCAACAATCAAATAAAAACATATAAAATGTTTTATTTAAAAGAGTTGAGAGTGATTAATTTTAATTCAATTTGAGAACGGATTATGGCATGTATGTTGCAGTAGGAAATATTAGAAAAAGGATAGATGTCTATATGTATGAAAGTTGTCCTGAGAAGGAAGGAGTTCAACTTATAAAGAAGACCGAAGATTCATTGGGTATTGAATGGTTGAGAATGACTTGGAGGTTTTAAGGATGAAAACAGAAGATAGTTCGAAAGAAAAGATTTTAGATGAGTTGATCGAAATTCGCCGGGGAGATACGGCGTTTGAAGTGCTTGAGACTCATTACAAACAAGCCGAAGATACATTGGTGAATATGCTGGATAAATTGGAAAAGACCATGAGAAGTGTGGTGAATGCCATGGCAAAAATTATTGAATTGAGAGATCCATATACGGCAAATCACCAGCAAAGGGTGGCAACAATTGCTTGCACCATTGCTCAAGAAATGAAATTGCCAAGTGAGCAAATCGATGGGATTAATATGGCTGCTGTTATTCATGATATTGGAAAAATTGGAATACCAGCAGAAATATTGAGCAAGCCCGGTCGTTGGACTGAATTTGAATACAGCATATCCAAAACTCATCCCAAAGTCGGATATGAGATTTTAAAGACCATAGATTTTCCCTGGCCTTTGGCACAAATTGTTTTACAGCATCATGAGAGGCTGGATGGTTCGGGATACCCTCAGGGAATATGTGGCGACGGAATTCTTCTAGAGGCAAGGATTCTTGCTGTGGCGGATGTGGTGGAAGCAATGGCTTCTCATCGGCCCTACCGTCCTTCTCTGGGAATAGAGAGAGCATTGAATGAAATAAAAACGAAAAAAGGGATTCTTTATGATCCGAATGTGGTGGATGTGTGTGTTGATATTTTAACAAGAGAACATTCAAAAAATAGTATATAGATATTGATTTTTGGGGGAAATGGGGGATAAATTTGAGTTGAATTTCATTTCCACAAAAGACACACATTGGATTCAACTTTATAATTCTCTTTGATGACATAGAAAAAGGAAACAAATGGACAAGAGAATATTAGGGAGCTGATTTGAATTCTGAAAGAGCTGATATTCTTAGTATGAATTTTTGGTAGAAAGGAAGAATCCATAGGGGGATAATAACGTAAAAAGATGATTGTTTATACAGATAGCATTCGATACTCTAATAGAATAATAACAAAGAAAAGCAATTGGGAAATTGAAAAAAAGCCTTATTCCTTCTCAGAATCCAGTTTGATAAAACTCCTTGAAACTATTTTTAAGCACAAAACTGTCTATAAAACCGAATGTGATTCCTACGGGATATTTGAATATATGCTCATGACCGAATACACCGGTTCATCTCATTATGACCTTTTGAAAAAATTGAGCAAGGAGAATGCTGAATTGCCGGATGGAATAATCTGTTTGGCGGATTCCAGTCATCGATTCCACGGCCAAAGGGATCGTTCCTGGGTTGCTCTACCGGGAAATCTCCATCTTTCTATTTACTTAGCTCCCAACTGCCAAGTTAAGAATATTGGAGCGAGTTTTTTAACTCTTGCCGCAGTCTCGGTTATAGAGACTGTGAACAGTTTTCAGGATATAAAAGGAAGGGCTTCGATCAAATGGGTGAATGATATACTTGTGGATGGGGCCAAGCTGGCAGGCTTTCTTGCCCACACAAGAAGCACTAATGATAGAGTGTCATCGGCTATTTTAGGTATAGGAATGAATGTCCAGAAAACTCCTGTGATCCATCCAGACAGATTTATTCAAAAGGCTGTATCTTTATCCAGTCTTGTCTCGGAATCTTCAGAATGCAATCAAAAAATCGTATTGGATAGGCTTTTAAAGCGTTTGAATGAGAATTACCATAAAATAAAGAAGGGACAGCCCAGGGAGCTTGTCGCATTGTATAGAGAATATTCCAATGTTATTGGAAAAAAAGTGACAATTCTATCTGATTATGAAAATGAGGAATCCGTTGAAATAGCATCAGGAACAGTTGTGCGTATTGGGGAAAATTTGGAATTGTATCTTGATGATAATGAATCTCCCATAACCAGCGGAAGATTGGTATTTAAATCATAACTTATCTTGACAGATAATATATGCCATTTTATACTGACTTTTCTTTATGAGCCTGGATTATTCATTTGCCAAGATCATTGCCCATGAGAAGGTGCTTCCTACAAAATACTCCTCCCCGATGAGAATTAGATGGGATAGGAATGATGAGTGGAGCTACAGTTTTCCTATTGAACAATGATATTGAACTCAAGTTTTTCTTAGTAAAATATTCGGTCAGGGAGTGACCATGAGACGAATTGGAACAATAGCAAGATTTATTTTTATTTTGTTATCCTGTGGATTATTGTTAGAGGCGCTGGATTCTGGAAAAAATTCAAGGAACCGGAATAAAGAACGGAAAGAAAAAGGAAATGAAACAGAAAAACTCTCAGTTAATCCAAACACTCCATACCTTGCCTTTGCTGTCGATCTATCTGAAAGTATGAATGTTGAACACAAGGATATCAATCAAAAAGCCGGATTTCTTGAGAATGAAAGGACACTTTTTCCGGCTCTTTTGGAAGAAGGGACATGGTTTGGAGAATACGGTTTTTCAACCGGAAATCCGAAGAACGGTGAATTTGAAACGAGCTATATAGGGATGGATGGAAAATACCATACTGGTTTGTTCAATGAAACATCAGTGCTTTTCCCCATGCGGAGAATAAATAATGGTTCAGACCGGGAAAGTGCCATGAATAGTGTTAACGGGGAAGAAACATATCATTGTTCGCCTTTAGGACAAGGATTACTCAGAGCAGCCGAAAATTTGAGAGATTCACCTTCAGATGCCTCTAAAGCCATTGTGTTGTTCAGTGATGGAATTCAAAACATTAGTCCTTTTATTGGTTCCTCGCCTCCTTTCCAGTGTGAAAGGCTTTTTTCTTATTCAGGGATTGATGTGACCAATACCATTGGGGGCAATAATATCAAACTGTTCTCAGTTTTTTTTGGAGAAAAACTGGGATGGTCTTTTGACCTGATGGCTCAACTGAGGGATAGCACGAGAGGAGATCATATTTTTGGGAATGTGAGCTGGTTTGATTTGGCATCGACATTTTATGGAATAAGAGGAGCTTTGAGTGATATTGTTTATTTTGAAAGAAATAAGACTGGATATTTGGTTCCGGAGAAAAGATTTGAGGTGGATTTTGACAGTGGCGTTGAAGTGGCGACGGTTGCTGTGGCATGGAGCGCTGAAAAGAAACATACTGAGTTGAGAGTGGAATGTCGAAAGAAAGGGGAAACTGAATGGAACCAGCCAGAAGAATTGGATGCCCCTTGTTTTAAAATAATAAGATTTCGGCCGGGGAAGAACACGTCCTGGGAATTTCGCTTGAAACAGATAGGGGAATTTTCGGCGACATCCGATTATTCTCTTGCTGTTTTTTCCGATGTGGAATATGCGCATCTGGATGCATTCCTGGATTGTCAAGGATTTGAGACAGGAAATGATATAAAAATATTGGCCAAACTTGACTCCATTAGACAAAACTCTCAAAATATTTCTGTCTTTGCCCTGGTTGAGATTCCAGAAAGGTCTTTTAGTAACTTATTAGAGAAGTATTCTCACAGATTGAATCCTTCTTTCGATCGTGATACCAATCAGATTTCCTCCCTTCTTAATCAGTTGAAAACTATTCTCAAAAGAAAAAATCCACATAAGTTTGATTTGTATCCTCATAAGTATGTTTGGATTAAACTCAATGATGACGGCACAGAACTGGATGAAGTTGCTCATGATGGTCTTTTCACCGGGAGCCTTTCCGGAGATTTCACTCAAATAGCTGGTTTGTATGAATTCACTATATATGCCAGCGGGCCTCTTTATTATGGAAGGAATTTTAGGCGTTTTGCTTTCCTCTCTACCATTTGCAGTCCAGGGCCAGCGGATCCGAAAAAAAGCCGGGTTAAAATGTCTCTGTGTTCTCGTGATGCAAATGACCATCGAAAAGTTGATGTGGTCATTGCGCCTAAGGATAAATACGGGAATTCTGTTTTTCCCGGGACAGGAAGAAACATTACTGTTCGATCCATCGGAGAAGAATGCCGGTTAGAAGGGGAGGTTGTGGATAATCTTGATTCTACTTTTTCTCAAGAGATGGTTGTTGAGCCCGATGGAAAAGCAACCGTTGAAGTGGAAGTGGGAGAAATATCTCTTGGTGCCTATTCACTGTTTGCCTTAAGCCGGCATGAAGCCGGTTTTCATTTCGGGGTGGCGACCCCGGAAGGATCATTTGATGAGGACGTCACCAGCGGAAACAGTTTGGCATTGAGTTATGCCTATCGTTTGAACGGCAATTTGAGCGTCAAAAGTGATATCTGCTGCAATCGGCTGGATAACAGGAAGGGATGGGTGAGGCTTTTTTATCATCTCACCTCCTATCTTCAATACAGATATCGCATCAAGCAAATCGAGCCTTATTTTATGGCTGGTATGGGTTACTATTCTCTGGAAGACAGTCATGCTGCTTTGGGGTATTCTGTCGGTGCCGGATTGTATTATGTTGTATCCCGGAATGTCAATATCGATTTTAGTATGCGCGTGCATAGAGTTCGACGAGAGCTTGACGTAAGCTTTATGCAGTTTTATATTGCAACTATGTTGAAATTTTAAGAAAAGGATAGAGAGATGAATGGAACTATGGATAAGAATGAATCGTTTTCTTCCTCCTGGCATTTTAAGAATCTATCAAATTAAACAAGGGAGTCCTTTTATGATAAAAACACAGAAGATTATTGTTATCATATTTATTATCCTCGTATTGGCAGCTGGAGGATTTTACGGGTGTCAAAAATCAGATGACAAAAGAAGTGAATCCAGAAAGAAAGGATACCAATGGATTGAGATTAGTGAAAATTACCAACCCGAAGATATTGTTGAAGAATTTATAAAAAATGATGCCGCTCAGAAAGACCTTTTTCCTGTATACATAAGAAATTACGGGAATGATAAATCGATGCTCAGGAAATTCAATGGAAAAAATTTCGCAGGGCCAAACAGGACAGAGTTAGAATTTCTCTACAGCGGACTTGAAGATTGGAAACTCATCGATATAAAATTCAAGAGAAAGGATGAAAGGCAAATTCAAAGGACTGTTCTTTACGTGAAAGTCAATGGAACCTGGAAAGTGGGGGATAACGGAAGAATCAAAAAATAAACCGTTTGTTATTTAAAATGAATAGAAAACAGGTTATAAAATTCAGACAAAATCAGAATCAAATACAAAGAAGATTGAATCAGTGGGAAACCGAAAATTTTATTGATCGATTATGGAACAAAGATCCCAGCCTTTGGCCTGCAAAAGATGCCTCTGAAATCACAGATCGACTGGGATGGCTTTTTCTTCTTGATGACGAACAGAATAAACTGAAAAAGATTGTCGATTTTGCAGAAGAAATAAAAAAGGAAGGAACAAGCCGTGTGGTCGTTATTGGAATGGGAGGTTCAAGTCTAGCCGCTGAAGTCTTTGAGAAGACATGGGGGGGGGGCAGAGGTTACCCCGAACTCACAGTTCTGGACAGCACTCATCCTGAAGTGATTTGTTCTTTAGAGGAAGCCATTGATTTATCTTCCACGTTATTCGTTGTCTCTAGCAAATCAGGGACAACTCTGGAGACTTTATCTTTATTTTATTATTTCTGGAAAAGGGTCAAACAAATATCCAAAAAACCTGGAGACAGATTTTGTGCGATCACCGATCATGGTTCTCCTTTGGAACAATTAGGACTGAAGAGGAATTTTAGAAAAATATTCAATGCTCCCACAGATGTGGGAGGACGGTTTTCTGCCCTTTCTGATTTTGGATTGGTCCCTGCAGCCTTGATGGGAGTGGATATTCAGGGTCTTGTTGAAAAAGCGAAACTGGATTTCAGAGAGTTAGACAAAGGGCTGGAAATAGGAGCTGTCCTGAGTGAGATGAATGGCAGAAAAGATAAGATGACTTTTCTTACCTCTCCATCACTCAAGAATTTTCCGATATGGCTGGAACAGTTAATATCCGAAAGTTTAGGAAAAAATGAAAAGGGAATCGTCCCGGTTATTGACGAACCCTTAGTTCCTATTGGTCATTATGGAAAGGACCGGTTTTTTGTCAATTTGTTTCTCAAAGGAGAGGAACGGGGAGAAACAGCAAAAAGAACGAAATTGTTTGAGGATTCCGGTTTTCCTTCCATCCAGATAGCCGTGGATGATTTGATAGATCTGGGGAGGGAAATGTTTCTTTGGGAATTAGGAATTGCTTCGGCAGGAGCTGCTTTGAGTATCAATCCCTTTAACCAGCCGAATGTCCAGTTAACCAAGGATAAAACAAAGAGATTCATAGAAACCAACCAAAAAAATTCCAGTAATGACCGTTTGAACGAATCACACTCCTTGAATAAAAAAGAACCGTTGATTGATGCTGTGGATCAATGGCTTTCCTATACCCGAGATGATTATTATATTGGAATCCAAGCCTATCTATTTCCGTCTCCGGAAATAACAAAAAGCATCCAGGAATTAAGATTGAAACTGTTAGAAAAAACTCATATTGCGACTACTGTTGGATACGGTCCTCGTTTTTTGCATTCAACCGGTCAAATGCATAAAGGAGGCCCTTCCGGAGCTCTTTTTCTTCAACTTATAGACAATCCGGAAAAAAATATTTCAATTCCAGAAACCAATTTCAGTTTCAAAGATTTGATCCATGCCCAATCTTTTGGAGATTATTGTGCCTTAAAGGAACGGAGGAGAACAATTTTGCGGATCGATTTAAATAATGATGCCATAGGAGGCCTTGAAAGGCTCAAAAATCTTATTACTGAGCGTTTATAACGTTTGTTGCGTTTTTCGCGTTTAATGCATGACTTGCGTTGCTAGCGTTTATATTGTTTGTTGTGTAACTTGCGTTTGTTGAGTAGACCCCAATCCCTGTATTGGGCTGCATGACCTGATCCCCATATCGGTTCGGTCATCTATTTGGACTGTTCAGAAGCCAGTCCCTACATTTTGTAATCCTACAATTGAATGTGTTCTGTAGGGCCCAATCCCCGTATTGGGCCGCATAGCCCGATCCCTGTATCGGGACCGTAGATCCCAATCCACATATCGGATATATTTTATTGCGTTTTTCGGGTTTATCGTGTTTGTTATGTTTTGTTTGGACTGTTCGGGGACCAGTCCTTACATATGTCATTGCCCAACTTGATCGGTGAACATTATGCTTGTATCTGTCACCGAGCGAATCAGAGACCAGTCCCTACATATGTCATTGCCCGACTTGATCGGGCAATCCAAATCTAATCTGATGGGTCCGATTCCCGTATCGGACTCATATTGCAGTTTTCAAACATTTTCCTGTTTTATCGTGATAGTCACCGTCAAAATTTGAGGTGTTTTCTTATTTCGAATGTATTTTATTGGACTGAAGGAATATCGGTAAGAGAGTCTTTTATTTTATTAGGGAATTGTGTAAAATACATTCATTGATTTAATTATGTTTAAATTTTTAATTGAGTAAGGGAGGATATCCAATGTTTTTAGGCAAAAAAAATATTAACTTTATTTCCATTGGTATCGGTGTTTTATTATTCACTCTATTTATATCGGCACCAGTGGTTGCCATTGATGGAGGAAAGCAAACCGATCCCGAACAGCGGTTAAAATGGTATGACCAGCACATTGCCTTGAAAGATATCTCGATGTTTAAAAATATCAAATGGCAGTTTATTGGACCCACAAATGTGAGCGGTCGAATGACTGATGTGGATGTAGTAACCCCAAAAGGGGAAAAATACACCATATATGTGGCAGGAGCTTCAGGCGGGGTTTGGAAGACCACCAATGAAGGAACAACCTGGAAGCCTGTTTTCGAGTATGCTCCTTCCACGTCGATAGGAGATGTCACTATTGCCCCTTCTGATCATAATATTGTCTGGATAGGCACAGGAGAAGCGAATATTTTCAGAAGCTCTATGGCGGGTGCCGGAGTTTATAAATCCACGGATGCTGGGAAGACCTGGGAATATAAGGGCCTGGCTGGAACCCACACCATACCCAGAATTGTTATTCATCCTGAAAATTCTGATGTTGTGTATGTGGCATCCTCCGGACATGAATGGACCAATAATAAAGAAAGAGGAGTGTACAGGACTTTAAATGGAGGAGAGAACTGGGACAAAATATTCTATATCAATGAACGAACCGGTGCGATTGATTTGGTAATGGATCCTTCGGATACTGATACATTGTATGTGGCAACCTGGGAAAGACGAAGAAAAAAATGGAACGATCCGAGAAACGAGCCTGACTATAATGGAAGCGGAATTTATAAAACCGAAGATGGAGGAGATACCTGGATGCAGATCAATAAAGGACTTCCTCCGGCAAAATACAGGGGTCGAATTGGAATTGACACATGCCGGTCCAATCCGAATGTATTGTATGCCTTTATTGACAACTATGAACCAGTAGGCAAAGTCTCTAAAGGAGAGACGGATTCCTATGGAAGGCCAAAAAAAGAGGTGATAAAAGGAGCGACTGTTTTTCGCACTGATAATAAAGGCATGTCCTGGAGACAGGTGAGTGAAGAAAACAATTATATGAGGAGCCTTTCAGCAACCTATGGATGGGTTTTTGGTCAGATCAGAGTGGATCCCAATAACGAAAATAAAATTTATGTGATGGGTCTCGCCTTGAATGTATCTGAGGACGGAGGTAAGACATTCCGACCCTTATACGGTATGCACGGTGACCATCATGGCTTGTGGATTGATCCAGAAAATTCTGATTATCTGGTCAATGTCAATGACGGAGGAGTGGCCATCAGTTATGATGGAGGAGAGAATTGGAAAACCTTTTATGATAACCTTCCTCTGGTTCAGTTTTTCAATGTTATGTATGATATGGATGATCCTTTTCATGTGTATGGCTCCATTCAAGACCATGGAAGCTATCGGGGTGTGGTTGATTTGAGTCACGGACGGAACAATATTCCTGCGGTCGAGTTTGAAAGGGCTCCCGGAGGGGAAGGCAGCAGTCATGCCATTGACCCCACCAATCCTGATATTGTTTATTCTGCTGGTTTTTATGGAAGAATTACAAGGACAAATCTAAGCACGGGAAAAACGAAAAGTATTGTTCCCAAACCGGAAAAGGGTGAACCGCCGCTGCGGGGACAATGGGTTGCTCCCTTTATTATTTCCCCTCATGACCACAAAACCATCTATCACGGAATGAATTTCTTATTTCGTTCCAGAGATAGGGGAGAGACATGGGAGAAAATTAGTCCGGATTTGACTTATAACGATAAAGATAAAATGGGAGATATTCCTTATCAAACCATATTTGCAATTTCTGAATCCCCGCTTAAACAGGGTTTGATTTATGTAGGAACTGACGATGGAAGAGCTCATGTCACCAAAGACGGAGGAGAAAATTGGGAGGAAATTTCAGAGGACTTTCCGGAGAGATGGATATCAAGAGTCGTTGCTTCTGCTTTTAATGAAGGAACTGTTTATCTTTCTCAGAATGGAAAAAGGGATGATGATTTTGCCGCCTATCTGTGGAAATCCACAGATTATGGAAAAACCTGGGTGGACATCACCAATAATATTCCCTGCGGGCCTATCAATGTGATAAGGGAAGACCCGAATAATGAACAGATTCTCTATGTGGGAACCGATCTTGGAGTTTATATATCCGTCAATAAGGGAGAGGAATGGCATGTGCTTGCCAATAATCTTCCCACCACGTTTGTGCATGATCTGGTGATTCATCCGCGGGATAACATCCTTGTTGCAGCCACTCATGGACGCGGGATCTATGTTATGGATGTGGATAATATTCAGAAATGGAATGATGAAATTAGGAAAAAAAATGCACATGTTTTTGACATAAAAAAAGCCAAACTTCCCCAGAGAGTCTATTGGAGAAGAGAAGGTGGAATAACACCTGGTATTTATTACTATTTGAACGAAAAGCAAGATGTATCTCTATTCATATTAAACCAGGAGGGGGAAGTCATTAAAGAATTGGATGCGACAGAAGATCAGGGATTAAATGTTGTTGTTTGGAATTTGACGGAAGATGAAGAAAGTGAAGAATCCCAGAGACGGATGTACGGCGAAGGGAATTACGTGAAACCCGGTGAATATATTGTCAAATTAACCACCGGGACCGATGACGTGGAGAAAACGATAATCGTCGAACGATAAGCTTTTATCCCACTTTTTATCCGGTGTAAGATATTTGGTTAGGGTATCCCTGGATTTCAGGTTTAGCTGTCTTTTTCTGTCTTGTTCACCCGCGGGGTCATTTGTTCCAAGAGACTCAAATCAGCAAGTGCTATGGCTGTGACGGCTTCCAGAATAACCGGAAGTCTGAGGGCAATGCACACATCATGTCTTCCTTTAGCAGAAACAACAGCTTTTTTTCCGGTGGATAGATTGATGGTTTCCTGTTCTTTTGGAATGCTGGAAGGGGGTTTAACCGCCACCCGGAAGATGATCTCATTACTGTTGGTGATTCCGCCATTGATTCCTCCGTTATGATTTGTTCTGGTTTTTCCGTTTTTATTGATTATGATATCGTTGCATTCGCTTCCCAGCATACGGCTGCAGGCAAACCCCGAGCCAAATTCAATGGCTTTGATTCCGGGGATAGCAAAAGCCAGATGGCTTATATAGGATTCAACCGAATCAAAAAATGGTTCTCCGAGACCGGCAGGAAGTCGGGAAGTGGTGCATTCCACAATACCTCCTATGGAGTCATCCAATTCAATGGCTGAGTTGACTGCTTTGGTTATATTTTGACTGCCTCCTGCCTCGATGAGCTGAGCCTTGACAGTAAGAGGATGGATTAATTTTTTTGCGACAACACCGGCTGCCACTAAACAAGCTGTCAATCTGCCTGAAAAATGACCGCTTCCTCTGAAATCATGGAAGCCTCCATATTTGCTGAAGGCGGTAAAGTCGGCGTGTCCGGGCCTAGGAAGATTTTTGATAGAAAGATAGTCTTGGGAGCGGACATCTTTATTTTTGAACATAATGGTGAGAGGGGCACCCGTTGTTTTATTATTGAACAAACCGGAAAGGATTTGAGGGATATCCGATTCCTTACGCCTGGTTGTTCCTTTGTTTTTGGGCTGCCTTCGCTTCATATCACGGGAAAAATCTTTAACTGTCAAGTTGATCCCAGCGGGACACCCGTCAATTGTGATTCCAATGCTGTCTCCATGAGACTCACCAAAGATACTTATTCGAAATAGTCTTCCAAAGGAATTCATGTAACTTTTCCTCCAATCAATTTTAAATCTTTAAAAAATTCAGGATACGATTTAGAAACAACCTGCCAGTTTTTTATCTTGACACCTTGCTGGGATGCCAGCCCGGCAACAGCTCCTGCCATGGCGATTCTGTGGTCGTTGTGGGAATCAATGGTTCCTCCTTTGAAAGGGGATCCCTTTATTTCCATCCTGTTTTCCTTGATTGAGACGCTGACTCCGATTTTATTGAATTCAGAAGAAAGGGATGCTGCCCGGTTGCTTTCTTTATGTCTCAACCGGTGCACTCCGGTTAGAATACTGCAGCCTTTACAGCAGCTTGCCAGGGCAACAAGAGGAGGGAATAGATCTGGGCATTCTGTGGCATCAAACTCAAAGGGATCCAGACGGTTTTTTTGCACATGGATTTGTTCCGGAAATAGGGATACTTTGGCTCCCAGGGATGTCAGCGCTTCCAGGATTTTTTTATCCGCTTGATAAGAATCTTGGTCGATGTTTTTGACTGTGATTGTCCCCTTTAAAGCTCCTGCTGTCAGGAGAAAAGCGGCTCCAGACCAGTCTCCTTCCACAGTATAGCGTGTTTTTATATATTTCTGATTTCCCGGGATAAAAAAATAACTAAGGTCTTGGCTGGAATGTATTTTTATACCAAACTGTTTGAGAAGAGCAATGGTCATCTCAACATAGGGCTTGCTTTTCAGATTGGAGACTTTGACCTCAGAGTCTTGTTTGCAGAGGGGGAGTGCCATGAGCAAACCGGAAAGAAATTGGGAGCTCAAAGAACCATCGACATTGACCTTACCTCCGCTCATTGGACCTTTCACTTGGATGGGGGGGAAACCATTATGAGTGAAACAGGAGGCTCCCAGCGTCCTGAGAGGTTCTTCGACGATATCCATCGGTCTTTTAGTGAGAGATTTTTGTCCGCTTATCCAAATTTCCCGGTTTGACAGCGCTGCTATAGGAGCAAACAAGCGCATGCACAAGCCTGACTCCATGCAGTCAATGTGATGATTCTTAAAATCCATTCCTCCTTTAATCAAGATTTGATTGTTTCTCTTTTTTGCAGAAGCGCCCAGAGTTTTGATGATATGAAGAGCGGCTAAACAGTCGTCACAATGAGAAGGATTAATGATTTGGGAGGTTTCCTCACACAAAAGCGAAGCAGCGGCTGCCCTTATCATCATGCTTTTTGACGAAGGGGCAGAAAGGACTCCATTGATTTCTGACGGTTTAACCTGCTTCATTTTTAATCCTCTCCGCAATTTTTACTGCCTTTCCTGTTTCAGTGTCGATGACCAAATCGGAAAGGCAGGCGTAATAGGGTATTCGTTCTGCTAGAATATTTTTTGCGCTTTCTTCAGGACTTTTTTGATCAATTAGCGGACGGGAGCCAATGTCGATCCGCTTGACAGCCTGGGAATAGGATATCCAGAGCCATATAGAGGTGCAATTCTGTTTGATGGTATGGAAGTTTGTTTTGTCCATAGGAGAGCCTCCCCCTAATGAAAAAATGGTTTTGTTTGAAGATGGAATGTGTTTGGCTATCATTTGTTTTTCCAGTTTTCTGAATTCTTGTTCACCTTTGTTTTTAAAAATATCAGAAATCTTTGTGCTGGAATACTGTTCAATTTCCTTGTCTATATCCAAGAATTTGTAACCAGTCATTTCCGAAAGGAGTTTTCCGACTGTTGTTTTCCCGCTTCCCATAAAGCCGATGAGAGCCAAATTGGATTTTTGATATTTTGAGTCACCGAAAATTTCTTTTTTGATATTATGATAGAGGCTGTTTTTCAATGGGAATCCTGTGAACAATTGAAAGGCAGGAAGAGCTTGATTTATGAGCCATTCCCTGCCGTCAATGTAAAAATAGCCTTTTTCTGTTGAATCCTTAAACAGGGAAGGATTCCTGTAGTTGGCATCCATAACAGTGCATGGAACTCCTAGATCATCCGTTTTTATATCCCTGGAAATGGAAGGAAGACAGGAAATCACGATATGACTGTTGTTTAGTATTTCTTTAGCTTTTGATAAGGGAGCGTGTGAGCATCCCAGTTTCTGAGCTGCTGTTCTTGCTCTTTCTTCGGTTCTGTTCAATAAAGTCACATGACTTGCTTTGGATTGAAGCAGTCCGTAAGCAGCTGCTCGTGCAGCACCGCCAGCTCCCAGAATTGCTGCCCGGGCGTTTTCCACTTTGATTCGGTGATGTTTCAAGGTGTTGATAACTCCCAGATAATCTGTATTGTAACCATGGAGCTGTCCGTTCTTGACCATAACTGTATTGACAGCTCCTATGCTCTGGCTGGGTTTGTCCATACTATCTAAAAGTTCTAGTAGGGATTGTTTGAAGGGAGAAGTGATATTGAACCCATCCAATTTCAAGGAAGCTGCAGTTTTCAGAATATCTTCCTTTGTTTCTGCGGTTATGCGGAGATAGTCAGCGTTGATTTTATACTGTTCAAACAGGTAATAAAATATATTGGGGCTCAAACTATGAATGATGGGATTTCCAAAGACAGCAAATAATTTTTGTTCAGATTTGTTTATAGATGTCATGAAGATAAGCCTCAAGTTCTTTATAGGATATTTTTTTTGCTTGTGCGTTTCCGATTCCTTGGAGAAAAACAAAATAAATCTCTTTATCCTGGCGTTTTTTATCTTTTTTTATGATATCCAGCAGGGCTTCCCTATTAACCGGAAGGTCAACCGGAAGCTTCAAGTTGAGCAGAAGAGATTGAATTCTATTCAGTTCACTTGAGGAAAGCATTCCCAGTGTTTTAGAGATTCTGGCTGATGCCATCATACCTATACTCACTGCTTTTCCGTGAGGAATCGAAATGAGTTTTTCTAAGGCATGTCCGAAAGTGTGCCCAAAATTCAGTTTTCTTCTTTCCCCTGCTTCCAGAGCATCAAAGGAAACAACTTGGGCTTTGATTTCAATTGATTGGAATAGGGCTTTTTCGATATGAGCGGTATTTAAAGTAAGCAAAGAATTCCAATTGTTTTCAAGATAATTGAAGAAAGACGGGCTCTTGATCAATGCATGTTTTATAATTTCTGCGATTCCCCAGAGAAGTTCGTCTTTGGGTAAGGTTTTCAGAAGTTTCGGGTCACACAGAATGAATTTTGGATGGTTGAATACACCTAAGATGTTTTTGTAATTCTGGAAATTGATTCCATTTTTTCCACCTATGGACGCATCTGCTTGAGCCAGCAATGTGGTAGGTACGAATCCAAAGGAAAGACCCCGCATATAAACGGAAGAGACAAAGCCAGTGAGGTCACAGACAATTCCCCCTCCTAAACCAACCACGAATGATGACCGGTCGAGCTCCAATTCTAAAAAACGGTTGATAATTTTTTCAACGGTTTCGATACTTTTTATTTGTTCTCCGGTTCCAATCTCAATCGTAGGGAATTGAGAAAAAAGGGAGCCATAGAGTTGACGCACTCGATGATCAGTGATGACAACGGTTTTTTGGGATTTAATATAATGAGGGAAATTTTTCAGGGATTCTCCGATGATAATCAGGCTGTTTCCGTTCGAAGCGTTTAATTCCACCTTTTTCAATCAAAAATCTCCATATTGCCTGATAGGGCAGGTTGAAATTTCTCATTAGTTTATAACACGGCATATATTTTAGGTCAATTGTTTATTGTGTTCTGTAGGGCCCGTTCCCAAAAGCGTTAATTGCGTTTGATGCGTTTATCGTGTTAGTTGCGTTGATTGCGTGGAAAGGATTTGTAAAATAAAACTAGTCATATTCGTCATTCATCGGTATAAAAGGAGGCTTCACCGAAAATTGGTTTCTCTCTTTGTTCATTCTGTGTAACCTCAAGCATGAAATGACAAATGTTCAAAATAAAATTTAAGGAGTTTGAAATGGAAAAAAAAGTAAGAATTTTATTGGATAGCCGAGTGCTCATTGGGCCTCCTATGATAGTGGAGCTTTTTATATGTGTTTCTCTATGGTTTGTATGCAAATCCATTCATATCAATAAGTTGTCGGAGAGTGTTCCAATGGATTTGAAGCTGTTAAAACGGTTAAAGAAAAGAAACCGGATATTGTTTTTCTTGATATACAGATGCCAAAACTGAATGGATTTGATGTTTTGGAACTGCTGGAAGCAGATACTCCCTATATTGTATTTGTTACTGCTTATGATGAATATGCCTTGAAAGCTTTTGAAACCCATGCCCTGGATTATCTATTGAAACCGGTAAGTCCGGAGAGGCTGCAAAAGACAATGGAGAAAATAAAGGATAGATTCCATAGAAAATCTGTTCAATCGGTGGAAAAATTACTTTCAGAGTATCAATGGAATAACAAACCGGTTCAAAGAATACTAATAAAAGACAGATCAGACATTTTTGTCATTCAAGCCGAGGATATTATCTATATTGAAGCCCAGGATGATTATGTTTCCATCCATACAAAAAATAGTTCCTATCTGAAAAGCGGTACCCTGTCAAATCTAGAGAAACGGCTTGACCCTCAATGCTTTTACCGCATCCACCGTTCTTATATTCTCAATATCAATTATTTAAGTAAGATCGAGCCATATTCCAAGGACAGCAAGATAGCCGTGTTAAAAACAGGAAAAACTCTTCCGGTCAGCCGCTCGGGCTATAACCGTATTTTACCTGGATTAAAGTAAAATAAAGAGAATCAAATTGATAAATAAATCAACAATTCTTCGGGAAAAAGGTTTATCTGTTTTGATAATTTCTTCATGATATAAAGAAATTCATGGTCAGAGGAATAAGCTCTGGGTTTTCTGAATAATGCATTGTGGAATTCGTGTCTGTATGATTTTTTGATTTCGGGGAGGGGAAGTCTTTCACCAAAGCTTTGGTTTAGATTTGCAATGTTTGGTTTTCAGATGCTTGAAATGCTTATTTTAGAGCTTTTTGTGGCAGAACCACCAGTCAAAGCACTCAAACTTCTTTTTTCTTTCCTTGGCTGAGGTTACATCAGTCGGAGGGGGGATAATGACACGGTCTTTGATCAACTCGTTATTAGGCCAGTTAGCAGGAACAGCCACTTTGTTCTTGTCAGCAGTTTGTAAGGCCTCCAGAGCTCGAAGGAATTCATCCATATTTCTACCGATTTCTTGGGGATAATAAACAATCAATCTGATGATTCCTTTGTCATCCATGATGAATACAGCTCTGACTGTATTTGCTCCTTTGCCGGGGTGAACCATACCCAGCTTAGAGGCGATTTTTCCCTGGTCATCGGCAATGATAGGGAATGGAATTGGAACCTTGAGTTCATTCTCGATCCATTCCACCCATTTGATATGGCTAAAAAGCTGGTCAATAGACAATCCAAGTAATTCCGTGTTGAGTTTTTGGAACTGTTCTTCCCTTTTTGCGAACGCTACGAACTCAGAGGTGCATACGGGAGTGAAATCAGCAGGATGACTGAACAATAACAGCCATTTTCCAGCATAATCATCAGGGATTTTTTTTACACCGTGAGTGGTCGGTACTTTCATCTCTGGAAATTTTTCCCCTATTAAAGGAATTGATTTCGCTTCTTTTAAATGTTCCATTTTTCCTCCTTAAAATATTTTATTTATTGATTTATTTCGAAAAAAGTTGGGAATACAAGCTTATTCGCTAGCAGCTTTTTTGGATCATCACAAAAAGCGGATATGTTCAATATTTTAACTTCACTCATTAGTTTATTTTTTTGAAAACAGTTTGTGAATATACCCTTTAAACTGAAATTTTTTCTGAAATTATGAAAACTATCTTCATCACTTAACTGAGAATTATTTAAATGAGTAGCAGAAATATTGTTACATTTCAAGTCTATAAAACAAATGTTCCTGAAGAGGTAGCTGTTGCAGCGAGATTTCTTTTTCTTGATATTCATAAAAAACTCATTAATTGTAATAATTACATAATTGAATTCATTACTAATATATACACATTATAATTTATTGTCAAGCATTTTCTTTTTTGTAAATAAGCAAAAAGGGTGACCCCTTCTTTTACTTTTCGTTATAGAGCCCCTTCACAGAAGTTCCCCCAAAAATTGATCAAATCTTAACGTAACGTATTTATAATCATTAAGTTAATCAAATCTTAAAGTGGAAAAC
>CAZPBN010000017.1:0-56271 GCA_964584935.1 uncultured Eubacteriales bacterium | reverse complement strand
AAGCGACTTCATTGAATATAATACACACCAAAAACACCGCCAGTCAACAAGAAACACAAAGAAAAGAGAGAATATCAGAAAATCATCCTAATAATGCTACGCAAAGAATAGAGATCTCCCTTGTCCCCTGAAAAAAGGGATTAGAATATCATATATATTCTGTTAGTTCCTCAGCTGCAATAGAGAGCTGAGCTTGAGGAGGCGGGGGCTGTTCAGCCTTAAAGGTCAGTTTAAGATGTTTGATAATCTTGTCTATGACTTTGTGATCTTCAATAACTGTTTGCGGAGAAGAAGAGAGAAGACCTCAAGTGTGAAAAACCGACAGAGCAGGGGATCATTGAGCAGTCCAGATATTTTTCTATTCCCTCTTGGAGAATCGGACGCAGGTGACCATTATGTCTTTCAAACCGGTTCTCATATTCCAGAAGGAATGATTCAAAATAATGGAAAAGGACACGGTAAAATATGGTATGCTCTGGGTGACGTGGGCGATAGATCCTGTTCATGGCAGGGATAGTGATTCAAAATATGTGCCGGAAAAGAGAAATGACTAAATTCCTCTGTTGAGTGATAGAATCGATTTAGGAGTGGAGCAAGAAAGTGTTTCAGCCTTCCATTTTGGTTCTAACACTGGGATTGATTCTTTTTCTGTGATCACTGCCGTGCCTTCCACACTGTAACCCCACAGCATTTTTGACTGGTTTAAAGGTTTCCTGATGGGGAACCGAGTTATATTCGCCTCAAACCATTTAGCGTGGCTAAAAAAGCCCCTATGAGCACACCGGTAAAAATAATGGTGTAGGAGATTTCCATATCCAGCATTATCCCGAAGATAACCGGACCAATGGCGGTGCTGAATACCATTACTGTGATAAAAATACTACGTATTTGCCCGATAATGTCAGAACCATAAATTTCAACCAGCATAGCGTCTTTGATGGTTTTACCGGTACCATGCCCCAATCCGAACAATATTAAAGCTATGGGATACACCATGGGATAATCGAAAAGGATAAGTGCAAACAGTCCGGGCATATAAAGTATCATGTGAAAAGGAAATAGTTTTTTAGCGGTATACTTGTCTACAAATGCCCCGATACCCGTTACGCCAACGGCTCCGGCTAGGGCAAAAGCCGATATCGATCCGGCAACCCACTCCGGGCTCCAACCTTTGACTTCCCCAAGCTTGAGCTGGAAAAAGAATATAGCTGTATTGGAGAATCCTATTACAAAAACTACCGGACTAATAATCCAGAATTTCTTTTCCCTGATGACCTGCCAAATACTTACCTTTTTTGTGTGGGTATCGGACGCAGGATTTTCCATGCTGCGAGCCCGTATCTGTTGCATCGAGCGGTTCAGCAGAAAAACCGCCAAAGGAGCTATCACCACAATGCAAACCAGGGCCGAGAACTGTAACGACCCCCGCCAGCCAACGGCCCCTATCAAAAGCGTAATGAGAAGCGGCAATAATGCCTCCCCAATGGGATGCCCCAGGCTGGCCGTGCCGATGGCTTTTCCACGGTCCTTTCTAAAATACTGGGCCATACTCGAAACAGAAGTATGGGACATCAGCCCCTGACCAAAAAGCCGTAGCCCGTAAAAGGAGATGACTACCATGAATACGTGATAGGAAAAAGAAAGCAACAGCAAGGAAATAAAAAGGCCTCCGATAACCATCAAGGTGTAGCGTTTGGATTCTATCTTATCGAAGTATCCGCCTATCCAGGGTAAAGTGAAAGCGCTTCCAATGGTAGCAATAGCATAGATGGTCCCAAATTCCGTATTGCTGATATTCAGAAGCTCCTCAATAGAGGGAACATAAAGGGAAATCAAAAAAGTCTGACCAAAGCTGGAGAAAAAAGTCAACAAAAGCCCAAAGGCCAGTAAGCTCAGGTTGTATCTTAAAAAAGTACTAATCAGTCGTTTCAAAATTCCCTCTCCTTTTTAATCTGCTTTAATTTATAAGATACAATAAAGATATGATGCGTCTCCTGAAGGAACCGATTCTATGTATAGGAGCAAATTTATATTATTGACAGAATGAAAAACTTTTTAAATAAATGATTCAAACAAAGTATTATTTATTAAAGATATAAAAGTAAATGTCAATAATAAAGATTTGATCCTTCTAACTTATTTCACTTCCACCACAGGCAGAAACACATGGGAAGGATATTCTTTGGAGTGGAATATTTTCTGGACCGCTTTCTGGTATTCTGTCTCCATCTCATTGTGTCCTCCTGTGTTCAGGTTGCGCGAAAACATGGGAAACAGAGCTGATGAAACCTCGATTCGAATCCGGTGTCCTTTCTGAAAGGTGATTCCTGTCTGCCACATGTCAATGTCATACTTGTAAACCTTATTCTTTTCCAGGAGCTCCGGTTTTTTCAAGGAATTGCGGAACCGTGCCCGTATGGTTCCCCGCACCAGATGAAAGATTTTGTTCTCCTCATCCACATCCATCAAGGTTATGAACCAGTCTGTATCCAGAGCGGACGTGGACGCATAAAGAACTGCTGAAAGGGGGCCGGCCACTGTGACCGGTTCCTCCAGAGGAGGCGTTTGAAAGACAAGAATGTCTTCCCGTTCATCTGTTACTTTGTTGTGAAATGCCTCGACTTTCTTCTTATACTCTTCAACATCAATGGTTTTGTCCTTTTCCTTTTGTTTCTCCTCTTCGCTTTTGAAGTAGTACTCAGACCAGGGTGTGGGATCACCGGGATCATAGACATATTGATCGAACTCCTTGCCTTTTTCCGGAAGGTCTGTTGTCAGGATGCCGTCTCCTTTAGAAGTGTTGGCACCGTCGATGCTGTTGAGATAGTACTTTGTCATTCGGGTTTCCGGTACCGGATAGGTATCTCCTTTAACCCATTTGTTTGTGAACATCACAAAGTACTGCACCAGGGGCTCCTCTATGATCTTGTTGTCAATTCCTTTCAACCAGTAATCAAACCATCTCAAGTACAAAACCTGAAGGTCAGGAGCGGCTTCCTTCCCGAATTCATACTCTCCCACTCTTGAAGAGGAACTTGCAGTATGTCCCCAGGGACCAAGTATTAGCTTAATATGTTTGTTTTTAGACTGACTCAATGCCATGTAATTGAGCTTGCTTCCAATTCCGTCACCGTCAAACCAGCCTGACTGCAAAAATACCGGAATATCCAGGGTTTTGAGTTTATCCATAAAATTTGCCTTCTCCCAGTACTCGTCGTTGGTATTGTGTTTGATCCATTTGCGCCAATACGGATTTTTCTTTCCCAGAATCTTTTTATCCAGGTCAATAACCGGGAGTGACTTGAGTATATTTTCATATTTTCTTTCATTGATTTGAGCCATGGCTTTCCCGGATATATCTCCGGTTGCCTCAGTCTCAAGAATCTCAGCCCACCAGATAGAACCAAGAATAAAAAAGGAACCATACTCATAGGGAATATTATAGAAAGGATCAGGAGGAGCAACGTTTGGAATGATGGTTGTCAAGTGAGGGGGATTTTCTGATGCGGCCCACAACTGGACCCAGCCAACATAGGAACCGCCGATCATCCCCACTTTCCCTGTGGACCAGGGACGCGTTCCCAGCCACTCAATGGTATCATACCCATCCTCCGGTTCATATATAAAAGGCTCCCACGTGCCTTCTGAACCAAAACGTCCTCGGCAGTCCTGGACAGCAGCAACAAATCCCCTCCGGGCATAATAATTTGCAGTGAGCTCTTCCATTTCTTTTTTATAAGGAGTTCTTATTAATATCACAGGGAACTTTTGCTGTTCTTTTTGAGGGAAATAAAGATCAGTGGCTAGCTTTATCTCGTCACGCATCGGGATCATCACTGTTTTTTCGCGAATGTCAAACTGGGGCTTAGACAAAAGCGGATCTTCGGCACCCGCTTCGATCAGTTCACTGTATCCTTCCCGGATGAATGTGGCATGTTGGACAGGGACATCACCCATGTATATTTTTTGTTCACTGTCTGCCCAAATAATGACTTCTATTCCCATAAGATTTAAACTGAAAAGGTCAAAATGAATCTCTTTGCCATTCACTTCCCGGATTTCTTTCCCTTTGTACTCAAGTTCTATATCGTCCATCTTTGAAGGAATGAGATAACAGGGAAATTTCTGAATCCCTTTTTTCTCCATATCATACTTACGCAGCATGATACTTTCAAAAACCATTCCATAATTATCGTATAGAATATGATTATCACTCAGTTCCACACTGTAGGTTTCTCCTTTTTTCTCCAAGTGGTACTCAGCTTTATTTCCCTTGCGTTTTACGGTTATGGTTTCTGTCGGCACAACAATTTCCATGGTTTCCCATTCCCCTTTGATATTGGAATGGATGGTCATATCATACTCTGCTTTCTGTCCTGCCATAGAAACAATAAATGTGCGCTTGTAATGGCCATCTTCAGTTAAAGAGTAGTTTATCTCTCCAACTTCTGTTTCCTGGACAATCAATTGGAATACAGCCTCTTCTTCAAAACCAGAAATCGGAACCGGCTTGATTTCTTTCTCTTCGGCTTCTTTTTTTGTCTCTTCCTGTAAGCTGAAAACAAAAACCGAGAGAAAAAGCATCAAAGCAACAAAGAAAATGATGCTCTTTTTAATATTCATAAGTTTCCTCCATTCTTGTAAAGTTAAAATCATATCATTCAAAAATAATATATTATAAACCATTATACGGAAATTTTTACTTTTTGTTCATAGAAGATATCACGGTGAGGACACAGAAAATAATAACAAGTAATAAATGAGGTAAATAGGTAAAGTGTCCCCTTAATTAATTGTATTGCAAAAACGATGAAAACAATAGGATTACTAGGTGGAATGAGCTGGGAATCCACTGTGACTTATTACAGCGAAATCAACAAGGGAATCAGGAAAAAGCTGGGCGGTCTTCATTCAGCAAAAATAGTCCTTCACAGTGTCGAGTTTCATGAGATTGAAATGCTTCAACACCGCGGGCAATGGGAAAAGACAGCTGAAATTTTAGGAGAGGCGGCTCAAAATCTGGAAAAAGCTGGCTGTGATTTTATTCTCATATGCACAAACACCATGCATAAAGTTGCCGATCAGATTGAAGAACAAATCAATATCCCAATTCTCCATATTGCTGATGCCACCGCAAAAAAGATCATGGATGAAGGGATCAATTCTGTCGGCCTACTCGGTACGAAATTCACAATGGAACAGCAATTTTATAAAGGACGTCTTCAAGAAAATTACGGACTCAAAGTACTGACTCCATCTGAAAAAGACAAAAACATTGTTCATGATGTCATATACAATGAGCTGTGCATGGGACAGATCAAGGAATCATCTAGAGATGAATTCGTTCGAATCATCCATCAATTGAATACTGATGGTGCCGAGGGAGTGATCCTGGGTTGCACAGAAATCGCCTTGCTGATTGATCAGAGTCATGTTGATATTCCTTTGTTCGATACCACCCAAATTCATTCTGATGCGGCTGTTGATATGGCTTTATCCTGACCCCTTCACTCCTTGACAATATCAACCAGTTTATATATTTTTGTCTTAATTATTAAGAGAGATGCAAATGACATTATATGATTTCTCTCTATCTATCCAAATAAAAGGGGATATTCTCAATTTTTTATTAATTCATAAAAAAGAGAGGTGAAAATGTCAACAAAATTCCGTCTCGGTGTTATGATGTTTTTGCAGTACGCCATTTGGGGCGCATGGGCACCTGTGCTTTCCGATTATTTACAGAATGTTCTGGGTTTTTCCGGTCTGCAGTATGGAATCATTTACAGCCTTTTGCCTCTTGCCACCATCATAGCTCCTTTCATAGGAGGTCAGATTGCAGACCGTTATTTTTCGAGTGAAAAATTCATTGCTTTTCTGCAGCTTTCAGGAGGAGCTTTACTCATCATTATATCCGCCGTCACTGATTACCATACTATGATGTGGCTTATGTTTTTTTACTGTATTCTGTATGCACCCACCCTGGCCTTGACAAATTCAGTTGCCTTCATAAACCTCAAACGCTCAGATAAAGAGTTCGGTGAAATCAGAGTATGGGGAACGATTGGATGGATTGCCGCCGGATATGCGCTGTTTTTATGGAGAATTCTCTCAAAATCAGTCCCCGAAATATCTGTAACCGGAGATGCCTTGTTTCTCGCTGGTATTTTTTCTTTGGTTATGGGGATTTTTTCTTTCAAACTCCCCCATACACCACCGCAAAAAGAAGGAACAAAACCATGGGCATTTCTTGAAGCCCTGAAAATGATGAAGGATAAAAACTTTATGGTTTTTATCATCATTTCCTTTGTTGTGGCCACAGAATTGATGTTTTATTATATTCTCACAGGGCCTTTTTTAACTTCAGCGGAAATTGGGATTTCCAGTGATTTTCTTCCCTGGGTCATGACCATTGCCCAAGTGGCAGAAGTTTTTGTTCTTGCCTTCCTTCTCCCTTATTGCATCACCAAAATTGGAATACGAAACATCCTGGTCATCGGAGTTCTCGCCTGGCCATTGCGGTATATTATTTTCGCTATAGGAAAACCTTCATGGCTTGTCATCGCATCACTCTCTCTCCACGGCTTATGCTTTGTCTTCTTTTTTGCAGCTGCCTTCATTTATGTGGATATGGTTTCTCCCAAGGATATCCGACATTCAGCCCAAAGTTTCATCACCTTAGTGACCTATGGAGTCGGTAATTATTTAGGAAGCCTGTTTGCTGGCTGGGTCCGAGATCACTTCACATCCGCGGGGATCACAAACTGGACCGCTGTCTTTTTGGTTCCTTGTGTCCTTACTGTCCTTTGCGCTGTAGCCTTTTTGCTGTTCTTCAAAGATACAAAAGCAGCAACAAAAAAAGTAAAATAATATTAGCTGCCGAGAATAAATAGGGTATGAATAAAAATTTTTAACACCAATCAACTTAGGTTATTAATAGAATGAATTTTATTCCCTCTTTAATTTCAACAGGGATTCATCGTTTTAAAACGAAGTGATATAATAAATTTGTAAGTATAAGGAGAGACCAATGTCAAACAAAAGACTGGGAGTCGGAGTTATCGGAGGAGGATTTATAGCCAAATTCCATTTCCGTTCCTGGGTCGGAGTGCGTCATGCAGATATTCTTGGCATAATGAGCCGGACTGAGGAAAGCGCCAATCGGGCGGCAGCTTTGGCAAATGAACTAGATGTGGGAAACGCAAAGGTTTACAAATCTGTGACCGAAATGGTCGCTGATCCTTCCATTGATGCCATCTGGATTCTAGCTCCAAATTTCACCCGCATTGAAGTGATGGAGTCAATGTCACAGAGCTTTTGATGACGGCATATATGAGTGCCGAGCAGGAAAAAACGATTGCCTTCCCGCCCCCGGAGCTCGATTCGTTCATTCCGGCTGTTGCCAAAGGGGAATGGAATCCCAAATAAAATAAGGAGAATAAATATGAATTACAAAAGCATAAAACTCTTTGGATGTCTTTTTTTTGGATTGTTATTCTTAACCACCAGTTTGGTCAGCGGTTCTTTTGAGCATCCCTTTCAAAACATACAGGAAGAAAAAACAGAAAAAAGCATTGATTACAACAGTGTCCGGATTAAAAAATTCCCCATTGCCATGCAGTGCTGGACCTATAGAAAATACACCTTTTTCGAGACTCTCGAAAAGGTGGAAGCTCTTGGCATTCACTTCTTGCAGGCTTATCCGGGGCAAGCGCTCAGTAAAGACGAACCTACTGTCCGATTCAATCAGAATCTTGATAAGGAACACATCACAGAAATCAAAAAAAGACTTAAAAAATATAACATAAACCTGGTGGCTTATGGAGTGACACCCATATCAAAAAATGAAAAAGAGATCGATCAAGTGTTTGAATTTGCTAAAACGATGGGAATACAAACAATCATCACAGAACCCCAATATGATGATTATTCCCTTATAAAAAAATATGTAAAAAAATATGGAATCAATGTCGCCATCCATAATCATCCTGAACCCTCAAAATATGCCCATCCGGAAGTTGTTCTCAAACATGTTCAAAATCAGGATAAACGTTTTGGTGCCTGTGCTGATACGGGACACTGGATGCGTTCCGGTGTCAGTCCGGTTAAAGCTCTCCGCCTCCTGAAAGGGCGGATTCAGGATGTCCACCTTAAAGACCTTAACGAATTCGGCTCAAAAAAAGCTTATGATGTCCCTTTTGGCCAAGGAAAAGCAAATATTCCTGATATACTTGCTGAACTCACCCTCCAAAATTATAAAGGGTATCTGACTATTGAATATGAGAATAAGGAAGAAGTCATGCATCCAGAACCTTCCATAAAAAAAGGGATCGAATACATCAAGAGTATAACCTATTATCAAGATTATGAGGAAATTTTAAAATGCCACAACAGAAAATACACCAAACACGGATGGAACCATTATGGGCCAGGGTACTTTATTCTGAATCCTGATACTGGAGTCTTGAAATCCCAGGGAGGAATGGGATTATTCTGGTACAGTGAGCAAGAATTCAGTGACTTCATTCTGGAACTGGACTACAAATGTTCTAATGCCAATACCAACTCAGGTGTTTTTCTTAGAGTCCCGGAAATCCCGACCAACAACAACTACATCTATCATTCTTTCGAGGTTCAGATCAATGACAGTGGACAAGGAATTCATAAAACAGCAGCTATTTATGATGCCAAAGCGCCTGAAAAAGACGTTTTCAATAAAGAGGGCGAATGGAACCATTTTAAAATCATCTTTAAAGGAAACCATATAAAAGTAGAGCTCAACAACCATCTGATTGTTGACTGGGACGCTGAACCAAAAGGCAAGGTTAAAAATTTCTATAAAGAAGGATATATCGGTTTGCAGAATCATGACAGTCATTCCCCGGTTTACTTTAAAAATATATATATTAAAGAGCTAAAATAAAGCGCAGCCAAACAAAATTTCAAGGTTGAAAAAATGAAAATAAGCCGGGTAAGTCCTCTTATCGAGTTTATCCAGTCATCGACGGGCACTATCCATAAAATATTAATTCAGAAGGACAAAAAAAATCCAAAGCTCAATCAAATAATAACTCTTGCCAGAAAAAAGTCTATCCCTTTACACTTTGTCCCAAAGAAAAATCTGGACAGATGGGATAAGAATCATCAAGGAATCGTCGCCTTTGGGGCTGAAAAAGTCCTTTCTTCGTTAGAGGACGTCCTTTCATCCAGCAAACTTCCTTTTTTTGTTTTGTTGGATAATATAGAAGATCCCCAGAATCTGGGCGCAATAATACGAACTGCCGAAGGGGCTGGAGTTGATGCACTGATTATACCAGAAAGAAGAACAGCAGGGCTCACAGAATCAGTTTTCCGTGTATCTGCCGGCGCTCTCTCTTATGTCAAAGTATCCATTGTCAAAAACCTGGTTCGCACCATGGAAGAACTCAAAAAACACGGAATATGGATCGTTGGAGCTGAAGGTGAAGGAGAAAAAAACTGGTATGAATTTGACTACACCATTCCACTGGCAATTGTTTTGGGATCAGAAGGAAAAGGATTACGTACTCTGGTTAAGAAAAAATGTGATTTGATACTCTCTATCCCTCTCTTCGGACATATAAACTCTTTGAATGTTGCGGCGGCTTCCTCAATTTTCTTGTTTGAAGTAGTCAGACAAAGAATGAATAAAAAAATTGAATAAAACAAACCAAAGCATCATTATTGGAATTCAATATACAACCGTCTCGAAAGAGGGATAGGATGGATTTTGCTCTCAATAGGTGTTATGATTCTTTTGTTTTTTGGCGGATATAAAATGATTGAAGGAATGATTCAGAATCCAGAAATCCCGCTGTTTTTAAAAATCGGAATTCTCGCTCTCATGGGAGGTTTTATTATTTTATTGGTATCTCTTTTAAGGGAACAATTATTTGTTCACAAGAGAGAAAGATATAAGGAGATTGAAAAATGATAATGTCCACGACAGATCAAATTCCAGGAAAAACCATTAAACGACACATAGGACTTGTCCGAGGCAACACAATCAGAGCACGGCATGTCGGGCGAGATATCAAAGCTGCCCTTAGAAATATCGTGGGAGGAGAAATATTAGACTACACAAAAATGATGGCTGAATCCAGGGAACAGGCATTGGACCGCATGGCTGAAGAAGCCCAAAGCCTCGGTGCCAATGCCATAATTGAAATCCGTTTCACAACCTCCATGGTGATGCAGAGCGCTGCCGAAATTTTAGCTTACGGGACTGCGGTTGTTATTGAATAGAGCTTATGATTCACAAGTTGATGGTGAACGCGTATAATAAGAACGATCAATCAAATGAGTCTGATTCTCGAACAGGCTATATTGGATAGAGCTCCAGCTCCCGTTTGGACTCTCATAACAGAACCCTGAATGTGGTTTCCAAACAGGCTTATTGATTTTATGAACAATTATGATAAATCACATAATAATAATAAAATCATGATCCCAGTTTTATTAGTAGTGGAGGAGCAATATTGAAAAAGAAAAAAGCAATCATACGGATATTTGTTATCATAATTTTCCTGTTTTCATTTATTTCCCTTTCCTTGGCACAGAAGAGCCAACAAAGTGGTCGTTTTTCTATATACTTTTATGAAGAAAAAATCGGTTACGAGATTTATACTTGGCAATCCGTTGAAAATGAGCATATACTCTCCGTCAATGGCAAGATGTCTAAGCTCATTCCTCTCGAGTTCGAAAAACTCACCATTCACTACAACAAAAGCTTTATCCCCAGCCAGTATCATTTTAAAGGCTCTATAAGCGGGGTCGAACAGGAAATTACAAGTACTATTGTAGACGGAGCGGTCAAAAATATTATAGAAGTTGCAGGGCAAAAACAGGAAGAAATTCTTCAAATCAGAAGAGACGCATTCCTTCTGCCAAATCCTATTTTTTCTCCCTACATGGCCATAACCAAAAAATACAAATGCTTGCCTGAACTGGAAGAACCCATTGAATTATCTGCTTACATTATTCCTCAAAGTGAAGCCCCTTTCACTCTAGAAGCCGAAAAAGAAAATCCCTGTTTGCTCATTATATATATAAACGAGACAGAAATAAAACTGGAGACGAACGAAAAAGGAGATTTAAAAGTTATTTATATTCCATCTCAAAATCTCAGAGTTGTGCATGAAGATTCGCAAGGTTCCCGTTTGACACCCCATTAATGAGAAATGCAGGGACTGTTTCCCAAAGGATCCTTTCTTAATCATATGAAGCACGAGGCTGGAATTTCACCATTTTAGTAAAATCCTGTGTTTTTTTAGCCCCATGAATCTGAACCATTATACGGTTATTCTGATATAAATAAAAAAATGGAGAAAATCGATATTTTTTCAACTTGAATTAATTAAACTAACCCTATAGAATAAACAAGATACATAAAACTATTTTCTATTTGAAAAAAGACAATGAACAAAAAAAAAGATTATTATCAGCTTGAAAAAAACATCATCAAACATAAGCAAAGAATAGAAAAGCTTGAAGCAGAAAAAGATCCTGAGAACAAGAAAGAAATAAAAGAACTCAAAAACCAGATTGCACAAGAATGGGAACAAATAAAACCAAAGCTAACTCCTCTTAACATAGTCCAAATCGCACGACATCAAATGAGACCAAACACGCTTGATTACATTGATTATCTTACAGAGGATTTCCTAGAATTTCATGGAGACCGGCGTTTCAGAGATGATCCGGCTATTATAGCTGGATTTGGTTTTTATAGAAAGAAAAGCGTGGCGATCATCGGACATCAAAAAGGAAGAACAACAAGACAGAGGCTCCAACGCAATTTCGGCCAGCCCAATCCTGAAGGGTACAGAAAAGCTCTGAGAATAATGCGGCTTGCCGAAAAATTCAATACGCCGATCTTTACTTTTATTGACACCCAAGGAGCTTATCCCGGGATCGAGGCGGAAGAACGAGGGCAAGCAGAAGCCATTGCTTTTAATTTGCATGAGATCTCAAAATTAAAAATTCCAGTTTTGAATATTATTATTGGAGAAGGAGGAAGCGGAGGCGCGCTAGGAATCGGGGTTGGAGATATCTATTTGATGCTGGAAAACGCCTACTATTCTGTGATTTCTCCTGAAGGGTGTGCCGCCATTCTCTGGAAAGATCAGTCTGCAGTTAACAAAGCTGTGGAAAACCTCAAAATATGCGCTCCTGATTTACTGAAATTGAAGATTATTGATAAAATCATTCCTGAGCCTCCGGGAGGAGCTCATATAGACTGGGAGCAAACGTTTAAAAATGTGGATAAAGAATTGAATAAAACTTTACAAAATCTGGAACAGATTTCCGCGGATGAGAGACTTGAAAAAAGATACAATAAATTTAGAAAAATTGGAGAATTTATTGAGAAATGAGCGAACCTATCAAGGCTATAAAAGGAACTCAGGATATACTTCCCAAACAAGTCGGAAAGTGGAACAAATTTGAAACGAAATGCAAAGAAATCTTTGAACTCTATGGATATAGAGAAATACGAACTCCCGTCTTTGAAGCAACAGAGCTTTTTGAGAAAGGCACTGGTATAACCTCTGATATCGTTATTAAAGAGATGTATACGTTCACAGACAAGGGGGGACGTTCCATTACTCTCAGGCCTGAATACACTCCTTCAGTGGTGCGTTCTATCATCGAGAATAGGATTTATCTTCAGTCAGATCCCTTAAGATTTTATTTTATGGGTCCTATGTTTCGTTATGATAAACCCCAAAAAGGGCGATTTCGGCAGTTTCATCAAGTCGATATCGAAGTTTTTGATGAAAAAGATCCTGCTATCGATGCTGAAATTATAGAAATGGCTGATTATCTTTTAAAGGAGCTGAATGTTTTTCCAGTTGAAATCCTGGTCAATTCTGTGGGATGCCAAAAGTGTCGTCCCGCTTATCTAAAAAAATTGAGAGAACAGGCGGAAAAAGTAAAGCAAGAGCTCTGTACAAACTGTAAGAGAAAAGTATTAACCAACCCACTGCGAATATTTGATTGTAAGGAAGAACGATGCCATCAGGCAGCTCAGTCTTTTCCAAAAATCACCGACAATCTTTGCCAGGAATGTGAGAAACACTTCAGCCGTTTTTGCACTTACCTTGATGGTTATGGAATCAACTATCGGATAGAACCAAAATTGGTCCGGGGACTCGATTACTACACAAAAACAACATTTGAAATCATATCTCCTGAATTGGGAGCTCAAGATGCATTGGTGGGCGGCGGCAGATACGATGATATGATGAAAGAATTCGGAGGGCCCGACAGGTGCGGGATAGGTTTTGCCATGGGAATGGAACGGATCATGTCGATCATTCCTTTCCAGGAAGAAAAGAATATGTTTATCTATGTTGTTTTTCTTGGGGAAGAATCGAAAAAACAGGGAATGATTCTGAGCCGCTATTTCCGAAGAAAAGGAATAGAATGCCTTATAGAATATAAAGATAGAAGCCTGAAAAATCAAATGAGCAGGGCTAATAAACTGGGAGCTTCCTGGGTATTGATAGTAGGGGAAGATGAAGTCAAAAAAGGAAAATTTCAGATAAAAAACATGAAAAGTGGGTCTCAGACTGAAGGATCGAAAGAAGAAATCCTGAAGCTTATACAGGAATCCTCTTAACATTTGGCCCGCCGCAAAGGATAGAACAAATGAAATCCGGGAAATCATCAAAGTGGGAACGAACAATATATTGTGGCCAGATCCGGCTTTCACATAAAGGACAGAAAGTAGTGCTTATGGGATGGGTTCACAAATTCCGGGACATAGGAAACCTTGTATTCATCGATATGCGAGACAGGGAAGGCCTGATCCAAGTGGTTATATCCTCTGATAATCCCAAACTCTTAGAAAAAGCAAAAAAAGTGCGCATGGAAGACGTCATTGGAATAGAGGGTCAGGTGTTAGAGAGAAAAAAACAATCTAAAAACCCGGATATGCCCACAGGTGAGGTGGAAGTTGAAGCTAATAAACTTGAAGTTTTGAGTGAATCGGAAGTCCCTCCCTTTGTGGTGACAGATCCCCCTAAAGCAACTGAAGAACTCAGATTTAAATACAGATACCTTGATATGAGAAGACCGTCCATGCAGAGAAATATAAAAATCAGACATAAAGCAGCCCTGTGTATTCGTAATTATTTAAGTGCTGAAGATTTTTTAGAGATTGAAACTCCTTTTCTGACAAAATCCACTCCAGAAGGTGCAAGGGATTATCTGATTCCCAGCCGAATCTATAAAGGGAAGTTTTATGCTCTTCCTCAATCCCCTCAATTATTCAAACAAATTTTGATGATTTCCGGATTTGATCGATATTTCCAGATTGTCCGCTGCTTCCGGGATGAGGATTTAAGAGCTGACCGCCAGCCTGAATTCACACAGATAGATATTGAGATGAGCTTTGCAAAAAGAAAGAATATTTTTAAGCTGTGTGAGGAAATGATGGCTCTGGTTTTTAATATCATAGATGCAAAAATCGAATTTCCCTTTCCCTGTTTGACATACAAAGAAAGCATGGAAAAATACGGCACTGACAAACCAGACCTTCGCTTCCGTTCGGAAATCAAAGATTTGACCGAAACCGGACAAAAAATCAATTCTGTTATTCTTCAAAAAGCCTTTTCTTCCGGGGGTGTGCTAAAAAGTCTAGTCTTAGAAAAAGGTGGAGATTTTTCAAGAAGCCAGCTGGATCAGTTAAATAAAAAGGCACAAAAACTGGGATGCAAGGGGATCATATGGATCAAAAGGTCCGGGGATGGCTTCGGCTCTTCTCTAAAGCTCAAAGAAAGCGAATTGTCTCTTCTCTGGAATGCAGCAAAGGCTAAAAAAAATGACCTCGTTCTCCTAATTGCTGATAAAGAATCAGTTGCCTTGAAAGGGCTGGGAGGAATTAGAACAGAATACATATGCCGTCAAAATGAAAATCTCGACTCTTTCAAGTTTTGCTGGATAACTGATTTTCCTCTTTTTGAAAAGGATGAGGAAGAAAACCGTCTGGTCGCTATGCACCATCCCTTCACATCCCCCAATGAGGAAGATCTGAATTTTCTAGAAAAAGAACCCCTTGCGGTTAGAGCCAACTCCTATGATCTGGTTCTAAACGGGTATGAAATAGGAGGGGGATCAATCAGAATTCACTCCCTAGACCTACAAAAAAGAATTTTTAATATTCTTGGCTTGGATGAACAAACCACCCAGAAAAAGTTTGGTTTTTTCCTCGATGCCCTGCGCTATGGAGCTCCGCCGCACGGAGGAATTGCACTTGGTTTTGACCGTATTGCCATGCTTCTCGCTGGGGAAAAATCCATACGGGATGTCATTCCCTTCCCAAAAACAACCAGCGCTCTTTGCTTGCTCACCGACTCCCCATCTGAAGCCGACAGCAAACAGTTAAGAGAACTGGGATTGAGTCTTTCTAACCGCCGAAAATAAAATCAAATATATTCCCCAGTTGACTGGTATCGGCTCTATAGATTTCTGTGTACTTGCATTGTGTGCAGCTCACAGTAGAGAATCTTTTGTTTTGAACATCGAAAATTTTAGCAAATCCTCCGCCTGTTGCCTGAAACCGATCAGCCTCATACTCAGTATTCTGGCATTTAGGGCATTTCCATTTGTCTTGCATTTTCTCTCCTTTCTAAAAATGGATATACTTCATTTTATATTTATACGCAGTTTATATTTGCATGTTCATATCATCTATCCATAAAATGAATTATTTTCTTTTTTATGCGGACTATATACTATATAATGGAAAAAATAAACTATGATTCGCTTGGATTAAAGCCAGCTGTTCAATGAACACAATATTTATTTTAACTCTTGTATTTGTTTTCCTTGCCGTCTTTGTCGAATCAATTGGCTTGATTTTGCAGCTCAAAGGAAAAAAATTATCCAAATGGTTTGGTAAAAATGCTTTTCATGTCCATATGATCGTGACCTTGTCCTTTTGGGGTTTGGCATTCTGTCTCGTTATTGCTTTGCAATTTGTGAAATCTCCTTCATTTCACAACAATATCCTTTTTAAGCTCATCGGATTCATTTTGCTCATTTCCGGACCCATCATTGCTGTCTGGGGATTCTGGCTTCTTGGACTTAAAAGGTCATTATGTCTCAATTTCTTTGAGGACAACGTACCTGTTGTCAATCATTCTTTGTACAAAACCATTAAAAATCCTGAAGATACTGGATTCTGGTTAGCCCTTTTCGGACTTGCCTTATTTACAGGATCTGTTTATAACCTGATTGTTGCTGTTGAATTTATAGTGCTCATGATTCCTCATCAAATGCTGGAGAATGTTCCTTTAAATAAAGAAAAGCGAAAAATTTATTATGAGGAGAATTCTTAAGAAGAAAAAAATACTGGTATGCAGAAAGTTTTATTTGATGACTTTTAAAAAGGTGGGAATTTCAGAACATGCCGATTTTCTTTGAATGGACCCAGTTGATGAAATAGAATTGGCAATCGATTTGGTATCAATTTGTGAGAAATTTTTTTTCAACCATTCTCAGGGAAAATCTCGTTCTTATCACTGAAAGAAATTTTTCTTTTCTATCAGCCTCCCCCATATTTTACCAAAATCGTCTTTCTCTCATCTTCAGATAGTGAGTTAACATAAGATTTCCATCCAGGGCACCACCTTGTATGCCACTTCCATATACGTCCCAGGATAGACTTTGGATTTCTATCATACCTGGCTCTAAAGGAACAACTCGGACACTTATGTTCTTCCATATTTATCTCTCCTAATAATTAATATTATATAGATTGTTGGATTTATAAATCAATTTTTTTTAATTGCCTTTTCATAACCTTTCTATTCAACGGGATCTCAGGTTTTATTCGATTATTTCCCTTTCAATAGTCATGAATTCACAATGAAAGCCGTCCGTTTGACTTTTGATATTTTTGCTGATAAATTACCATCCATGACAAATTGGTTTGCAGATAACCAAGAACTCATTATCCCACCCATAATTAAAATATCATTGAAAAGGAGGAAAAATGCGTAGAGTTAAGTTTATTCTATCTCTACTCCTGGTCATTAGTCTTTCTGTCTTATTGATGAGTTTTTCAAAGCAGGAAGAATCCCTCAAGGAAGAAATTGCTCGAATCAATAAATCAATTAAAGAAAACGGGTTGAATTGGATAGCAGGGAAAACATCTATGAATGTTCTTCCTCTTGAAGAACGATTAAAAAGACTTGGTTCTTTTATCCCTAATTATATCAACCCTGATGAATTTGTTAAAGTGGAAGATAAAATTTCAATACTCAGCTTCCTGGATTGGAGAGACTATGACAGCGAGAATTGGCTGACTCCCATAAAAGATCAAAGCTCCTGCGGCAGTTGCTGGGCGTTCGGGACATGTGCTGCAGTGGAATCAATATGGAAAATTGAAAAATCTAAACCTTCCAGCAATCCGGATAGTTCCGAGCAACATCTTGTTTCCTGTTCCACAGCAGGAGACTGCAACGGAGGAATGCACTCCCTGGCTGCCAAATTTTTTAAAAATCAAGGCGTCCCTCCGGAATCCTGTTTTCCTTATGTGGCCTCTGATGTTGCCTGTGACCCCTGCAGTGATTATTTGAGTAAACTGACCACAATCACAGGGTACGGTTGGGTAACCCAGGCTGGCTTTTTATACAGCCCGGAAGTTGAAATAACCTCTAACCAGGCAATCGCAAACGAACTTTCTAACGGACCTGTTATTGGACAAATGACAGTTTACAGCGATTTCCACAGTTATACAGGAGGTGTTTACGAGGTTTCACCAGGAGCAACAGAGCAAGGCGGTCACTGTATAGCCATCATCGGATATGACGATGCCAACGATTACTGGATCTGTAAGAACTCATGGGGAACCGATTGGGGAGAAGCTGGCTATTTTAAAATAAGATTTGATGAAGCTGATATCGGAAGCTGGGTATTGAAAGTATGGGGCGTGAGTCTTGCCAATAAACCTCCCACCCTCGATCCTATTGCTGATCAGTCAACAAAGGAAGGAGTCGATTTCTCCCTTCAGCTTCAAGCAACAGATCCTGATGATGATGAGTTAACATATTCCGGAACATCCATTCCTGATGACGCCGAACTCGATGAAAGCAGCGGATTATTTACATGGACACCCACCTACACTCAGTCAGGCACTTATTATGTGACATTCACAGTGACAGATGGAATTTTTTCTGACTCAGAAATAGCCGAGATTAAAGTCGCCAATGTCAAAAAAGGTAAAGGCAAGTTCTAAAAAGGAGAGAATTCATGAAAATACTGAGAATAATTTTAGCATCTGTGCTTCTTATATGCTTAACCTCGTTTGCTTATAGTGAATCAAACTTGTTTCTATTCGGAATTGGAAATTTTTTCCAACCTATAACAGGAGAATATGTGGCTGGAGAAAATGATTTTTCTAATACCTCTTCTTATCAAATATACGGATTCGGACTAGGGATTATGTCTTCATCAGAGAAAACCGCTTACACTGGACTGGAAGTTCACTATAATCTTAAAGGAAAAGCAACTCTCACCGATCCATCAGATAATGATACTGTGGAAATAGACACATATAAAAATATTGCGGCTCTTTTGGTTATAGGTATCAATATTGTCAAAAGCGATACCATGAAAGTATTTATTAATGGCGGAGGTGGGGGAAAATACGTTTTATCGGCTGAAGAGCAAACGTATACTTCCTCTCTTGGATATGAAACCATCATAGAGGTTCCGGATAAAAAATATGACTTTATGGCATTCGGAGGAGGGGGAATCATTTACATGTTTTCAGGTGCAGCAGGAGTTTTTGCCAGCGGACGCTATATTCATGTTTTCAAAGATACGCCGGAATCTTCCATTATGATATTAGGAGGACTTTATCTCAACTTCTAAGATTTATTGGTGAAAATGGTTTATTTCTAAGATATGATTTAAACCGCCCGACAGACTATTTGATATATCCTAATGCCTTAAGTTTTTCCAGGACTTCTTTTCAGACAGCCAAACTGAGGAATGAGCACAAGGCACAGCATTAAAAAAAGATAAGCCATCTTTCTTTTTTCTCTGCTCTTAATCGGCTTAATAAGATCTATGTTCATCATGATTGGATCAACTTCTTGAATTAAAATTTCTTTACTTTCGGCAATTGAATAAAACAGAATTAATCGTTATAAAAAGCATCCTTTTATTTTTCTAACTTCTTTATGACATTCTCTACAATTTGTTTGACTTCATTCTGTATCTTATCTAGATTTTCTTTTGAGTTTCCCTCAAAACGCATGACAAGAACTTCTTGGGTGTTTGAAGGCCTGACAAGCGCCCAGCCATTCGGAAAACGGGCTCTCACTCCATCTATATCAATGATGGGGTGATCCTTGGAAAGCACCTTCTTAACCTCTTTTACAATTTGAAACTTGGCTTCATCGGAAGCATAAATCCTGATTTCAGGGGTATGAAAAGTCTCAGGAAGGTCATCCATCATTTCCGAAAGGCGTTTTCTGGAACGCGATAAAATTTCCAGCAAGCGAACTGTGGCATAGATCGCATCATCAAATCCAAAATATCTGTCTGCAAAAAACATATGACCGCTCATCTCTCCTGCGACAAGGGCTTTTTCCTCTTTTATTTTCTTTTTTATCAAGGAATGACCTGTCTTCCACATAACCGCCTTTCCTCCAAGCCTTTTAATCTCATCATAAAGAACCTGGGATGCTTTCACTTCTGAAATTATTGCGGCGCCCGGATTTGAGGGAAGAATATACCTAGCAAAAAGAATCAAAAGCTGATCCCCCCATAGAATCTTCCCTTTATCATCCACAACTCCTATTCTGTCACTATCGCCGTCATAAGCAACTCCCATGTCAGATTGAGTTTCTTCAACTTTTTCAATAAGATCCTCTAGAGCCTCTGGCAACGTGGGATCAGGATGATGATTAGGAAAATTTCCATCCATATCGCAATAAAGTTCTATGACCTCGCACCCAAGTCTTCTTAAGAGAGGAACAGCCACTTTCCCTCCTGTCCCATTACCGGCATCAATAACAACTTTTAATTTCTTCTGAAGACTAGTGTTGTTGGTAACATAGGTTATATATTCAGGAACTATGTCATAAGTGTCCCGATCTCCTTTTCCTTCTGTGAATGCTTGCCTCTGGATTATCTTTTTTATTTCCAGGATTTCATCCCCGAAAATGGTTTCCTTCCCCACCATAATTTTGAAACCATTATACTCTGGGGGATTGTGAGATCCGGTGATCATTATTCCCCCTTCTTTTTCCTTTTGATGCACGGCAAAATAGAGAAGGGGAGTAGGAACTATGCCTATATCCGTAACATGACATCCTGTAGAAAGAGCCCCCTTGATTATAGCTTTTGAAAAATCAGGAGAGCTGAGACGGCAGTCCCTCCCAACAACAATCTCTTTTTTCCCTTGCTCTCTTATATATGTGCCGATACCCTTCCCAATAGACTCCACAATTTCATAATTAAGGTCTCCATCAACCTTTCCTCTTATATCGTATTGCCTGAATATATCAGGATTTATTTTCCTATTCATGATAATCCTCTAGTAAAAATGAAAAAATTGGATTTTTAATACTCATCTATTTTTTCCCTATCATTGACCAATTGTTTAAATTTTTCCTGGATAACTGGCCATTTTCCTTGGGCTTCAATAATAAATTCAATAAATTCCCTGACTGCTCCCTTCCCCCCAGGTTGACAGCAGGTATAATGGCTATGCTTTATTATCTCCGGATGGGCATCACCCACAGCCCCACTTAATCCAACTGATTTGATGACTTCGAGATCCCCCAAATCGTCTCCAATATAGGCAATTTGTTTCCAGGTTAGCCCATATTTATTAAGAATCGAGAATAAGGTATTTTTCTTATCCAGAATTCCCTGATGCACTTCCATTATCCCCAGTGTTTTAGCTCTCTTACCTAAAGACTTCGATAACTTTCCAGTTATAATTCCTGTTCTCAATCCTGCAAAATGTGCAAGCAATATGCCTGTACCATCTTTGACATCATAGTATTTTAGTTCTTCCCCATCAGGCATAACCAGAATTTTCCCGTCAGTCAGAGTCCCATCCACATCCATGACTATCATCTCAATATCTAGAGCAAGGTTCTTTTCTTTCATTAGAACATCTCCGTTTTCCAAAGGTCATGAAGGTGTATAATCCCTTTTATTTTCTGGCTTTTATCCTGAATGATCAGGGAGGTGATTTTATTTTTTTCCATAAGATTAAGAGCTTCCGTGGCTAAACTCCCTTCTGGGATGGTAACAGGATGACCTGTCATAAAATCTTTGGCAGTTTTTTCAAAAAAGTCATTCTTGTATTTTTTAACCATTCGTCTCAAATCCCCATCTGTAATAATTCCAAGAAGCTTTTTATGTTCATCAATAACACAGGTCATTCCAAATCTTTTTTTTGACATTTCTTCTAGCACATCATAAATAGAAGTATTCTGAAAAACGAAGGGAACATTTTCCCCTCTATGCATCAAATTTTCTACTTTCATCAGTTTCTTCCCGATTTCTCCTTTGGGATGAACAAAAGCAAAAAAATCCTCATTAAATCCTTTTTTTTGCATAAGGGCAATAGAAAGGGCATCTCCAAGAGCCAGAGCAGCGGTTGAACTCGAGGTGGGAACAATTGAAAAAGAACCGGCTTCTCTTTCAACACTTGCATCCAGAACAACATCGCTGTATTGAGCTAAAGTCGAATTTTTATCCCCAGTGATCCCTATGAGTTTAATCCCAATTCTCTTTATAAAATCAAGAAGGTATATGATTTCCTTTGTTTCCCCGCTATAAGAAATAGCGATAAGAACGTCATCCTGATGGATCATGCCAAGATCCCCGTGCCCTGCTTCAGCAGGATGAATATAAAATGCAGGAGTTCCGCAACTAGCCAGGGTTGCAGCAATCTTTCTGCCTATGATTCCTGACTTTCCCATTCCTGAAACAATAACTCTAGCCTTTGTGTTGAAAAGCAGCTCCACTGCCTTCACAAAATTTTCATCAAGTTTGGAAATAAGCCCTTTGATCGCCTGGGCTTCAATTTCCAACACTTCCTTTCCAGTTCCTAATGGATCATCTTTTGCCATAATTTTATTATACCTCAATGAATTGAATTATCCATACTAATGGAATTTTTCACTCTCAAAAGGAGTTGCAAAAAATCGCGTAACTTGTTCAATCTAAATGCGTTAAGCCCATCAGACAGAGCTTTTTCAGGATTATTATGAACTTCGATAAAAACCCCATCAGCTCCAACACTGACACCAGCTCTGGCGATATAAGGAATGAATCGGGAATCTCCTCCTGAATAATTCCCTTCTCCTCCTGGCTTTTGCACACTGTGGGAAGCATCTATGACCACCGGATATCCCCACTCTTTGATAATCGGAATGGAACGGACATCAAAGACCAGGTTATTATATCCAAAGGAAGTTCCCCTCTCTGTAATAATCAGCTTTTCGTTACCCTGGCTGATAACTTTTTGGATTACATTTTTTATTTCAAACGGAGACAAAAATTGTCCTTTTTTTATATTCAGCGGTTTTTGAGTCTTTGCGGCGCTAACAACCAGATCTGTCTGCCGGCAAAGAAATGCCGGGATTTGAATAACATCCAGTACTTCCGAAGCCTTTTCAATTTGAGTGCTTTCATGTATATCTGACAGAATTGGAACATCTATTTCTTCTTTCACTAAACCGAGAATCTCCAATCCTTTTTCAAGTCCCGGCCCTCGATAGGAGTCGATCGAAGATCGATTTGCTTTATCAAAAGAAGCTTTAAAAATGTAAGGGATGCTCAGCTCTTCACATATTTTCTTAACTTCCCTGGCTATAAATAAAGCATGATCTTCACTTTCTATAACGCACGGTCCGGCGATAAGAAAAAGGGGATAATCTCCCCCAATTTTAACTTTTTCGCCGATTGATATTTCTTTTTTCCCTGTTGACATAACTAGCTCCAATAAACGATTTGAATAGAGGATGCGGATTCAGCGGTTTTGATTTAAACTCAGGATGGAATTGACATCCTAAAAACCAAGGGTGCTTTTTTATTTCTATTATTTCAACAAGATCATGATCCGGATTCTTTCCAGAAATGATCAAGCCTGCTTTTCTGAGAATTTCTTCGTACTCAGGATTGAATTCGAAACGATGTCTGTGCCTTTCCCAAATATTTAGTTTTCCGTAAGCTTTTGCCGCCAGTGATCCTTTCTGGAGATGACATAAATACTGTCCAAGCCGCATTGTCCCTCCAAGATTTTTGACTCCTTTTAATTCTCTCCACTTGAAAAAAATCTTATGCGGAGTTTTTGAATCAAACTCCGTGCTGTTGGCATTCCTTAACAAGACATCGTTACGAGCATATTCAATAGTAGCACATTGCATTCCCAAACATATTCCAAAGTAAGGAACTTTGTTATCCCGAGAATAGGAAACAGCTTTTATCTTGCCCTCGATTCCTCTTGTTCCAAATCCGCCTGGCACAAGAATTCCGTCAATATCAAGAAGAAGTTCATCCGGATTCCCTTTTTCCAAATTTTCAGCTTCTATCCAAAAAATATTGACTTTAATATTATGGGCAATGCCTCCATGATCCAGAGCTTGTTTTAAGCTTAAATAGGAATCATGAAGTCCTGCATACTTACCAACCAGAGCTATATTCACTTCATCTTTAGGATTTTTTATCCTTTGGAGCAAAGATTTCCACTTTGAAAGTCTTCTGGTTTTTTTAGGAAGATCCAATTTTTTCAAGATAAAATTATCAAGGCCTTGTTGAGCAAAAACTAAGGGAACTTCATAAATAATATCCACATCCTTAGCTGTGATAACAGCTTCCAAGGGAACATTGGTGAAAAGAGATATTTTGGCTTTTAGATTTTTATCAAGATATCTATCTGTGCGACAGAGCAATATATCAGGCTGAATTCCAATGGCCCGGAGTTCACGAACACTATGCTGGGTCGGCTTTGTCTTCAATTCTCCCGAAGTTTTTATAAAAGGAACAAGCGTGAGATGGATAAAAAGAGAATTCTTTTTTCCAAGTGCAAGCCGCATTTGCCTTATCGCTTCCAGAAAAGGTTGTCCTTCAATATCTCCTACTGTTCCTCCAATTTCAACTATAACGATGTCATTGTCATCAGAGACATTATAAAAAAACTTTTTAATTTCATCTGTAACATGAGGAATAACTTGAACAGTTTTTCCTAAGTATTCTCCTTTGCGCTCTCTCATGATAATGGATTCGTATATTTTGCCTGCGGTGCAATTATGAGCTTTTGATGTTTTTGTCGAAGTGAAACGTTCATAATGACCTAAATCCAAGTCAGTCTCTGCTCCATCATCCGTAACGTATACCTCTCCGTGCTGGAAAGGATTCATTGTACCAGGATCAACATTAAGATAGGGATCAAATTTTTGTAAAGTAATCTTGTATCCGTGGCTCTCCAAGAGAGTTCCAATGGATGCAGCAGCAATCCCTTTTCCTAGGGCTGATAGAACCCCTCCTGTAATAAATATATATTTAGTCATCTTTATTTTTTTTAATAAAATTTTCAACTCTTACTAAATCTTCCGGGGTATCAACTCCAATGGTTCTAAATGAAGACTCCATAGATTTGATCTTATATCCGTATTCAAGAGCTCTTAATTGCTCCAGATTCTCAACTTTTTCCAATCTTGAAGGATTTAATTTGACTAACCTGATAAGAAACTGCTTTTGGTATCCGTACATTCCAATATGTTGAAAAAAATAATCTGAGGCATTAAAAGGGATAGGCGAACGGGAAAAGTATAAGGCATATCCTTCTTTGTCACAGACCATTTTAACTGAATTCCTGTCCTTAAGAAGATCTAAATCCTCATTGCGGAAAAAATAGGTTGCCATGGGAATTGTTTCATCCTGTAAAATAGAAACAAGTTTATCAACCATTTCCCCATTAACAAGAGGCTCATCTCCCTGGATATTTATAATAATAGGAGTATTGATTTTTTCAGCCACCTCTGCAATTCTATCTGTCCCTGATTCATGACGATCAGAAGTCATCAAAACCTCAGCTCCGAATGATACAGCTGCTTCAAATATCTTTTCATCATCAGTGGCAATTAAAACTCGGTCCAGGAGCTTAGCTTCTTTTATGTTTTCATATATCATCTGGATCATAGGCTTTCCCAGAATTCTTGCTAAAGGTTTACCAGGGTACCGGCTTGACTTATACCGGACAGGTATTATTCCAGAAGCTTTCCTCAAGACAATTGTCCTGTTTTGACTTTCTTATTAGATAAAGAATGAGAGGTATCTTTGGAAGTCTGACAATTCGCCTCAATATGAGCTCCCTCTTCAACAGCAAGTTTTGGGGTTATAATCGTACCGCTAACGTGTCCATTTGAACTAATTTCAACCTTTTCGGTTGCCTGAGCATTGCCATTAAATTCTCCGTTGATAATGATATATCCGATTTTAATATCCGCTTCCACTTTTCCGTTATCTCCAATGATTAAGGTCGAATCAGAATTAATGTTCCCTTTAAAGTGACCATCAATACGAAATGATCCTTTGAAACTTAAATCGCCTTTAAATTCTGTATCTTTATCAAAAAAGCCAGTTATTTTATTTTCATTGATTTCCTTTTTTTTGTCTTTCATGTATTTGCTCCTTTTATCCTTTCGTAAAGTCTATTCAAATCATCTGTTGAATAATAAAACAATTTGATTATCCCTTTTTTACGGTTTCCTGAAATGGATACTTTTGTTCCTAGGCTTTTGACAAGTGCTTCCTCAAGAGCCAAAAGGTCAGGATCAGTCGGTTCTTTTCTCTTTTGGGGAGCCTTCTTTATCTTATTAATTCTTCGTTCCACTTCTCGAACTGAAAGATTCTTTTTTATAATTTCTCTTGAAAGAGATATTTGAACCTCAGGATTTTCAAAGGATATCAAAGCTCTTGCATGCCCCATGGTGAGCTTATTGTTTGCTAATTCTTTCTGAATTTCTTCAGGCAATTTTAAAAGACGAAGGGTATTTGTAACCGAAGTTCTATCTACCCCTACTTTTTCCGCCAGTTCCTGTTGAGTGTAATCAAGCTCCTCTATCAACTTTTTATACGCATTTGCAATCTCCATTGGATTCAAATCTTCTCGCTGGAGGTTCTCGATTAATGACGCTTCCAATTGTTTCTGCTTGGGCAGTTTTCGAATTAAAGCTGGAATTTTTTCAATTCCCAGCTCCTGCGCGGCTCGCCAACGCCTTTCTCCCAAGATTATCTTGTAATACTTTTCTTCCGGAACAACCACAACCGGTTGAAGAACACCAGATTCTTTAATAGACTGTGAAAGTTCTTTTATGGAATTGCTGTTAAAATTTTGTCTCGGTTGGTCAGGATTTGGTTTTAGTTTTTCAATTTCTAAGTATGCAAATCTTTCCTCTCTCAAGATTTCATACTCTTCAGGAATGAATGCTTTAAGTCCTTTCCCTAACGCTTTCTTTTTCATTTTTAAGAATCTCCCGTGCTAAATTAAGATAAGCTTCGGCTCCTTTAGACTTGATATCATAAAGAAGTATAGGCTTTCCAAAACTGGGGGCTTCGGCAAGTTTGACTGTTCTTGGAACGATTGTCTCATAGATAATGCTACTCAGTAACTTTTTTACTTCTTCAACCACTTGCTTTGACAAATTGGTTCGTTCATCAAACATAGTAAAAAGAACACCCTCCAATAAAAGAGAAGAATTAAAATATCTTCGTACTTCATCTAGAGTATGAAGGAGTTCCGGCATCCCTTCCATACAAAAAAATTCACACTGAACAGGAATGAGAATCGAGTCAGCAGCAGACAAAGCGTTTATGGTTAAAAATCCAAGAGAAGGAGGACAATCAATAAGAATAAAATTATAGTACTTTTTCATCGGCAACACAGTATTTTTAAGCCGTTGTTCTCTATTTTCTCTGGAATGAAGTTCCGCTTCTATCCCTGCTAGTTCCGGGGAACTGGGACAAATATAAAGATTATCTATTTCTGTCGGCGAAATAAAAGATCTCATATCTTTACCATCGATAACAGGATAATAAATCCCCTTATTATCCTCCTTTTCCAATCCAAACCCTGCTGTTGCCATTCCTTGGGGGTCAAAATCTATGATCAAAACCCTTGTATTTAAAAATGCCAAAGAAGCTCCCAGGTTTATAGCAGTAGTGGTTTTCCCTACTCCTCCTTTTTGATTGGCAATTGCTATAATTTTATTCATTATTATTCACTGATAAAAATGTTTCACGTGAAACATTTAAATTAATTCTTGCGACTTCTTCTTTTCTTTTGAATAAAAACATGGAGGTTGATGACAGCTGCAGGAGTTAATCCTGGGATTCTTTTCGCTTCCCCAATAGTTTTAGGTTGGTTTTTCTCTAAAGTTTCCATCACTTCTTTTGTTAATCCTGGAATTTTCTTAAAATCTATCTGTTCAGGTATTTTCTCTTTTTCCATTTTTTCTATTTTTTTTATCTCTTTTTCCTGTTTTTTTATATATCCTTCATATTTAACTTCTGATTCAATATATCTCATTTCTTCATTGGATAGATCATGTTTCAATGTCCCACATTCTATCACATTTTTAAACGTAACTTCAGGTTTTTTTAAAAGTTCTTTGAGAGAAATTTTATTGCCCCCTTCCAATCTTATCTTTTTTTCATCGAGAAAAATCATTGTTTTTTCAATGGATTCCATTTTTTTTTGAAAGGATTCATATTCTTTTTCTTTGATGAGTCCAAATTTATAACCATATTTAATCAATCTTTTATCGGCATTGTCAATACGTAGATGAAGCCTGTATTCCGCTCTAGAGGTGAACAATCGGTAGGGTTCATCTATTTCTTTTGTTATAAGGTCATTGATAAGCACTCCTATATACGCTTCATGGCGGCCTAATATAAAAGGCTCTTCTTTTTTTATCTTTAAAACTGCATTTATGCCCGCCATAAGTCCCTGAGCTGCTGCTTCTTCATATCCAGAAGTCCCATTTATCTGGCCAGCCATATACAAATTTTTAGCCTGTTTCGTCTCCATTGTGGGAAGGAGATGAGTGGACTTTATGGCATCATATTCTATCCCATAAGCAGGCCTTAATATTTCCGCATCATCCAATCCGGGTATGCTTTTCAAGATCTCCTTTTGGACTTTAAGAGGAAGACTGGAAGAAATTCCATTCACATAGATCTCTGCAGTGTCCAAGCCCTCCGGTTCAAGAAAAAATTGGTGTCTTTTATGATGAGGAAATTTAACCACTTTATCTTCTATGGACGGACAATAACGAGGACCAATCCCTTTGATTTTACCGCTAAAAAGAGGAGATTTATCCAGATTTCTTTTTATTATATTATGGGTTTTATTGTTGGTATATCCAATGTAACAATTGACTTGATTTTTTAATTCTTTTTTTGTCCGAAATGAAAAAGGAACAGGATTTTTATCACCTGATTGTTTAGAAAATTTATTCCAATCTATAGAATCCTTATGTATCCTCATAGGGGTTCCTGTTTTCAACCGGAAAATTTTCAACCCTTTTCTTTCAATATCCTTACTCAGCTCTAATGAAGCAGGCTCATTAGCCCGACCCGCAGAATAGTTTTCAAGACCGATGTGAATGAGTCCATTGAGGAACGTTCCTGGAGAAAGGATCGTCGCTTTGGAATAGAATCGATTTCCCTCTAAGGTTTCAACTCCAATAGCTGTTTCTCCATCGATGAGGACTCTTGTCACAATTCCCTGAAACAAAGAGAGGCGGGGGAATTCCTCAAGCCATTTTTTCATTGTCAATCTGTACAAGGATTTTTCTGACTGAGCCCGGGGCGCTTGGACTGCTCCCCCTCTACTACTATTCAAAAGCCTGAATTGGATGCCTGTTTCATCAGCTAAAAGCCCCATTATGCCACCCATAGCATCTATTTCCCTCACCAGTTGCCCTTTAGCAAGACCTCCTATAGCTGGATTGCAAGACATTTGCGCAATTGTTTCAAGATGGATCGTAATCAGACAGGTCTCAAAACCCATGGTGCTGGCAGCGTATGCCGCTTCACATCCGGCGTGGCCAGCCCCCACGACAATGACATCATATTCATTGACTATTGCCATAGTTCACACCTACTTCCCCACACAGAACCTGTTGAATATTTGTTCAATCACTTCATTTGTTCGTATTTCACCGGTCAGTTGTCCCAGAAGAGGAATGTTTTTCCGGATTTCCTCCACATAAGTTTCTTCAGAATAACCCTCTTCCAAAAGACGTCTGCTTTCTTTAAGATTACTCGCAATATCTTCCAAAAGAAGTTTCTGGCGTAAATTAAGAATGATCTCATCTTCTTGAAAAGACTGGGATTTGAAGCATTCATATAACACAGTTCTCAGTTTATCCAGATTTGTTCCCTTCAAAGCTGATATTTCCAATGAATGAATTCCTTTTGCATTTTTAATGATATTATCTTTATTAATTTTTGGGATAAGATCTATTTTATTGAACAGAAGAAAAGATTTTCTGTCCTTGAATTTTGCAATCAATTTGAGATCGTCTTCAGTCTCTTTCTGAGAAGAATCAAAAAGAATAAGGACTCCGTCCGCATTCTGGGCTAATTTTTGCCCCTTTTTTATAGCCTCTTTATCCGGAGGATGCATATGAATATCAGTCCCAGCTATATCAGTCAAAATAAAAGAAATATCATTTATTTTGATCCTTTCCTGCAAATAATCTCTTGTCGTCCCTGGATAAGACGATACGATCGCTCTTTCCTGGTCCAGGAGTGCATTAAAAAGGGTTGATTTTCCCGTATTTGTTCTTCCCGCTATAGCCAGAACAAAACCCTGTTTTATGGTCTTTCCCAATTCATAACTTTGTATAAGCCGGTTTAATGAATCAACGGCTGTATTTATTGTTTTCAATATCATTTTTTTTGAAAGATGAAGGTTTTCCTCAGGGAATTCAATACTTGCCTCTATCTGAGAAAGAATATGGACAATCTGCTCTCGAAAGGATTCAATCTTATGGGAAAGTGTTCCATCCAGATGGTTAAATGATATTTTTGCATGCTTGAATGAGGTGGCGTGGATGAGATTATTGATCGCCTCAGCTTGAAGCATATCAATTCTTCCGTTTATATAAGCACGAAGTGTGAATTCACCCGGATCAGCATGTCTAGCCCCGGATTTCATACAAAGCCGTATTACTTCTTCCAGAACGACAGGACTTCCATGGCAGCTTATTTCCACCATATCTTCTCTCGTATAGGTTTTTGGCTTTTTAAAAAACGTCACATACGCTTCTTCAAAAAATTCTTTTTTTTCAAATTGATACAATTTTCCCAGAACAGACCGGTTTGCTTTTAAAGTGGAATTTTTTTTATGGGGCTTAAAAATTCTTTTTGTTATGGTTAAAGAATTCTCTCCACTCATTCTAACAATTCCAAGTCCTCCTGAACCTAATGGAGTTGAAATCGCAACAATTGTATCATCAAGCTTCATAGCTTTATATTAAATCGATAAAGGGAATTAGTAAATAGGTAATAATATGAATCTTCCCAAATTTGAGGCAGGAGATTATTCGGTCTGATTTCTGAGAGGAAAAATCTTGACTTTTTTAAAAAAACCATCTCCAAGACTTTCACTCGATATGCCAGGCACCTGATTCACTGCAATATGCACAATCCGCCTTTCATAGGGATTCATGGTATCCAGAATCTCGTCCTCGCCGCTCTTAAAGACCTGTTGAGCTATCCGTCGAGAATATTCTTTCAACTGTCGTTCTTTTCTTTTTCTATAAAAATCACAATCAACTTGGACTTTTTCCGGGAATATCTTATTGAGCAAGTGTTGAAAAGCCATAAGAAGAGCCGCCTCTTTTCTTAAAAACAACTGGTTATCATCCCCTTCAAAAATAACATACACAATTCCGTCTCTTCTCTTTACATGATAATCGATATCAAAAGGAAGGATAGAAAGACTCTTATTAAGAAAATCAGAAAGCTGCGTTTTTTCTTGTTCTGTTTTAGGCCAGGCAACTATGACAATTTCTTTTTTCTTTTTTCCAAACAGACTTGTCTTTTCAGCTACGATTTCATAATTGATTTTATCCCTGGAAAGCATCAGTACGTGTTCAGCATTCCCAATGACTTCTTCTAAATTTTTCCCTTTAAACTCCTGTTTATGATTATTTTGCTCCTTTTTTGCTCTTTCCATGGTTTTCTCTCTTTTTCTTTTTCCTGATACGATTCATTAAATATTGCTGACCAATTTGAAGAATATTGTTTGTAAGCCAGTATATTATGAGTCCACTTTGAAAATTCATAAAAAAGATTATCATAACAACAGGCATGATAAGCATCATTTTTGATTGAGCAGAATCCGCCGATGTCGGAGTCATTTTTTGGACAATAAACTGAGTCGCTCCCATAAGTATTGGAGTCACATAAAAGGGATCCGGAATCGAAAGGTCTTTGATCCAAAAAATAAAAGGGCTTTTTCTGAACTCAATGGATACGGCAAGAAGACGAAAAAATCCCCAGAAAATAGGAAGCTGTATGAGGATGGGCAGGCACCCGCCGGCGGGATTGACTCCCTGTGCCTTATAGAGCTTCATAATTTCTTCGTTCATGTTGCGGCGTTGTTGGATATCCTGTTTTGCTTTTTTATATTTCTTTTTTATTGCTTTTATTTTTGGTTGAAGTTCCTGCATCTTTGACATCGAACGAGTACTGCTAAAGGTTAGGGGAAAGAATAACAATTTGATAATTATGGTCAGAATGATTATTGAAAATCCCCAATTAGGAACAAATGAATGAATCCATTTAATTGCTTTTAAAAGTATTTTCCCTATAAATCCAAAAAGTCCGAATTTTATGATTTCGTTTGTACGGTTCCCAAATTTCCCTAACAGGTCATAATCTTTAGGCCCTAAATAAACCTTTTCAGGTAGACTCATTAAAAGATTGAAGGTTTCAGATGCTTCACTTTTTTCCCTAATAAAATGAACGGAATTTTCAGCAGAAGCAGGAAGAAATATGGCAGCAAAATAGTTGTTTTCATACGCCACCCAATCAACTCTGAAAAACTGATTGTCTTCTTCTGGGTCATATTTACTTTCACTTATATGTTTGACTTTATCTGATTTTAAATACGCCATTCCTTCCCCTGTTCCGAATCTTTTCTTCTCTGCGGTTTCAGAAGTATCCCCAAAATTCGGACCCCACTTAAGACGGGATTTAACTGGTTCTCCCTCTTTAAGAACTTCAATATTGACATCAAAACTGTATGTTCCGCCTTGAAACGAAAAAACTTTTTCAATTTGAGAATTATCTGAGTCAGCATAGACAAATCGAATTTCTCTTGTTTCGCCTTCGTCGAGTTCGATCCGGGTGATAGGACAATCATATAAAGCATTGTTGACATATTGGTTAAAGGAAGGATTTTCGGTCTCTATTGAAAAGGGATACTCATTTTTTTTATTAGCTTTTTCAGAAACCAGTTCAACCGGCTCGTTATCATCATTCATGTGCTTCTTCAACCGCCAGCTCTTTAGAACCGCCCCTTTATTGCTCCATACAGCGTAAAAAAGAGGAGTATCAATGATTATATCTTTTTCATTCTGGGCGGAAATTGGTTCGATCGCTTTTTCTTCTTTTTTTTCTGTATAAGTTTGAACAGAAGGTGTTTTTATTTTTTCAGATGGTTGTTCTTCGATTTCATCAATTTGTTCTGTAATCGATTCCTGAGTTGTGGCTTCTGGCTCAGGTTTCTTATTAAAAAGAGCTTGGAAAACAAACAAAACTATAAAAGAAATGACAATGGCTAATATTAATCTTTTTTCCATTTGTACAACCTCTTACGGTATCAAATCAATTCCACCGGGATGGAATGGGTGACATTTAAGAATCCTTTTAACTGCTAAAAATATTCCTTTGAGTAACCCATGTTTCTTAATGGCTCCATATGTGTAATCCGAGCAGGATGGATAAAAGCGACAGTTTTGTCCTAGTAGAGGAGATAGAGTCGTTTTGTAAACTCTAATCAGAAATAATACAATCTGTTTCATAAGGATAAATCTTTATTAAAAATGAATTCCAGAGCCTGTTTATATTCTTTTTGAAGCAATGACCAAGATGCATTATGAATATTTTTCTCAGGGATTAAAAGAACATCTATATTTTTGTTCAATAAATTTTTATTCCTGCGAAATAATGCCCTCATGATTCTCTTAATATAATTTCTTCTAGAAGCATTTCCTATTTTCTTCCCCACAACAATCCCTGCTCTTGAATGCTCGAGCTCATTAGGAAAATAAATAATCTTTAAATAATTTCCTCTATATCGCAAGCCCTTTTTATACAGGAATAAAAACTCCTGTTTTTTTTTTATCCTTTCATGGGATCTAAAGGATTCTTCCATTAAGCTGAAAGACGCTTTCTTCCTTTTAATCTTCTATGACGAATAATCCGTCGACCACCTACGGTCTTCATTCTTGAAAGAAAACCATGGTTTTTTTTTCTCTTTCTGTTATTTGGTTGAAAAGTTCTCTTCATTTGTTCTTCTCTGCATAATAAGGATTAAGAAAAGTATGGTAATAAACCTAAGCTTATCTGTCAAGGAAGAACAATTATTTTTTTTCAGGAAGATTTGAGAATTTCTCATTATTGGTAACATTTTTTCAATATACATGAGTATCACTAGTAAAAATAAATATGCCACCCTAATTCACATATCATTAATTTTTGAAAACAGCAAAGCATCCAATCAACGTCTGGACGGATCTTTACTATTCATGAACACTGATGATATCATTATTTTTTGCCGCACCATATACATTTTATTTAAAACATATGTTGACCATTATTCAAATTGGGAATAAAATAATTTTTTATAAAAGAGAAAATATTTTAATTAAAGGGTTTTTATTTCCATATATTTTTTATTATAATAGTTATAATCTATTACAGATTCTTTAGCTGAAAATGAATAAAACTCAATCCGAGAAACCATTCTCTTCTAAACGTAAAGACGATATTAAAGACGTAGAAAATATCATTCGGGGTTTTGAAAAAGCTGTCAGCACATTGAAATTCTATCCAGGTGAAAACCCTTATGTGTCTGATTTTTTTAATTTTTTCAAAAACAATTTATTTGAATTCCTTCAAAAAAACGAATCCCTAATTCTAGAAGTTAAAAAGACACACTTTTTGTTTGAAGGAGAACCAGTCAAACAAAAAGATGAAAAGGAAAAAAACCTTCCTTTTTACTTTCATAAAGATGGGATTCGTAAACTCTATTTCTATAATGGATTGGAAGAAAATGAGTTGAAGGATTTTTTAGAAGTAATAAAATTAAACACAGAATCAACTGCTAAAGACAGTGATATGGTTAGTTCCCTATGGGAAAAAAAATTCCCCCATATTGGTTATTTCGCTTTAGATGACTATATTGATACAGAAATAGGAAGCATTGAAGAAAATGTTAAGTTAATAAAGCCAGACACAAGCAAACTAATTAAAGGGAAAATACCAATAAAACCAGAAGACCAGCCCCAGAAATCAGATGATGTCAATAAAACCTCATCTCCATTCCCTAAAGTAGAAGAAGAATTGAAGAAGGAAGAAAGCAAGAAAAATTATCATGAGCTTTTAAAACAAACGGAAGAAGCTCCTGTTCTTACTGAAGAAGAAGCAAACAGATTGAACAAAATGATTGCCGAAAATCGAAAGACTTCTCAATTATCAGAACTCATCTCCCTGATTTTTGAAATTCTTAATTTGGAAAATAGATATGAACATTTCTTATCTAACATAAAGGTACTTGAACAATGCCTTGAAGAAGTTATAAATGAATTGGATTTTTCTTATGCCACCATCATCATCAATAATACCAAAGAGCTTGTTAAAAAATCAGAGGGCACTCATAAAGAAAAGGAAAATCTCCTCAGAGAGTTTATAAATAACGCAAAAAATAAACAATCGCAGATTGAACTAAAGAAAATATTTCTCACTAAAGATATTAAAAACATCGATGCCTTATTTGAATACCTCATGTCTCTTGGCCCCGAAATTTTATTTTTCATCAACCAAATTTATGAAGAAGTAACAGAAAGTATTATGCGAAAAAAAATAATTCAATTCCTCAATCAAATAGTTCCTCTCTATACCGATTATATCATCCATAATATGCATTCCTACAAAGAACCATTTTTGCATGAATTGATTTCTATCATAGTGAAAAACCAAGATGAAAAAATTGCTCCTTTTATAAAAGAATTAGCCCAAAGCGATAACAAGTCATTCCGTTTAGGCCTCATTAAGTCTTTAGGAAAAACCAATGATAAATCTTTAAATAAAATGCTTCTAAAATTTCTTGAGAGCAGTGATGCTGATATCCGTACTGAATCCTTTAAAAATCTCAAATATTTTGGAGATAAGGAATTATTTACTATCGTAAAAAACCATGTCCTCAGAAAATATTTTAAAAGAAAAAGTGATTCCGAAAAAAAAGCTATTCTAGGATTCTTAGGTAAAACACACTTAATTGAAGCTTATGAATTTTTATATCAAATTTTAAAAGAACGAAGGAGCCTATTCTCCCTTAAACAGATAAAAACCCAGTTTTGTGTGATTGATGTTCTAAAAGCATTGGCAACTCCCGAAGCAATAGAAATACTTACAGAAGGAGCCAATATTAAAAACAAAAAAGTAAGAAAAGCATGCCAACAAGCTCTAACCTCATTATCAATTCCAGAGAAAAATACAATCCTATGATTTGAATTGTTAAGATAAATTATGGATAAAGATACCAAGAAGAGTCACTTGCCTAAAGAACTGGCATTCTCTAAAAATATTGAGGAAATCATTGTCAGGTTTTCTGCCGCTCTTAAAATAAGCCAGCTCTATGACTCGAACAACATCACTTATTTAAGACAGACAAGCCTACTTTTTAAACTCCTAAATGAAATCATTAATAGTGAAGGGGAAGCTGTTATACGGCAACACGAAGGCACTTTTTATTTTAATTCAGTCAGAATCAAATTTGTTTTTTTCAACTATCACAACCTAAGGTTTTTATCTGAAGAACTGAAAAAAAGAGGAATCGGCACTATCATATTCAAGAACGGTTTGAGTGAAAAAGAATTGAAACGATTTATAAATCTCTTATCAAAAGTCAAAATAGATAAAGATGACCCGTTTTACTTCGCAAAATTGGAATTAGACAAAGAGAATATCAAACATGTATCTATTGAGGAAGTTCATCCTTTCGGAATATTTGCCATTAAAGAAAAGGCTCAACTCAGAAAATATGCCAAGCAAGTGTTCTTTAAAAGCATCACTCACTTAGATGAAATATTCGAAAAAGAAAAACAAAACAAAGTCATCCGTCTCAAAACCACCCGGAAATTAATGCAATCCTTGATTGATTTAACCATTGAGGATGAGACCTTCCTGATTGGTCTTATAAATATAAAGAACTTCAATGAGTACGAACTCAACCATTCAGTCAACGTTTGTATTCTTTCTATCTGTTTGGGAAGACGATTGGGATTGGATAAGAATGAATTACTGGAACTGGCCCTATGCGCCTTTTTCCATGATATTGGCAAACTAGATATTCCCAAGGAAATTCTAGGGAAAAAAACTCAATTGACATATGAAGAAAGAAAAATGATTGAAAAACACAGTATTTACGGAGCTGAAAAATTGATTCATATGAGTGAAGAAAGTTCAATTCCTGTAAGAGCGCTTCATGTCGCGTTTGAACATCATATCTGGAATGACCTCAATGGATATCCACAACTCTGGAAAAAAGACTCTATTAACTTATACAGTAAAATAGTTAAAGTGTGCGATTTTTTTGACGCCATCACCACTTATAGAACCTATAGAACTGAAGCTTTCACAAAAAGCAATGCATTGAATCTTTTGTATGAAAAACGCAATTCAGAATTTGATCCTCTTCTGGTAAAAATATTTATTGAAATGATTGGCATTTATCCCATTGGTGATGTTGTGATTCTTGATTCAGGTGAAATCGGTATCGTAATAGAGATATTCCACGAAAAGGAATTCTCCACCAGACCCAAGGTAAAAATTATTTCAGATAACGAAGGAAACAAAATAGATGGAGCTATTGTTGATTTAAGAGAAAAGGATCCCCAAACAAACAATTTTAAACAGTCCATTCACAAATCTTTAAACCCGAAAATATACGGCATTAATGTCACTGATTATTTTTTAACTGAAGACAATGAAAAAGTTAATAAAGTTAATAATGAAATGACTCATATATATTAATATATGATGACTGCAATGATTGAAACGATTAGCTGTGGCATCATCCAATGGATGAAATATAAATCTATACAACCCTATCACTTTTTGATAAAATCAAGTATTGTGAGTTTGACTATAATTATATTCTTAACTATAATATAAAACGATGAATTCGTTAAAGATTGGAGATAGCGTATTTTATCCCAATCAGGGGCTGGGAATTATCGAAGACATTCAGGAAGAGAATTTCAATGGGGAGAAAGAAAAAATTTTTTATATTAGAATTTCTTCTAATAACACCTTAGTTTTGGTCCCCGCTTTAACAGCAAAAGAAATTGGAGTAAGAAAACCCATTTCTTTGGAAAAAGCAAAAAGAGTGTTTGATTTTATGAAGAACGGGGAAGTCGATGTCTCTATGAATTGGAAGGGAAGATATAAAGAACATTCGGATCTTATGAAATCCGGGTTGATTAAAGATATGGCGGTTGTTTTAAAAAGTCTCTTTTATTTAAGTTTAATCAAACCTCTTTCTTTTCGTGAGAAAAAAATGATGGATAAAGCCAAAGAACTACTCATATCTGAAATATCTAAAGTTTCCTCAATGCCAGCTGGAGAAATCGAAGAAAAGATGTTTGAGAATTTATCATTTTGTTATAAAGATATCTGATCACAACTTGAACCCTGACCCATTGATCTATTTTCTCCTTTGCTCTTATTGATTTAAGCCTCTATTTTATTCAAAAACAACTGATAGAGAGTTAATTTATGAAAGTCATTGCTAAAAATAAAAAGGCATTTTTCAATTATGAAATCCTGGAAAACTACGAAGCCGGAATTTCTCTGTTAGGCAGTGAAGTCAAATCAATCAGAGAGGGACGGCTAAGCCTCAAAGAAAGTTATGCGGAAATCCAGGATGGAGAAGTTTTTCTGATTAATTGCCACATCAGCCCCTACGAAGCAGCAAACCGCTTTAACCATGATCCACTAAGAAAAAGAAAGCTCCTTCTGCACCGCCGTGAAATCAAACGGTTGACAGGTAAAATACGGGACAAAGGTCTCACTTTGATACCAACAAAATTTTATATAAATGATATAGGAAAAATCAAAGTGGAAATATCTCTTGGAAAAGGAAAAAAGATTTATCAAAAAAAAGAGGCTATTAAAGAAAGGGACAGAGAACGAGAGATGAGGGCAGAATTGAAGAAGAGGATCCGCTAATTTAAAATATCCCTCCTTTATATTTGTTTCTTAATTTTTAAATAAAATTCCAGTTTTATCATCATTATATTATCTCTCCCTGATTTCTCTTCATGAAAGCATAAGGAAAAAACATAAAAGATTCGTTGGATTTTTTATAAATATTGTTTATAGTGAAGAACTTACAGGATTAAAACTGGTATATTTTTATGGAAGAACAAAATGTCAAGATCACAAAGGGAGTTAGAACCCTTTTAGGGAATCCAAAAAAAGCAATCATAAAAATCTCCACACCCATGATGCTGGGCATGCTTTGTCAGGCTGTTTATAATCTGGCTGATGGATTTTGGGTTGCTGGCCTGGGAGCTGACGAACTTGCCGCTATAGGACTGATATTTCCTTTTTTTCTGATCATCATCGCACTGGGAACAGGACTAGGTGTAGGAGGGAGTTCAGCTGTTTCAAGAAGGATAGGAGAAAGAAACAAAAAAGATGCGGATAACACAGCCGCCCATACAATTTTGATTGGTCTCGTAATAGGACTTTTCATTAGTGTGCCTATCTTGCCATTTTTAAAAAACATAATGCTTTCCTTGAGCGGAAACGAGAATATCGGGAATATGGCAGCGGACTACGCAAGAATCATTTTTAGCGGGGCTTTGATTCTTGTGTTTTCTCAAGTTGCTAATGCTTTATTTAGAGGAGAGGGAGATGCAAAACGGGCTATGTATGGATTGCTCATCGGATCAGGATTAAATATCATCCTGGACCCAATTTTCATATACACCTTTAAAATGGGCGTCAAAGGCGCAGCATGGGCAACTGTAACATCCATCTCTGTTTCTTCACTTATATTTTTTTACTGGCTTTTTATCGATAAAAAATCCTATCTTGATACCACATTTAAAGGTTTTAAGATAAATAGAAAAATTTTAGCTGAAATACTAGAAGTAGGAATCCCTTCATCACTCGCTCAGTTATCCATGTCCATTGCCATCATTTTCCTTAACAAAATTGTCATTGAAGCAGGGGGAACAGATGGAGTTGCCGTTTTTACAAGTGGATGGAGAATAATCATGCTGGGAGTGATCCCTTTGCTGGGAATGGCGACAGGAGTTGTGGCGGTAACAGGAGCCGCCTACGGAGCACGCGATAGAGATAAACTCAAAACAGCCTATTTTTATTCCATAAAGATTGGAATTGTCATAGAATTAGCTGTTGCTGTCCTTGTTGTCTTATTTTCAAAACAAATATCTTTCATATTTACCTATTCTGAAGAATCTGCCCGTATTCTCGATGATTTGGTTGCATTCTTAAAAATCTTGAGCGTTTTTTATCCCACAGTTCCCATGGGAATGTTGACTTCAGCTATGTTTAGGGGAATCGGGAAAGGAAAAAGGTCACTAATTGTAACCATACTCAGAACAATCATTTTACAGGTCCCTGTAGCCTATTTATTAGGGATCACTTTCAATTTAGGATTAACCGGTGTGTGGTTAGGACTGATATCAGGCAATATTCTGGCTGCTATCGTGACATTCTCTTGGGGAAAGCACACCGTTAATCATGCTGCTCTAGAGCCTAAAAGGGCTGATTGAAATAAAAAAAGGAGAATGGAATAATGAAAAGAATATTTCCATTTATGATGATTGTTTTATTGGCAGTCAGCATTTATTCAGGAGAAAATACAATGAAAAAAGAAGGTGGAGTAGGAGGAATCATTTTTTTCAATACGAACAAGTTATCAGAATTAAATGAATTCTATATCAATGAACTCGGATGCTCTCTGTGGCTTGATCAGGGAAGCTGCCAGATCTATAAATTTGGAAATATGCTATATGGCTTTTGTCAAAGTCATAAAGCCGATATTCCTGGAATCATAACTTTTTTCTTTGAAAAAAAGAAAGATGTCGACAGGGCTTATAACAAATTCAAAGAGATCGCTTCCTCCTCTCCAAAAAAAAATCCGAAATACAACATCTATCATTTTTTTGCTAAAGATCCGGAAGGCAGGATTATTGAATTTCAACATTTTCTAGGAACTGTCAATTTTGATTTTGAACTGTTCAAACAGTGACATAAAGTCAGCTTGAAATCAATCTTTGTTATTTATGAACCAGGCAGACTGAAAAGACAGGCTAACTTGACTGCTTCTTTCATGCTCTCCGGATTAGCCTTTCCTTTCCCTGCTATGTCAAATGCCGTCCCATGGTCGGGAGATGTTCTAACAAAAGGGAGGCTTATAGTCAAATTAACTCCTTTATGAAAACACAGAAGCTTGAAGGGGATCAAACCCTGGTCATGGAAATGGGCTATGACGATTGTATCTGGTTTGTTCAATGCATTCCTGAAAACGACATCCGGAGGGAGAGGATCACTGATTTTCATTCCTTTGTTCCGGGCATATCTAACGGCAGGAATAATATGTTCTATCTCTTCTTTTCCCAGAAGTCCTTTTTCTCCTGCATGCGGATTCAATCCGGCTGTGAGAAATGAAAACCGATGGGGAAAAGCTTTTTCAACATATTGATGAAGACTGAGAAAAAACTCTATAAGTTTTTCTTTCTTAACTTTTTTCAATGCTTGTTTCAAAGGTATATGATGCGTAAATAAAACGACCTTCAATATATCCGACCAGAAAGCCATAATGGCATCAGGAAAAAATTGAGTTAAATACTCCGTGTGCCCAGCCCATTTCACTCCTGCCATACTCCACGATTCTTTAGATATAGGAGCAGTGACCACAGCATCAATAATTCCTTCTCTTGCTTTTTTTACTGCCTGGTCGAAGAATAAAAAAGAGGCTTTTCCGTTTTCCTGGTTTGATATGCCTTTAGTAAATTGCTTGATCCCTGTTTTGATTTCATACAGTGATATGCCAGAGGACAATACATTTTCTTCTTTGGATAGTATTTTAAAATCCAGATTCGTCCCTAAAATTTTCTGTTCTTCTTCGATAACATTAGAGGAGCCAAAAATGATAAAATGGGCTTTTGAGGTCAATTCTTTTGAAGAAAGGACTTTCAAGACGACTTCAGGTCCTATTCCCCCCGGGTCCCCCAGAGTAATCCCTACTTTATTCAGGGTCACTTTTTCTTTTCTTTCTGATCTTCCAATTTGTAAAGGTATTTTATACCGTTTTTGAATATCAACAGGTTCGGTTCATTTTTTCTATTCAATTTGAAACATTTATCATCATACCATTCAATATTCCCGGTCACCGTTTCTCCATCAACGAATGTCACTGCCATTGGAGTTTTTTTATTCATCTGTTTAAGATAATAGTAATTTTCGGCAAATGTTTCAAAAGAAGGATGGGATTTCTTCTTGGCGGCTTCCCGGCTCATTTTCCCCTTTACTTCGGATAAATTTGGCCTGATAAGTTTCCTGTTCATCTTATTTCACTCCCACTTTATTGAATATTACTTAATGAAACTGATAAATTTGACTATATATTAACATCTTTTAAAATATTATTCAAGGACATAAATGGTCACATGAATTTTTATTCTTTCTTCAGGGTATTTTGACGTGGCGACTCCATACTTCGGGACCGAATACACCTTTTCTCAGATTGGATTTAACAACGAATCCAAAGAGATGTACCTGCCGGTGTATTTTTTGAGTTCAGACTTGGGCTGTTCATCCTCTATGGAAGCCTATTATATATCCACTCTCAAAATATTATTGAAAAACAGCTCATTCTGTTAACGATTTGTTCACATTCAAAAGAGAGTTCAAATCAAAAAAGATTGACAAATCATTAAATAAGACTTATATTATTAATAGTATATTTATTCTATAGGAATTATAATATTTTGAAAAGGGAAACAAATGTCTTCAGAAAATAAACCTAAAAAATCTCTCGATTGCATAGGACTCTTCTGTCCGGAGCCTTTATTTCAAACCAGAGAAAATATAGACAGCATCGAGATTGGGGAGATCCTGGAAGTTTTGGCAGATGACCCAGCAGCTGAGGAAGATATAAAGCGATTTGCCAAAAGAACAGGGCATAAAATCATTAAGTTTGAGAAAAGAAACGAGACCATAAGGTTTCTAATAAAAAAAACAAAATAGGAGATAACAATGAACAAAAAATCAATACTTTATGTGCAAACCAGTGATGATCCAGAAAGACAGTACTCGCCTCTTGTCTTAGCCCAAACAGCAAAGGCAATGGATATTGATGCAAAGATTTATTATTTAGGTCAGGGGCTTAGAGTGCTAAAACAAGGGGCTGCAGAAAAAATAAAAGCAGGCTCATTCCCTTCTTTATCGGAATTGATTCAAAAGACAATTGATATGGGAATAGAAATATTTGTGTGCGAAGCATCCAAACAAATGCTGGGAATGGATGAAGTCAAACTCATTCCAGGTCTAAAAATTGTGGGAGCCGGAACATTGAACGACCTCGCGCTTGAATCCGATACAACCATGTGGTTTTAAATGAAAAGGAAATCAAATGAGCGTCTATCTTGATTATCAGTCCTCGAAACCTGTGGATCCCCGAGTTATTAAAGCCATGAGTCCGTATTTTAATAAAATATTCGGGAATCCGTCTTCTCTGCACTCTATCGGAGATGAGGCTTCAGAGAGCTTAGAAAAAAGCCGTTCGAAAATCGCAGAACTCATTCAGGCGAAACCGGATGAAGTCATATTCACGTCAGGTGCCACAGAATCCAACAATTTGGCTCTCTTGGGCTACGCGCTTGGGAATAAAAACAAAGGAAAGCATATCATCATATCAGAAATAGAGCACATTTCCATACACAATATAGCCAAATTTTTAATGAAGGCGGGATTTTCCATATCCAAGGTCCCTGTTGATCACTATGGAAAAGTTCCTATAGATAAAATAAAAGAACGGATAACCGATGACACATCTCTCATCTCAATCATCTATGCCAGCAATGAAGTAGGAACCATTCAACCTATTAAGAAAATAGGCCGTTTGTGCAGGGAAAAAGGAATCGTCTTCCATACCGATGCCGTTGCCGCCGAAGGACTTCTTCCTCTGGATGTCCAAACAGATTCTATAGACTTAATGACCTTCTCTTCCAATGATATTTATGGCCCCAAAGGACTGGGAATTTTATACAAAAGAAAAGGGATAAAGCTCTCACCTCAGATCATCGGGGGAGGACAGGAAAACGGACTTCGATCCGGCACCGAAAATCTCTCTTCTATCGCCGGAATGGCTCATGCTGCAGAGATTGTTGTCAAAGAAAGAGAAATGGAAGTTAAAAAACTACAATCGCTTAGAAACAGAATTATAAAAGAAATATTGGAAAAAATACCCAAGTCCTATCTCAACGGTCATCCTGAAAATAGACTACCCAACAATGCTCATTTTCGCTTCGACGGAATCGAAGGCGAATCACTGCTTTTATCGCTGAATGACAAGGGAATTGCCGCCTCAACCGGTTCTGCCTGTTCATCAAAGACATTGGAGCCTTCCCACACATTGATCGCAATGGGCTTGCTTCACAAAGAAGCACACGGATCGCTTGAACTCACTGTAGGAAGATTCACAAAAGAAAGCGACGTTGATTTAGTGATAAAAGCTCTTCCTGAAGTGGTTGATCGGTTAAGAAAGCTATCCCCTCTTTATTAAAAAAGGAGAATTCAAATGAAATCAACATCCTATTCCAAAAAAGTTTTAGACCATTTTCGCAATCCCAGAAATGTCGGCGTTTTAAAGGGCAAAGACATAGCCAAAGGAACTGTTGGAAATCCAGTGTGCGGAGATCTTATGGAATTTTCATTAAAAGTCAAAAACAACCGAATCGAAGACATTAAGTTCAAAACATTTGGATGCGGTTCAGCCGTGGCCACAGCTTCGATGATTACGGAATTAGCCAAAGGGAAAACCCTGGATGAAGCGCTCAAAATAACACGAAAGGATGTTGCGGATTCACTGGATGGCCTCCCCCCAGTAAAAATGCATTGTTCAAATCTGGCGGCGGATGCCCTCAAAGAAGCTATAAAAAATTATAAAGAAAAGCAAAAACCAAAAAAAGAACATCAAAAGATCACCACCAAAGAAACCCATAAAAAAGAAATGGCAGGAGAAAAAGCTTTTCTGGGAAAAGGAGTTTTTCATAAAATTAAAAATCCCGCCTCATTTAAAGACAAAAGAGTTCTGGTTCAGGATAGAGGGAAAGAATCCAGAGAATTAGCCACCGCTCTTGCCAAGTATTCACCAAGTGTGGTTTTTGTAACCCAGAAAAAATCAAAAAATTTCAAGGAGGCGTCCCGTTCAAATCTTAAAAAGTCAAAGGTCAAAATTCTATACGAATCTCAGCTTAAAGAAATATCGGGGTTCAATTCCGTTGAAAAAGTGACAATTTATGACCTTGATGAGGATGACGCCTATGAATTGTTTGTGGATGCTGTGGTTATGATTTAATTTTCCTTCAAATCAAGAATCTCTTATGTCTCTAATCTAAATAAAACATTCTGTTCTTTATTGAAGTGGGAGCGAAATCGAATTCGCTCAAAGTTTGACATTTAAGGGCAAACTGATAAAAAGATGTAAAAAAAGTGAACCTTTTTCCCTTAATAACGTTTTATTTATTAAAGACTGATCAAGTCATTACTAATAAAGATTGTTCACGTCAGAAAAAAATTGAGTGAATTGACCAATTGAAAAGGAGAAACATGATGTTAAAAAAGATTTTAGGGCTGCTTCTCAGCGGATTGATCATATCCAACCTGGCGTTTCCATCCAGAAAAACAAAAGAGGAAGAAAAAATTTTAGATATACCCAAAACATCTCAAAAAATCAATATCAATGGAATTATGGATGAACCAGCATGGTCCGACGCACTGAAACTAACTCTGGATATAGAGGTCATGCCTGCTGAAAATGTGCCTGCGCCTGTGGATTCAGAGTGTTACTTGATATATGACACCAACCACTTGTATGTTGGATGCCGGGCTTTTGATCCAGAGCCAAAAAAAATAAGAGCCTATCTTTCCGACCGGGATAAAGCCTGGCAAGATGACTCCATCGGAATAATTATTGATACGTTCAACGATGAAAACCGGGCTTTTGCCTTTTTCGTGAATCCCTTGGGGATTCAGGGAGATGAAATTATGAGCAACGGAGGGACTCAAGAAGACATGTCCTGGGATGCGATTTGGGACTCTGCGGGACAAATCACTGATTTTGGATATGTGATCGAAATAGCCATTCCCTTTAGAGCTTTGCAGTTCCAACCTTCTAAAGAAGACCAGATCTGGGGCTTTGCTCCGGTCCGCAATTATCCGAGAAGCCGGCGGCATCAGATCAGCGCTTTCCCTTTAGACCGGAATGAACAGTGCATTCTCTGCCAGCTTCCCAAAATCAGGGGATTCTCAGGAGCAGAACCTGGTCGCAACATCGAACTTGACCCCACAGTGGTGGGACTTTATTCAGAGAAAAAAGATGACTTTCCTCACGGCCCTATGAAAAAAGAGGAGTCCTCAGGAAATATCGGAATTTCAGGAAGATGGGGATTCACCAATAATATGACTTTGAGTGCGGCTCTGAATCCGGACTTTTCCCAGGTGGAAGCAGATGTGGCTCAGCTGGATATAAACAAACAATTTGCCCTCTATTATCCGGAAAAACGCCCTTTTTTTCTGGAAGGACAGGATTTTTTCGAAACACCTGTTCAGGCATTATACACTCGCTCTATCGCTGACCCTGATTGGGGAGTGAAAATTTCAGGAAAAGAAGGAAAAAATGCTATAGGTTTTTTCTCTGCCCAAGATCAGTTGACCAATCTGATTTTCCCCGGTTCCCAGGGTTCGACATCCGGATTTTTGGACCAAAAGTCTTTTTCCAATGTTCTGCGCTACCGCCGGGATATTGGAGGAGGATCCACTCTCGGCATTTTAATGACAGACCGAGAAGGGGATGCGTATCACAATCGTCTGGCTGGATTGGACGGACTTCTAAGGCTCAATAAATCTGATGCGATCAATTTTCAATTTTTGGGTTCCCAAACCGCCTACCCGGATTCCCTGGCAGAAGACTACAACCAGGATACCGGAGAGCTTTATGGGTATGCAGCCAATATTGAAATCACACGTCAGAGAAAAAATTATATCCTCTTTGGTTCCTATGAAGATTTCAGCCCTGAATTCCGGGCAGACTTGGGATTTGTTCCCCGAGTAGACTTCCGTAATTTTGAAGTGGGGGGAGGATATCTTTATGTCCCTACTGAAAAAAGTTTTTTCTCTCAAATCAATGTCATTGGAAACTATGATCAAACCAATGACCACCAGGGGAATCTATTGGAAAGAGAAGTGGAAACCAATATTTCTCTCAGCGGTCCTTTGCAATCTAACTTAACCACTGTAGTGGGGATACGGAAAAAAGTTTACAAACAGGAATCTTTCTCCCAATTTTTCAATCACATATTTTTTTCCATCCGTCCAAACGGGAATTTTCAAGGAAATATTTCTTTCAGTTATGGGGACGAAATCGATTACGCTCATGTGAGGGCAGGAAAATACTTCCAAATGAGCCCCGCGATAGACTGGAATATAGGGACTCATTTCAACCTGAGCCTCAGCTATCTTTACAGATGGTTAAAGATAAATGGAGAAAGGCTTTTCCTGGCACAGCTGCCGCAGATGCATTTTATCTACCACTTGAACAACCGGGCTTTCCTTCGGTTCATTCTTCAGTATCAGGACATTGACAGAAATCTTGATCTCTATGAATTTGAGGCAGAAACAAAAACCCAAACCCTTTTTTCCCAGATCCTTTTTTCTTATAAGCTGAATCCGCGCACTGTTCTATTTCTGGGTTACAGCGACAATTATCTTGGATACTATGATATCAACCTAGCCCAAACGGACCGGACCTTTTTTATCAAGATCGGGTATGCCCTGACACTCTAGAAGATTAAGAGAAAACATTTTTCGAATTGTTTCCATTCCGTATTCCGGGCATTTCTTGTGTTTTCAAGCGACTGTTATCTCGGCCGATAGATACACGTCCTGGATCGCACTGAATATCCGCACTCCTTCCTTCATCGGTTTCTGAAACGTTTTTCTCCCGGATATGACCCCCATTCCGCCGGCACGTTTGTTTATCACTGCTGTTCTCACAACCTGTTGGAGGTCATTTTCAGCCGATGCTCCTCCGGAATTGATCAAACCAACTCTTCCCATATAACAATTAACAACCTGATACCTTGTCAAATCTATAGGATGTTCGGAGGTCAGTTCTGTGTAAACACGTTCGTCTGTCTTCCCAAAATTGAGGGCTTTGAACCCTCCGTTGTTCTTTGGCTGTTTCTGTTTGATTATGTCAGCTTCTATGGTCGCTGCAAGATGATTTGCCTGCCCAGTAAGGTCAGCAGATGCCTCGTAATTCGTTCCGTCTTTTTTAAACGCCGGATTCCGTAAATAAGCCCACAAAACAGTTACCATTCCCAGACTGTGGGCGCACCGGAAGACTTCACTTATTTCCTGAATTTGTCTGCTGGATTCCGGGGAGCCGTAATAGACAGTGGCACCAACCGCAACCGCTCCCATGTCAAACGCCTGCTCCACACTGGCAAAAAGAATCTGGTCGTAGGTATTGGGATAAGAAAGCAATTCATTATGGTTCAGCTTCACTATAAAAGGAATCTTATGAGCATATTTCCGGGACACCGCTCCGAGTACCCCCAGAGTTGAAACCACAGCATTGCATCCTCCTTCTATAGCTAGCTCCACTATTTTCCCCGGGTCAAAGTATACAGGATTGGGTGCAAACGAAGCACCGGCGGAGTGTTCAATACCCTGGTCAACCGGCAGTATGGAAAGATACCCCGTGCCTCCAAGCCTCCCTGTATTGAACAGCGTCTGCAAATTCCGCATAACTCCCGGTGGCCGGTCTGTTAACGAACTCACCCTGTCAACAAAATCCGGCCCTGGAAGATGAAGCTGTTCTTTATTCACAGTCTTGCACTCATGATTTAAAAGACCATCTGTTTCTTTTCCGAGAATTTCTTCGATTGTCATAGTCATGATACTTCCTCCTTCCATTATATTATCATACAAAAGTGACTCTTCATCAAATTTTCTTCGTTCTCAAACAATCAACCGGATTAATATAATAAAATGAACAAAATAAAACATTGCTTCACACGCATTTCGATGATCCAATGGTCGGTATCCGATTCCTATCAATATAACAGAAAGACACATAAGAGGAAATACAAATGGGAAAGCTCCTTAACAAGAGTGGTGCTTGATCATAGACTGGAAAAAGCCGGATTGACCTTTAGAATTGCTATTTTCTTATAAAATATTTAAAATTCATTGTTAGAAGAGATCATTAAAAAAGGATATTGACAGTGTCTGTTCCAGGAAAGAATGTCACAAAGGATGAAGCAAAAAAAACTGCTTCAGATTTGTTCGGCATAAAAGGCTTTATAAAAAAGCTGCCTGGAGAATGGGATCAAAACTTCTATATCAAAGATGATAAGGATAAGGAATTTGTTCTTAAAATCTCTCGCCCTAACGAAAATAAAGAACTGCTTGACCTTCAAAACAAAGCCCTGGGTTATCTCGCAGCCCATTCAAAGGAAAATTTGTTTCAATCTGTATGCCCCTCATCGAGCGGCAATCAAATTTCCACAATAAAAGACAAGAAAGGAAATCATCGTTTCGTGCGGCTGTTGACCTACATTCCCGGTCTATTAATGAGCAACCTTTCTCCTCCCAGGCTTGAACTCTTTTATGACCTTGGGAAGAAGCTGGGAAAGATGGATAAAATCCTGGAGGGATTCTCTCATCCGTCTTCCCATCGAGACTTTGAATGGGATTTGAAGAAGGCACTTTTCATAAAGGAACATCTTCCTAAAATACCAGATGGGAAAAAAAGAAAAATCGTTAAAAAATTTGTTCATGATTTTGAAACATTTGGTGTTCCTCTGTTTCCTGAACTTAGAAAAAGCGTGATCTATAACGATGCCAATGATCATAATATTATTGTGAATCATTCCTGGCCAGAACCTCAGACAGTCGTTGGAATCGTTGACTTCGGGGATATGATCTATACCTTCACCATTTGTGAAATCGCTATTGCTGCCGCCTACGCCATGATGAAAAAGGAAAATCCTTTGGAAACGGCTGTCTCTTTAATCAGGGGATACAACGAAATATTTCCTTTAACAGAAGCCGAGTTAAAAGCACTTTTTCTGTTCATTGCCATGAGGCTCTGTGTGAGTGTGACTCTGTCTTCAATCCGTAAGAAGAGCCATCCGGATAATCCTTATCTCACAATCAGTGAAAAACCGGCATGGGAACTGCTTGAACAATTATTCCGATGGGACAAAATTTTTACCTTTTACGCATTCCGTCATGCCTGCGGCAGGGAACCTTGTCCTCTATCATCTGTGGCTATCAAATGGTTAAAAAACCATAAAGACAAAACAGCTCCCATTCTGAATCACAGACTTCAATCGAAGAAAATCAAGGTTCTTGACCTGAGCCCTGGAAGTGTTGACTTTGATGGGAGCATCTTTTCTAAACAAACTTTCTGTAAAGAAGAAAAAATATCAGAAATCATCACATCACACAAAGCAGCTGTGGGTATAGGAAGATACGGGGAATCCCGTATCGGCTGTCTCAGAGAAACAACCATGGATCAAACAAGCAGCATTTCCGGTGCAGTTCATCTTGGGATTGATCTCTTTGCTGAATCGGGAACCGGAATTTATTCTCCTTTGGATGGGAAAATAGTCAGTTTCACACCCAACCACGATTCATCCGGCAAATCCCCCTCTTTAATTCTGAAACATGTTTTTGAAAACAATTCCGTTCAATTCTATTCCCTGTACAGAAATTTAAGTAAGGAATCTTTCAAAGGATTCAATATAGGGAGGGACATAAAAAAGGGCGAAAAAATCGGTGTCATCGCAAATCCTCTTCCCAACCAGGGGAAATTTTCATGCCTTCATTTTCAGTTGATACTGGATCCGCTGGGATACGGAGCTGATTTCCCGGGAGAATGCCCCCAAAATGAAAAGGAAATCTGGAAAGGGATTTGTCCTGACGCCAATCTTGTTCTGGGAATCCCGGATGAGTGTTTCCCCCAGAAAAAGATGACTGTTGAGGAAATTCTGGAAGCCAGAGACAAACATATAGGCCGATCGCTCAGCATATCCTACAAAAAACCTTTAAAAATGGTAAGGGGATACAGGCAGTATCTCTATGACGAAACCGGAAAAGCTTATCTGGATGCGGTCAACAATGTCCCTCATGTGGGGCACTCTCACCCTGCTGTTGTCAGGGCAGCAAAAAAACAGATGGATGTTTTGAATACAAACACCCGCTATCTTCACGATAATCTTGTCCAATATGCGAAAAGACTCTGTGACACCATGCCGGAACCTCTCAAAGTGTGTTTTTTTGTCAACTCAGGCAGCGAAGCCAATGAGCTGGCTATAAGAATGGCACGCACTCACACAAAAAACAAGGACTTTATTGTCGTGGACCATGCCTACCATGGCAACACAAATTCAGTGGTTGAAATAAGTCCGTATAAATTCGATGGACCAGGAGGATTCAAAGCTCCTCCTTATGTTCATAAAGTTATTATGCCAGATGTGTACCGCAGTCCTTACAGATCCAATGACAAAAAGGCTGGAGAAAAATACGCAGAGGATATAAATCGAGTGATAAAGGAAATGAATCAGAATGGACGGTCTCTGGCTGCCTTTGTTCATGAATCCTTGATGGGAGTGGGAGGACAAATCATTCTTCCTCCTGGTTATTTAAAAAAAGCATATCTGTATGCCAGAAAAGAGGGAGGAATTTGTGTTGCAGATGAAGTCCAGGTCGGAATGGGGCGCGTGGGTTCTTCTTTCTGGGCTTTTGAGCTTCAAGGCGTCATTCCTGACATTGTCACTATCGGAAAGCCGGTTGGCAACGGCCTTCCTCTTGGAGCTGTGGTGACAACCGAAGAAATCGCTGCTTCGTTTGACAACGGAATGGAATATTTCAATACCTTTGGAGGCAATCCAGTATCCTGTGCAGTGGGAATGGCGGTGTTGGATGTCATTAGAGAAGAAAAGCTGCAGCAGAATGCCTTACAAACCGGGGAGAAACTCAGAAAAGGTCTTGAGAAATTAAAAGAAAAACATCCCTTGATCGGCGATGTGAGGGGAGTTGGATTGTTCATTGGCATCGAATTAGTCCTTGACCGAAAAACCTTGAAACCGGCTCCCCTTCAGGCTTCTTATATCATCGAACGGATGAAAGAAGAGGGGATTCTCATCAGTGTGGATGGCCCGCTTCACAATGTTTTAAAGATAAAGCCTCCCCTTGTGTTCAATAAAGAAAATGCCGATCATTTTATGTACACTCTGGACAAAATATTGTCAGAATCCTTCCTGCAATAGCCGCAATATACACATGTTAGGCGGTTTTCTGTGTCCCGGTATCGTTTCTGTGCAAAACTCAGCTTCTATAAACTATTAGACAAGTTCCCTCAGTATCCTCTCATGCATCTGTAAACTGGCAGCATCGAATAGCACGAAACGGATTAACCTGATTGACGAAAGTTTGGGCAATGCACCGAGAATCGTCTTCAAGGCAATCCGAGCTGCCGACTCCATCGGATAGCCAAAGGCGCCCGTGGAGATAGCCGGAAAGGCTATAGAACTGACATTCTTTTGCTCAGCCAGATGCAACGCATTCCGATAGCACGAAGCCAACAAATCATCGGAAGGCTTGTCCAGGCCGTAAACCGGACCGAGACAGTGAATCACGTTGTTGTTAGGCAAATTGTGCGCCCTAGTTATAACCGCTTCACCCGGCCTAATGGGAGCAAACGGCCTGCATTCCGCTTCCAGCCCCGGTCCTGCAGCCCGATGGATGGCTCCAGCCACACCGCCGCCAATGCGCAACTCGGCATTGGCCGCATTGACAATCGTATCCATGTCCGGCTGGTTTGCGATGTCTCCCTGCACGCACTCGATCGTTACATCGCGGATAGTTCGCCTCGTCATGATTGTGTTTTACCTCCTATAAGCTCACTGGGGGATGCCCGCCTAACGTCTATTATACAGCCGTTTTACTTGCACAAATACGGAATTTATGGATTTCTATTGTGTTATCCTGATAGAGCATAACAGATATTAACGTATGGAATATCAATAATTTCAGGCTCTTCATCATCTATTACCTGCTTGTTTTCTACATCAAATCTGGCTGTCTAAACAGATGATATCAGAACCTATTTTAAAATACAACTAAAACTTGAGATTGAATAAAAAATATTACGTCTTTTTTACTGAGAGACTTGATTGAATGAATAGGAAGTGAAATGCATCATTATTCTCAATCAAAAAGCCGAAAGCCCAAACTTTTTGATCAAGTGAGACATAAAATTCAGGCTCTCCATTACAGCCCACGAACTGGAAAAACTTATATAGGATGGATTGAGCGTTTTATCTTTTTTCAAAGAACGTGTTACCCTATAGAAATGGGAGAAAAAGAAATAAATGAGTTTTTATCCTTGATATACCTCCATATTTTGAATCGAGGAGTTCAAGGTGTATAAAGTCCTGCTGACAGGTTAAAATAGAAGATCTCTCTTAATAACTCGCCTCTGCTGCTCCAACCCCTGAGATGATGGTAGCCATGTACCCCTAAACATTGGTACAATAATAAATGGGACATCGTTCGTTCCTCCTTTTTTGTGATAAATCTTATAAGAGGAACTTAATACGATGTCCTTTTTTTTGCAACTCAGGTATCCATTATTGCGAAGAACCAGGCCCATAAATCCATTTTAAGCAAAATCTATCAGGGAAGGGAAAAAATTATCCCTTTCTCTTTCAATAACATAGCTCAGCCAAGCTGAAGCAAGGAAGCAAGAGATGCAAGATTCGTCACATCACTTAAATAAAATTCCGGAATCCGAAAAAAAGTGACCGTAATCAACCGGAATGGGTGGCCGGAGTGCGCCGGAATCAGTGGCCGGAATGAATCGGAATAGGTGGCCGCCTCGACCGGAATTTACAAATTTTTACAAAGGATTAAAGATTATCAAACCCAGAGATTTCTGTGACTCAATATTAGATTAGCCCTATAAAAACGCACGCTATCATATTCGGCATTTGTTACGCCGATTGTATTTTGATTCCAATTTCCTGTCCAAACAAGCGGGAAGGACTCAGGCTTTGTAAGCTTTAATGCTTAAAATCTCATGACCTTAACATGTTCTCCCACCACTGAAGGCGTTGAAAAGCGAACGAATTCTATCTGAAGATGAGGGTCTCTCCTTAAGGCGTCCTCTTTAAGTTCCAGAAAAAGAGAAGGAACAGTCTCTCCGCAGAAACCCAGTATCAGCTTCACCCGCTTTCTGGTATTGATCCTTTTTCCTGTGGGGCCATCAAAGGCAAACTTCACTGCCATTTTGTTCTCTTCAAGCCAGTTTCTGTGTTCCAGCCCCTGAAAGAAAAGATTTTCAAGCTCAACCCGTCCTGCATCCGGTCCCTTGATCTCAAAAGCCACAAGAGAATGGTCATTAAGGTCATATCCAAGAATATCCAATTTTTCTAGATTCTCAGTGGCCGCAACTGTCGGCATCTCATAGGAGAGATATCCTACTCGAATGTCCTCTCCTTTGCTGATAGGAAGCTTCAATCCCTCATCTGAGCTCATTCGCACACAAAGAGACTTTTGAAAGTAATTCTCATTGATGATGTCATAGGGAAAACTGAAATCACGGCTTTTCTTGCCTTCAGCACATTTCCTCAGATCTTCAGTCAAAACAATAACATGAGGGACTAGGGACCTGAAAAAACTGAATTTCCTCAGAAACACTTCCTCAAAACGCGAACCGATAAGATATAAACACGGCATCGGTCCCGAATATTCCCTGCTAATTCCCTTGTACAGGAAAAGAATAGGATAAAGAATCTTGCGCAACCAGGGGGTTCCGACATTTATTATTGAAAGATCCTTATTTGTGCCGGGGAATCCCACTACAAGCCCCTCCCATTAAGGAAAAGGCAAAAAAACCTACAGACATTTTGATTCCAAAGCCATCTTCGAATTCTGGGAGTTCATCAAAAAGCAAGGCTATGCACGTTAGGGGTTTACTTATTTTTCATGAATTTGAGGTAGCTATCGAATTGTTGTTTTTGATAGATTTTATGTGACCTTCCCGGTAAGTGAGGGAATGGGAAAATGACTCTAGATAAGACATTTTCATTTGGCTCAACATAGCCGAAGTGGGAACCATATTCCCCCTCTCTTTCAAATCCCCAATAATATCTTATAAATGTCTGATCTGGAGTCTTCATCAAACAGTTTAAAACAGGCTGCCCAAGCGAAAGAACAGGCACATTCTCAAATTCTTTGAATTCATCTCTTAGGAGCGGAATCCAATATTCCGCTGCCTTTTTATAGAAATTCGGATTTGATTTATTGAGTTTATCCGGTGGGACCGTAAAGAAATTCTTTAAAAGATTCGTTGCATAAACGTTTTTGTCTAAATTGATGTCCAAACCATTGCAGATATCCTCAATGTATTTTCTTAACCGGCCCGGCTGATTAAGAAGCAATGTCACCTTAAGATTTTTTCTGTGCATGGGATCATGAACAGTAGGATCTTGCCCAAGTACGATTAATTTGATTTCACTCGCACCTCTGAATGGATCGGGAGGGATAAGGGTGGAATCAATGTATTCAGCAATTTCTGAGCGTTCCAGTTTGGCAATGACCTTCTTGACTTTGAGAGAAAGCACACTTTTATCCATTTGGAATACTTCTAGTGGTTATCATCAGTGATAAACATCTGCTTTCTTCACTGGCATATCCCATGCGTATCAAATTAATGTTATTTTCTCTTCATCAATTTCGTAAATTTTTTCTGTGTTTTCTTATTATTATCCAACGCCATTTTCATATCAATATCCACATTTGAAATATAGGTTCCGCATCCAGGGCAGGCAAAAACTTGTGATCCTAATTATAAAATCTGAGAAAGTTGATCAACATCAAATTTCATGAAACATTTACCGCACTTCAAGCCCTCATCATATTCATACAAATCCCCTCCGAGCAAACCCATACCAATCTCCTTTCACTTTAATTGTCTTTAATCTTTAAGAAAAATATTTTTGAGATTTTGCACCATAAACTCAGCATCCCCTTTTTCAAACTTTTTCTCTTCATGTATTGCTTTATTTCTTAGCCTTCTTATTCCATGCAAATCAGACCTATATTCCTGATACTTAGCCATGCGACACAGACGGTTGATTTTATCAACTAATTTACTCTCTGCGAATGGGTCAAAGAGATATGGATTTTTATTAAGTTCAAGAACAACAAATTTCTCCAACGCCTTACCTGCCCACATACCCGCTGTTTTAAAGTCTCCTTTATCGAAATAAATATCAGCGATTTTCATAGGATCGTTCTTGAATAGATATATAACTTCATCCGGCCTTATATTTCCGGGAAGATGTGAAGCCAGCAGCTTTTTAAAATTCGAGATCGATGCTTCGTCCTTTTCATGAGAAATAGCCCACACAATAATATCTACATCTGCTGTTTTTTCGACTTCAAAGCTTTTCTTAAGTATTCTCATATCATTGAGGTAGTTGATATATTCCTCAACATCATTTTTTCCTCGCTCAACACACATCATCAATAATGAAGGTCTCGAATAAATAGCATAATGTTCCGGACAAACAAACCGAAGGAAACATAAGAATTTGCTTTTTTGGTCTACTGTAGTTTTGACTTATTTTTACTGAT
>CAZPBN010000016.1:0-60546 GCA_964584935.1 uncultured Eubacteriales bacterium | reverse complement strand
GGCTAGTTCTGCATAGGAAAGTGCTCCGGCCATTGCGATCATCCCCCCAAGAATCCAGCAGAGCATGATCCACCCTGATCCGGGAAGCTGACCTGCCATAATGCCGGAGGTGGTGAATATTCCAGCTCCGATCATATTGGCAACCACGATGGACGTAGCCGTAACCGGTCCGATTTTTCTGCTGACTCTTTCATCCGGAGCAATAAGATTGAGTTTGATCATGGAATTAAAATCTTAAATATTTAAATGAGTGATTTGAGTTTCAATTTTATTGATAATTCAATCATAATGGATTTACTGCTGTTAAGGACCTCTTCTGTTGTTTCCATTCATTTTGGCGAGGCTTGTCAATCTACTTTTTTTTTATAGCTAACAGAAAGCCCACTGCGACTTTCAGACAGAATGGAGGATTCGAATTCTTCTTGTTCCTTCATGAATTTATAGTATTCTGCAGTGCCGCTGAATCCTCCTCTGTCCCATCTATCCCCTCTTGATTGATACACATTGTGAGCTGATAGGCATCCCCCTGATGCCAGTTTTGGAATCACTGCTTTTGCGTAATTTGTATACCACCATTTATCAGCATCAATGAATACAAAGTCAAAGGGTCCTTCCAGTTCGGGGACGAGTTCGTGGGCATCTGCCAGTCTGGCGTCGATATATTCCGAAAGCCCTGCCTTTTCAAAATTAACCAAGGCTTCTTTATAACGTCGTTCATCGATCTCGACGGTGGTCAACTTTCCTCCTGTTTTACTGAGAGCCCAGGCAATCCAGATGCCAGAATGACCTGTTGATGTTCCAATTTCGAGAGCTCTTGTGTACCGGTTTTCAATGACGATATTATAGAGCAACTGGCCGTCTTTCTCGGGAACATTCATATCCCTCCACTGGTGCTTATGGCTGCCCAGAAAAGTTCTGACTTTTTTATCCAATGCTTCCGTTTCATTCATATTCAAAGAGAATCCATGAATGGTTATTATGATCAATAAAGTTAGACAAGATAAAAAACGCGTTAGGAGAAAACAACTCCTTTTTTTCATTATATTCTCCGAATAAGAATAGTAAAGTGTAAAGATGAATTATCTTAATGGTTTAGACGGAAGATAAGCAAATAAACTTCTCAATTTATAAGAATATAATAATTGATTTGTTGGATCAACTGCTTCTTCATATGCAGCTTAGCCTGTTGATTTGATTGATAACCTATCAGATAAATAAATTTTTTACCCAGTCCTATTTGGGATAGGGAAATTGATAATCCTTCCCTCGGGTATTATGAATTTTTCTCTTGTTCTAGATGGCTTGTAGGTCCCATTCCCGGAAAAAGATGATTTTTTTAACATCGTTCCTCCTTCTAAAAATTTATTTTTTTTTGATGTTCATTCTCTTCAATTATTATACAAAGAAAAAAAGAAATTATTCCATATTTATCATAATCTATTTCCAATCTTTTCCTCAATTTTATTATAAATAAAGAATTCACACTAGTTTTCAAATGATTTGATATTTTTTTTATAAATATTATAATTAATGTAGGAGACATTATGAATGAGTTAAAAAAAGAAGATTTTATCAAGGCAATCCGCTTGATTTTTCCACCTCTTCCGGAAGATAAATATATTGGAATACTGGTCGATATTCCAAAAACTCAAGAGAGAGATAATGAAAATTGGGAAGCAAGAAGAGACCTAGCCGAAGATTGGTATTATATGTTAAAAGACAATTGTAGAACTCTGGGATTGGAAGGAGCACTTCTTATTGCTTATACAGAAGTTGGCTCGAATAATGCAGATTTGCCTCAAAATGCCACGGTTATTGAGAAATTTCTTCCGCCTATAGCGAGCAAAATAGAAGCATTTGGAGAGAGTACTGAGTTTGAGGTGCTGTTTAAGAATATTCAGCTTATTCTAGCTCCCACAGAATATTCGACGACAGCTCCCCTTAAAAATGCTGCCAAAGAATACAAATTTAGGGCAGCAACCATGCCAGGATTTTCTTTAGATATGATTCCAGCTTTTCAAATTGATTATGATAAAGTACATAATAATGTGCAGCTAATTAAGTATCATCTTGATAGAGCTGTTGATGTTGATGCGAGGTTTTTAGTTGATAATGAGAAGGAATACAAGATGAATTTTGACATCAGGAAAAAGAAGGCCCATGCAAGCAGTGGAAGATTCCCTGAAATAGGGACTGCAGGGAATTTCCCCAGCGGGGAAGCTTATATTGTTCCCTATGAAGGGGGAGGGACAGCAATAAGCCAAACTGAAGGATTTCTCCCTGTCCAATTTGAAGATGATATTGTGATTTATGAAATTAGGGAAAATAAGGTTGTCAATGTAACTGGAGAAGGGAAACCGATTCTTCAGGAAAAGGAACATCTGAAGAGAGAACCTGCCTATGGCAATATGGCAGAAGTTGGATTTGGCGTCCTTGGTGAATTTGGAATAAAGCATATTGGAGAAATACTTCTTGATGAAAAACTCGGATTTCATGTGGCTTTTGGAAGGAGCGATCATTTTGGAGGGGAGGTAGGTCCTTCTGATTTTTCTTCCCCGGAGGAAGTTGTTCATATCGACCGTATCTATATTTCTTCGATTCAACCAAGAATTAGTGTCCAATCCGTCAATTTTGTTTATGGTAATTCACAGTCAGACCTTATTATAAAGAACAACAAATATTTTCTCGATTTATATTGATTATTCAGTTATAAACTCCGAAGATGCTGCCGTTGTAAGACAAGCGGTTTTAGAAAGAGCCTTTTCATCCGGATCGAATGTCGGATAGTGAGAAGATTATTTCATCCCTTTGTCCAATCCAATGTTTATAACTCATTAATCATTTGCTAATCCTTAATTTCCAATTTATATTTTTGACCTTCTTTGTGTGTGTGAGACTATGCTTTGTATGACTAAGTATTTATGTCTTGTCGGTTGTCTCTTATAAGAGCAAAATTCTTAATTTTGTATTCAAAGAAAAATCTTTCATAGAATTTTTAAAGGACATATAATATTAATTTCATTATAGTGCTAATAAAATCAGGTTTATAATGGATAGAAATAAAATCATTTTAAAAGGGGTAAGAGTTCATAATCTTAAGAATATCAATTGTGACATTCCACTTGATAAACTTGTGATTGTTACCGGAGTATCCGGTTCAGGCAAGTCCTCTCTTGCTTTTGATACGCTCTATGCTGAGGGGCAGCGCCGGTATATAGAGTCTTTATCCGCCTATGCCCGGCAGTTCTTGCAAAGAATGGAAAAACCGGATGCGGATGTCATTGATGGTATCACTCCGGCAATTGCGATCCAACAAAAAGCTGTTACAAAAAATCCCAGGTCCACAGTTGCCACTGTGACTGAGATTTATGATTACTTAAGAGTTCTTTATGCCAGAATCGGTACCATATATTGTTTACAGTGCAACCAGCCTGTCAAAAAGGATACCATTGATTCAATCGTTGAAGCCCTTTACGAGCTTCCACATGAAACAAAGGGTTGGATTTGTTTCCCTTGGCGAAGGGAAGAAGATGTGAATTTGCTTAAGAAAGACGGTTTTTTCAGAGTTGTACAAAATAAGGAGGTTGTTCATATTGATGATATGAAAGCTTCCGATCAAAAGCCTCTTTATGTTCTTGTTGACAAGCTTATTCTGGATAAAGATGAAAGGGAACGGCTGGTTGATTCTCTTGAGATTGCCTTGAGGAAAGGAAATGGCAAAGTCAAAATTTTGACCAAAGAAGGGTTTCAACATATTTTTTCAAACAGGCTTGAATGCAAACAATGCGGGATTCTGTATGAGGAGCCTTATCCAAACATGTTTTCCTTTAACAGCCCCCAGGGCGCCTGTCCATCCTGCCATGGATTCGGTGACTTAGCGGTTCTGGATGAGGATAAAATAATTCCAGACAAGAACAAAAGCCTTGAAGAAGGAGCTGTTGAGCCCTGGACAAAACCGGCTTCACGCAGACGGATGAGAAAGTTATTATCTGAAGCACAAAAAAGGGGGATCCCTACAGATATTCCTTTCAAAGACCTGAAAGATGAGTGGAAACGGTTTGTTTTCGAAGGGGAAGGATATTACAAGGGAATTAATGGTTTTTTTGAACGTCTTAAAAAGAAAAAATACAAAATCCAGGTGAGAGTGTATTTGAGCCGTTATAGAAAATATATTCCTTGTCCAGCCTGCAATCAAATGAGGCTCAACCCCCGCTCTTTGAGTGTTAAAATCAATGGATATTCCATTGGCGAGCTGGTCAAAATGACAGTGAGGGAGGCTTTCGAATTTTTCAAAACCATTGAGCTTTCTTCGTTTCAAAAGGAAGTTGCTGAAAAACTCATTTATGAAATACACAACAGGCTTAAATTTTTACTGGAAGTCGGGCTTGATTACATAACTCTAGACCGCATCACTTTCACTTTAAGCGGAGGAGAAGCCCAGAGGATTAATCTGGCAGCAGCCCTGAGTGCTTCCCTTGTAGGAACTCTTTTTATTTTAGACGAGCCGAGCGTAGGCCTTCATGCCCGGGACAATCATAGACTTATTGAAATACTCAAATCTCTCACCAATCTGGGAAATACGGTCCTGGTGGTGGAACATGATCCAGAAATCATAAAAGCGGGTGAACATCTCATTGATTTAGGACCAGGAGCTGGAGAAGACGGAGGGAATATTATGTTTTCTGGCTCCATGGACTCCATTTTAAAGAATGGAAACACATTGACTGCCCAGTATTTAAGGGGAGAGAAACGAATTGAAGTACCGGAACAACGAAGGCGGTTGAAAAAATTTCTAGAAATAGTAGATGCCCATAAACACAATTTGAAAAATATTCATGTTGAACTTCCCCTCAATGCCTTGACCTGCATCACGGGGATTTCTGGTTCAGGGAAAAGCACGCTCATCCATGATGTCCTTTATAGAGGATGGAAAGGAGAGGAACGAAACGGCTTTAAGCAAATCATAACAAACGGACTGATTGATAAAATCATAATGGTGGATCAAACTCCTCTCAGCACATCCCCTCGGTCTATACCGGCAACCTATACGAAGGTTATGGACGAAATTAGGCATCTGTTCAGCAGCACAAGGGAGGCCCGGGCACAAGGGTATACGTCGGGCTATTTCTCTTTTAACACAGCTAAAGGGAGATGTGAGACATGCAAGGGAGCAGGTCAGCAAATTATTGAGATGCAGTTTCTCTCCGATGTCGTGTTGACATGTGAATCCTGCAAAGGAAAAAGGTTTAAAAGTGATATTCTTGAAATCGAGTATAAAGGAAAAAATATTTTTGATGTTCTGCAGATGAGTGTTGTTGAAGCCTGCGATTTTTTCTCCTCCCATCCTAAAATAAAGAAAAAATTATCCCCGCTTATAGAAGTCGGTTTGGGATATCTAAGACTGGGGCAGCCAACCACAACTCTTTCCGGAGGAGAGCTTCAGAGAATAAAACTTGCTTATCATCTCGTTCATCAGAAAAAGAAAAAAATACTTTATCTTTTTGATGAGCCCACCATCGGCCTTCATCTTGATGATATAAAAGTCCTTTTGGATTGTTTTCAGAAACTTGTGGACAGAGGGCACTCCGTGACAATTATCGAACATAATCTGGATGTGATCAAATGTGCCGATTATATCATAGATCTTGGTCCGAAAGGAGGAGACAAAGGAGGAGAGATCGTTGTTCAAGGAACTCCAGAAGAAATCATCAAATCGAAAAACTCCTATACATCTTCATTCTTAAAAAAATATCTTTGAATATAATAAATCATTGTTCATTACGCTTTTTTCTTCATATACATTTGTCTTTTGTTTTCCAAGAATTTCTTCATAGTATAGCGAAGTATGGTTCTTGACATGTGCTTGTATTTCTTTGAGAGTTTTTCTTCGGTATCCCACTTTCGTTTGCTGATTTTTTTTAATATCCATAGGGACATTAAAAACTTCTGCGGTTCGATTGTGCTTGACAGCTTTTTTGTGGTGGTTTATATTTCCTAAGAATAATTGGATAGGAATATGAGGACAAAGATGTTTGCCTGCTTAGACCAGCTGAATATTAGATTTATATTTTTAGGGAAGAATGCACTCAACAGGTCACGGATAGGCTTCAGCATAAAAAAATATTTCTAAGGAATAAAAATGAGATTAGATTCTGATGTGAATTATATCGTCTCTGGAATAGAAAGATCCGGGACATCCATGCTCATGCAAATCCTTTCAAATGGAGGAATTCCTGTCTCTTCAGATGAAAGCAGACCTCCGGATGAAAATAATCCAAAAGGCTACTATGAGCTTGAAGGGGGAAAAATCATCAATAAACTTATGGAAGGATCTTTTCCATTTGATCGGTATAAAGGATGTTTTATTAAGGTCACAGCCTATGGCATTCAATACTTACCAGAAGGGAAATATAAAATCATTTATACCGAGCGAAACATTGAAGAAATTCTTGAATCTATGGAAAAAATGGCAAATATTACCGATGACAACAAGGAAGAAACCAAAAAGGCGTTTATGAATCTCAATGCTATGATTAAAAGCCATATAAACGAACGGAATGATCTAGAAGTGCTGTATCTCAACTATAACGAAATCCTGAGAAATCCTGCAGAAGAAATTAAAAAAATACCTGGCTTTCTTGATGTACAAGGCATTGATTTTGAAGCTATGGTTCAGACTGTTGATGAAAAGCTGTACCGCAAGCGGCATTAATATTACGTATTATTCAAAAACAAAGCATTCATTTTCATTGATGTTGTCCTGTATTATTCGCTAGTCGAGGTTATCCATTAAATTTCAACTTAAATAGTAGGCATATGTGATGCCTTGCCTGTGATTTTTTCTCCAGGCTGATGCTTTTCCACTTGCTCAAAAAATAAAATAGACTTTATTAAAAACATGAAAAGATTTAATAAATATTTTCCTTATTATGAAATGGTTAATACCTTTGCCCCTCTCACACCACCTGCTTTCAATTCTGTCAATGCTCTATTAGCGTCTTCGAGAGCATATTCCTGTATTTCAGGCTTCAATGACATCTCGGCACCCAGTTTAAGGAAACCATTTAAATCACCTCTTGCCACATTAGCCACACTTTTGATTTCCTTTTCCATCCATAAATCGCGGGTGTAATTGAGCTGTAAGAGATATTCTTTATCAACATCTTCCTTACGAACAGCATTAACAACCAGCCTTCCTCCCGGATTTAAATTTTTCAAAGCCTCCACAACCGGTTTCCATACTGGGGTTGTGTCAATGATTGCATGAAGTTTTTCTGGAGAAATATCCTTCGTATCACCTGCCCACACGGCTCCTAATTGTCTGGAAAATTCCCTTTCCTTTTTATTTCTAGCAAAAACATAAATCTTGCTATCAGGAAATGCATATCTTACCATTTTCAGGACTAAGTGAGCTGAGGCGCCAAAACCTGTTAAGCCAATATTTTCTCCGTTTTCGAGCTTGGTTAGGATACCCAATGGCTCCGGCACACATCAAAGGGGCAGCCTGGGAATCGGTAAATATATCCGGGATGGAAAAGGCAAAGTTCTCATTAACCACCATATATTCAGCATAACCTCCGTTAACATCTCTTCCCGTAGCAACAAAATTGTCGCAAAGGTTTTCGTTGCCATTTTTACAATATTGACAATTCAGGCAGGATGAAAATATCCATCCCACTCCCACTCTTTCCCCGGCTTTGTATTTTTTAACCTCTGATCCAGTTTCTTTAATAATTCCAATAACTTCATGCCCGGGTACAACCGGAAACTTCGGGGGAGGAGTCCGCCCTTCGATTTCATCAATCTCAGTATGACAGACCCCACAGGTTTTTACCTTAAGCAATAGATCCCGATTTCCCAATTTAGGGATTGGTAAATCAACCATTTCAAGGGGAGTCCTGCTTTTTTTTAAATCTGCTATACTTTTTATAACCATTGCTCTCATAATAATCTCCTCTATCATATGGATTAATTAAATGCTGGGATTTCTTTTAGCGTTTTTTTTGAGATTTTGACTCATTTTTGCTCGATCCAATCCCTTTCAGCTTCATTGATAACGATATTAAGGGAAATAAGAGAATCCTGTCAATATAAAATTCAGAAAAAGAAAAGGATTCACTATGTTTTTGGTCAGCCGGATGACTGGAGGGTCGAAAAAGGACCTGAGTGGTTTGACCTATAAAACCCTATCCGATGATCACCGGAAAGAATCCAGATTAAGCTGGAATGTTCGCGATGTTATTGCTTCAGCTACGGTTCTGGTGCTCATTATTGCTGCTTATTTGTTGTTACAGGATAAAAGATCCCTCTGTTCTATGAATGGTTCAGGTAAATCAATTCCAGATTTTCATCAAATGGTTCCCTGCAGGTACATTTGTCTTCTGTTTTCCGGAAATTTTTCTATGGCATAGCGAAGCATGGTTCTGGGCATATGTTTATAATGCTTCTTCAAAAATTTTTCTTCAGTATCCCTATTCCGTTTACCAATTTCTCTTAACATCCATCCGACAGCTTTTTGGATCAAATCTTCTTTGTCATGCAGTAGAATCTCTGAGATATTCAAAGCGTCATCAAATTCATTCTTTTTTATGAAATAAAATGTGGACATGATGGCTATTCTTCGTTCCCACAGGCTTTTTGATTGGGCGAGTTTGTATAAAAGTTGTCTGTCTTTATCGTATAAAAATTCTCCTACAATGTAATGTGCGGAGCAGTCTACCAAATCCCAGTTATTGATGTATTGGGTGTTATCCAAATAAGTTCTGGTTACATTGTTTCTTTGTTCCTCGTTTCCCTTTTTAAATATTTGGACCAGCATAAAGAGTGACAGTTGACGTTCTTCATGAACAGGGGATTTCAGTAATTTCAGCACTTCGTCTAGCGATATATCAGAGTGTTTGTTCGCCAGCTTTCTTAAAACCGGCACTTTGATTCCAATAAATCGATCGCCTTCTCCATATTCCCCTTTTCCTGTTTTAAAGAATCTTTGGGGATGATGAGCCAGAGCGCTGTTTCCCAATGCTTTCAATTCTTCTTTGAGTTTTTTTGCTGTGATAGCCATTGATCTATTAAGGATTTATGGGGATCAAGCTTTTATTTAACGCACAACCAATCGTCTTTCCTCTGTTTGAATTCCACCAGAGCTTTCAAGATTGATTCTCCAGTCTCACTTGAAACACTCTTAATTCAATTGTGGCTGTTTTATATAAAATCCTCAGGCAACTGTCAATAACAGGATTAGAAATGTTATGCATTCGTTGAACCATCGAGACTCAAGTAAAAACTTGACCCCTTTTTGCTTTCTTTTATAATGATAAGGAGTCGTTACGGAATTCATATTGACCGGAAAGGAGACGGGATGAAAAAATTTAAGAAAATTCTGCTGATTTTTTTAATCATTATCATAATAACAGGAGGGATCGTCTATCTGTTGTTAAGAAGCACACGTCCTCAATTGAAAGGGGAGATTGTGGTTTCCGAAGAATTGAATGAGAGCGTTCTGATAAAAAGAAATGATTATGGTATCCCTCTTATTGAAGCCAATTCTTTTCCAGATGTGCTGTTCGCCATTGGATTTCTTCATGCCTCAGACCGCTTGTTTCAGATGGAGCTTTCCAGGAGAAATGCTTTTGGACAGCTCTCAGAAATTGTTGGGGAAATTGCTTTGGCGGAATTGCAGCTTGGAATTGGGAATTGCAGCTTGGCTGACTTATCATCAAGAAAACAATATAGTTATAAAAAAGCCTTCAGAGAAAAAGAATTCTTAAAAACAATTATAGGCCTAAAAAATAGATTTTAAGATATTAGTTATTTCTGTTCTTAGATTAGATAAGAATGCGAATTATCGCTACCTTTAAATTTTTTAAGAGTATTCTTTCTTAAAGCTAAATTTTTGCCCAAAAAATAAATTCTAAGCAAAATACTCCAGGGGAACGAATATACGAAATCATTTGATTGTAATGATTTATCTCAGCCAAGCTGCAAATTTAGAACGAATATACGAAATCATTTGATTGTAATGATTTATCTCAGCCAAGCTGCAAATTTACGCAAATTTCAAATTTTATTGACATAAGATTTTTCCAATGATATAAGGTTTGCTTGACTAAAGACTTACGATGGGTACTTATGGATGGCTTTCACTTCTTCCTCCTTTACTGGCAATCATTCTAGCTATTTCCACTAGATACGTTTATTCATCCCTTTTGGTGGGGATCTGGTTAGGCTGGACTATTGTCAATTCGTGGAATCCCATATATGGAACCATTGATACCTTTAATGCCCTTATCAATGTGTTTAAGGATGAAGACAATCTCAGAGTGATCATCTTCAGTGCTATGATTGGAGCTATCATTACGTTCACTCAATATTCCGGAGGCATGAAGGGTTTTATAAAATGGGTAACCAAAAAACGCCTTATCCATTCCAGAAAGTCCACCAGCTTTCTTGCCTGGTTCATAGGTTTTATCATTTTTATAGAGTCAAACATAAGTGTTCTTGTATCAGGTGCCACCACCAGACCTCTTTTTGATAAATTTAAAATCTCAAGGGAGAAATTAAGCTATATTCTGGATTCAACATCTGCACCCAAATGCATTCTTTTCCCTTTAAATGCCTGGGGAGCTTTTATTTTGGGCCTCCTTGCTTCCCAGGGAATCAAATATCCTGTCAAAGTCCTTATCACCTCCATCCCTTTCAATTTTTATGCCATTTTTGCCATTGCGTTGGTTCTGCTGGTTGTTTTGACTGGAAAGGATATAGGGCCAATGAAAAAAGCTGAAAGGAGAGTCAAGGAGGAAGGGAAGGTTCTCCGGGAAGGAGTCAGTCCTTTGATTTCCCATGATGTCATAATAACAAAGGAAAAAAAGAAAATTCCTTTGCGTCCTGTCAATATGGTTCTGCCTATTGTGACAATGGTTATTATGATGCCTGTGGTTATGATAATAACAGGAAAAGGAAATCTTATGAAAGGATCAGGCTCGCTTTCTGTGCTTTGGTCAGTCGTTATTGCGCTGATGGTAGCTGCTTTTATGTACAGAATCCAAGGGATAATGAAGGTTAAAGAAATAGGAGACCTTTTTTTAAAAGGAGTTTCCGGTCTGGTTCCTCTTGCTTTTTTGATGTTACTGGCTTTTGCAATCGGGGATACATGCGAAGCTTTGGACACTGGGATTTTTGTGGCTCAGGTTGCCAAATCTTCGGTGAATCCCGGTTTGCTTCCTGCTATCATTTTTGTAGCTTCAGGCCTTATTGCTTTCTCAACCGGCACTTCCTGGGGGACCTTTTCAATTATGATCCCGATTGCTGTTCCAATGATAAACATCATAGGCCTCCATCCGGCTCTCACAATTGCAGCCGTTTTGGGAGGAGGAGTATTCGGCGACCATTGCTCTCCGATTTCTGACACAACCATTATATCCTCTATGGCTTCTGCAACAGGCCATATAGATCATGTCAGGACTCAACTTCCTTATGCATTGATAGCTGCCGCTATAACGGTTAGTTTCCTTCTTATTCATGGTTTCATTTTATAAATCTCTAAAAAATTTTTGGGGAAAGTTTCTAATTAAGAACCACTTGATTTTTTCGGTTAAATTATGATAGAAAAACAGCTATAATTTATAATAAATAAATATGGCATCAGTATGGGTGAAAAGTCCAAATGATAGATTTTAAGTCTACAAAAACGCGGAGGATTAAATGAAAAAATCTTTAATAGTTTTATTTTGCTTAATGTTTGTATTCACAACAGCGTTTACTTTCGAGCAGGAAGAGACTCAAGGAAAGACGTCAGAAGAAATGAAGGAAGAAACCCAAGAAGAAAAAGCTGAGGAAACAAAGGAAGAACCTGTCAAGCCCAAACCTTGGGAATTGAATCTTGCTCAAATAAAGTCCAAGGTCGAAAAGGTCCGAGCTGGCGATAACCTCACTCCCGACAGCTGGCCAGGCGAAGCCAGAGTGGCTGTTGCTCTTTCCTTTGATTTTGATGCGGAAACCAATGCTTTGAGAGATGAGATAGAATCCCCAGGAATTTTTTCTCAGGGAGAATATTCTGCCCGGGTTGCCATCCCAAGGATTCTCGCTCTTCTTGATAAATACAGGATTCCTGCAACCTTTTTTGTGCCTGCCGTCACAGCTCTCCTTCATCCCGATGAAATTGAAATGATTATGGAAAAGGGACGACATGAGATTGGAATGCACGGATGGATTCATGAACAAAATTCCCAGCTCAGTGAAGAAGAAGAACGAGAATTGATGAAAAAATCTTTTGAAACCCTCAAAGAAGTAACCGGCAAGGCTCCTGTAGGAATTCGAACTCCTTCCTGGGATTTCAGCGGGGCCACCCTCAAAATAATAAAAGAGATGGGTCTCCTCTATGATTCCAGTCTTATGGCAGATGATAGACCTTATGAGATTCTTGAAAATGGGATTCCAACCGGAGTTGTGGAGCTTCCTGTTGAATGGCTTATGGATGACTATCCCTATTTTGGATTCAGCAGGTATTCCAGCATCCGCCCCCATATAAAGCCAGATGATGTCTATTCCATATGGAAGGAAGAATTTGAAAAAGCCTATCAAGAAGGAACTATTTTTGTTTTAACCATGCATCCTAAATATATTGGTCATCGAAGCAGAATCATTATGCTTGAAAAACTCATTCAGCATATTTTGACCTACAAAAGAGTTTTGTTTGCAACCCATGAATCGATTGCACGGTATGCAAAGAGACAAATAAAAGAATAGTTAGTCTTTATCAGTTTTTTCATCATTTTTGGTAGGAGGAGGAGAAAGTCTGACCTTTTCTCGAATTTCCTTATCCAGCGGAGCTGCTATTTCTGGTTTCTCTGCCAGAACCTTTTTGACATTTTCTCTTCCCTGCCCCAGCCTTTCTCCTTTATAGGAATACCAGGTGCCTGTTTTTTCGATAAAACCGTATTCGATTCCACAATCGATCAAATCCCCTTCTTTTGAAATTCCCTCGCCATAGATGATATCAAATTGAGCTTCTCTAAAAGGAGGCGCCATCTTATTTTTTAAGATTTTCACTTTGACTTTATTTCCAATATTGGCATCGCCATCCTTTAAGGAAGCAACTCTTCTTACTTCAATCCTCATGGATGAGTAGAATTTCAGAGCTCTTCCTCCAGTGGTTGTTTCCGGTCGACCTAGAAAGAACCCAATTTTTGCTCTTATTTGATTCACAAATACAAAGCATGTTTTTGACCGGCTCACAATGGCGGTGAGTTTTCGGAGTGCTTGAGACATAAGCCTTGCTTGAAGTCCCATATGAGCATCTCCCATTTCCCCTTCCAATTCTGCCTTTGGGACTAATGCCGCAACGGAATCCACAACAATCACATCCACAGCTCCACTCCGGACCAGAACCTCTGCGATTTCCAATGCCTGTTCTCCAAAATCCGGTTGAGAGATGAGAAGATTATCTATATCCACTCCCACACTTGATGCATAGGTGGGGTCCAAAGCATGTTCAGCATCAATAAAAGCTGCCTGTCCTCCCTGTTTTTGAGCTTCAGCAATGACATGAAGAGCTAAAGTTGTCTTGCCTGTGGCTTCCGGGCCATAGAGTTCAACCACTCTCCCTCGCGGAAATCCACCTATCCCCAGGGCAAGATCAAAAGCAATGGAACCTGTCGGGATAGCAGGTATTTCAACGGCAGCACTTCTCTGGCCAAGCTTCATAACCGAACCCTTCCCAAATTGCTTTTCAATCTGGGAAAGAGCAGCTTCTATGGCTTTATTTTTTGATGCTTGCTGTTGAGTTTTATCTTCTTCATTCATTTTATCCTCCACAAGAGTGATAATACTGACTAACAGTTCGATACAAACTGTTAGAAACCAAAAAAACAGAGATAGAATTTATTGGCGGCTTTTTCCTTTTCAGTTGTTGTCTTAGTCTTTTTTATCATATTGGAATGACAGTGTAAACATTTATATTGGATCATTTGATTCTATTTGAGGCCTGTGATTGTGCCCTCCTCTGTGACATCAATATTTTCAGCAGCAGGAGTTTTGGGCAAACCGGGCATAGTCATAATATCACCACAGTAAATAACAACAAAACCAGCTCCTGAACTGAGGGAGACGTCGGTGACTATTAATGTATAGTCATCCGGTCTCCCTAGAAGTTGATCATCATCTGAAAGAGAATACTGAGTTTTCGCCACGCAAATCGGCAAATCACTAAAACCTTCTTTTTCAAACCTGAGAATTTTCCTTTTTATTTTTCCTTCCATAGCCACTCCCGCGGCTCCATAAATTTTACGGGCAACCGTTTCGATTTTTTCTAGAAGGGGGGTTTCTGATGAATAGGTCAATTGGAATTTATGGTCATCCTCTTCCATGCTGGAAAGGACTTCCTTTGCCAGAGCTTCTCCCCCTGTGCTTCCTTTGGTAAACACCTCACTGATGACGAATCGGGTTTTTTTATCCTTGCATAAATCTGATATTTTTTTTATCTCTGCTTCCGTATCAGAAGGAAATCGATTCAAGGCAACAACGACAGGAACTCCGAAATCCTGTAAATTTTCAATATGTTTGCTGAGGTTATCGAATCCTTTTTCAACCGCGCCGACATTTTCTTCGTCTACTTGTTTGAGTTTCATTCCTCCATGCATTTTAAGAGCTCTGAGGGTAGCAACAAGAACACAAGTATCAGGAGGAGGAATTTGACCTGTTCGCACCACAATGTTAAAAAATTTTTCTGCCCCAAGGTCTGATCCGAAACCGCATTCTGTAACCACAATATCCGATAAGGTGAGAGCTATTTTTGTTGAAATCACAGAGTTCGTCCCGTGGGCGATGTTTGCAAAAGGTCCTCCGTGAATGAAAGCTGGAGTTCCCTCCAGAGTCTGGGCAAGATTGGGATTGATAGCATCCTTTAACAAAGCTGCCATCGATCCTTCAGCTTTAAGGTCGCGGGCAAAGACTGGTTCTTTTGAGGGAGAATACCCGACTAAAATATTTCCTAATCTTTCTTTTAAATCTTTGAGATCAGATGCCAAACATAAAATAGCCATAACCTCTGACGCAGCAGTGATATCAAATCCAGTTTCTCGGGCAATGCCCCTAAGAGGTCCTCCAATTCCCACCACCACTTTTCTTAGAACCCGGTCGTCCATATCCATAACCCTTTTCCACACAACTCTTCGACAATCGAGAAGTCCGCTGGCTCCATCAAAATGAAGCCGGTTATCCGCCATGACAGCCAGAAGATTGTGAGCTGCTGTGACAGCATGCAAATCCCCTGTGAAATGAAGGTTTATCTCTTCTCGGGGGGCCACTTGGGCGTATCCTCCTCCGGTTGCACCGCCCTTCATTCCAAATACAGGCCCCAAAGAAGGTTCTCTTAATGCCACCACTGTTTTTTTGCCTAAACCATTGAATGCATCAGCCAGTCCGATTGATGTTGTTGTCTTTCCTTCTCCGGCAGGGGTAGGATTCATCGCAGTCACCAGAACAAGTTTTCCTGTTTTATTTTTTGTATGGAGTCTATGCTGAACCGGTATCTTCGCTTTGTAGCTTCCATATTTTTCCAGATATTTTTCCTCTATTCCTAATTTTGCAGCAATTTTTTCAATGGGCTGTATTTCCATTTCTGTGGCTATTTTTTTATCATTTGACATTAATCCTCCTTGTATGGAATAGAATAAAGGATTACACAAGCCTTTTCAATCTAAATATTCTTTTTCATGTTCTGGAAGGTCATATTATAATTCATAATCAATCCTTGGTCTGCAAAACTAAAATATCTGTTGTTGCCAATGATTATGTGATCTAAAACCGCTATATGCATAATCCTTGCCGCAAACACCAGTTCTTTGGTAATTTCCCTGTCACTTAAGGACGGTTCCGGGTCTCCCGAAGGATGATTATGAACAAAGAGTAAAGATGAGGCGTTAAACATGAGGGCATCTTTGATGATTTCTCTTGGATAAACAACGCTGGAATCCACTGTTCCCCTAAAAACTGTCTTTTCTTCCAGAATGCGATTTTTGACATCCAAAAAAATGACCTTAAATATTTCATTTTCTTTGTCTCTAAGCGAATGATAAAGATAGTCAAAAACTTCTTTGGATGAGTTGTAATAAGGTTTATTCATCATTTTCTCTTTAAGAAAACGGCGGGAAACTTCCTGGATGAGTTTTATCCCAAAGACATTATTTGGTCCAATTCCATCAACCTGCTGGAGTTTATCTTCCGGAGCTTCAAGCACTTCTCTAAGAGAATTGAATTTTTTCAAAAGTTTCCTCGCCTGATACTTGCAGTCCTTTCGAGGAGTGCCGAGAGTTAAAAGGAGTTCAATAATTTCATAATCGAGGAACCCGTGGAGCCTGCTTTTCATAAATTTTGCCCTGAGTCTTTGTCTGTGTCCGCCTGAATCTAGCCTTGGGTATTTGTATTTTCTGTAGGACGATGCCATTGCAGGGTTTGAATCCTCTTATTAATTAAGACGGGAAATTGAAAAAAAATATCGCAGTTCCAGTTTAGAAAGATTGGCGGAACTTCACTTATCAAATAGTGAGATAATGAAATCATAGGCTGGCTTTTTGTCGGTTTTGCATCATATGGGAAGTGAGAGTTCAAAGGAAGTCAGATATTAAATTGAGATTAACAATTCTTTTGCCTTTGTTTAAAATCTTTTTTTTATATCATTTGATCAAGTTTTTGGATTTTAAAAATTCAGATGCAACTTTTTTATAGTTTCGATTTTTCTTATCCACTTCATAATTCAGCATTTGCATAGATTCCTTGCTGAGAAGCCCCAATAAAGGTTCTAAAGCAGTGCGTATTTCCCGGTGTTTCTTTAATGTTTCCATTCGGATCACAGGAGCTGCTTCGTAAGGAGGGAAAATGTTTTTGTCATCCTCAAGGGTCACAAGGTTGTAAGCGGCAATCCGTCCATCAGTAGCAAATGCGCATATGATGTCCACTTCTTCCCTGGAAATGGCTTCATACATAAGAGAAGGATCAAAATCTTTCACATCATGAAAGTTAAATCCGTAGCTGTGCACAAGTCTTGGATATCCATCTTCCCTTTCCACAAATTCACTGGTGAATCCGGCGCTTAAATGAGAAGCCTCTGAAGCAAGGTCAGATATCTTTTCCCATCCATAACGTTTGGCATCTTCTTGACTGACGGTGATGACATAAGTGTTGTTAAAACCAAAAGGTTGAAGCCATTTCACATTGAATTTATCCAAGTAGGCTCTGGATATAATTTGATACACCTTTTTAGGATTTGATATATATTGGCGGTTCAGTATGGCAGTCAAGCCCGTTCCTGTATATTCAGCATATAAATCGATCTCTCCGTTGATAAGAGCTTTGTGACAAATCATAGTGCCCCCTAGATTAAAATAACGTCTGACTTCCAGATTTGTTTTACATTCGATAAGTTGAGCCATTAGTTCTCCCAAAATAAACTGTTCTGTAAAGTTTTTTGTGCCTATGCAGATGGTTTCCTTTTTTTGTGCGTCTTCTTGTTTATTGAAGGTCGCCTGGGAAGGTTTAGTTAAATAAGCAATTATACCCACAATCACCAGAACAAGTGGAAGAAATAACGCCAAAGGTCTAAGCTTTCCTTTCAGAGTCTTTTTTTCCTTTTGACGAATTGGACGCATTGCCCATGCGGCGGCACCGATTGAAAAGTCAACGATTAATGCCAGCAAAGCTGCCGGAACGGCTCCGAGAAGAATGAGTCTGGTGTTAGACAAAGCCAGTCCTCTGTTGATAAACTGTCCGAGTCCTCCGGCGCCAATAAAAGCGGAAAGAGTGGCTATACCGACTCCAACCACTCCGGCTGTTCTGATGCCTGCCACAATGACTGGCAGAGCAAGAGGCATTTTTATCATCCTTAACTGCTGTCTGCGGGTCATTCCAATCCCGCGTGCCGCCTCGATGACTTCATTGGAAACCCCTTCAATTCCTGCAATTGTGTTTCGGACAATGGGAAGCAAGGCATATAGAGTGAGAGCAATGATAGCGGGAACAGTTCCGATTTTTTGAAGCAGGGCAAGAAGAATAGCCAGCATCGCAAGGCTGGGGAGGGTTTGGAGAATACCAACAAATCCGAGCAGGGCTCCGCGTATTTTTGTATATCTGGAGGCAAGAATTCCCAGAGGGATGCCAATAATGACAGCCATACCGGCGGAAAAGCCTATGAGAATCAAGTGTTCTCCTGTTCGGAGCCACAGTTCTGCAAGGCGGTCTGCGATGAATTGAATAAATCCAGTATCCATTAAAAGATATCCTTAAAATCAGCCAATTGTTTTGCTGGCTTGGCGAAGAGATTCCTTACAAAATCAGTTTGCGGATTGGAAAGGATTTCTTCTTTAGTCCCGGTTTGTTCCAGAAATCCCTTGTGAAGAATAGCAATTTTGTCTCCCAATGTGAGGGCTTCAAAAATATCATGCGTGACAAACACAATGGTTTTTTTCAACTGCTTCTTCAAGGATAAAAGTTCCTGCTGAAGGGCATCGCGGGTGAGAGCATCCAGTGCGCCGAAGGGTTCGTCCATTAACATGCAGGTTGGATTTGAGGCCAGGGCTCTTGCCACCCCTATCCGTTGCTGTTCTCCCCCTGATAGTTCATCGGGAAGGCGATCCGAATAATTCTCTGGTTCAAGCCCGACAATCTCAAGCAATTCCATGGCTCTTTTGTGTCTCTTTTTTTTAGGCCAGCCGAGAAGTCGGGGAATAATTTCCAAATTCTTTCGGACAGTCATATGAGGGAAAAGACCTATTCCCTGGAAGACATAACCTATAGAACGGCGCAGTTCAACAGGATTGAGCTCTGAAGTCTTTGTGCCATTTATTTTGATGAATCCTTTTGTGGGTTCAATCAGCCTGTTTATCATTTTTAAGGTGGTGGTCTTGCCGCTTCCTGAAGAGCCCAACAACACAACAGTTTCTCCCTTTTTAATTTTTAGAGTCAGATTCTTTACAGCAAAGGTTGCCCCGTTATCGAATGACTTGCTGATGTTTGATAAGAGTATCATAGTAATAAAATATTTTCAGATCCGAATACCAGATAATGGATCATTTTTGCCGGGATAAGTATTGATGAATAGATTTTGCTGCTTTTCTCCCATCTCCGAGAGCAAGAATCACCGTGGCATTCCCTCTTATAGCATCTCCTCCTGCATAAACTCCCTCGATACTGGTTTTAAGCTTTTCATCCACTTCTATCAATTGCCATTTGTTAACATCAAGTTCGGGAGTCCTGTTCAGAAAAAGTCTGTTTGGTCTTGTCCCAAGGGCTTCGACAATGGTATCGATATCCATAATAAATTCACTGTTTTCTATTTTTATCGGACGCGGGCGACCGCTTTCATCCGGCTGGCTCAGCTTCATCTTAAAAAGTTCTATTCCTGTTACCCAGCCAACTTTATTTCCATGGACTTTTTTAGGAGAAACCAATTCCTTTAGATATATTCCTTCCTCAAGTGCATGGTGGAGTTCTTCGATTCGAGCAGGGGACTCTTTTTTTGTTCTTCTGTAGATGATATAGACTTCTTTTGCTCCAAGGCGCTTTGCACATCTAGCTGCATCCATAGCGACATTTCCGGCTCCTATGACACCAACTCTATCTCCGCAGACAATAGGAGTGTCATAGTCCAGAAACTTATAGGATTTCATGAGGTTCACTCTTATCAAAAATTCATTGGCTGAATAAACTCCTTTTAGCTCTTCTCCTTCAATTCTAAGGAAAAGAGGAGCTCCGGCTCCCGTGCCTATAAAAATGGCGTCAAAATTTTTCTGCAACTCCGCAAAACCAATATTCTGTCCGATGAACGTATTCAACATAACTTTAACCCCGATCTCATCGAGATAGGCAATTTCGTAATCAACAATTTCTGTGGGAAGCCGGAATGCAGGGATTCCGTATTGAAGTACTCCGCCGGCTTTATGAAGGGCTTCGAATACAGTGACATGATATCCAAATTTTCTAAGATCGACGGCACAGCTTATTCCTGCAGGTCCAGATCCGATGATAGCTACTTTTTCCCTCTTTTTTTCTATATATATTTCTTCTTTTATATTATTATCCAGAGCCCAGTCAGCTACAAAAGCTTCCAGTTTCCCGATGTTGATTCCATTTCCACTCTGGGATATCGGGCAAACTCCTTCACATTGGGATTCCTGAGGGCATACTCTTCCCGTGATCCCCGGGATTGGATTGTCTTCTTTCATAGTAAAGAAGGCCTTCTTAAAATTGCCTTCAGCAATTTCCCTTATCATCTTTCTTACTTTCATATTGATGGGGCATTCGATCTCGCAAGGGAAACCAGCACATTGAATACATCTTTTTGCTTCTTTAATGACTTCTTTTTCGTTATATCCGAGAGGAACCGAATCGAAATTTGCGGTTCGCTTCTCAGCTTTCTGTTCACGCATAGGAACTCTTTTGCCGCCAATATCGATCATTCTTTCTCCATTTCTCTTTTATAGTGTTTGACCGCCATTTCTTCCTTTTCCTTAAACATATCCAAGCGGCTTATAACTTCGTCGAAATTGACCTTATGAGCGTCAAATTCAGGTCCATCAATACAGGTTAGTTTCATATTGCCGTCAATAAATACCCGGCATACTCCACACATACCTGTTCCGTCTATCATTATCAAGTTCAAACTGGCGATTGTCTTGATTCCGAAGGGACGTGTCACTTCAGCAGCTGCCTTCATCATAACAGGAGGACCGATAAGAAGAACCCTGTTTATTTTATCAGGTCTGTATTCTTTCACCAAATTTTCAAGAACCTCAGTGACCAATCCATGATGTCCTTTAGAACCGTCATCGGTTGCTATATGAAGTTTCACTCCTGCAGATTTGATTTCCTCCTCCATAATCAGAAGAGATTCTGTCCGCGCTCCTATCACAGAAATGACTTCATTTCCAGCTTTGGCTAATGCCTTGATAATGGGATAAATGCATGCAATCCCGGTTCCTCCGCCCACACAGATTACTCTACCGAAATTCTCGATCTCTGTAGGATTTCCCAACGGGCCCACCACATTTAACAATGTATCTCCCACCTTTAACGAGCTCAAATGCATGGTTGTTTTTCCGACAACCTGGAATATTAAACATATTGTTCCTTTATCCTTGTCAATATCAGCGACAGTCAAGGGTATTCGTTCTCCTTTTTCGTGAATTCGAATAATGACAAATTGTCCTGGTTGAAATCTCTCTGAGACATGAGGAGCTTTGATTTCAATGGAATAGATTTCTTCACTCAATGCAATTTTTTTAACTATTTCATGATTCATTTCAAAGCCTCGTCAGAAACATTTGAGACCCAGATAGCAAAATCCGGGCAGAACATTTCACACATCTTACAATTGAGACAATCTGTTAGGTCTCTGACCACAGGAAATCGATAACCTTCTTCATTCTCCGTGTCAGAAAGGACCAATACTTCGGTTTGACAGACCTCGACACAAATTCCACAACCCTTGCATCTTTTTTCTAAAATAATAATTTCAATTTGCATTCAAATTGTTCCTGTCTCTTTTGTTTTGCAATCAAGAAATATCCCTGTGATTATCCTGTTCATTTCTCTTAAATCTAGCTTTTTTGTGTTCTCTCCGTATCTGAGTTCAGAATTTTCATAATAAAATTTCATTCTCTCTACCGGATCATAAAATCTGTTTTGGCCAGAATCATAAATCAAACAAGGAGACACAATTTCTATAACAGATAATCCTTTTCTAAAAAAAACATCAATCATAGAATATTTCAACCATCCTGCCCGCAGTGGAGTCCATCTGGCGATATAGCAGGCTCCATATGACCTGGCAAGGTCAGGGATATTAAATGGCAGTTCAAAATTTCCGTCTTCAGATTTTCTCATAAAAGGAGTTATAGGGAAGGTTTTATTCATGCTGACAGTATAAATTAAATTGTTTATATAAAGGATAATAATGTTCTCATTATTTTTTACGGCTTGAATAAAATCCGATGCTCCGGACAGAAGAAAATCCGCATTGTTGATAAAAGCGACCACTATGGATTCAGGTTTTTCCTTTTTGAGTCTGGCTGCGTGGTTGATCACATACCCATCAGATATTAAGTAAGAACGAAGGTTAATATAGTCTTTGATCTTCCCTGTGCATCCGGTACCCGAAAATACGCACACCTTTTTCAAATTGATATTCAATTCTTTAATAGTGTCGATAAAAGTATTGATCACTGTTCCTATGCCGCAACCCTGACAAAAGACAGACGGAAACAACTCTGTTCTCAGAAAGTGATCAGAGGGATGCTTTTTTTGTTTGTTTTTATCTGATTTTTTTTTTGTCTTCATCAATTATTTGTCAATAAAATTTCCTATAATAAACTTCTTTCCTTTTCTAATTTCAAGTTCTTCGGGATTTTCATTTTTCTCAATTGTTGAATTTTTTAGTAGAATTCCCATTCTATCGAGTTTTTTTCCCAAATTTCCATCACTCGCATGATACATCAAACAGGGTGAAAGCACTTCTATAAAAGAAAATCCCTGTTTATTAAAAGCTTTCTTCATTGAAAACATAAGCCGGCGGCAGTGAAGAGGAGTCCAGCGTGCCATAAAAGAGGCTCCGCAGTTCTTTATAATTAAAGGGATATTCAGAGGAGAATCAGATGCATCTGAAGAACTATTTTTTCGGAAAGGCATAGAAGAAAATTCCCGGTGTTCGATAAACAAGTGATAGGTAAAACTGTTTATAAAAATAACTGTTAGATCCATTCCCTGATGACAAATATTCAATAAACCATCTATTCCCGAAATCATCAGGTCGCATTCGTTTAAAAAAACAATCAATTTCTTTTCTTGGTTTTTATGACGGAAATCAGCTAAGGAAGAGTAAAGATTGGTATTTTTTAAAACGATCAGTTCGGTGTTTAAGTGCTCTATTATCTTACCGGTGCATCCTATACCGGAAGAAGCGACACAGAAGTCGGAAAGACTCAGACCCAATTTACTTATTGTCTGAAGGAAAGCATTGACCACAATTCCAATGCCACAACCGGGACACCAGACAGAAGATTTCTTATCTGCATTGAGGAAATTATCAATGGGGTTTTGTATCTCTTTTTTACCCATAACAAAAGATTTTTACCTATACATTCTTTCTTGTCAAGAATTTTCCGATTCCTCCTAAATTCATACAAATTGTTTAGAAATACGAATATTTAAGGAGAAAAAAGAGTTGATGGAATAAGCATTTATTAGTTTGTTTTCTTTTTAAAAGAGTTATTAATAAGGAACCCTGCACCCCGTTCCTTTTCACCTAAAGATGGGGAGATGGGTGTTGTGCCAATTTATTTGTCTCCTAAAGTACGGGTTTGAACGGGCTCAATTAGAAGGATCCAAGCCGGATTATCCGAACGGGAGCGATGCCGTGTGCCTTTTTCTATTAAATAACCTTCCATTTCATTTAGTTCTATAGAGCCGTCGGATGTGTCTATAAATATCTTTCCCTTCAGCACGATAAAGAGTTCATCTTCATACCTATGGGTGTGCCAGTCATAGGTTCCGTGAATTAGAGCAAGACGAAGCGCTGTTTCATTAATTGATAGAATTTCCTTTGGTTCCCAAGGTTTGTTTATATTTTTGGATAATTCTAAAAAATTAATTTTTTCCATAGCTTTTCTTCTCAAAAATGATTTATTTCCTGATGATTATATCATAAAAAATGTGAATGAAGAAATTAAATTGCGAAAGCAATGCCAATTTTTTCACTTTATTCATAAATAAGGTAAATTTAAAATGTCCCGTTTTGATACGTTTTTTTGTAATTATTTGACATCCTGTGTTTTGAATGGAACCCAGTTTTCAATAAATTTTTTATTCCCTTCCTGTTCTGCGACCAGGGCTTGAAATATCGCTCTCATCTGTTCATAAGGAAGAGTGCCGATAATCATTCGACCGTTAATGATCATGGTCGGAACGGAGCGTACTCCAAAGTCATACTGATTGGATGTTTTGTCATATTCCATTCCAGTGTTCGTGATGGCATGAACCATCTCTTTGACTGCCGGGTCAAGGTAAAATTCATAGACGCCATGTCTTCTGGCAAGATCTTCCCGCCACTGAGAGCTTGTGCGGGCAAGATTGAAATTTGCAAAAATCTCGCTGTGTATAGCCATAAACCGGCTGGGATCGGCGGCAGCAATGTAAGCCAGCTCACATGCTCCTGGATGAATGTCCTTACCAACCACATTATTGCACTTTCCTTCAAGGGGAAAAAATTGGAATGCTATATTTATTTTTCCGGAAAATTCCTCTTTCAGCTTACTGAATTGTTGTTCAAGGTACAAACAGTCAGAACAAAGAAAATCAACATATTCGACTATATGAATGGGAGCATCCTCGAAATTTTCAGTTGCGCGTGCCGTCCAATAAGGCGAGATAAAACTCGGATTTCCCACAACAGGAAGTTCAAAAAATTGTTTTACCACTCTTATTGTAACAACAGATTGCGCTTCTTTTCTTACTTCGTGGTATTCAATCATTCCATAGGAAGCGAGAGCAGTGATCACAAAAAATGCCAAAAGTATTTTGAAAGAAGGACTAAAAAAGCGGTTAAAGAACTGGCTTTTTCCTTTTTTAACTCCGAAATGGAAAAAAAGAATGAAATTCAATAGCGAGAATAAATAATATCCCAGGCAAAAGAAGCACAGAGTTCCAAGGACAAAAATAGAATAGAGAAAGAGAAAGATCACTCCCACAATGTTAATAAGGGAAAGGAAAGAATTGGTGAGTTCAAATTTTTTTGACGGGAAGACAGCTCCCATGACAACCATTGACCCAACCAGGAAGCCGAATAATCCAATGGGGATGCCCAGAACCTGGGAAACTGCTGAATAAGCAGAACCGTCACAGTTAAAAAATGCACTGATATCACAGAAAGAACCTTCAAATATTGACTCAGGATAATTGGCAAGGAAAAAATGTTGAATGGTTAGAATAGAGGCAATTGCCATCCCTGCTCCTGAAAAAAAACTGAGGATGCGCTGCCAGCTTATTCCATTCATTGTCAGAGACCTTTTCATAGGCAAATACTTTCAATCCTATTCGAAATGAGTTCTGTATAGATTACCTGTATTGGAAAGCTAATTCAAGAAAAAATAATTTTTATGGAATACAAGTAAAGTCCGATACGTCTAAATGATGATTGACCTATATAAGGAGATCAGAAAAATGAAAAAACGAAGCTGTGTAATTGCTAATTAATTTTATTTTCGTTGGATGGAAAATCATGATTTCTGATAAATAAAATAATTAAAAAGAGTATGCAGGAAGTTGAATATCTTAAGGATTGAATAAGGAAAAAATTAAATTGTCAGCATCGAGAGAATAGTGAGAAGTTGTGTTTTGATGGAAAGATTTGTATTCTGGAATGTTATTTATTAGTGACAATTTTCTCTCTAATAAAACAATGGAAGTTTTTCTTTTTACCTTCGTCTAAATGATGTGGAGGTAAAAAAGTGTGAGATTTCATGGAAGAAAAAGAACTTGTTATCCAAAGCAAAGAAGGACACAAGGAAGCTTTTTCTTTGTTAGTCGAAAAATATAAATCAAAGGTGTTTCATTTGGCTTTAAGTATGATTCATAACGAACAAACAGCTGACGATATTGCACAGGATGTCTTCATTAAGGCATTTTATTCCCTGCCGAAATTCAAATTTAAATCAGAATTTGGAACATGGCTCTATCGGATCACAGTTAACAAGGCAAAAGATTATATGAGAAAAGAAAAGAAATTCAAGAAAGCTGTTTATAAGAAAACAGAAAATTTCACCACACCCAAAAGCGATGAGTTCAAGGAGAAGGAAAAGAAGGAAGAAAAAGAGCACAGAAAAATTCTATTGTACAAAATCCTACAAACACTTCCTGAGAAATATCAAACTGTTATTTCTTTAAGAGACATTCAGGGTTATTCTTATGCAAAAATAACCAACATACTCAAAATTTCCCAAGGAACTGTGAATTCCAGATTACACAGAGCAAGGAAAATGTTAAGAAAAAAGGCAGCACCTTTGCTATTTGAAAAGGGGATTGATAATGAAATGTAAAAAGGCAGAGAGATTTCTCTCACAGTCCTTTGATGGACTTTTAAAACCCACGGAAAGCGAGAAACTACAGGAACATCTTTCAAATTGTTTGACCTGCCAGAGAAAAAAGAGAGAATATCAAGTAATCTTTGATGCATTAGAAAGTAAAACCTCTTCCCAGCCAAGGTCTTTTTTCTGGAAACGTCTGGAAGCGAAGTTTAAAGATGGGGAAACAAGAAAATTAGGATTGGTATGGAAATATTGGGGAAAGAGAGCCATTCCTGTTTCTTTAATACTTGTGTTCGTATTTACAGCCGGGATCTTAATGCTTCCGTCTCAGGAAGAAATGGAATTAAGTAAATCCGAAGTTCTTCTTCTTCGTGATGATAATCCTTTTACAGAGACAAAGTCTTTGTTTGAACAGGAAGGAGCTGTTGAGAAGAATATGATGTTGATCTTTACATCACTTGAAGAAAATAACGGTCTAAGGAGTTATTCTCCATGAAAAACAACAATAAAATCTGGATCATATTATCACTTTTAATTGTGTTTATAGCCGGAATTGCAGGCGGTATTCTTATTGAAGAATGCCTGCTTAAAGAGAAAAAATACATGGGTCCGCCAAGAAGAAAACCTCCCCGTTTTCCAACTCTAGAAATGATGGCTGAAGAACTTGAACTGTCACCCCAGCAGCAGGAGCAATTGAAAGAAATCTTCAGGAAAAGCGAGGAACGGTTAAAGCTTCTAAGAATTGAAACTCATAAGCAATTTTTTGCCTTAAAGGCTCAACTGAAAAAAGAAATGGATGAAGTATTCACAGAAGAGCAAGAGGTAAAATTAGAAGCTATGGTAAAAAAATACAAATCTGAAGAGAGGAGAGAGAGAAATATAAATCCAAAAGATCAAACATATCACCATAATACCAGAAAAGGAGACAAAAAATGAATAAAAAATGGATTATTGGAATTGCTATTATTATTGTAGCAGCTGGAATACTTTTGAGTTTTACAGTATTTAAAAACGACAATAATAAAAGCGAAAAATATGAAAAAGCAGTCTTGGATAAAGGAAACATAGAAGCTCTGGTCGTTACTTCCGGAACACTCAATCCGGTGACCATTGTCGATGTCGGCAGCCAGGTTTCTGGACGGATATCAGACATCTATGTTGATTTTAATTCAGAGGTGAAAGAAGGACAAATCATAGCAACGCTTGATCCATCCTTATTCCGAACCCGGGTCCACCAGGACGAAGCCAACCTTGAAAGTGCTAAAGCATCTTTGGAAAAAGCAAAAGTGATGCTGGAAAATTCAAAGAAGCAATATAACCGGGCGTTAGAACTGTTCGAGAAAGAGCAGATTTCTTATGAAGAAAAAGAATCTGCGGAAACCAATTATTTCAGTGCCAAAGCGGACCTTCAATCTGCAGAAGCCCAGCTTCAACGGGCAAAATCCCAATTAGAGTCAAGTATGGTAGACCTTAACTATACAATTATCAAATCCCCTATTGATGGGGTTGTTATAGACAGGGCTATCAATGTGGGCCAAACAGTGGCAGCCAGTTTCCAGGCTCCTGTACTTTTTCAAATTGCTAACGACCTCACCAAAATGCAGATGGAGTGTTATATTGATGAAGCGGATATTGGAAAAGTTAAAGATGGTCAAAAAGTCAAATTCACCGTCGATGCCTTCACGAATGAAAATTTTAATGGAGTTGTGACTCAAGTGAGATATTCACCTGAAGTTGTCCAGAATGTCGTGACGTACACAACCATAGTGGAAGTCAATAATCGGGAAAGAAAATTAATGCCCGGAATGACTGCAACTGTATCCATTATAACGGATACAGCCAAAGATGTGCTTCGTGTTCCCAATGAAGCCTTAAGATTCACTCCTTCTTTGCCTCCTGAAGAAATGAAAGAGATCTTTGTGAAATTAAGGGAGGAAAGAATGGCTGAGAGGGGAGTCACTTCTCAGAGAGAAAAAGCAGGTCCCAAAGAAAGCTCTCAAAGACGGCAACAGGGTAGTAGCGGCTTCATGCAGATGGCAAGAAGGAAAGATTTCGGACAGGTATGGATTGAAAATGAAAAAGGTCAACTTCGCCCTGTGTTCATTAAAACAGGGGTTACGGACAATACTTATACGGAAATTGTAAGAGGGGATCTGAAAGAAGGACAGCTTGTGATAACAGGAGAGAATTCAAAAGGAGAGAATAGTGGATCCTCCAGAGGAAAAAGCCCCATGGGTATGCTCCGTCGTTGATGATATCTTAAATGTATTTATTATTAAAGGAAAAAAAATGGATAACAATGTGCTTATTCAGCTTGAACATATAACAAGAACCTATAAAGTCGGGGAAACAGAAGTCAGAGCTCTTAAAGGAGTCACCAATGAAATAAGAAAGGGAGAATTAGTGGCTCTCATGGGCCCTTCAGGATCCGGAAAATCTACTTTGATGAATATTATAGGCTGTCTGGATAAACCGACCACAGGTAAATATCTGCTGGAAAACCAGGAAATATCCACAATGGATAAGAATAAACTGGCACAAATCCGGAATAAAAACATGGGGTTCGTTTTTCAGAGTTTCAACCTCCTTTCTCGGACAACAGCTCTGGAAAATGTTGAACTTCCTTTGGTGTATTCCAATATCCCTGGGAAGAATTCAGCAGAAAAAGCCCTTGAAGCTCTTACCCAAGTGGGCCTGGAAGGACGGGAATCGCACAAAACAAACCAGCTTTCTGGAGGAGAGCAACAACGAGTCGCCATAGCTAGAGCCCTGGTGAATTCTCCTCATATACTTCTGGCAGATGAACCGACGGGAAATCTTGATACCAAAACAGGTTTGGAAATAATGGAAGTTTTTCAGAGGCTCAATAAAGAAAAGAACATCACCATTCTTATTGTCACTCATGATCCCGAAGTTGCTGTGTTTGCCCAGCGAAAAATCCATCTCAGAGATGGTTTGATTGAAAAAGAGGAGTAGAGAAAAATGAAAATATTGAGAATCATTAAGGTTGCTTTTAAAGCGTTAAGCCGGAATAAAATGCGTTCCTTTCTAACTGCCCTAGGAATCATCATTGGCGTGGCCGCGGTTATTTCCATGGTCAGTATAGGAGAGGGAGCTAAGAATGCTGTTCAGGAAAGATTCAACTCCATGGGGACAAATCTTCTTTATGTCCGGCCTGGCAGCCGGTCCTTTCGCGGAAGACACAGTGGTTCAGGTTCCTATATTAACCTTACTGAAGAAGATGCCAAAGCCATTTTTGAAAAGGCGAGTGCCGTCAAGTATATCTCTCCTTCTGTTTCCACCCGGGCACAAACCGTATTCAGAAACAAAAATTGGAACACCTCTATTTATGGAGTTGGTGCTGATTATCATATAATCAGGAAATGGGAAATCGTTGATGGAGTTTTTTTTGATGAAACTATGGTGAAATCGGGACAGAAAGTAGCGGTTTTAGGAAGCGAGGTTTATGAAAATCTATTCGAAGGTGAATATGCCATCGGACAAATTATCCGGATACAAAAAATTCCTTTCAGAGTGATCGGAGTTTTAAAGTCAAGAGGAGAATCAGGAGGCTGGTTTAATAGGGATGATGTTATATTAGCACCTTACACCACAGTTCAAAACAGAATTCTAGGGATAGATCATATTCAATCAATCGATGTATCGGCTGTATCGCAGGAACAAACAGCATTGGCTACAGAACAAATTGAAGAGATACTGCGCATACGCCATAAAATTGCTCCCGGAGCTGAAGATGATTTCAATGTAAGAAATATGTCTGAAATCGCAGAATATGCCCAAGAATCCACCCAGATTTTAACAAACCTGCTTGGAGGAATCGCACTCATTTCTCTTTTAGTGGGAGGAATTGGGATTATGAACATTATGCTTGTATCTGTCACCGAGCGAATCAGGGAGATAGGGATAAGACTGTCTGTGGGAGCCCGAGAAAGAGACATTCTTTTTCAATTTCTAACTGAGGCTGTGGTTCTCAGTGTGATGGGAGGTGTTTTAGGAATTGGCGTGGGGGTGCTTGCTTCAAAGTTGTTGGCATCATTTGGAGGATGGAATACTCTGATTGTCCCCAGTTCTATACTGATAGCCTTCATTTTTTCCGGGTCGGTTGGAATCTTTTTTGGGTTTTATCCTGCCAGAAAAGCTTCCAAACTCGATCCCATAGAAGCATTGAGATACGAATAATGATCGAACGTCAATTAAATAGAAGCGAAATATTAAAAAGACAAAGACAAGAAGATATTTATAATTAAGGAGAAAACAAATGATCAAGAAAGCAATGACCATAATGACTGTAGGTTTTTTATTCCTGGCTGCAGGAATTCAGGCTGAGGAAAAACAGAATACCCTTTCCTTGAGCCTTGAAGATTGTGTATTGAAAGCACTCGAAAATAACCTTGATCTGGCTATTGAAATATACGAACCAGAATTGGCTGAACTAAACATCATGTCTACCAGAGAGATGTTTATTCCTGATCTTTCTTTTAACATAAGTAAGAGAGAAACTAATTCGGCATCCTATTCCTGGCTGGATGCTTCGGACCAGGTGTCGACAGCCTATAATAACTATTCAGCTGAAATTTCTCAGCTCATACCTACGGGAGGAACTTTATCCATTTCACTAGATGGCTATAAAAATGAGACCAATAGAAAGTTCCAAACTATTAATCCCCGGTTTGGTGACACCCTGAGATTCGATTTTTCTCAACCTCTGTTAAAAGATTTTGGATTTAAGATCACACGCAAAGATATCATTGTTGCCAGCAACAATCTGGATACGGCAACTTACAATTTGAAAAGTGCGATCATAGATACTATTTATAATATAGAAGAAGCTTATTGGGATCTGGTGTACAAAATTGAAATTCTCAAGGTGAGAAAACAATCCTTGAAGCTTGCCCGGGATCTTCTTGAAAAAAACAGAAGAGCTGTGGAGATCGGGACCAAAGCTCCCATAGATATCATTGACGCCAAAGCAGCGGTTGCCAGCCGGGAAGCGGATATTATTCAGGCAGAAGCGGATGTGAAAAATTCAGAAGACACCTTAAGAGCTCTCATGAACATTGCTGCCGAGGATAAGTTATTATCTGATGTCCATATCACACCCTCGGAAAAGCCCTCTTATGAAAAAAAGAATATAAATCTGGACAGTGCTATTTTAACCGCGATGGAAAACAGAACAGATTTAAAGGTCTCAAAAATCAATATACAAAATGAGGAAATAAATTTGAATTATGCAAAGAACCAGCTGCTTCCTTCTTTAAATCTGAATGCATCCTACTGGAGCCCAGGAATTTCAGGAACACAGTTGGTTTATCCTCCTGGAGAGATTTTTGGAGAACCAGTCGCCATCATACCGGGGACTGCAGCAGATGCTTTAGAGGATGCCTTTGGTTTCAAGTACCAGAACTGGTCAATCGGGATTTCACTGGATATCCCTCTGAATTCTGTTTTTTCCCGGGCTAACTATATATCTTCAAAGATAGAGCTGGAACAGGCCAAGCTCAATCTCGAAAACCAAGAACAGTCTATTCTTCTGGAAATAAAAAATTCGGTTAGGGCAGTTGAGACAAATTTCAGACGCCTTAATGCCTACAAGGCGGCTCGTGAACTGGCAGTTGAAAAGTTAGAAGCTGAAGAAGATAAGTTCAAAGTGGGGCTTTCCACAAATTACCAGGTTCTTGAGTATCAGAGTGAGCTTGCCACGGCGCAGACAAACGAGTTAAAGGCTATCATTGATTATAATCTTTCTCTGGCAAATTTGAATAAAGTTATGGGGTTCACCCTTGAGGAGAAGAACATAAAAATCGCTGATGTTCTATCTAGATAATTTCCTGTTTACATTTACAAGGAGATTGTGATGATGTATAAATGGTGTCTTTATGAAAATGAAGGTCTATCGTATTTTCCCCCTATTGTTTTTATTGATAATTATTCCAATTCATCTATACTCTCAAGAAAAAAAGAAAGATTATCATATTATAGTACCCCGGTTTGAAGATTCTCCAAAGATAGATGGGCATCTTGAAGAGAAAATTTGGAAAAACGGGGCTGTGATTGAGAATTTCACTCAATTCAAACCGAGGGAAGGGGCAGAACCGACTGAAAAAACGATCGTTTATTGTGGATATAACAGGAATAATCTCTATATTGCCATCCGTGCGTTCGATTCCAATCCTGAAGCAATAAGAGCCTGCCTCACTCAAAGAGACAATGTTTATGAAGATGATGAAATCATCATCTATATAGATACTTTTCATGATAAAAAAAGGGCTTTTACCTTTCAAGTCAATCCATGTGGTGTCCAGACTGACAGGAAAGATAAAAAAAACAACCATTGGGTTTTTTAGTATCTATGATGAAACTCCTTCAGAAATCAATATAAACGAGTCCATCAACGGAAGAAAAGAGAGCCCTTTACCTATTTACCTCATTTTCCTAAATCATCCTGATACGATGGGGCTGGCACTCTTGTCCATAGGATTCACTCTTGCAGACAATGAAAACAAAAAGGGATAATTTTTTTTCATATGCTCCATGTATGCAATCCAGACAATTGTCAGCTGTGAGTAAGCTCTCTTCAAATCGATAGCCAAATGGTTGTAATCATTCTTAGGGAGCTGTTCCAACTTTTTACCTCTGAAAGCGAGTTCTTCAGTGAGATGAAATACAGCCCATAAAAGATTTGTGAATCTGTCATGTTCCAGTAGATTTGGATTTTCTAAGAGTCTCAACATGAATGAACGCTTTTCTAGGAGAAAATCTCTAAGGTCTTGTAACTTATTCAAATCAATTTTGATTTCATAGGGGAATTTTTTTGTTTCTGTGATAGCTTCTTTGAATTCTTTCTTTCCCCAATCAGAGGTGATTTTGAGTTTACTCTCAAGTTGTTCAGCATTCTCGATAAAGCCGGCAAACTTTTTTAATAACTCCAAACCGACCTCGCTGAAGAATGCTCCAATAACCATATTTAATTTTTTCATTATAGCCTGTTTTTCTCTGTGTGCGAGAATTCGTTCTATAAGTAATACAACAAGAAGAACGTCTATGAATAAAAAACCAAAATCTCCAATCATATAGATAAAAATATGATGCGGGTCATGAAATATCAAATAATGCACGAAATAGGTCAGGGCAGAAGCAGCAACAAACAATAGACTGACATTGAGTGTCCAGTTAAATGTTTTTTTCATTAAGAAATCTCCCTTCGATTATTTTATTGTTTTCTTATAATCAATCATGAGTGAATCCGTTTTAAGTATCGTTATTATTTATTAATTATAGCTTTTCTTTATATTTGTCAATTTTCAAATTATCTTTTCAGATTCCAAAACATTTATGAAAAACTCCACCAATTTTATTTATTGACTTTCAATAAAGGAAAACGATATGATAAATATCTTCAGTGAAACAGAAAGATTGAATGATATAACTGTTGTAGAAAAAGAGAAGACAAATCTATGATATTCAGTTAAATGAAAAAATATACCAATATTACATACATTCATAAATTCACACAAAAAATCAAGTAACCAATTTAGAAAACATGTAAGGAGTCTAATAATGAAACTGTTAACTTTAAAAGATGCCGTTGATTTTGCTATTCAAAGAGAAGAAGAAGCCATGGATAACTATGGAAAAATGATCCAATTGGGTAAAACTCCAGGTTTGAAAAAGCTTCTTCAGGAACTGCAGGAAGAAGAAAAAAACCACAAAAAACTTCTTCAAGGTTTAGACGAAGATAAAATTCAATCATACGAGCCTTCTCAAGTTATTGACTTGAAAGTCAGTGATTATTTAGAAGAAGGAGTGATCGAAGAAGATATGGATTTTCAGGATGCACTCATTATTGCAGCGAAAAAGGAAAAGAGTTCTATAGAACTTTACTTAGAACTTTCCAAAAAGGCTGAGACAGAAGAACTTAAAAAGCTTTTTGATTATTTGGTTGAGCAGGAGAAAAATCACAAACTAAAATTAGAAAATGAATATGAAAAGCATGTTCTTGAAGAGAATTAATAGATTTTTCCGAAAAATATTTTTTTCATATTAAGGAGGGAGATAATGGAAAAATGGGAATGCACAGCATGTGGGTATATTTATGACCCTGAAAAAGGAGATCCTGAGAACGGAATTAATCCGGGAACAGCATTTGAAGATTTGCCTGAGGATTGGGTTTGTCCTCAGTGCGGTGTCGGAAAAGAGTTTTTTCAGAAAGCATCATAGGGAGTGAAAGGACGGATTTAAGAAATGAGAATTGTCGTCATAGGAAATGGAATAGCAGGAGTAATGTCGTCCAAAACTCTTCGTGAACTCGATAAAAATGTCAATATTGATATCTTTGCAGATGAACAATATCATTACTATCCCCGTCCGAATTTGATTGAATTCCTTGCTGAGAAAATTCCTTATGAACGGATTTTCGCTTTCTCTGAAGACTGGTATGATAAACAGAATATTAATGTTCATCTCGGCAGCCCGGTGAAACATATTCTACCTGATTCAAATGAAATAGAGCTGTCCACAGGTCAAAGAGAAAAGTATGATAAGCTTCTCCTGGCATGCGGCTCTCATTCATTCATACCGCCGATTAACGGTGCAGAAAAACAGGGAGTCTTCACACTGAGAACGATTGAGGATGCTTTTCAAATTCAGGAGTATATTAAAACTCATCAAAAGGCTTCTGTCATTGGAGGAGGAGTATTAGGTCTGGAAATAGCTCGGGCACTTAAATCAAAAGGAGCTGATATTGAGGTCATTGAGTTTTTTGAGCGGCTGCTTCCTCGACAGCTGGACAGCCAGGGGGCTTCCCTGCTTAAATCTCAAATTGAAAATATGGGGATCAAAGTCCATTTAGGGATGGCAACAGAAGAGATACTGGGACAAAAACAAGTAAATGGCTTAAAGTTTAAGAATGGAAAAGAATTCAAGACAGATATGAGCATTATTGCAGCAGGAGTTCGGCCTAATCTTGACATAGCTAAAGAGGCAGGATTGGAAATAGACCGCGGTTTGGTTGTCAATGATAATCTCCGAACCAGCAATCCAGAAATATTTGGAGCCGGGGATGTCATTCAACATAAGGATAAGATGTATGGTATTATTCCTGCATCATTTGCACAAGCTCAAACTGCGGCTTATAACATTCTTGGACAAGAAAAAAAGTACGAAGGGACTATTATGTCCAATACCCTGAAAGTAATGGGCATATCTCTCACCTCAATCGGTCTTGTGAATCCAGAAGAAAAAACATATGAGGAATTCCGGACAGAAAACAAGGAAAAGGGAGTTTACAAGAAGATTGTGGTTCGAGATGGAATAATTGTGGGAGCCATATGGTTGGGGCTCAAAGAGGGCGCCAATCAGATCAACCGTCTGATTACCCAGAAAGTTGATATTTCAAAATGGAAAGATTCAATCTTAGAAGATGATTTTGACTTTTCGATTATATAGAAATTGAACCAATTCCCAGAGAGGATTTTTTAAACGCAGGGGAATTACAATAATTTTTTTCTCATTAATTTCACCAAAAATGGCTTCTCATCCCTATATCACTTCTTTTTTTTAATCCCGTCTTCGATTTCTTCCTGTTCGTATTTTTCCTGCTTTAAAGTCAGATCCAGATTGATCATAAATCCCCTGTGTTTTTGAGCTTCCGAATCTTCGGTGAATTGCATATGTCGATTTTGGGAATCTCTTAATTTCTGAACGGTTTTTTCCAGAGCCTGGCCTATGGAAGTGCTTCTTTCTATTTCTCCCAACTCAAATCGGGGAGTCATTCCGTTTTCAGCGATATCTTCAGCTAGATGGGCGAGCTGTTTCATTTGGGTCATGGAAAAATCCATGATCTGCCATGATTCCAATCCCTCTTTCTGAAAAAACCACGAGTCTCTAATATGCTGAAGCATCTGGGTGTACTTTTCAGCGACAGATTTTTGAAGTTTATCCACAAATTCCTCAGAAAGTTCATTTTTTCCTCCAGGTAGTCCCTCTGCTTCTTGAGGAGACAGTTTGTCTAGTATTCTCTGAAATTTAGTGGCGTGCATCTCAGATTCCCATGCTTCCCTCCGGAGAACTCTTTCAATATGAGGATCATCAACTTCATCGGCTTCCTTATTGTAATGAGGAATCAAGTTTTTCTCATAAGCCACGTAAGATTGAAATATGGTCGCCCGGTTGGTTGGATCATGGGGGTATTCCGCTGCCGTCATATCTGGCTCTCCTCCTTTTTGTGCAATGATCTTTCCCAGCCAATGCATATGCCACATCTCTTCTCTGGCTCTGGAAAGCAAACTGGCGCCTAAAGGCTTGTCTTCCCCCTCCAGATAACTGTGGATAAGATAGCGCACCACAGCCGCATGTTCATCCCGCAAATCTCTGTTTAACATATTGATTAATTCTTTGTTATCCAATTCGTTGCCTCCGTACTAATAATTTATTTTATAGGTTTTGACTCTTTTTACAAATTTCAAAAGTCATCTATACTTTTTCTATTATGTTTTCAGAGATAATATCACTTAGGGCTTAGACCAAATTTCCCCGTATTGATCCGAATGACCCTTCATTTCTTCTAAAACTTCTTTGTTTGGTTTGACTCGGTACACATTACCACCTGTTTTCTTTCCATCCACCTGGTCTCCATGAAGATCTGTGAAATAGAGACCATCCGGGCCAAAAGCCAAGCCGCAGGGACTGGCTGCTCCCTTTCCTCTATAAACCACAAAATCATCATAGGATTTGACTGCGGTTGAATCATCATTCAACTGGATCTTAACAATTTTTTTCCCTTTGACACCAGGACCCTCGGCATAAGCTTCACCAAACAAAGCCACAAACAGATGGTCATTAAACTGAGGTGGAAACTGACCCTTTTGCATAAAATCCAAAGCTGTGGGTGCTTGAGTGTAATGCCACCAGAAAAAGGAATTCTTCCGCATGGTTCCCGGCCATCCATAGTTTTTGAGAGGTTCGACTTTGGCGAGTCGGTCATCCACATCCGGTCCGTTCCCTGCGATGTACAAGCATTGATCACTTTGGCGCCAAGTGGCACCAAACGGATTGCGAAAACCTTTGGCATAGACATAACTATCCGGATTGGGGTTATCCCACGGAATGGAGCCGTCTAACTCCATTCGAAGGACTTTCCCTCTTAAGTCCTTATCATCCTGGGACTTTTTCCATTGTCCTCCGTCCGCCACATTCACATAGAGCTTTCTGTCAAATCCAATAGTCACAGCCTGTATCTGATGAGCCCGAGTAGTGGAGGGGATATTATCAATCACCACTTGCATGGAATCCATTTTAAGACCGTTCTTACTGGAAGTATTTATCACCTTGCCCTTCATTTGATCTTTTTTTTTATAAAGCATAGATAAAAATAAATTTCCAGTGGATGAATCCACACAAATTCCGGTAAGTCCTGATTCCCCATGGCCTGGAATTTCCGGAGTCGGTTTATAATTCAACAGTCCTTCGGCATAGGTATGCACTGTTCCCTCTTGAGTCACTACTTTGACCTGACCATAAAGTTCGGTTATATAAAAAAAGGGAGATTTGGAATCCTTGTGTGGGGTAGGAATAAAAGCAATGTTGACCGGCAAATCCAATCCAGTGGCTGCCAGTTCTAAATCAAAGCCTGGATAAACCAGCCAGTTTTTGATTAATTTTTCTTCCAACTCTTTGAACCGAGACATAGAATACTCCTTGATTTTGCTTTCATGGGATTTGGTATGCTATTTTTACCATCAGATATAATTAATGTCAATTCATTTCCGAGGCCTTGAAGTTTTTTGAGGAGATTCTTTTAAAGAAGAAATATAAGAAATTTAGATTCAGATTGTGCTCCGTTCAGATTTTTAACGCCATTCTTCTTCGTTTTTCTCGGCGTTTCCGTAACTCCCCCCCGTCCGTGGGTCAGAGATACTCAACGTCCGGCTTCGCCGGATACCCTCGAAAAAGCTCATCAGAAGGCTAAACCTTCAATGTCGCTTCAGCTGTATCTAAATTTCATGAGGCCTAAGCAGCCGGCTTGGGTTTCCATGCTATCAGGAGCGGAGGGAGGAGGGGAGTTCCAGGCTGTTGGCTTCTAAAAGCTCTTTATCCCGGAGTATTTGCTCTGTCTTTCCTTGGGCTATGATTTTTCCTTCATTCATCAATAGAACCTGGCTGCAGAGGTCATAAATGGAGTCCATGTCATGAGAAGCGATGATTTTAGTAAAGGGGATATTTTTGAGAGTGTTGATAAATGATTTCTTAGATCCCGGATCCAGATTAGCGGTGGGTTCATCCAGAACCAGTATCTGAGGTTTCAGAACCAGCACTGTAGCCAGGGAAACTTTTTTTCTTTCTCCTAAACTCAGATGGAACGGGTTTTTCTCTTCGAGTTCTGAAAGTCCCAATTGCTTAAGGATGTCTTTCACTTTTATGGTGATTTGATCTCTGTCTATTCCCAGATTCAGAGGCCCGAACGCCACATCATCAAAAACCGTGGGCATAAATAACTGGTCATTGGGATCTTGAAACACCATCCCCACTTTTTTCCGGATGTTTCTGATGTTCTGTTTTTTGATGGGTTCCCCAAAAATTTGAACCGATCCGTCCTGTTTCAAGACTCCGTTCAGGTGAAGAAGCAGAGTGGATTTTCCGGCTCCATTCGGACCTATGATCCCTAGAGTTTCCCCTTGTTTTAGAGAGAAATTAATGTTTTTCAGAATTTCAGGCTCATCCGGATAAGAAAAATTCAGATCAATAACCCGGGCCGCTGTTTTTTTCATAACAAACCCCCCACGGAAACAACATAGAGTGTAAAAAGGGAAAGAAAGATCCAGTCTTTTTTTCGGGTTTTAAAAAGACTCAATGTTTCAATTTTTCTGTCAAATCCTCTTGAAAGCATGGCTGCGTATATATTTTCTGTTCTCTTGAACGCTCTTAAAAACAGTTGAGAAACCAGCGAAACCAGTGTTTTGATTTTATCCACAGGTTTTTGTTTTTTATAAGTTCTTGATTTTTTGGCCCTTCTCATCCGTTCAGCTTCATCAGAAAAGAGAGAGATATATCTATGGGCAAAAGTCATGATTGATATCACCACAGCCGGTGTTTTTAAAAGTTCAAATCCTTTGATCAAATGAAAAAATTGAGTTGAAAGGACCAAAAATCCAATGCAGAGAAAGATGAGTGTGGATTTAACGGTAAGGTTCCATAGGATATTTATTTTTTCTGCAGGGCTCTGACTTCCAAAAACGAAAACAGACACTCCCAAAAAACCAAGAAGGGGAATCAGGAAAATCAATCTGGAGAAAAGCTTTTTCAAGACGATTCCAGACAGCACAAAAAGAACGATGAGGGCACAAAAATAAAGCATGAATTTGAGATAAGACGGGGAAGGAGTCAGGCTGATGATCACGATAAACACCATCATGGAGATGATTTTTATGCGAGGATCCAGATTTAGATAAGATGAGGCGTCAGGATCCTTTTTATCAGATTGAATCAGATTCATGCTTTTCCCATGGCTATATAAAGAGACGGTTTGTTAGTGATAGAAGGACTTTGAAAACCTGCTTTAAAGAGCAGTGTTTTCATTTCTTTTTGACCTGGAAGCAGGTCCTGAGTCACAGGTCCTTTAACTTTTTTATGGAAAGAATTAAGCTCTTCCCGGCTCATGGTGTGGGCGATAAAAAGGGAACCCTTTGGTTTCAGTATGGTTTTGAATTCTTTGAGAGCTCTCTGTTTATTCGGGATATGGGGGAGAAGCGCAAAACAGATCACCACATCAAATGATTTTTCCCGGAACGGGACCTGCTGAGCATCGGACTGGACAAAATTTATATTGGGAGTTGAATGTTTTTCCTTAGCGAGGCGCAGCATTTTTTGAGCAAAGTCCATTTCCACGATTTGTCCTTCACAGCCGGCTGCTTTTTTTATAAAAGGGATAAGCCTTCCTGTGCCGCAGCCGGCATCCAGAACCCTATCTCCCTTTTTAACAGGAAGATAGGGAAACAACTTTCCGAGTTTGGATCTTTCTTTTTCGCGCTGATGCTCTTTCTCCCAGTTCTGAGCTGCGTTATTGAAAAATGTTTTTCGGTCCATTTGAGTTCACTCCATAAGGGATATAAAGGACATCCGGCGGCTTATTTTTTTGATGAGGGGAGGAATGAACAGAATAATGAGCGCGATACCAGGAAGGCCTCTAATAAGGGAGGCCCATCCCAGTATGTTTTCAGGCAGCTCCAGCCATTTTGAAATCCCCACTACAGCTAGAAATAGCACCATCCTGTCTGCAATAAGAGTTGTGACTAGAGTCAAGTAGATATTGATTCTGTATTTCTGATGAAGAAGAGAGGGAATTCCTGCTAAAACCAGTCCTTCAGCCATCATGATAAAGGCAATGGGAGGAAAAAAAGGAGGCATACCGGTTAAAAGAGCGGAGAGAAGAGGGGATATAATGCCCACGGTCAAAGCAGCCACGGGAGCTATGAGAAATCCGGCGGCAATGATGGGAAAAAACATGGGAAGAAAGGCACTTCCCAAGCCCACCGCATGAAAAAGAATGGGAATAACCAAGGCCAGGGCTAAGAAAAGTCCGCCCAGCACCACATCTTTTCCTTGATAACTCATGGGATTATTTTGATTCCGAGATTAAAATTTCGTCCAGGCATAGGATAGATTCCGGAGGCGATTCCAGGCAGCTCAACAAAGATGTTGTAGTCCTGGTTGAATAGATTGTTGATATCCAGAAATATTTTTATTTTTTTAGAGAGGTTCAGGCTCATTCTGATGTTGAGAAGGAAATAACTGGGAAGCGATCGGGTGGAAAAGTTGCCCGCAAAATAATCTGTGACATACTGGCCCTGCAGGGATACAAAATAAGAGGATTCAGTCCAGCGCAGAAAAAGGTCAATTTTATGGCCGGGCCTTCCTTTGGTTTTTTCTCCAGTATCCAGATAAGTATAGAAAAGGTTGAAGAATAGATTTTGGTTTATACTGGCCCTGAGAGCAGCTTCTGCGCCGTTAAAAGCAAATTCTCCTGCGTTCTTGAATTGAAAGAGAGGGGGAGGGGAATCATTAGGCTGAGTCTCGATAAAGTTTGATCCTTTCATATGAAAATAAGTGCCGTCTAACACAAGCCAGGAAAAAAGATTTTTTTTAAATCCCAGTTCATAGTTCCACATGATCTCTGGTTTAAGGTCAGGGTTAGCTGCAGGAAACATAAAGAGTTCATTCAATTGGGGCGAGCGGAATCCTTTACTGATGTTGCCTTTAAGAGAAAGACCGTCATTTATTTGATACACCATTCCCCATTGAGGAGAAAGCTGAAGTCCGTATAAAGAATCACGGTGAAGTCTGAGACCGGTTGACAGAATCCATTTTTTCCAGAGCACATATTGGTCATGGAAAAAGATCGCCTGTTCATTTTTCTGCCATTCTCCTTGGGGAAAATTATAGCTTTTTCCCCCCAAGAAGCGGAAATCTCCCCCAATGGTGAGTTCGTTGCGGGCTATTTGTTTGTTGGTGTACCGGATCACTCCTCCGTTGACAAAATCCCTGGAATGCCAGCCGTCAGAAAACTGGTGATGCCCGAAATTAGTGTAGAGTTTGGCAAATATTTCATTCTGAGGAGTGTTTTTTCTTAGGCTGAAGTCAGCAGCTCCTCTTTGATAATCGTTCCAGAAATCAGAAAGAGGATGGTCAACAGGGCCTGCTTCATATTTCCGTCCGTCAAAATACTTAACTTGAAAGCTGGAGAGTAGGTCTTCAGTCCACTTGTATTGGATTTTTCCGGTCAGGGCGTTTCCCTTATACCCTGAATTTTCTCTATGACCGTCACTGCTCCTTCGATCCAGGGTCAAAAAATAGCTGAATTTATTGAGGTTTCCACCATGGCGAAAATTGTACTTCTGGGTGTTGTAGCTTCCATAAGAACCTGTGAAATCTGTTTCAAACTTTTTCTCGGGCATATGAGTGAGAATATTAACCACTCCGCCCACTGCCTCAGAACCATACAGCACAGAGGAAGGTCCTTTCACCACTTCGATCCGCTCCACATTGTCTAAAGGGAAAGCATGGGTAATGGTGCATCCGAACAAGCCCATTTTTTCAGGCCGCCCGTCCACCAAAACCGCGATGCGGCGTCCCCTCTGCCCGATCCCTCTAATATCCACATCAGCTCTGCCAAAAGCGCCTGTCTGCCGGGTAAAAATACCCTGCTGGGTGTTCAACAGATTCATGGCATTGTTGACTCCAGGTAAGGCCTGGATATCATCCATATCAATGACATTCACTGAAGCCGAACAGTCTTTGATCATCTGCCGGGTCATGGTGGCGGTGACCAGTACTTTTTCATGAGGATGAAAAATGGATTCTTTTTCTTTTTTTTCCTCGTCAGTTTTTTTGTTTTCTTCTCCAAAATTAGGACTGGGTATGAGAAAAAACATGAAGATCAAACTCAAGCTGAGTGTTTTATTCCAGATGGTCATTTCAGCCTCCTTGGTGTTATTATTTTAAATATAGTAACATTTTATTTGAGAATGTCAATGATCTTAAAGAATTTTTAGCATTTCATTATTTTTTATGTAGAATAGAAGAGAAACAAAAGACCGTTGAAATCTATTCAATCTTAAGACTTGTGTTTTATAGATAAAGAAGTGAGGACCATCATGAAAACAAGAGTGTTCACAGTCTTGATGGGAATCCTGCTGCTTTTTGGTTCCTGCCAGACTTTTATAGATATTCCATTCTTTCCTCAGCTTGCTGTAGCAGCTGAAGAAAGAGTTCAATATTAATAACGAAACTCTATGAGTTTGAAATCTATTCTTTATCCCCATTATCATGTCAATTTTACTGATATTCTATTTTCCTTGCTTTATTCTTTTGAGTTTATTCTTGACAAGATACTGTTTTCCTGTAATATTTTTAATGCAGAAGTCGAAAGGGCCTGAAATGAGAAAAAATGAGTCAAAATCGCATAAGACCAAAAAAGCAATTTTCTATCAATTTTTATATTCCTAGGAAATGAATTGAGATATTTTACTTTTCTATTCCGTTTATTATTAATAGAGTTTTCGTGGAAATTGCTTTATGGAAATCTACTTAAGAGGAGATTAGGAAAAATTGATTTCTTCAAATAAACTTAGTAAACTCGTTTTGGGATTGTTATGGGATTTTATTCGGAATATTTAGACAAACATCTAGATTTTGCTCAGATTACTAAAGAAAGAAAAAAACAGCTTAAGAGGATATCCGATATTAGAGACAACCGTGACATTCTTGTTTATGCTAGTGACTTAACAAAAGCAAATGCAAATATCTCAATTGATTATTCAGATATATTACCGTTTAAAGATCAACTGGATAACTTGAGGGGTGAGAGTATTGATATAATACTTGAAACTCCAGGGGGATTTGCGGAAGTAGTTGAAGACTTGGTTAAGCTGGTTAGAGATAAATATAAAAAAGTTGGAATAATTATTCCTGGATATGCCAAAAGTGCAGGAACAATTTTTGCAATGGCGGGAGATGAGATATTGATGGGTTCAATCTCTGCACTTGGTCCGATTGATGCTCAAATCATCGCAAACAATAAACGGTTTTCAGCCGAAGCATTTCTTGAAGGTTTAAATAAAATCAAAGAAGAGGTCATTAAAACTGGCAAATTAAACCCTGCCTATATTCCAATATTGCAGAATATATCTCCCGGAGAAATTCAACATTGTGAAAATGCACAAAATTTTTCAAAAAAGCTAGTGGCAGATTGGTTAAGCCGGTATAAATTTAAATATTGGGATACACACAGCAGTACTGGTGAGCAAGTAACAGATAAAGAAAAAAAGAAACGAGCAAATGAAATTGCGGCAATTCTATGTCAACAGTCTAAGTGGTTAACACATGGCCGTTCAATAAAAATTGAAGATTTTAAAAAATTGCGCTTAAAAATTACTAATTTTAATGTCCAAAAAGAGTTAAATGAAGCGATTCTAAGATACTATACGTTGTTAAGGATGAGTTTCGAGACGAACATTTATAAGATATTCGAGACTATAGGGTCCCAGATTTATAGATTTGCTGTATCGCCAGGACGAAAGCCGAAAAAAAGTGAGCAAGATGAACTCGCAGAAATCAATTTTGAATGTCCGAAATGCAAGAAAAAATCTTTGATTCAGGCAAATTTAAAAAAAGGAATTCCTTTAAAAAATAATCGATTTCCGTATCCTATTAATAATGATATATTTAAATGCCCAAATTGTGGAACGGAGAGTAATATACGAAAGATTAGACTTCAAATTGAATCGGAATCCGGGAAAAAAGTGGTATAATGAAAAAGGAGCGTTATGAAGAAACAAAAATATAATTTTGAGATCATTTTTGAGAAATTAGAAGAAGCGAAGAAAGAACAAAGCCATATCAGTGACTTAGATTTGGCTGTCAGTAAGGATATAAACGAGCAAATCAGGAAGCTCAAAGAATATTACGATGGTACCACTCAGGAGTTGGAAACTTATACAAGATCGAATTAAGACTTCTTCTGGTCTTTTTGTTAGTGCATTTAATATAAGCTCACCCAGAGTTAGGAGCGGAACATTCTCAAATTCTTCAATCTCTTTTTTTATTAAAGGTATCCAAAAGGAAGCGGCTTTATTAAAAAACTCCGGCTTTTCTTTTTTAAATTTATCCGGAGGAGTTGTGAAGAAATTTTTCAAAAGATTGGTTGCATAAATACTTTGTTCCAGGTCACTATTTAAACCATCGCAGATTTCTTTGATGTAATCTTTCAATCTGCCGGGTTGGTTCAAAAGAAGTGTCACTTTGATATTTTCTCTGGATTTTGCGTCTCGAACCGTCAGGTCCTGACCAAGTACAATCAATTTGACCCGGCCTTCACCTCGAAAGGGCGCTGGAGGCAGAATAGAATTGTCCACATAAGAACCGATATCGGAGGATTTCATCTTGGCGATTATACATATAGATTTTCTTTACAAAAGATCTTCAGCTTGTGAAAAAGGAATAAAATTAGGTGACCGAATAGTAAGTATGAACGGTAAATATTTTGACTGCGGCAATCCAAAGTGTGGATTTGCAAGGATTCGGTGGGGAGACTGTGGGGAAGAAAGACTTCTTCGCTCACTTCTCTCTGAATTATGTCTATGCGGCAAAGAGGCTCTGGTTAAATTTTTCAAGGCAACCACACGCAAAGATATCACACCAGGCATCATTGCTGTGATTCAGTCTTTTGGAAACAGGTTAAATTTTCATCCCCATCTTCATTTTTTGAGTGAGAGGACAGGACGGATCATATACTTTCCCACCTGCCCCTGCGTCTCATCCAGCGATAATCTTTTCAGGGAGAGGACAGGTCTTATCATGTATTTACCTACACGTTCGGCATCTTCTTTAGTCTCAGTCTTGACCTTACTGTGTACATTAAATCCACTATGCCGCCAGCTCAATATCTTTTTAACAAACGTTTTTTTATCAACTGTTTACCAAGAAGAAGAGGCAGGTCTTTGTCTATAAATCCCTCCCACAATATGGTTTGATTGTTCAAAAAACAGGCCAGAATAACAAAGCTGCTGAAAATGAAGAATCCCCTCAGGAAAATGGATGATTTCAACTATCACATAAAATAAGATGGAGTAAGCAGATGTTTACTTTTGTAGTGAAAATAAGACAACTGTTGTTGACAGAAAATTTTAAATCTCATCCCGGACAAACACATTTCGATATAGAAAATCCAAGGGAACCGAGCCGCTGGAACACATTGAGAGCTTTACAGGTATTGAATCATTTTGGAATGGATGGATGAAAAGGATGGCATCCATCATGTTTTTCTGGGAATAATATCTGATGGTATGAGCTGATGAAAGTTCTTTATGTTCTTCTTGGATGTGATATATCTATGAATTATAGACTTGCTTTCTATGTCCGATTTTAACAATATAAATGACTAAAATATCATCTTCAATAGAGTATAGTATTCTGTAATTTCCCTGTCTTATTCTATATCGTTCTTGACCAGATAGTTTTATACATCCGCTTGGTCTTGGATTTTTCGATAAAGATTTAATTTTTTTCAGGATCTTTTCTATATCTTTATCGGGAATTGATTTAAGCTCTTTTAAAACAGATTTCTTAAATTCAATCTTATATTTTACCATGCAGCTTTAATTCTTTCAGAACGTCTTCAAAAGAAACTGTTGGTTCATGTGCTCTTTCTTCAAATACTTTAATGTCTTCTTCATCCTGAGCAAATTCTTGACGAATAGCAGAATCAACAATTTCTGAAATAGATTGGTTTGTTGAGGCAGCTTTTATTTTTAAAGCTCTGTGTATAATGGGATCAAAATAAATAGTTGATCTTTTTGTTAAACTCGCCATTTTGTCACCTCAAAAAATATTTAACAGCAATTAAGAAAATAACATTATAATGCTATAATGTCAAGATGTTTTCGGCTCTATAACGAAAAGTGAGGTAAGAAAGGTGTGGCAGATTTTTGAGTGGAAAAGTATAATTTCCACATCAAATTCCAAGAATAAAGGAGACCTGCCACATGTACAAGAATATATTAAAGGTTTTTAATTTGCAAGATTCGGAATTTTCCCTCATATCATGGGATGTTTTTAAAGAAGAGATTGTTTTAAGAGTTGAAAAACAAAATTGTGCATTAAAAAGATTATCGCTGGATGAGACGCAGGGGCAGGTCGTTTATCAATACGGAAAACACAGCACTGAAATAGAGTCTATGGATTATGTTTATGGTGATGTTGAAAGGCAATGAAATGAGCGAAAATGAGTCAAAATCTCAAACAGATGAAAAAGCAATTCCCTATAATTACTCATAACCTATCCTCCTATCCTGAAGGTTTAGGTTATTATTATGACCTATTTCCTCCTCTCTTACGGTTAGATTTTTATTTGACAAGATGAATCACCTAAAGTTAGATTTTTCATGATTTGATTCGAGTGTTTTCAGACTTAGCACATGTATTGTAACTCCAATCCCAATGATTAAGAGAAAAATACGAACATATAGGTTGCTAACCACTTCAATAGCTGAATAACTCAAAGTTAACCAAAGTAACAGAAGAGTCACAATTTTTGTTCGTTTGCTCACAGCTTTATGCTCTCGATAATTTTTAATATAAGGGCCAAGCCATTTGTTCTTTAAAAGCCAATTGTAAAGTCTTTCTGAACTCCTTATAAAGCATGAAGCCGCTAACAATAATAAAGGTGTCGTCGGCAACAGAGGAAGGAAAATACCGAGAATTCCCAAAACGACAAACAGAATACCAATAATAATTAGTAATCGTTTGACTATTCCGGATTTAACGTATTGCATCAAGGATAAGAATAAGCACAGTGATAAAAAGAAAGATGCTTATGGATGATTTTTTCATTTGTTCCTTCTTAAAAGATAATGACTGAATTAAATATCAATTGCCTGTGAATGTCAATTCAAGCGAAGCCTCCCCATATTTGAAGATAATGATTTTTATGCTTGTTTAATTCTTTAATTCTGTTCTTTAATTCTCTTTAATTCGTTAATTCAGTTCGTTAATTCAGCTTGGCTGATTTATATTATTGAATAGGATAGAGATATTGTTACCTCTTCCCTGATAGATTCTCGTTAAAATGAATTTATAAGCCCAGAAATTCAATTTAATTTTTCATTAGTCATTAGATAATGAACAGCATGCAAATAGAGCATGTCTATACTTATCTATACTTAACTGCTTAAGGGAAGAAAAAGATTTTGTTAAAATGGGTGAAAAAATCACCTCTAAGGAGAATCTCTGCCAGAGAGAAAATAAATAATCTATTATTATCAATAAGTTAAGTCAGCCAAGCTAAGTCAGCGGCAAAGTCGGTTTGATGGGAAATTCGTTCTTACGACCAATACGGAATTATCCTCAGAGGAGGTAGCAGTAACCTATAAGAATCTGCTTCAGGTGGAATATGCCTTCAGGTATCTGAAGGATACCTTGGAGACACGGCCCATCTATCATCGTACACCTGAGAACACAAAAGGACATGTGTTCTGCAGCTATCTGGCCCTGGTTTTAGTCATAGAGTTACGAAGGCGATTGAGCGAGAAGGGAGATATTCCTGCGTGGGATGATATCATCCGCGATTTACGAGCCTTCCAGGCGGTAAAGTTGGCCATTAATGGAAAAGAATTTTTAGTTCGGAGTGACTTTGAAGGGGTCGCCCATTGCTGTTTTATGGCTGCAGGTGTAAAACCCCCTCCCCAAATTAGTAAAATGTAGTGCCATGCCCGGTTTTTGCTCTTGTAATATATTGAAAATAAAGAAACTACATTTTACAAGTGTTAAAGATGAGAATTAAGATATAACCTTTTGTTCTGTAACCATTTCAAGAACTTATCAAAATCAGGGACAGAAATATTGATAGGGGAAGTATTAAATTGCTGACTTTGTTACTATGGAATATATCGCAATTGAAGATTTAAAAAGTTTGATGATAAGAGCTGTATATTTAAAACATCACGAGTTTACCTTCTTCTTGAGAACAAAAAATACCAGTTGAGAACAATAATTAGAATGATGCCACCGACTATGACCATAATTTTCGCCAGCATGACTGAACTCCTTTTAGGTTTTAGGGACTCAATTTCACCCTCTTTAACCGGAGGGAGTTGGAAACCACGGAAACTGAACTGAAGGCCATGGCTGCCGATGCAAATATGGGATTCAGCAGGATACCGAAAAAGGGATAGAGTATTCCGGCGGCTATGGGTATTCCTGCACTGTTATAGAAAAAGGCCCAGAAAAGATTCTGTTTAATGGTCTGGATGGTCTTCTTGGAGAGCTGGATGGTAGAAGCAACTCCCTGCAGGTCATCCTTAACCAGGGTAATATCAGATGCTTCCACAGCCACATCTGTTCCTGAACCAATAGCTATTCCTATATCCGCCTGAGCTAGAGCTGGAGCATCGTTTATGCCATCCCCCACCATAGCCACTTTTTTTCCTTCGGATTGAAGCCTCTTGATCTCGTGGACTTTATCTTCGGGGAGGACTTCTGGAAGGACTCTCTTGAAACCTGCTTTCCTGGCGATCGCTTCTGCTGTTTTCCTGTTGTCACCGGTCAGCATGACCACTTCCAAGCCCAGCTTTTTTAATTTCTCTACAGCCTGGACAGAGTTCTCCTTCAAAGTGTCGGCAACGGCTATCAATCCCGCAGGTTTTCTGTCAAAAGAGATGTAGATAGGCGTCTTTCCTTCTCCAGCAAACTTCTCTGCCATTTTTTCCAAATCTCCGACATGAACGCCTCGATCCTTCATCAGTTTTTTGTTTCCTATGAGAATATTCTTTCCTTCCACTCGTGCTTCGATACCATGTCCCTCCACGGCCCTGAAATCCTTAGCTTCGGCGATCTCGATATTTCTTCCATTGGCACTCTTTATGATTGCCTCTCCCAGAGAATGTTCTGAATTCTTCTCAGCACTGGCAGCATACTTAAGGATTTTATTCTCCGGGAAAGAATTCAGGGATACAATATCAGTGACTTCCGGTTCTCCTTTGGTCAGGGTGCCTGTCTTATCAAAAACGATGGTTTGGATCCTGTGGGCTGTTTCTAAGCTTTCTCCACCTTTTATCAGAATGCCGTTTTCAGCTCCTTTTCCTGTCCCCACCATGACTGCAGTGGGGGTGGCCAAACCGAGCGCACAGGGACAGGCTATGATCATCACTGCCACAAAGTTCAAAAGGGCAAAAGTCAGAGCAGGCGGAGGCCCGAAAACGAACCAGATGACAAAAGTGACAATAGCTATGGAGATCACAATGGGAACGAAGTATCCGGCGATGATATCTGCCAGACGCTGGATGGGGGCCTTAGAACCCTGGGCATCCTGGACCAGCTTGATGATCTGGGCAAGGGCAGTATCTTTACCTACCTTGGTGGCTTTAAACTGAAAGCTTCCCGTCCTGTTTATGGTGGCTCCGATGACCTCATCGCTTATTTTCTTGTTCACTGGAATGCTCTCGCCGGTAATCATTGACTCATCCACAGACGACTTTCCCCTGATGACAACACCGTCAACTGGGATTTTCTCTCCCGGTCGGACCACAATTTCATCTCCTGCCAACACTTTTTCCACGGGGATATCCTGCTCTTTTCCATCCCTGACCACCCGGGCTGTCTTTGGCTGAAGACCGATCAATCTCTTGATGGCATCAGAGGTCTGTCCCTTGGCTCTTGCCTCCAAGAGTCTGCCGAAGAGGATCAGCACAATGATAATGGCAGAGGTATCAAAATAAACCTTGGGCTCGATACCCACTCTGGCAAAGAGCGAAGGAAAAACAGTGGCTGCCACACTGTAGAGATAAGCCGCAGAGGTTCCGACTGCGATCAATGTGTTCATATCCGCACGATGGTGCTTGAATGCACTCCCCGCCCCCTTATAGAACTGCCATCCGATCCAGAACTGGACAGGAGTGGCCAGCAGCCAGAGCACAAAGAAATGGCTCAGGAAATCGGGAACCCAGGGGAACCAATGAGTAGAGCTTCCTAGGAATATAATGACAGCCAGGGCTAAACCGGTAAAAAATTTTTGTTTCAGTCTCCTGTATTCCTTCTCATGGATGGCCTTCCCCGTATCCCTGACTTCTTCCTCAGAAGGAACCTTAAGGACTTTGTATCCTGTCTGTTCTATGGTTCTTTGGATTTCCGCCAGACTTATCTCCGAGGGGATGTATTCGACATTGGCTTTCTCGGTTGCTAAATTGACTGCTGCCTTGGTCACTCCTCTACTCTGGAGAAGTGCTTTTTCGATATTCTGGACACAGGAGGCACAATGCATTCCTTGAATGGCAATTTCAATGGAAGTTGTCCCCACCTCGTAACCGCTTTTACGGATCGACTTGATAAAATCTTTAGCCACTTTATCCTCCTTCCCTTTACAACCTCATCAAATGTCCTTTCATCCTTTTTGCTGAAATAACAGCTCATTTTCTCTTCTTCAATATTTTCTGAATTTTTTCAGCACCTCGATGACCTCATTGATTTTCTTAGTTCTGTCATCTTTGTTGCCTTTCTTGAAAGACTGGTTTACGCATCCCTTGAGGTGCCGTTCCAGGATATTTTCTCCCACACTTCTCAGAGCTCCTTCTATGGACGTTATTTGGGTCAATATATCTATGCAGTATCTCTTCTCTTCGATCATTTTCTGAACTCCCTTGATCTGCCCTTCTATTCTTCTCAATCGGACAAGCTCCTGTTCATGGGTGGTTATTTGTTTATTCATCACAACCTCCTTCTATATATCTGAGATGATTCATCCATTGTGTCTACCCTCCCAAGGCATGTTAAGACGATCTTATTTGATAATTCTATTAAAAGTTTCATATTTTGAATCTTTATCACTGACAATATAGCATACCCCCCTATGGCATGTCAAGGAATTTCTCTTGGATAAAGATGATTATTATGATATTTTTAATTTTGAATAGTTTATGGAGGGTTGTTTTGTATTCAAACAGCTTGGAACAGGAGATAAAATGAAGAAAAAACTGATTATTTTTGTGATGTTTATCTTTTTAATCAATGCTTTCAGTTGGGGTGATCAAAAAAAAGATACAATTCCTTCCTTGTTTTTCTCCCCTCAAATTGACCTTTTTGGTTATGTGGCTACAGAATCCCCTTTTGATGTTTTTCCTCATATGGGATTTGGACTTGATGCCAAAATTACTAAGAGATTTTCTCTTGGATGGTACATATTTTACAGTCAATGGAGTGACTATTTAGGATTATATTGTGGTAGGTATGATTTTGAAGTTCTTAGACCCTCCTTGGAGTTGATTTACTCATTACAGGTTCAGAACAAAACTCTGAATCTCATTGGAGGGATTGGTTTTTCTTATAATTTCGTTAGCATAGAAAATGAGCTCTGTAATGAATGCCCGGAGGATTTGGAAAACCATATGAGTGTATCCCCTTTTATCGGATATTATCTTTACCTTATTGATAGTCAATCTGGTTTAATCAAAAGTCCTTGTATTTCTGTGAGATTATCGACAAAGTGTTACATAATCTTAAATGGTGATTTTTCCGGTTTTCAAGTCATGTCTGGTCTTGGTTTTGGGTTTAAATAAACTAATTGCCTGGTAAATTGAAAGAAATCAACAAAAGATAGGGGTTGCTCTGTTAAAGGAAAGGAAGAAAACCCTCTGGTTTGTGCGATAGAGAAGAGCAGACATTTTCACTTTTTATTTACGGGTAGACAACGGAATTCCTTATGGCGTTTCCTATAATCTTCTGGTTAAGAAGAATTGATCTTCAGTTCTAAGACAGAGGGTGTGGATTTGACCAAAGAAAATAGGGAAAATTATAACCACACCCCTGTTTTAATTACCAAGGATTCGGTTATATAAATAGGACAGACTATTTATGCGAGGTACAGTTTTTCCTCTAACAGTGTGTTGATCCGGTTACGGATGTTGATTCCTGTGCGGCAGGAAGCCGTGCATTGGCTGCAGTTCAAGCATTCTTTTAAACCGTATTTATCTGGTAATTCAGCGATGGTGTCTCTTGCCTGGATGTGGTTTCCATAGCCTTTGGCATACATATAAGAACGCATAAGTTCAGGTATCTCCACTTTTTGGGGGCAGGTTTCAATACAGGCTCTGCAGTTCTGGCAAAAAAGTTTTCCCTTCCTATTAGAAGCCAGCTCCAGCTCTATGTTTTCGCTTTTGGAGAGGGCCATATCGTTCATAACGCCTAAATTTAGATCCAGTTGATCAAATGTGGTCATTCCTGGAATCGTGGTGCATACATTTTCGTCTTCCAGAACCCATTTCAATGCTGCTCTGTGGTTGACTTCAATCTCTCCCTGTTCCTGAAGGCGCCGGCCTCCCTGGGTTTTCATGGCGATCACGCCCACATTGTTTTTGGCAGCATACTGAATCGCTTTTTTCACTTCTTCCCTGTGCTCTTGAGCAAAATTATAGGTGGTGAGGACTACATCGTAGACTTTTGAATCCACGGCAGCTCTAATGTTGTTGGGTTCATCAGTATGGAAAGAAACACCGATAAATCGAGTCTTTCCCTGCTTCTTGACTTTACTGAAGGCGTTCAACATGGGTTCATAAGTGACCATTGCAGGGCTTTCACAGTTGTGGAGATAGAGAATGTCCACATAATCGGTTCTCAGTCTTTCCAGGCTGAGTTCAAGCTGGCGGTTCAAATTTTCAGCCGTGGCGAGGGGAGCTCTCCCACCGGCTTCTTTACTGAAAACCTTATTTTTCCGGTCTTTTGCAAAATACATCTTGGTTGCAATAATCAATTTGTCCCGGACTCCCGCTTTTTCCACCACTTCACCAATAACCCTCTCTGAATTTCCTCTCAGATAAACGTGAGCTGTGTCAAAATGTTTGATGCCCCTATCCAGGGCGCGCTTGATGAGGTCTGGGCTGTCTGTATTCATCACCCCAAAACTCACAACAGGAATGCGCAGATTGGTGCGTCCCAGTGTTCGGTAAACAATTTTATTAGCGCTGTTTTCTGAGAAAGATTTGGCTTTTAAGAAGGGAAGCCCAAATCCGGTAGTGAATAGACCTAACGCTGATTTGCCGATAAATTCTCTTCTTTTCATTGGTTTATTAACTCCTTATTGTTGGGTATGTCATTTTTTACTTGTGGATTGAACATGTTTTTGTTCAAATCATATATTAATAATATAGAACTATTTAAAATTAAGCAACCCAACTCTCAAATTTATGGATTTTATGGATTAATCACCTTTTCTGTCTCTAAGGCTATCTTCTTTTCTTCATTGGTGGGCACGACCAGAATTTTCACTCTCGAATGCTCTTTATGAATATCTCTCATCTTATCTGATTTGACTTTATTTTTTGCCGGATCCAGTTCAAACCCCAAGTCCTCCAGTCCTTCACAGCACATACTTCGTATTTTAGGTGAGTTTTCTCCGATTCCGGCTGTGAATATCACGGCATCCAAGCATCCCAGCTCCGCGTAATAAGCGCCTATGTATTTTTTTATCCGAAGAGTGTATATTTCCAATGCTGTGTTTGCCCGTTTATCTCCTGAAGCAGCTCTCAGTTCGATTTCTCTCATGTCATTGATTCCACAGAGCCCTTTCAGTCCGCTTTTTTTATTCAAAAGGTTATCTATATCATCCAAAGACATGTCTAAATTCTTGGACAGAAAAAAAGGAAGAGCCGGGTCGATATCACCCGACCGCGTTCCCATAACCAATCCTTCTAAAGGAGTTAATCCCATGGTGGTATCTATGCATTTTCCATTCTTGACCGCTGCCATACTGGCTCCATTACCTAAGTGAACTGTGATCAAGTTCAACCTCTCCACCGGTTGATTTAAATACGCCGCTCCCTCTTGAGCCACATAGTCATGGGATGTACCGTGAAAACCATATCTTCGGACTTTATGTTTTTCATAGAGTTCATAAGGTACTGCATAAAGATATGCCTTTTGGGGAATGGCTTGATGGAAAGCCGTATCAAACACCGCTACCTGGGGAGCATCTGGGAAAAGGGAACGAGCCACTTTGATTCCAGTGAGATTTGGAGGATTGTGTAAAGGAGCTAGTGGACTATTTTCCTCTATAGCTGAAATCACTTCACTGTTGATCACAGTGGAAGATTTAAAAGATTCTCCTCCGTGGACAACCCTGTGGCCCACAGCATCAATCTCAGATTTATCTTTGATCACTCCCCATTTGGGATCGATAAGCAGTTTGACAATTCTCTCCATTCCTTGTTCATGATCATTGATTCTCTCTTGTTCAACCTTTTCTTTCCCGTTTCCGTTTTTATCTACTAATTCATGAGTAAGAATACTGGTCTTTTCCCCGATTTTTTCTGCCATGCCGGTGACCATTGCCATTTTTTGTTCCATATCAAACAATTGATATTTAATAGAGGAACTACCTGTGTTGATCACGAGTATTTTCATTTTTATCCTTTCTTAATAAGATGAGTTTTTTAGGACTTTTTCTTTTCAGACTGAGCCTGTATAGCTGTTATAGCTACTGTATTCACAATATCTGTAACCGTACACCCACGGCTCAAGTCATTGACAGGTTTATTGAGACCCTGAAGCACAGGACCGATAGCCACAGCTCCTGCTGATCTTTGGACGGCTTTGTAAGTGTTATTTCCTGTATTGAGGTCCGGAAAAATAAACACCGTGGCTTTTCCTGCCACTTCACTTTTCGGAAGTTTTGTTTGGGCCACTCCCGGGTCAATGGCGGCATCGTATTGAATGGGTCCCTCGATTTTTAAATCCATCAAATATTTTTTTGCCAGCTTCCTCGCTTTTTCGGTAGCTTGCTTGACTTTCTCGACCCCTTCTCCCACTCCGGAATCTCCTGTGGAGTAGGACAACATTGCCACAATGGGTTGAATATCAAAAATCAAAGCTGTCTGAGCCGATGCTATGGCTATTTCAGCCAGCTGGTCTGCGTCAGGTTCAGGATTCACAGCGCAGTCTCCGTAGACCAGAACTCGGTCAGGAAGGCACATAAAGAATACACTGGAAATGATAGAAAATTCTTTTTTTGTTTTTATAAATTCAAATGCAGGACGAAGAGTGTTTCGGGTTGTATGGACGGCTCCGCTCACCATCCCATCCGCATCTCCTTTATAGACCATCATTGTTCCAAAATAACTGAGTTCACTCATATTATCCCGGGCATTATCCATTTCAATGCGTTTGTGTTTTCTCAGCTCAAAATAGGTTTTCGCATAATCCTCAAATTTATCATTATCAGGAACATCCATTATAGTGACTTTATCAAGCTGAAGTCCTAATTTAGCTGTTTTGTCTCGGATAACCTTTGGATTTCCCAGCAAAGTTAGATCCACCACATCCCGGCTTGATAATATCTCGGCAGCTTGTATGATTCTTTCGTCTTCTCCTTCCGGTAAAACGATATGTTGTTTTTGGCTCTGAGACCTCTGAATCAGCCTGTATTCAAACATTTTAGGAGTCACGATGGACACCCTGGTTTTGATGACTTTCTCTCTCAATTCCGATAATCTGACGTTTTTTTCAAAGGCTTCTAGAGCCTGAGCGATTTTTATGGTATCTTCTGGATCAATGACCGTCTGGACATTATCAGCCATCCGCGCTGTTTCAAAAGTATTTTCTTTGACACTCAGAATAGGAATCTTCTCATCATATCCTTCAATCAATTTTAAAATTGGTTCCTGAGGAATCAATCCTCCGGTCAGAATAATCCCGGCTATGCTGGGCATATAAGAAGAAGAAAGGGCAGATAAACAGCCAACTATAACGTCAGCCCTGTCTCCGGGAGTGATCACAATTTCTCCATTGGAAATTCTGGTTAAAACATTCCATAACTGCATAGCTGCCACCCCGAATCCTTCCACATGACGGTTCAATTTTACCTGTCCGGAAACCACTCTCGCTTTTAGCTCTTTAGCCACTTCCCCCACTGTGGGATACTGGAGAGATTTAATATTGGGAATACTAAATACCAGGCTGTCTTTGACAAGAGGATTTTCCTTTAATTTGGATGTGATTTCTTCTCCTCGTTCGGCTCTATTAATTATGAGAGACACTACCTTGCAGTGTTTTTCGGTGAGGGATTCCAAAGAAGTTTCAACAGACCTGATCACCTCATCTCCACTTCGGTTATAGGCATTGGCGGATAGGACTACAGGACATCCTAAATTATTCGCAATGTCGGCATTGATATCAAATTCAAAAGCAGATGTTGATCCTTCAAAATCAGTGCCCTCACATAGGACAAAATCATAGTTTTCTTCTAAATATTTATACTTTTCCACAATTTTCTCTATCAACCGGTCGTATTTTCCTTGAGAAAGCATTTCATTGGCTTCTTCTGTAGAAAAACCGTACATTCTATCGTATGGAATATCTAGATTGTAATACCCTGAAATCAGATTAATATCTTTATCTTTTACTTTTCGTTCTGAATCAACATATATAAGGGGGCGAAAAAAAGCCACTTTATCCACATTTCTTACCAACATCTCAGTTAGTCCCAGAGATATAACAGATTTGCCGCTCTTTCTTTCTGTTGATGTCACATACAGATTATCTGCCATTTTTGTATCTCCTCAAAATATGAGTTTAAAATTCTTTTTTGTGGATTTTATTTTCTTCTCATCTCTTTAGCGACCTCATCCCTTTTCCCATATTGAAAACCATTTGGAAAGATTTTTATAACACAAACCAGCTTTCTTTTCAATCTGGAAAGCGTAGAAAATCAGGGAAGAGTTTTATGAATGAGGGTTCTTCAATGCATCATTTTCCGTCTTTGACCAAATAACCCGCATGGGCGGAGCTTTCTTCTTTTTATCCTCCCCCATATAAAGTGTAACATGGGGAAAGGGTATTTCAATATCCTGCTCGTCAAAGGCTTTTTTATGGCGTCGAATAAATTCCCGGGCATATCGCCACTGTTGAAGAGGACGGGTGGTGGTCCTTGCCCTGATTACCACGCCTGAATCGTCAAAATAGTCCAGTCCGAAAATCTCCATAGGTTCCAAAATATCATCCTGGAAATCCGGATCCTGACGCATGGATTCAATAGCTTTAACCTCTTTAGGATGGGCAATTGTTATCTCAATTCCCAGTTTATGAAGAAAAAAATGGGGGAACTTCAGATCATAAAGTCATTGACAGGATCATCGATCAGCTCAAATTGACCTTTAAGGCAGAACGGCCTCCTCTTGTACAGACTCAGCTCGCTGTAGCAGCTGAGGAAAGATTGCCATATCGATAAAAGTCTGGGTTGCTTTATTAATCTAGATGTCCGAGTCTATTCTTTAACTCTATGATATTATCATTTTACCTAACATTCTCTTATCTTCTTTCTTTTTTTGCATTTTCTCCTTGACAGGATACTTTTATTTTCTTTAATATCGTTAAGGTAGAAGTTGAGAGGAGAGGGAATGAGAAAAAATGAGTTAAAATCTAAGAAAGCTGAAAAAGGAAATCCTATATTTGTCATTTAAGTGTTTAAATAAAATAATTATCTAATGAACTAAGTCATCTATTGTCAGAAAAGGCCGCTAGAAAACTGATCGTGATTTGCCGAGTGGGAAAGACGCCGGTATTTACAATTGAATGAACTGCAAAAAAGCCCACCGGCGGTAGCCTATCAAAATAAAATATTGGGGGGCAAAATGAAAGACCATCAAACATTTGTAAAACTTGGTATTCTGGCTTTTATGGCTGTTGTCATAACTGTCCTGGTATCTTCTTGCAAGAAGGAATCCTCTTTTAAAACTCCTCCTCTGGTCGGGTCAGAAATAAATGAGGAAAAAATCAAAGAATCTGTGGGTTGTTCATTCGATATCATCAAGACAGAGACCATCGGTTATTTCCCCACCCATAAATTTCTGTGGGTGTGCTTGGATTCAGACCTAGACAAGATTGCTTTGGAAAACCTAGCCCAAGCCATTATCCAGGATATCATCGACCGAAAACCCGCCACCTTTCACAGCTTCACCATTCACTTTTTTAACAGGGAAGACCTTGCCCAGACTGTAGAAGAATCCAATCCATTTGCCAAAGCAGAGTACCTGCCTGAAGGCGGATTGGCGGAAGTGGGCCGTGTGGCCATTGAAGAGCATGAAAATTACCAGCTAATTCTGTCTTTGTCGAACCAATAAAAAAAAGGACTTCACCATTTTGCTCTTGAAATTTATGCAAAACTATATTAGATTATGCGCAGAATTTTAGAAAGAAAATAAATTTTACTTATGAATAAGAGAAAGAGGAAAAAATGACCGAACCAGAGAAAAGATATGAATATGAAGATGAGATTAACTTAATGGAGTATTTGGAAGTCATCTGGAAGCGAAAATGGCTCATCATTATTCCCACCTTCATCCTGGTCGTTCTGGCAGGGGTGTACAGTTTCCTTAAAACACCGGTTTGGGAAGTGGAGTCTCTTATCCAGCCTGCTAAATTCACCATTCAGACAGAGGGCGGTCAGTTTGAAGAAGTTCTAGTAGTCCCTCCCAAGCAGATTGCAGGAAAAGTCAACGAAGGAGCTTATCACTCGCTTATTTCAGCGGAGCTGAATATGAATATTCGAAAATTTCCTGAGACCAAAGCCGAAACCCTGAAAGACACTGTCCTGGTAAGAGTCCAGACCAAGGATACGGCTCCTGAAGAGGCGAAATCCATTCATTTGTCACTTTTCAAGCACCTTAAGGCCGAGTCGGACAAAAAAGTGGATTTAGAAATGAAAAAAATTGAAAGTGGGATCAAAACTAAGCAAATCGATATAAATAAGCTGACAGATGAAATAGATACTTTGAACAGTAAGCTGAAAATCATTAACAAGAGAAGTGAAGACATTGAAAAAGAATTGGTTAGCACCCGGGAAAGAATAGAACAGCTCAAAAAAGAACAGGCAGATAATTTAGGGAAAAGCACCTGGAGCTCAGGCGAAGCTCTGGGAATGCTGATTTACTCTAATGAAATTCAGCAGAGCTTTCAGTACATGAATAATTTAAATGAGGCCCTAAGCCAGAAAAAGATCGAGGCGGAAGAAATAAGAGGAAGAATTGATACACAGAAAAAGAATATCGAACAAATAGAAAATCAAATAGAAGACTTAAAGCAAAAAATGATAAGAATCGACTATGCCCAGCTTATCAAGGATCCCACTTCCTCTCTCAATCCAGTTGCCCCGAACAAAAAACTCAATGTCATTATTGCTGGTTTTTTAGGGCTGTTTCTGTTCACTATCCTGGCCTTTTTTTTAGAATACATCGAAAAAAACAAACGCACCCAACCCAATAAACGCCATAAACGCAAATGACACTCTTGACAACTTTCTCCCAAAGGTGTATCTATATACACAAAAAGAGGTGTAAAATGAGAACAAATGTGGTCCTTGATGATAACCTGGTGGAGGAGGCATTGAAGCTCAGCAATGCAAAGACCAAAAAGGAGCTTATACACCGTGCCTTAAAGGAGTTTGTTGAAAACCGAAAGCGCCTCAACCTCCTCGATCTCTCAGGCAAAATTAAGTTTGCCGAAGGGTATGATTACAAGGAGATGCGAGAGGGAAAATGATTCTGGTAGATACATCCGTCTTGATTGATTTCTTTAAAGGTTTTAAAACAGAAGCCACCAGGAAGCTGAAGACAGTGTTGCAGCGAGGGATACCTTTTGGTATAAATTCTTTCATACTGCAGGAAGTTCTCCAGGGGGCAGCATCGGAAAAAGAATTTTCCCTTCTTAAAAAGTATCTTTCGACACAGCGATTTTATCATTTGAAAGATCCGGTTGCTTCATTTGTGAGCGCCGCCAGGATTTATATGGATTGCCGCAAAAACGGGATTACCGTAAGAAGCACAATCGACTGTCTTATAGCTGAGACTGCTCTGGAACACGATTTAAGTCTTCTCCATAGTGATAATGATTTCATCGCCATGTCACAAATAATTCCCCTGAAGTTTTTTTAAAA
>CAZPBN010000015.1:0-80089 GCA_964584935.1 uncultured Eubacteriales bacterium | reverse complement strand
TAAAAAGTTCATGATCAACATGAGTCCGCTCGATGAGGTGACTTTTGTTTTTTTTAATAATCCAAGATTGAAATTTTTTACTTTTTGACATATCATAAAAGCACCTTTTGGGTTTCACCTAGTGGGTGAAACTTTTGTTTTTTTTTCATGCCTCTATTATACCAGTTCTTCCTGGGGTAGTAGAGGCCTATTTTTATTACTTTTTAATTTAAAGGCAGGCTTATCCGATTATTTGGGATCTAAAGCTTAGCTTGACAATTGTGCTAATTGGGGATATATTCCTAAATAGTTAAACTATTACGGAGTTTTGTCTTGAGATGAAACACATTGAGCGAAAAATAGATATACGTGTGCCAAAAGGGAAGTCCGCGTTTTTATGGGGACCGAGGAAAACCGGTAAATCAACTTATTTAAAAAAGAATTTCCCTCAAAGCTTAGTTTACGATTTCCTCAAAACAGATTTGGCTTTGGAATTTACAAAAAGGCCTTCACTTCTGCGGGAGAGGATCCTGGCAAAAGATGTGCACCTCTTTAAACATCCTGTAATCCTGGATGAAGTTCAGAAAGTTCCCGAGATCATGGATGAAGTCCATTGGTTGATAGAAAACAAAAAAATAAGTTTCATTCTTTGCGGATCAAGCGCTAGAAAATTGAAGAGAGGAAAGGCAAATCTTCTTGGGGGAAGAGCATGGCGCTATGAATTGTTTCCCATTGTATCGGCAGAACTGGAAGATGTAGATCTTTTAAGAGCTTTGAATCACGGCATGATTCCCGACCATTATTTACGGGATAACTATCAAAAATCTCTGCAAGGATATATCCAAGATTATTTGAAAGAGGAAGTTTTCAATGAGGGCCTGACGCGCAATATTCCTGCATTTGCACGTTTTTTTGACGCCGTTGGATATTCGCATGGAGAATTGATAAATTTCTCGAACATCGCACGTGACAGTGGTGTTGATGCGAAGACCATAAAGGAATATTATCAAATTCTTGTCGATACATTGCTTGGGCGGATGGTCGAGCCTTTCAAAAAAAGGCAATCCCGCGGGATCATTGTAAAGACACCCAAATTCTATTTATTTGATGTCGGTGTGGCAGGCGCTATCAACAAGCGCCGGACTCCGGAGATGAAGGGGGAATCATTCGGGCGGGCACTTGAGCATTTCATTTTTATGGAGATTGCCGCTCACTCTTCTTATAGTGAATTAAATTATGATATCAATTACTGGAGGACGAAATCCGGAATTGAAGTTGATTTTATTCTTGGAGGCGGAGAAGTCGCCATTGAAGTCAAGGGACAGCGCCGCGTGGACAATAGAGCCTTGCGGCCGCTCTCAGCTTTCATAGATGAATATACTCCTAAGAAAGCTTTGGTAGTATGCAATGAAATTGAGGAGCGTGTTGTGGGAGGGATAAAAATTTTACCGTGGCAGCGGTTTTTGGAAGAGCTCTGGGAAAGCGGGATCATAAGCTAATTCGGCTTATTAGTACGAAAACTACCATATCCACAAGCCCGTCGCGATCACGATCGGCAGTGAGGCAATATACACTCTCCGCGTTATGTCTCCAACCTGAAAATCTGGCGGCAGTTCACTTAATTTTTTCCCCTTAAAGCCGCCTTTTCCCCCAAATCAGCATTTTACACCACCATCACCTCGAACAAAGCCTCTTCTGGCACGTTTCTTGATTCATGAGCCCCTGTTGTGGCAGGAGTGTATCGTCCCCGTCATCCGGAGCGCAGCGTGCTCTACCGGGTGCACAGTCCACAGCCAAGTCAGAGCTCAGACCAAAAAAGAGGCCGAGCGAGTGGGCAAATACATGATCCGGACGCTTTTGTCCCTGGAGAGGCTCTCTTTCGATGAACGGGAAGGGAAGATCTGTTGTCGGCAACTATGAAGAGGATTGGCCCGATGATTAAGGTTACGGTTTCGATCCCTTTACCGGAATTAACCATGCCGCACTCATCGCCAATATCGGCAGTGATAATTTTTTTGTAGGAAAAACAAAAGCTTTCCATAACAAGGAGGGATTCCTCTATCTTGGCATAAATGGTTGTTCTTTTACAGGAGAGTGTTCCAATTCCGGGGAATTTTCCGCTGTCATAATGATTGAGCGGGGACCCAAAAAATAGTCATAGAAACGATCCGCCATCACCCCTCTCATTGTTTGAGAATTCATAGACCTTGAATAAATAAACGTCAACAGGAATCACGTCATAAGATCCCTGTTAATATGGGGTTTAGAAACAAGGGCGAAATCTACTCTTTGTATAAGAAAGCCTTGTGATGTGTCACATAACCTGCGGGTATCTCTTTGCTACTAATGCCCACAGAGAGCCTGCCCCTGCGAAAGCAGGGGAAAGATGATAAAGAAGATCTATGAAATCGATCCCCTCATCTGTCCTCAATGCGGGGGAACCATGCGAATTGTCTCCTTTATTGAAGACAAGAAAGTCATAGATAAGATCATCGAGCACCTTAATCTGACTTTTAAGGCTGCTCGGCCTCCGCCTCCTCAGGCTCAGCTCTCTATGGCGGCTGAGGAACTATCAGAATATATGTGACACTCTTGACTCCTGAATCAGGGAGAAGGGGGATCTCTATTCTTTACGTGGCACTATTCCGCTGATTTTCTGATGTTCTCTTTCTCTTGTGGATTTTTTGTTGACTTTTCCTTTATTTTATACATATGATAAACGATGAAGTCGCTTAGAGCATGGGAATTTGATGGAATGAAGCAAAAATCAGCAGCAACAAAAAAACGAAATCCTATCTTTGAATCCATAGTAATGTAAACAGGGTTAAAATAAAGTCTAATAAAATCAATTTTATAGGCTGGTGTGACCCAAAATTCGCTAATGGGCGACCCATAATTCAATTAGAATTTGAGCAAGGCGGCCAAAAGGTGTATTTTACTTTTAAGGGAGGGCGAGACAATGCAAAGTTTCAAAAAAAGACATTTCACTTTTCTCTTTTTATTATACATAGACCTGCCGGCATTTTTGGTGTCCTCAAAGATGGGTGAGACCGCTCCATCCCAAGAAAACATCAGCGCCCTGGCGGGAAAATGGGTCGGTACAGTTACAATCACATGTTTTCCCAGTGTTAGACCATTTAGCGCAGATATAGCCCAGAGCAACTGTATCACAATCAGTACACCAACAAGTGTCAAGATCGCATTGCATATCTACACCTTTAAACTGAAAATTTACAACATCCATACCACTAGGTACTCATTAGTGTGATGAACCGTGTGATGAAACTGGGGTGAAAATCACTGTATTAAGGGCGAAAAATTGACTATGTTTTAAATTAACTTACTGATTATAAAAGAGATATTAAATGAGTCTTTTATATTTTTTTTTGAAGCTCTTCCCAAATTTCACTAACAGAGAGCTTTTTTGACCAAAAAGAAATATAAGCACAATCGATCCATTCAGAGGAAATTTTGAGCATACTCGCAATATCACGGAGATGCTTGTCTGAATGTCTCTCTTTGAAATATTGTAGTTTTTTAATGATCACATCTTCGGGGGATGCAAAATGTGCTGATGCTGTCTCGGTTACATTAAGTTTTTTTGTCCGGGCAAATCGACTCTGATCGAAATCATCTTTTTTGGAGATGATCACATCAACCTTGAGTCCTGATTCGGGATGAATGATATTGAATTGGGAACGCCGCTTTATGGCTTCTCTAATGGAATCAACATCGAGATAGAATTCATTCTCTGGAAAACAGGATTTGAATTCTTTGATATGGGCAAGATGCATGTCTGCAACTATATCGATGTCGTTGGTGAATCTGGGTTCCCCATAGGCAATGGAAGCAATAGCTCCTGTAACTAAATAAGGAATTCTAAGTTTTTCAAAACAATCCACCACAAAAATCAGCAGCTCATTCTGATCCATGAGATATCCTTTTGGCAATTTCTCTCTTTATTTTATCCTCATCCCAATCAGGCCAAAGAGAGCGCAAGTTATGAAATAGCTGGGTTCTTGCAGAATTCCAGAGTCCAAACCCAATTTTGAGCCGTTCAGATGGTGACTTGTGCTTATATATATCGACCATGATGTCATCAATTATATCAATATGGAATGATTCCAACTCTCCTCCTCTTATTTTATGAACCAATTGTCTCATTATGCATAATACACACAGAAAACAAGGTCAGTCAATGTAATAATCAACTGAAACAAAAATTTCTTTATTCTTCATTTGTGTTCTTGATTCAATTCTATCAGAAAAAAATCCTCAAAAAACATAAACTTCTCACTCCTCTAAAGAACATAATTCAGTAAAATGTCTTTATTCTCATCTATTTCACCTTTATGTCTCCCAAAAGGAAAAAAACCGATTCTTAGGAAAACATCAGTATCTTTTTTCTTTTTTTCTACATTTTTCCTTGAAAGGGTTTTTTATTTCTTTAATATTATTTAGGGTGATGTGGGAAGGGAATGAAATGAGCAAAAATCAGTCAAAACTTCAAAAGACTGAAAAAGAAAATTCTTAAAAATAAAAAATATTTAGTTTTTTTTAGCATTGATGATTCTTTGGTAATCGGTTAAAAGTTGTCCGTTTATTTTGTCCCAGGTGCGGGTGTTTGCCCATTCGAGTCCTTTTTTTCTCAATTTGAGGAAATAGGTTCTATCATGAAGCAACTTTCTACAGGCATTGTGGAATTCATCAGAATCGTCAGATTTGCAGATGATCCCGGCTCCGGATTGTTCGACGATTTCCCTGCATCCGCCTTTATCGGATACAACAGTGGGAAGTCCAGAGGATATAGCTTCCTGAACCACATTGCCAAATGTTTCGGTTGGGGAAGGGAAAATGAAAATATCCCCACTGGCGTAAGAATTATAAAGTTCATCTCCAGACAGATAACCTGGAAACACGGCATCTTTCATGGTATCTTTTAATTCAGATTCGATGGGCCCGGATCCAATGAGAACGAATTTGATTTTTTTTTCGCCTTCTTCTTTAAATTTGTTGTATATTTCCTGGAGAATTTTCAATCCTTTAAACCAGACGAACCTTCCTGCATAGAGAAGGACATGTTCATTTGATACTCCCCATTTAGCCCGTATCTCATCAGATCGTCTGCGGGGATTAAATAAATTTCTATGAATTCCTCTTGACCATATACTGACTCGTTTGACTCCTTTGTCAAGCAATTGTCTCTTCATTTCATTGGTTGGAGCATAAACCATATCGCATTTATTGTATAGTTTTATCAGACGCTTCCAGAAGGGTTTTTTAAATAGATGCAATCTATAATATTCCAGATAAGAAGGGAAATTTGTATGGAAAATCGATACAACCGGAATCGATCTCTTTCGGCTGTATTTGACCACCTTTAGAGCAACCATGTCAGGAGTGGATATCTGAATGATATCCGGTGCGAACTGATTCAATTGAGAATACAATTCCTTTTTGAATATGGAAAATCGATAATCGGAGTACATGGGAACTGGTATAGATGCCATCTCAGTTGTGGTAACGCCTTCCAAAGGAGTGACTTCCGGTGACCAGATGGCAATTTCATGCCCTTGTTCCTTGGTTGTTTTGACTAACTCAAAAAGTGTTTTGGCAACTCCGTCTTTATTTCTCAAGAAGGTCCCCGTGTATATTGCGATTTTCATTCAAGCACCTTAGATTTTTAAGCTTAATTTATATATTAAAACAATAAAATTATTATCCTTTAATATATCATAATTTGAGTGTAAAATAATTTCTAACTTTTTTCCATCAAGCATTTAAAATTTTCCGATGAAACAACGATTGATTATATTCTGAATCTTTACCGGGGTAAACGAAAAAAAAGGAGAGGCTTTGTTTTACAAGACTATTGTTTTAAGCATGCCTCGATGGTATGATTTTTCAATCAGGAGGAATGCAATGTCTCTTAGAAAAATTTATGCTGTGTTTCTCATACTGTTTTTTCCTGTTTTGGGTTTTACTCAGGAAAACGACGATAAAACTTTGCGCCTTAAAATCGGAAATCCTTTGTACAAAGACAAAACCCTATTCATAAAGGCGGGAAAAATCTATTCAGCCAAAAAGGGAAAGCCTATTTCCTTTGAACGTATGATCAAAGAAATGGAAGATGCCCGGTTTGTGTATGTCGGAGAAACTCATGATAGTTTGCCTATGCATGATATCCAGCACAAAATTGCCAGAGCTCTTTATGAAACAGACCGTGATCTCAGTATAGGGGTGGAAATGTTTGATGTTCAATGGCAGGAAGAGCTAAATAAATGGAGCCATGGAATTTTGACTCAAGATGAATTTATTGATCAGATTAAATGGTATGAGACCTGGAATTTTCATTTTGATTACTATAGAAAAATATTTGAGTTGTCAAAAGAGCACAAAATACCCCTCTATGCCCTGAATGCACCGAGAGCAATCATCCGGAAGATCAGGATGAAAGGATGGGGCTCATTGACCGATAAAGAAAAAAGCATCGTTCCCAAGCCCGATCTTTCCAACAAAGATCATATTCATCTTATGAAGACAATTTTTAGTGGAATGGATATTCCGGATGCAATGAAGGGGCGAAACGAGATGATGTTTCAAGGCCTTTATAGAGCTCAAGCAGCCTGGGATGAGATGATGGCTTACAATACAAGAAAAGCTGCCTCGATTGAAGACAGTAGAGTGATCGTATTTGCCGGATCAGGACATCTTCTTTACAATCTTGGAATAAACCATCGGGTCCATGAAAAACAACCGCTTCCTTATAAAACAGTTATCTGTGTGATGGTTCCGGATGGGGAAAAAAGCCTAAAAGTATCACGGAGTCTGGGTGATTTTATTTGGGGGCTTGCCTTTGAACAAAAGCCTGCTTATCCATCATTTGGAATGGCATTGAAAAAAGTTGAGGGCCTCGATAATCCTGTTCTCGCTAGGGATCCGGTTACAGGGATTGCAAAAGGAAAAAACTTCAAGAAAGGAGATATCATACTTTCCGTTGACGGGAAAACATTTGCTTCGATAAACAACCTGAGAAAACATCTTTATGGATTCACCTGGGGGGATGAAGTGGTGTTCAGGCTTCTCCGGCAGGGAAATGAAGTTGAATCAAAACTTAAAATAAGCTTAGATAAATAAAAATAAAATTGTATTTCATTTTTTTGTTTTGTTAATCTTTATTCTTTCAATAACACTTCGAAACCCTGTCTGGTTGGTGGATGAGTGAATGCAGTGATAAATTTTATTAGTTGATTCTGGTAATATTGATTTTGTTCATTCGCCTCAGCATCTTTTTCGCTTTCCCAGAAAGTGATAGATACGCCTTCCCCGGTTTTTGGATTTCCCAAAAGCATTACTCCTTTATATCCTTTTTGAAGCCGGGCTGCAGGCACCACACTCTTTTCATACATGTTAGCTCCTTTTTTAAACATTTTAACATCGATGTGAAAATTTGTAAGTCGAGCAAACATGATAAACTCCTTTTTATAATTTTATTTATTTAAGGGCACATTCTTCCATTATTTTCAAGAAAATACTGCCCCTTATGGTTCCGATTTAGACCAGGTTGATTTTAACCGAGCTACTTCTTTCCCATCGCTTTCCCGGATAAGCCGATGGATGTATTCATCCTTCCTTGTTTCTTTAATTTTTTGGGTGTGTGATTTTATCCAATCGCCGTAAAAAACTTCATTCTTATAGTTGATTTCTATTCTGTAAGGTTTTAAATTGAAAATCACTTCTTGGGGCACTGTTTCAATAGCCCATTTGACATAGACAACATTGTTAACGTGCCGGTTTAAATCAAGGTCTCCTTTCAGCACTGGAAATTTCAGTTCAAAATCGGGCTTTTTTAAATCAGGGAGCGGATTGAAATCATCATGGATAACCCTTCTGGAATGCATAGGGAAATCTGGGAGATTTTCTTCTATCCTCACCGGTTTTTTACTGTCGAGATCAACAGCCATCCAGGATGTTGTGGCTGCAGATACTTTTTTATTATTGCAGAATGCCTCATACTCCCGCAAAGTGAAAATTCCACTCCTTTTGGAAGCCCATGTGGAAATGTCAATGCTGTCTCCCAATCCCGGGTAGTTGTCAATTTTTATATGATATCTTGAAAGAATCCAAGCAAGATTTTTTTTGAGGAGGTCATTAAAGGAAAGTCCTGATTTCAGAGCATGTTCGGCTGCGGATTCTTGAAGAAAATTCAACATTGCTTCAAGTTTCAATTTGCCCATAAAATCAATGTCATAAGTTTGTATAGGGAATCTTCGTTTAAAAATTTTAATCATTACGTTTAAAGCGTTTTCGTTTTAACCATGCCCTCCTTAATAGTTTTGGGCTTCATTTTTGTTAAATTATCATTATATGATAATTATATCAATTACCTTTTTAAAGGATCTCCAACTTTTAAAATTGTTGACTGTAAAAAGAAATTTATTATATGATACCAATTCGGAGTGGAAAAATGGCGATTGATAAAAAACTTCTGGAGATATTAGCTTGTCCTGTTTGCAAAGTTGATATCAAAATCACTGCTGATGAGAAAGGATTAAAGTGTGTGAAGTGCAACCGGGTATATCCCATCAAAGATGATATCCCTGTTATGCTTATAGATGAGGCATCCATTGAGCCAAAAAGAGCCACTAAGGATTGATCCTTCCAAACCCCGATCACATTTATTCGAGCTTTTAAATCGAAAGATAGAAGTTAGATATGTTCAAACAGAGAAATATAAATTTTCTTAATAAATTCAGGGAAAACAATATATGGGAGTTGATATTACCTCTATCGGTGAGTCTCTGCCTATTATTTTCCATGATATCCATTTCTTTATTTCAGATTTTTCTTACTCTTTCATTTTTGTTATGGCTTTTTATACTTTTTCGGAAAAAACAATGGCCTCGTTTTCCTTCATTTTATTGGGCATTGATAGCCTATGTTGGATTCTCTATTGTGGCATCCATCACATCGTTTAATCCCGAAGTCAGTTTTAAAGATTCCAGGGAACTCCTTCTTTTTCTAATTGTCCCCATAGTGTATACAGCATTAAACAGGAATAAAGATATCACCATCGCTAACTTGGCTTTTCTAGTTTCATCCTATGTGGCTTGTTTGTATTCCCTGTTTTATTTCCTGTTTAATGCCTCCCTAGAAGAGAGAATCGCCGGATTTATGGGGCATTATATGACTCAAGCTGGAGTCCTGCTTCTTTTTTGCTGTATAGCATTGAGTCTGTTTTTTTATTTAAAGGATAAAACGGTGTTTTTATGGGGATTTGCCTTTATTCTGTCACTGGTTTGTTTGGTTTTGACTTTAACAAGAAGTGCCTGGCTGGGTGTGGCTGTCGCCATTTGTCTGGTTTTGTTTCTCTACAGGCCGAGAATCCTCATTTTTGTTCCGGTGGCATTGGTTTTATTCTATTTGTTTAGTCCTCAGCCTGTGAAAAAGAGAACCCTGAGTATTTTCAGTCTGAAAGAAGGATCCAATCAATACAGGGTTGAGTATTTGAAAGCAGGAGTAGAGATCATAAAAGAATATCCGTTATTTGGAGTGGGCCCTAATATTGTCGATATGCACTTTCAAAATCCCCAATACAATCTATCTGAAGGAGCAAAAAACAATGTTCATCTGCACAACAATATAATGCAGATCGGAGCTGAAAGGGGAATCCCTGCTCTGTGTGCCTGGCTTGTTTTTATGATATGGATATTCATATCGCTAATAAAGATTCTTAGAAATAAGAATCCGGCCAGTTATGTTCTGGCTTCAGCTGCGCTTGCAGCTTTGTTTGGATTTAATATGGCGGGACTTTTTGAATACAATTTTGGAGATTCAGAGGTGGTGACAATTTTTCTTTATTTGGTTACTATTCCCTTTATTCAGGAGAGAATTCTCAGAAAAAAACACAGGCCTAATAAATGAAAGCAGCAAAAAAGAAAATATTCTTTTCTATTTTGTTCACAGTCCTTTTTATCTATATCCTATGGCTGGCTTATAATCTGATTGGATTCCGATCTTATCAAATTCCTGAAAGCAACCATTCAAAACTTGAAGCCGAAGGCATTTTTCATATTCATACCACTTCTTCTGATGGCCACAGAAGCACAGAAAAGATTGCCCAGGTTGCATCAAAACTATCACTTGATTTTATTATTCTCACTGACCATGATGACAAAGGCATGCCCAACTCAAGTTATCTGAATCAGGAAGGAAGGATCAAAAATGTCCTTGTAATTACAGGAACTGAATTTTCAGTTAGCCGCGGTCATCTTGTCGGCTTGGACTTTGGTTCCCAAAGGGATCATTTTCCTCAAAAGGCAGAAAATGCAGCCTTTAAGATAAAGGCACGAGGAGGTTTTTCTGTTATTGCCCATCCCTATTCAAAAGTTCAATGGACCTGGGGAGAATATGCTGGATATTCAGGAATCGAGATTTTAAATGCGGATCAAATTTTAAAGAAAAGCCCTCTTTCCCTTATGGTACATCTTCCCCTGTTCGCGGTTAAATCAGAATGCTTTCTTTTGAAAATGATCAGCTCTCCTTCAAAGACCCTCAAGAAATGGGATCAGTTGAACCGCACTTATAATGTCTATGGTTATTACAGCACAGATGCACATTTGTTTTATAAACCTCTCTTTCAGTTTTTGAGGTTGCATGTTCTGTTAGAGAATCCTCTTTCCCCTGATTTTGAAGAAGCAAAGGATCAGATCCTTCAGGCATTAAGAAAAGGAAGGTTTTTTTGCTCCATTGATGCAGCAGCACAATCAACTGGATTCCGATTTTGGTGTGAAAAAGAAGGAAGAAAATTTTCACAAGGAAGCATTGTCCGTTGTGATAATCCCCTAATTCTTAAGATCAAAGCGCCTTTTCCATTCAAAAAAGAGATGAAATTGATCCATAACGGGGAAGAAATATTGAATTTTGAGGAATCTGACGCTTCCTACCCTATTGAAAAGCCAGGAACTTACCGGGTGGAAGTCTATCTGAGAGAGAAGACTCCTCTGAAAAACGATATACCCTGGATTATTTCCAATCCCATATTTATAAAAAGGAAGACATCATGAAGTCCGAGGAATCAAAAAATCTGAAAAACATCGTGTTAAGGTTTAAAGAAAAAAACATTCTTGTTCTGGGTGATTTGATGCTGGATAAATATATTTGGGGTAATGTGAAACGGATATCTCCAGAAGCCCCTGTTCCCATTGTCAGTGTTAATAAGGATTCTTTGTGTTTAGGCGGATCAGGGAATGTGGGTAATAATTTGCAGAGCATGGGGGCCAGTTCTCTGATTGTGGGTGTTGTCGGCAATGATCCTGAAGGTGATTGGATTAAAATAAATATTTCCAATCCGAGAGGGGTCTTTACGGATATGAACCGACCGACAACTGTAAAAACCCGTATTATTGCCCATCAACAGCAAGTAGTGAGAGTAGACAATGAAAGCAAAGAGCCTCTTTCCTCTGAAGTTGAAGAAAACATATTGGATTTTATCCGAAAAGAAAAATCTGAAGGCATCATTATGTCCGATTACAACAAAGGAGTGCTTACTGAAACCCTGGTAGAGAGGATCCTTGCCTATGCCAGCGAAAAAAACATTTCTGTTTTCGTGGATCCGAAATATGATAATTTTCACCTTTATACTCCGGTGACGCTGCTTTCTCCCAATCATATTGAAGTCGAAAAGATTGTTCACCATGAATGTATCTCAGACTCTAGTGTGGAAAGGGCTGGAGAAACAATACTAGCCCGCAATTCCGTCGGATTTCTTTTAATAAAAAGAGGGGAACAAGGGATGACTGTTTTTGAAAAAGGAGCCAAGCCTCTTCATTTCCCCACTATCGCCAGGGAAGTTTTTGATGTGACAGGGGCTGGAGACACAGTGATTGCTGTGGCATCACTTGCCCTTTTGTCTGGAGCGACCGTAAAACAGGCTGCCGTTCTTGCGAATATTGCTGCAGGAGTCGTGGTGGGAAAACTCGGAACCGCCACAGTGACATCCGAGGAACTGATCCATAAAATAGAATCGCAAGATGTGCAGGATTGATTGGCAGGCTATACTTCCATTTACTTGATGTTTTTCCTTTTTAAGAGACCTTTTAAATCTTGATGGAACTTCACGCTTTTCCTGTAGATTGAGAAATCATAATGAATTATAATTATAATGTGATGTTTAATTTTGAATGGTTGATATAAATGTGCGGTGTTATTGGCATTGTTAGCAATGATAATGTTGTCCGTGAACTCTATCAAGGCTTGCTTTCCATTCAACACAGGGGGCAGGATTCGGCCGGTATCATCACCTATGATGGATGTTTCCATGTGAAAAAAGGAAACGGACTGGTGAGAGATATCTTTACTGTGGAAAATGTCCGGCGGTTGAGAGGAAATATTGGGATAGGACACACCCGTTATCCAACCATTGGAAAGGGGGAAGGGGAAGAGGCTCAGCCTTTTCTGGTTAATTCTCCCTTTGGAATTATGATGGCTCACAATGGAAATGTGACCAATTACAGCGAGTTGAAAAAAATTTTATTTGAAAAATACTGCCGTCTCCTGAATTCTAAAAACGATGTGGAAGTGATACTTAATGTATTTGCTCAGCAGCTTACTGAACAAAAGGTGAGAACAATCAAGCCGGATGATATATTTGAGGTTGTCAAAGGAGTCTATAAAAAAGTAAAAGGCAGTTACTCTGTGGTTGCCTATATTGCTGAACAGGGAATGGTTGCCTTCAGAGATCCATATGGTATCAAACCTCTTCTTTACGGACAAAGAAAAGACGGCATTCTTTCTTCTTATGCTGTGGCTTCAGAGAGTGTCTGTCTCAAAATAATGAACTTCTCTGACATCAAAAATGTTAAGGCAGGAGAAGCTATTTTTATTGATCGCAACAGAAAACTTCATAAAAAGAAGATATCGGATAAGCCCCATTCTCCGTGTCTTTTTGAATGGGTGTATTTTGCAAGACCGGATTCCTTTATCGACAAAGTCAATGTCTATAAATGCCGGGTTAATCTTGGGCGTTTTCTTGCAGAGGAGATAAAAAAGAAAAATCTTGATATTGATGTGGTTGTGCCTGTTCCTGATTCAGCAAGAGATGCGGCAGTAGAAATTGCTAGAGCACTGAATTTGAAATACAGAGAGGCTCTGGTTAAAAATAGGTATATAGGCAGAACATTTATAATGCCCAGTGATCAGAACAGAAAAACTTCTGTCCGTCAGAAATTGAATCCGATCGCTTCTGAATTTAAAGAAAAAAATGTTCTTTTAGTGGATGATAGTATTGTGAGAGGGCATACTTCCAAAGCTATCATTAAGATGGTGCGCGCTTGTGGAGCAAAAAAAGTATTTTTTGCATCGTATTCTCCGCCGCTGAGATTTCCCTGTGTGTATGGTATTGATATGCAAACCAAGACTGATTTTGTGGCAAGGAATGCAGATCAAAAGAAAGTGGCAAAAAAGATTGGCGCTGATGAGGTGATATACCAGAAACTGGATTCTTTAAAAAAAGCGGTGCAATTGGGAAACAAGAATATAACTCACTTTTGTGGAGCCTGTTTTGATGGAGTTTATCCCACAGGAGATGTGACCGAGGAAATTCTTCAGGAAATTGAAAAACAAAGAAAACAATCCACCCATGACCAGTTAGAGTTCAACATTTGATTTGATTTTTGATATTTGCAGCTTGGCTGATTTATAATACTGATAAATATATAGATATTATTTTCCATTATCTGAAAGATTTTTTTTAAAATGAATTTTCAGGCTTAAATATTTAATTTAAAGTTTCATTTGATAAGGAAGAAAATATATTAGAAGTTAAATCAGCCAAGGTATTATGTTATCAATTAACTATAAGCAGGTATGAGGCAGATAAACTTTAATTTTTTTTGACTGTTGTTGATGAAACAGTGACTTTCCTTCGGGGGGACAAAAACAGCAGTACCGGGCTTAATGGGGATTTCATCACCATTTCTCCACACTGCACCTTCCCCTTCGATAATAAAAACCTCATGTTCGTGCTTGTGACTGTGAAGAGGTGTGTTTCCTCCCGGGTCAATCTCAAAAAAACGCATGGCGAAATTTTCGGCTCCATCTTCCTTTGAAATCAACCACCGCACGGTTACTCCTTTTGTTTTCTCCTCTTCAACCCTGGTAGGTTTGATATCCTCATAATGTAAGATTTTCATTTTATCCTCTCGAAGTTATATGGGAATGAATACAATTGAAAGTACAAAATTATGATCTTAAAATCAAGTCTCTTGATAACAAAATAAAAACCAACCTAACATGATCAGTTAGAGTCTTATATATAATAATAGCAGAATTATACTTTCTTTTTTCTTGCTTTTTCTAGGAGTTCGATGTCTACTTTATCTGAAGGACGCCCGGATAATTTTTTATTCTTTATCAGATCCTCCAGACCGATAAAATAGACTTTTTCAGAGCCATAATTACCGGTAACTCTATTCTGCCAAATATCTTGGAATTGGAATTGTTCAATATGAGTCAACAGGTCAATTCTTAAAGGTTCGTATCCCAGCTGAATTATGTTACCTTCCAATGTCAGATCTCCCAGAGTAATGGACAGTTCTCCAAATCCGAATTCTTCCAGAACTTGTAGAATCTTTTTCCCATTTTCTTCGTAGGGCTCAATGAGAATATCCATATCTTTCGTATATCTGGGTTTGGCGTAGAATGCGACGGCATAAGCACCGATGATGCAGTATTTGGCCTTATGTTTGTTTAATAAGTTTAAAAACTCTTCGTAATCTTTCTCCACTTTCATAATTGCTGCCTTTGTTAAGCTTCTTATATTCTTCACGGAGGAATTGAACGGTTTCTATTCGTTCTGAAGCTGAAAGGGATAAATAATAAGAATCATCATATTTTTGAGCTTCTTCGAATGAATTTGCTTTTCTTACCCAGATTTGTAGCCTCATGATAATCGAACCTATTTATATTATATCCTAATATCAGTGTTTTATAAAGAATGAAAATGACAATGTCAGACTATCTTTTTTTTATAAAAATGAATTGGCTAATCTCAATTTGTTTTTTTCAGATGTTTTGAATGATAAGAAATGTTTTTGTTAGCAAGGGAAATATGGATCGTATCCCCTTTAAATTGTTCCTCTCCAGTATTCCAGCAAATCGAATAAGGTTTGTTTCAATGGGGTTTCCGGTTTCCAACCGGTTTCTTTTTTAATTTTCTGGTTGTCCCCGCATAAAAATTGAATATCCACTTTTCTTAATTTTTCCTTATCTACTTGAATCTGGATATCCTTTGATGAGTAAGAAATAAGTATATCCAGGACAGTTTTGAGTTCTGTGATTTCACCGGAGCAAATATTGTATGTTTCTCCTTTACGCCCCTGTTCCATTAACAGTATATAAGCTTTCACCACATCTCGGACATCAGAAAAATCTCTTCCAGCCTTGAGGTTTCCGACCTTTATAACCGGTTCAGCAAGGTTATTTTCTATACGGGCAATTTGAAGAGCCCAATCTGAACAAACAAATATTGAGTTCTGGCCCGGCCCTGTATGAGGAAAAGCCCTGGCAATGATGATATCCAGGTTTTCAATGGAGGCATAAAAATGACACATCATTTCTGTATTGGCTTTGGTGAGAGCATAGGGATTGACCATATTGATTTGATCTGTTTCCTTAAGTCTTTTTTCTTTTTTTGATAATCCCCCGTAGACATCAGATGAACTGATAAATAAAATACGGGTGTGAGGGGTGAATTTTCTTACTGCTTCCAATAGATTGAATGATCCCATTATATTGACTTCCATAGCATTTTTTCTGTCTTCCCATGATTGGCCAACATTGGAGACAGCAGCAAGATGAAAGAGCCAGTCGGGCTGGATGTCTTTCAATTTATCTTCCAGCTCTCTTGCTTTCCTGATATCCATGTGGAAAATATTTTCTTTAACCTGTTCTTTTTGAAGGCCATGAATTTCTTCGGGCATTTCTGGATAGGAAGTGCCGAAAATGTCATGTTTTTGAGAAAGGAGATTGTTAACGAGATGTTGGCCGGCAAAGCCGGTTGCTCCTGTAATAAAAACGTTCAAACTAAAATCCTTTCTCTCCAGTGATTAAGTAAATCTTCAAGAGATTGGGAAAAAGGTAGCCGGGGTTTCCATCCCGATATCTTTTTGAACTTAGTGCAGTCAGAAATAAGAATAGGAACGTCAGAAGGTCTAAGTCTTGAGGGATCCACTTTGATTTCAACATCTGCTTGACTGATAGAAAGAAGCTGATTCAAAACTTCTCTCATGGTCAGGGATTCTCCTCTTCCTATATTATAGACTTCTCCAGCTTCTCCTTTTTCAAGACTCAACCAGTAAGCGCGGACAATATCGCGCACATCCGTAAAATCTCTTTGAGCATCCAGATTCCCCACATAAATCACAGGCTTCCTTTTTTTCTTTTCTATCTCTGCAATTTGTTTTGCAAAATTAGAACAAATGAAAACATCTCCTCTTCGTGGACCGGTGTGGTTAAAACCTCTTGTCCTGACAACCGGCAAATTGTAGCTTTGGAAGTATTGAAATCCTAAAAAATCCTGGCTCAATTTGCTGACAGCATATGGGCTAAGGGGACGGAGAGGATTTGTTTCTTTTATGGGGATTTCATCGGTTAAGACTAAGCCATATTCTTCACTGGAGCCGGCGACTTGGATTTTAGGAAAAAGATTCAGACTGATGAGTGCCTCGAATAAATTGATTTGACCGAGTGCATTTATGGAAAAAGTTTCAGCCGGGCACTTCCATGAAGTGGGAACAAAGCTTTGGGCAGCCAGATGAAAAATTCTATCCGGTTTTATTTCCTTTAAACAACTCCTCAAAGACACCATATCCTTTAAATCAGCTTCATAGATATTGATTTTATCTTTGATATGAGTGATATTTTCCAATCGGCTTCTCCACCGTTTGAAGCCAAAAACTTTAACATCCGGATGGTTCTGGAGTATATAATCTGCCAGATGACTACCGGCAAATCCTGTTATTCCAGTGATTAATACACGCATCGGTCCTCCTCGGAATCAGAGAGTACCGGCAATTCTAATTTATCCGAATGCTGAAATTACCGGACTCATTTTTAATTATCGATTCTGGTAATATTTTGAATAAAAATTTTTAAAATCTTGACTCTTTTCCTTTATCTTTTGCCACCACTCCGGATTATCTTGATACCATTTTACTGTGGATTCAAGAGCCTCATCAAAAGTGCATTCCGGTTTCCATCCAAGAGCCTGAATTTTCCGGCAGTCCACGGCATAACGTTTATCATGGCCGAGCCTGTCAGAAACAAATTCTATCAGATTCTTGGGTTTGTTTAATAGACGAATAATTTTCTCGGCAACTGTTTTATTCTGAATTTCATTATTGGCTCCCACATTATACGCTTCTCCTTTGATCCCTTTTTGCATTATGAGATCTATCGCACGGCAGTTATCTTCAACATACAGCCAGTCGCGGACATTGATTCCTTTTCCATAAAGAGGAAGCTGCTTATTTTCCAGGGCATTGGTGATAAAAAGAGGAATGAATTTTTCAGGATACTGGAAGGGACCGAAATTGTTGGTCGGTCTGACTATAATGAGAGGCAAACCATAGGTGACCCAGTAGGAATAAGCCAGTCTGTCAGCAGCGGCTTTGCTTGCAGAATAAGGAGAAGAAGGGCATATAGGATCCTCTTCTCTGAAGAAACCTTTATCGCGGCTGCCATAAACTTCATCGGTTGATATATGAATGAAAAATTTAATATCGGTGTTTTTTAAGGATTCGAAAAGCACAAAACTTCCATACACATCGGTCATAATGAATTCCCCTGCATCCAGAATGGAACGGTCAACATGGGTTTCTGCTGCAAAATGAACAACTCCTTGAACTTGCTTCATCAGTTTGGTCACAAGCTTTTTATCCTTTATATCTCCGTGTACGAATTGATATCGGGGATTTTTTTCAATTGTGTGCAGATTATCAAGATTGCCTGCATAGGTGAGTTTATCCAAATTGATAATATGGCATTCCGGATAATGTTTGAGTAAATAATGGATGAAATTGCTTCCCATAAATCCAGCCCCGCCGGTGATCAAAAGATTCAGTTTGTTGATGCTGAGTTTGTCATCCATCTTTTCGGCTCCAATTGTAAGGAATATTGTTATTATGAGGATCTAATCGCTTTTCATCCGGATTTTTATAGTCGTAAACTTTATCTGGAATGTTGATAATCATAGCTTCTTCTTCGCTGACGCACATCCATCCGTGATAGATTCCTGCAGGAATCTGAATGAGCAAGGGATTGTAGATACCGATATAGAATTGGTTTATTTCTTTATAACTCGGTGAGTTTTCCCGGGCATCATAGACGACCAGTTTTATCATTCCCTTGATACAGGCAACGTTGTCTGTTTGTTTTTCGTGTTTATGCCAGGCTTTGACCACACCGGGATAGGTCGTTGTCATATAGACTTGGCCGAAATGATTAAATATGGAATCATCGCTGCGGAGTATCTCCATCAACCGTCCTCTCTCGTCGGGAATAACCCGCAGTTTTTTTTCTTTTATGCCCTCAATCATTTTTTTCTCTCTCTTGTTTGATTTTTATATATATAACGAAAAATAGGAAATTCTTATTTCTAAATATTCCATTGGGGGTCAACAATCTTTTTTCTTCCTTTTCTTATAATTTGTCAAGGATTACTTAATGGCTATTTCACTCTGGTCTCCGACAATGAATTTATAAACAAGAGGTTTGTTCTGGCATTTGTATATTGTTGTATCCCGCCCCACCAGACTTTCATCGATTCTACTGCCGACATTATTAATTTCACTTCCTTGCAGAATAATGCTGTGTTCCAGCTCAGTTCGAAATATTTTACATTTTTTTTGAATGGAAGTGAATGGTCCTATATAAGAATCTTTGATTTCGGTGTCAGCACCGATGATGGCGGGTCCTCTGATTATACTGTTCTTGATGATAACACCCTCCTCAATGATGACTTCGCCATTGATTCTTGAGTAGGAATCAACTTTTCCTTTGTTTATTCCCTGAATCGATTCCAGAATGAGGCGATTGGCTTCCAGGATATCCTGGATTTTTCCTGTATCCTTCCACCATCCAGTGACAATGTGGGGCTGAACTTCATAGCCATTATCCACCAAATATTGAATCGCATCTGTTATTTCCAGTTCCTTCCGCCATGAAGGCTGTATGGAATTGACGGCCTCGAAAACATGGTGATCGAACATATAGACTCCCACAAGTGCAAGATTGCTGGCAGGTTTTTTTGGTTTTTCTATGAGCTTCTTTACTTTTCCATTTTCGAGTTCAGCCACTCCGAACATTTTTGGATTTGGAACTTCAGTTAGTAAGATTAAAGAGTTTGGTTTCTTTTTCTTAAATTCACTGACAAGCCCTTCGATTCCGCTTTTGAGAATATTATCTCCTAGATACATGACAAAGGAGTCTTTCTTTAGAAAGAATTCTGAGATTTTAACCGCATGGGCTAATCCCAAGGGATCGTTTTGATGAATATAAGTGATTTCGATATTCCACCGTTTTCCGTCTCCAGTGATTTTTTGAATTTCTTCTCTGGTATCTCCTACTACAATGCCAATTTCTTTAATCCCTGCTTTCACCAGAGCTTCGATTCCGTAAAATAGAACAGGTTTGTTTGCCACCGGCACCAATTGTTTCGCTTGAGTAAAGGTTAATGGACGGAGTCGTGTTCCTTTACCACCGCTTAGTATTAAGCCTTTCATTCAAATCCAATTCCTCCTAAAAAATCTGTTGTTTTTCCTATATTGCCCAGGCTTATCGTTAATCTGAACTGGGTCTCAGGAGTTGCTCGAAAGAAATAGATTCTTAAGTCCGCGCTTATATCAATACATTGATAATTGTATGAAAACACAAACGCAGAATAAAGCATTTCTTTTTTCAAAATATTATAATCGACTTCTGCCTGGGCTTCCAGTGAAAGCTTTGGAATTTTCACCTTTCCATATAAATTTAATTGATGGCGGTTGAATAGATTGTTTGTCATGTATGGATTGACACTTTTGAACCATTTCACCCGGAGGAATAGAGGGTCAGCGGGAGTCCCCACATTAATCCCAATGCGGAGCTTTGAAAATGTATGATAATAGGTGTTGTATGCCAGAGAAACATCCAAGCTGTATTTTTTTGATGGATAAACTCTTAATAAACTGCTGATATCAGAAAATTCCGGTATTTCGTTATTGATTATATATCTTTTTAAAGGGCTGTCTTCAGGGGATAAGTAATATTTCTGGGATAAGCTGAATGTGAGGATTTCTTTAGGCATATCATTCTGTTTGATTAGAAACCGGTTTGTGAGACTGTATTGTAGATAATGATTGCGGTAAAATATCCCGGGAGTAATAATCCTGTCTCCTGTACTAACTGGCGTTTCATAACGAAAAACAAAAGAGGGTTCGATGATATGTTTGAGTTTAGGATTGTTCTCAGCGTCCATATAAATTTTATAAAAGACAGGGCCTACAAATTCCATACGGGTGGCAAGATTATGCATGAGAATCGGTTCGTCAACAATGTTATTGGTATTGGGTTCATAGCTTTGGAAATAATAGGAAAGGTTGGAAGAAAGTGACGAATCCAGTGTCAACCAGGGAATGGATGTAAAGGGAATGGACAAAACAGGCTTGAACATTATGGATTGAGAATGTTTTTGAGTGTTGTTTTCATAATCAGAATCCCATCCTTTTTCCCAGGATGAAAAAGAAGAAGAAAAGGAAAAATAGAGGGGAGAAAAAAGCTTTATTTTGGAAGAGCTGAATCCCACTTGGGGAAGATTGTATCGGATAACCGAGCGGTCACTTTGGGAAAAATAGGTTTCGAACCTCGAGACTCTCATGTCAAAGTTAAAATGAGACCAGGCTCTTGTCAGATAGACCTGGGACCGGCGGTTTGAAACAACTGCCCGGCTGAAATTATTATCAAATTCTCTCAAAAAATCATAAGAGCTCTGATAATCGACATCGGCAACAAGATTGAACTTGAAAGGAAGGGTTTGATTGTGTTTCATACGAATAATATAGGCATTATCTGGATCTTCATAGTCTGGATTATCTTTAAATGAAAAGTAATACAAATTTATATTTCCCCCGGTGCCTCCAGAGAACAGATATCTGTATTCCAGCCCGCCTCCTATGCCTCTTTGAGAATAATAATCAACGTTTACGGTGGCATCCATGTTTCTTTTTATATTCCAGTAAAAGCTTTGAATATAAAAAGCTCCTTTTGTCCCGGAATAGCCAACCTGGGGCATTAAAAATCCTGTTTTCCTCTCTAAACCAACAGGGTATCTTATATAAGGAAAATAGAATACAGGAATTTTTCTTATGGAAAACACCGGATTCCACATTTCCACATAATCTCCCTTTTTGAAATTAGCTTCCGGGCAGGAAAATTGCCATCTTGGCACAGGCTGAGTGCATGAGGTTATCTTTAACTTGCAAAAGTGATAAAGATTGTCATCTTTTCTTTCTAATTTATCAGCTTCATATATGATTGAAGGCTGGATAAGACCGTGGACATTGTTCAGTTCCCCTTGCTTGGAATCAAGATTGAACGTCAGAGAATCGGCACTTATTTCCTCTTCAGGGAGCTGAAGAACGACATTTCCTTCTGCAGTGATATCTTTCGTTTCTGTATTGAGAACGATTTTATCAGCCAGCAAGAGAATGTTCTGATAATGAATTTCAGCATTCTCTTTAGCTATGATCAATTCGTTTAGTTTTTCTTTGTGTCCGGCAATGATTTTGATTTTTTGTTGAGAGGATTCTTTTTGGATCCCCATTACTATATTACTGCAGCAAAATAAAAATAGAATAATTAATATCTGTCTTTTATATCTCAATTTTAAGGGAAATTTAACATAACACCTGATTAATAGCAATATCTTTGGGTAGGACTCATTTGGATTTTTTTATTCATATAATTTTATCCTTTTTGTCATGGCACTTTTTGGGAAAAATCCTCCATTTTATTGACAATCTCCGTTTCTTTCCCATATGATTTTTGATATTGAATTTATGACGTGTGTATTTAAGTGAAATGAGTTATAATTTCATTAGAACAAAAAGAGAAAAAAACAGGATTTAATAGATAGATTGCGTGTCTCGAAATAAAAGAAGATATCCTTGGTGGAAATTTTGGTTGTATGGCAACAATTGACTTATAAAAAGTTCTTTTTAATTAAGAATTCATTTTGTATGCTAAAACAATGAACTCTAACCAGAATAGTGAATTTCCGGTGGTTTTGATTATAGTGGCGGCTGTGTTTTTATTTATAGGGATTAGAACAATAAAAAAGAAAAAAATTCTCAAAGGTCGCTCCAGTTCGGAATACATAGAAGAAAAGAAAGCAAAAGTCTGGGGTTGGATTTACACTGTTTTGGGAATACTATTCGCACTTTTGTTTCTAATCATGATTATATAATTAAGAGGTGAATATTAAATTATTTGCTTAAAGCGTAGGGCATTTCACTTTTTTGCCTTTTGTTATCAATTAAACAGTAAAGAAAATCAACAGTTTCTATGCGTTTTCTGTTTTCATTTCTTCCTTTAATAAATTAAGGAATATGTATTGCTTTTAAGGAACCTGCTGTATTATGATAAAAAAATACCGGTTGAGAATGCATGAAAAATCCCAAATATCGCAAGATGATTGGAAAAAAAGACTATAAGAAAATTATAGAGCTGAGTTCACTTGTCATAATGCTTCCCTCTTCCATCGCAGTCGGTTTGTTTTTGGGTTATCTGTTGGATAAGTTATTCGGTACTCATCCCTGGTTGCTGTTAATTTTTCTGACTCTGGGAATCGTTTCAGGATTTTACAATTTGCTCAGGGAAGTTAACAAATATAAAGATATCTAACATGAGAGAAGAAGAAAAAATATTGCGTCGAATTCCCAAAGAGATAATAATTCTATCAATTGTTGCGGCTGTTGTTTTTTCGTTCATTTTTGATATTCTGACCGGTATTTTTATCCTGGCAGGCGGAATTGTGTCTGCATTGAGCTTTATGTGGCTGAAAGAAACCGTTTATCGGTTTTTAATTCCTGAGAAAAAGAAAGCTGTGGGGAAGTCCCTAATAATTTACAGCTTGAGGATACTATTGATTATTGTTATTTTTTCTTTTATAATTTTTTTCTTTTCAAAAAAAATATTTGCTTTTGCTGGTGGATTTTCAATAATTATTATTGTATTTTCTATCGAAGCAGGGATAACATTGTTTGGTAAGAAAGAATGGAAGAATTAGAACACGGTTTGTTTATCGTTGAATTTGTCAACAAAATAATTGGTAAACCTTTGGCTCTCTTGCTCAGTTCTTTCGGGATAGAAGTTAAAGATCCTTCCCATTTTATTCCTGACCATATTGTAATGAGCTTGATTGTGGCTGTCTTTATGATTGTTTTTTTGGGGCTTGCAGCACGAAAGATCAAGCTTTATCCTTCAAAACTTCAGGTTGTTCTTGAGCTTGTTATCGAGACTTTTGAAAGTCTTCTGGTCGAAGTTATCGGTGAAGAGGGAAAAAAATATCTTCCTTTAATTGCAACTATAGGAATCTTTATTTTTATCTGTAATATTATGGGACTTATTCCTGGTTTTATGTCACCAACGTCTAAGCTAAACGTTACAGTGGGATGTGCGTTGGTTGTTTTCTTTTATTATCACTGGCAAGGTATCAAGTCCCAGGGATTTTTCAAATATTTAAAACATTTCACAGGGCCGGTACCGCTTCTCGCTCCCCTGATGATTCCCATAGAAATCATCAGCCATTTTTCCAGACCTGTTTCCCTTTCGATTCGTCTTTTTGGAAATATATTTGCAGAAGAATTGCTTATTATCGTTATCGTTTCTATTATTCCTTTTTTTCTGCCCCTTCCTTTCATGGCTATTGCGATTTTTACTGCTGTGATTCAAGCCTTTGTGTTTGTTCTTTTATCCTGTATATATATAGGAGGGGCTGTAGCCCATGAACAAGGAAATTAAGATTTATGGAGGATATCAATGAAAACTCATATGAAATACTTAGGAATATTTCTGTTTCTAATTTTCCTGACAATCACGCCGCTTTTTTCCCAAGAATCTCAAGACAATAACAGCCGCATGTCGGTTTATAAATTGTCGCTGATTATTGGAGCTTCTATTATCACAATTACTGCTGTTGCCGGTGGTCTTAGTCAGGCTAAAGCGATGAGCAGTGCATTTGAGGGAATTTCAAGAAATCCTGCATCTGCACCCCATATCCGGTTTCTCCTTATCTTTGGATTGGTTCTTATTGAGACTCTTGTGATTTATGCCTTATTGATTTCTATCATTATTCTAATGATTAAGTGGGGAAATTACGCTTAGAGAGAAGTTCGATTATTATAAAGAAGTTAAAAGAAAATCGTGTTTTAAAAATTATAAGGATTAGTACGAAAAGATTCGGAAGGGACCAATGCGGGAATTCTGCCATAACCATTTCTTATTTCACGGTTTTATGTTCGATCCCCCTTGTTGCTCTTTTTGCATTTGTCACAACAAAGATACTGGGAAATTCTGAGTTAGCATTCAGAAGTCTGAATATATTTTCAGACGAATTCTTTGCTGAACTCGATCCCCTCTTTTTCCAGAGGATTCAAGAGCTGTCACGCTCCTTCTCTCATCTTGGCTGGTTCGGGTTCCTGGGATCTTTTATTGCCGCCAGTTTGCTGTTTTCAAATTTGATAAGGGCGATCAATGTGATTTTTAAAGCAGATTACAAGAAATCTTTTTTTTACAGCCGTATAATGGAATATCTTATCATGTTTATCATAGGGATTGTGATGCTCCTTTCCCTTTTTATAACAGGAATATGGACAGCCATTAACGGGACACTGAAATCAAGTAGCCTTGTTGCTGATAATATAAATCCTGAAGTTGTATCCCTGATAGATAATTTTTTCTTGCAGTACCTTATTCCATTCACACTCACATTCATTGTCTTTTTTTCTATATATAAGTTTATCCCTGAAGTGAAAGTCCACACAAAACCTGCCTTGATAGCGGCCGTGGTGGGGGCTCTTATATGGGAGGCCTTTAAAAGAGGTTTTGCCTTTTATGTTGCTCATTTTTCTGTTATCGGAGTGGTCATGTCCAGACTTACCTTGCAGAACACATTGACTTCTCTTATTTTCTTTCTCGTATGGATTTCCATTTCTCTTTACATCCTCTTATGGGGAGCGGAACTAGCCAGTGTCTTAAACGAGAGAAAGCATGAATAAACAGCCTAGAGAAAAGGTGACTTCTATCACAGTCAAGGAGCTGGCTGATTTCCTGGGTTGCCCCTTTGAAGGGGATGGAGGAATTGAAATCCAAGGGGTAGCCAGTTTCCATAAAGCCGGGAATGGAGATATAGTTTTTCTTTCTCATCACAAATACAGGGATCTCCTGGATCAATCAAAAGCTTCGGCTGCTATTGTTCCTGTGGAGGAAAAATTTGATAAGATTCCTGTCATAAAGTCCGAAGACCCCTATTATTCATTTATCAAGACTGTTGAGCTGTTTTATAAGTCCTATAAGCCTGAGCTGGGGATTCACTCTTCAGCCATTGTTTCTCCTTCAGTAAAGATAGGGGCGGATGTTTCCATAGGTGCTCTGGCATATATAGGGGACAAAGCAAAGATAGGAGAGAGGACAGTAATATTTCCTTTGGCTGCTGTTTATCCCGGAGTTGTCATTGGAAATGATTGTGTTGTCTACTCTCATGTTTCCATAAGGGAAAATATCAGAATTGGGAATCATGTCATCATCCATTGCGGAGCGGTTATTGGAGCAGATGGATTTGGTTATCATAGAATGAAAGATGGTTCTTATTATAAAGTTCCCCAGAAAGGAACGGTGAACATCGAGGATGATGTGGAAATTGGAGCCAACACAACCATAGACCGTTCGGCTCTGGAAGAGACAATCATTCAGAAAGGAACAAAGATCGACAACCTTGTTCAGATTGCTCATAATGTTGAAGTGGGGCCTGACAGTGTCATTGCCGCCCAAACAGGAATCGCCGGGAGCACAAAACTGGGAAAGCAGGTTATTATGGGAGGTCAGGTTGGGGTGACGGATCATGCCGAAATAGGAAATAATGTGATTGCTGCAGCCAAGACAGGCATCACCAAAAGCATTCCTGCAGATACAATGGTTGCCGGATATCCTCATCTGGAAATCAAGGAATGGCGCAAAGCGTGGGCATCCATTCAACAGCTTTATGACCTTAAAAGAGAAGTCAGAAGACTGAAGAAAAAGTTGAACGAACTGGAAGACAAGCTCAAGTGAAGACATTAATGCTCTAATGCTCAATGCTCAGCTTGGCTGTAATGCTCAGCTTGGCTGATTTATTGTAAAGAAAACAAAAGAATTACAAAATTGCCTTCAGAGAAAGAGAATTCTTAAAATCAATATTTTTGGGGGAAAATAGATTTTAAGATTTGATTACAATCATGACATATCCTTTTGAAGTAGAGGTGTTTTATGTTTTACTTTCTAAAGATCAATCCTCTTAGAATCAATTTTATGGCTAAAAAATCCATTTTAAGCAAAATACTCCTGCGAGACAAAAATTCTATAATGTTGAATTATAAGGAAATAAATCAGCCAAGCTGCTGATGTGTGATGTGTGCTGCAAGCTGCTGATGTGTGCTGATGTGGAGCTGATGTGCTGTATCAGCGGTCCTTCACATGCCGTTCTTTGAGTAAATCAATCATAAGCGAGCCGATCTCAGTATTGTCAAGATAGAATCCGTGGACAGGATCCTTTTCATCGGCCAAAAGGGCAAATCGTTCGCTTCCATATCCTTTTGCAAACAGAGGGACCAGCGAATTGGTATGGTAATCAGAATGCCATTCCATCTCTGCAATCTTTCCTTTTCCTTTATTCTTCAGCGGCTTCCAAGTGTCTGAAATATTGTCATCCGGCAATTTTATTCCAGATCCAGGACCAGTGATATAGCCTGTCTCATGATCACTGGTAACTATGAGCAGAGTATCCTCCCAGCGACTGTGGATTTCGATCCAATCTATGACAGCCTCCACTGTTCTGTTAAAGGAAACCTGCTCTTCAATCAAACGCACTGTCTGATTATCCTCACAGGCCCAGTCGACCGCTCCTCCTTCGACCATAAGAAAAAATCCGTCAGGATCTTCATCCAGGACATTAAGAGCACTCAAGACCATTTCACTCAATGTAGGAACAGTTTCAATCATAGGGACTTCAAATGGACCTGCATCAACATCTCCCTTCCTGTCTTGCTGCAAGGTTCTATAAATTGGGGCTATGCCGAAGACACGGTTTGGAGTCGGCCCCTCTATCAAGGAGCGGAAGGCTTCAGCACTCTGGATCACTGCCCATGGATCAGGGCAGCCGTCTCCGTCAGCATCAGATCCTAATTCACCTTTGATAAGCGCTCCCCACGTTTTATGATCTTTCACATAGCGGAAATTAGGCTCATCAGCAGGTTTCCCATATTTATCATAGTAAGGATGTCCGCATCCCATAACCACATCTGCCGGGCTCTCCAGAATAATCAGATGGGCAATTTCCCCATATTTGTAGCGTTCGTCAACATGGACGAGAAAAGAAGCGGGAGTGGCATGACAGAATTGGACTGATGTGACTGTTCCTGTTTTTTTGCCAAACTCTTCCGCTATTTCGATTATATTCGTTAGTTTTAACCCATCAGGATTGAGGCCAACTGTATTATCGTTGGTCTTGACTCCTGTGGCAATAGCTGTCGCCGCTGCCGCGGAATCAGTGGGATCAGAAAGAACAAACTCAAAAGAATTCCAGGCTTTTTGCTGATCATACGGTGTGCTGGAAGCAGAATAGGTACTGACAGCAAATTGTGCTGGAAAGGAATCATACACTTGAGATTGGGGCCGGCCGTACTGGTAAAGGCTGGCTAATTCAAAACAGTTGTAACCGCATCCGTCCGAAATCATAAGAATGATATTAAACGGCCGGGATGCTTTTTGGTATGAGGGGAGACTGATCAAAGAGACACCAATAATCAGTAATGCAAAAATAAGTATTAAAGCTTTATTTTTCATGTCCACCTACTTGAACAAATATAAAATAAAAATTTTTTTATCACAATAATTCAGAGGAAGTCAATTCCTCCACTTATTCCCCCCTCTTTAAAATTTGGGGTAAGATCTGGCTATAAGATTGATATAATTACAGCTAAGGTGATTTTTCGGAGCAATTTAAAACCTTAATCAACACTTTTTGGTCCCGGGGTTCATCACGTTGATTCATCATGGTGTAAAGTAACTGTGAGCCGAAATGTACACTTTATGCTGTCACTGTTATGTTGAAAACCAAAACAGTCTCTTGAACACGGTGTTGTTTCGGGGTTTGCTGCGGATACAATGGGTCTTCGGTATGAGGACTCAGCTTTCATGCATTCGCTTCGTTTTACGACTATGCATCCAAAACCGTGAAGAACCGTAAGTAAGAAACCTCATATTATTTTTTGGGGTATCCAACAGGCATGAGATACAGGGGGATTTCGCCTTCATCCAAGTTCAGCAATTCACTCAGCTTATTATCCCTGAAGGCTCCGGCAATACCTACGGCCAATCCCAGTGCCGTTCCTTGTAATTGGATGTTTTGCCCCACATGCCCGACTTCAATATGGATATAACGGTATCCTCTTTCCCCGTATTTTTGAGTCGTTCTTTGCGGGACGGCCGTTATGATGAAACATAAAGGGGATTGGGCAAAAAAATCCTGGGAATACCCTACTTTCGCTAGAGAACCGTTCAGATTTCCGGTTTTTAGAAGCTTAATCTGATGTTTGCCTGGAATGTATTGATACAAGCCGTTTCTTAACCCTTCGATTCCTTTATTTTGAATGATCATATAAATTTCCAAGGGATAAAGGGCTCCGGCGGAAGGAGCGGCTCGAAAATTATTTTTGTCATCCGTTATACCTTGGGCGGCCCATAACAGTTGAGATAATAAAACTTTATCCAGTTCTTTTTCTGAATAAACTCTTTTTGTTCTTCGTTCATCTAAAATCTGTTTAAAACTTTTTCCGCTTTTCAGCGATGGGTCAGGAAGATCTATGGTTTTTTCAGTTGCAAAATTCAGGATGGGAAAAACAATTAATACACTGAAAAAAATGTTCCTAATTATATTTTTTTTCATTTTAACCCTCAATAATAATGTTATAGAAATTATCCGAGTACTTTGATTAAAACATTTACAATAATAATTTTCAAGGGGGAAAAGCCGAGTTTAACTTGCGGAAAGTGAACATATTGATTTATTCGCGTCTGCTGGTGAAGACGAAGCTTTAATCCATACCCTTGGAACTCAATTGATACCTGTGTGTCTCCTGACAATAAAATGTTTTATCATTTCGAGCAGCTAAATTATTAGCTGTAGAGCAATACTGTCATGAAAAAATCACCAGAGCTGAAGAACAGATCATATTCATTTTATGGACATTAGAGAGCAGGTGGGAAAATGCTTGATACGGCCTATCCTATCACTCTAAAAGTTATTAGGCGCAGGGGAAGGTCGTCTATCAATGAGGGAGCGTAGCCGCTGAGACAGAGTCTATGGATTACTTGTCTGTGTGTGTGTCGCACAAACAGGCCTTGATTTTATAGCCAAAATCAACTCCAATATTCCTGATAACGGACAAGTCACAATGCGTTATTATGGATTTTACTGCAACGCTCCCAAGGGAAAGAAACGGAATGGGCAAGTTAATTCACTTTATAAATAGTTATTTAAATGAAATTTATTTACCATATGCCCTAAATTTGACATAGAGAATTTCAGATGTTATGATTTACGCAAATGTTTTAATAATTCTTTCTGAAAGGCAACACTAATTTAAATCAAATAAAAGATGAGGAGGATTATTTTATGAAAAAATTAGTTATTAGTTTAATTATTTTGCTAAGTTTTTACGTTTTAGGTTTTTCACAGGCTTCTAACAACCTGGACTCAATTATTATTTATAAAGGTGAAAAAGCTGGAACAGGAACAGGAGTTGGTATAATAAAGCTTGGAGTTGGGGAGACCATCACTGTTACAGCCAAGGGTGTAGATGTTAATGGTAATGAAGTTTGTATGGCACCTACCTGGAAATCGGATGAAGAAATCGATCTTTATTTTGTTGAAGGTAAAGGGAAAACAATAAAAGCTAAATTAGTCGAATCCCCTGCTTTAATGTGTTTTTTCGAGGTTGTAGTGATTAAAGAAAATGGTGAAAAAGTGACAGCACAGGTCACAGTCCAGGAGAAGAAGTAATTTTATAATTTATTTTTTATTGGCGTTAGTAAGGTTCATTTCGTGTGATTCTCTCTTTATTGGTCAGTTCTTGTTGATTGATCTTGTTTTTTATGTGTATTATTGGTGATTCTGTCACTCCAATATGAACATTTGATGAAATAGAGTGAAAATCATCATCAACAGAAAAACGAATTTCCTATGTTTTCACATCACCATAAGAAGGTAAGCTTTCCGAATATTTTCTGAGTAAGGATAGATAAACATGATTACGATGACAAAAACCGATTTGAACGATCTAATGGAAGCGGAGGGTTCTTGGTCGGTTTCCATTTATATGCCTGCTTGGAAGGCGGGAAGACAGACCAGGCAGAATCCCATTCTTTTTAAAAATTTGTTGAAAAAGGCCGAAAAACAACTGGAAGATACAGAGATTACGGATAAAGAACGAAAAAAAATATTGAATCCGGCTGAGGATCTCCTTAACGATTCCCATTTTTGGCAGTATCAGCGCGACGGCCTGGCTGTATTTTCTTCCCCGGATTTTTTTTCGTTCTACCGTCTTCCCGAAAAATTTGATGAATTGGTGGTAGTGGCCAAACGTTTTCATATCAAACCTCTTCTCCCCATATTCACCACCGGGGGACATTTTTTTGTTCTGGCCTTGAGTCAGAATGAGATCAGGCTTTTTCGGGCCACCCGTTACAGCCTAAATGTGGTTAATCTGGACAAAGTCCCTCAGAGTTTGTCTCAAGCCCTGAAGTATGACGAACCCGATACGCAGCTTCAATACCATTCAAAAACCTATCATGGAACCGGAGAAAGGTCGGCTGTATTTCACGGCCATGGTGCCGGTCTCGATGACCGGAAACAGGATTTGCTGCATTATTTTCAAAAAATAGACAAAGGCCTGTGTGAAATACTTGCTGAAGAAAATGCTCCCTTGATTTTGGCTTCGGTTGATTATTATTGGCCGATTTTTAAAGAAGCGAGTTCTTATTCCTATCTGACCGAAGAGGGAATAAGAGGTAATCCTGAAGAAATCGATAACGAAGAGTTGCATACAAAGGCTTGGAATATTGTTCAACCGATTTTTGAAGAAAGACAGAAAGAAGCTTTAAAATCCTATGAAAGATTCGAGGAGCAAAAACAAACATCCACGGATATAAAATCTGTCGTTCCCGCGGCTCATCAAGGGAAGGTGGCCGTATTATTCCTGGTCCCGGGAATATATAATTGGGGTGTTTATAAGCCTGAAATTGAGAAAGTGCTTTTACACAAAAAGGCGGGACCGGATAATCAGGATCTTCTCGACTTGGCAGCGGTTCGAACATTTCTTAACGGAGGAACGGTGTTTACTGTTTCTCCTGAAAGGATGCCTTATCAAAGCCCTGTTGCAGCGATCTTTCGTTATTAACATCTTAGTATTCTTGTTTTCTCACCTTTCACCTTTTTCCAAATATTTCTACATAACAAAGATCCATTTTTTTTCTGTTTAATAAAACTGTGTCTTCTTAAACAGGGCATGAGTGCCTTTATGTATTCTATGATGAAGAAGAATTATTTTGCCTTCACCAGAAAAAAAGCATCCGTGAGAACCATTCAGGAAAGACAGTTTAATGACCTTATCAATCAGTTGAGGCAGGCGTTTAAGGAAGCTTCTGCCAAAGCGAGCACTTCTGTTGTCTCCATCATCGCCGAGCAATAAGACCAAATCAAGCCGTTTAGTTTTCGGAGCAAATTTTTCGTTGATGTCAAGATAAAAGATACATTTTTATTTGAAATTATACGATCATCATTTGATGTATAGGGGGAAATATCATAAAAAAGTTGCTATTCTTTTTTAGCACTATGGACGGCGGCTACTCCCAGAAAAAGAAGCCTATGTCTGACTTTGGAAAAACCTGCTTTAAGGCACAACGCTGAAAATTCAGATGCATCATAAAACCGGGGCATAGTGAAGGAAAGATAATCATACCCAGCTTTAGATCCTGAAATCATATATCCGACCGGTTTAATCACCAACCGGATATACAAATGATAGAGCTTCCTTATGACACTTAAAGGAGGTTGGCTTGTTTCCAGGTTTATAAAATGTCCGCCGGGCTTAAGGACCCGGCAAAATTCCTTGAGATAGGAAAGCATAGCCTGGGGATTGGGATTGAGATTCCGCGTTGAAAAAGAGATGGTTATAAGGTCAAAGGAATGATCGGGAAACGGAAGGTACCGGGCATCTGCGATAGTGAAATTGACTTTTCCCAGATGCTTTTTGTTTTTAGCATAACAAATCATGGTAAGGCTTCCGTCCACTCCATAAAGTTCTGTTTTTTCATCTGCGAGGGAAGCCATATTCCGGGCTAATTCTCCTGTGCCGCAGCAGACATCCAGCAAGCGCATTCTCTCCAATTCAACCGCCATCCGGGCTGTGCGTTTTCTCCAGATTATATCCAGACCGAAGGTGAGGATATGATTGATGAGTTCATAGGTGGGAGCAACCTCATCGTAAATCTTTACTATTCCTTTTTTCATGTTCGGCTTTTCTCTGGGTGAAAAATGTATTATACAAAGATCAGATTTCATAAGCAATAATCGATCCTATTAATCAATTTCACGAGATATCTATCTTCAAAAACAAAATTTTGCAATGGATTCATCATTTTTTTTAAAAGCAGATAGTGGTAAAATATGTTTATGAATTGGGAAGAGACATTTAAAGAACTCAATAACCAATTGATTCAAATAAATAAATGCAAGATTCTTCCAGAAGGTAGTTATCTTGCCGGCGGAACGGCGCTCTCCCTTTTTTTGAATCACAGAATATCGATTGATCTTGATTTTTTCACTCCAAAAAAATTCAATTCACAGCAATTCATTTATGCCATGAAGACATGTTTTGAAGACATTGAGGTTGAACTCATAGAAGAGAATACTGTCATTTTATTTGTTTCTAATAATATTAAATTTTCGTTATTTTTTTATCCTTATCACCTTCTATCCCAAGTTGATTTCATAGAAATCAATGAAAACATACGCTGTCCCATGGCTTCTTTTAACGACATCGAGGCCATGAAAGCACTCGCCATAACTCAACGAGGCTTTGCAAAAGATTTTGTTGACTTGTTTTTTTTGTTGAAGAACACCAATCATTTATTTAAAGATATCCTGACATTTGTTAGAAAGAAGTACGGTGTTGAAAGTCGATATGAATATCATTTAAAAACTTCATTTATATATTTTGATGATGCAGAAAGAGAAAAAGACAATATCATGTTGATAAAAAAAAGCGGTCAAATAGAAAAGATATCTGATAAGGAATGGAAAGACATCAAACATTTTTTTTGTGAGTTTATAAAATGAGAGAAGAATTATTCTGGGACAGAGATCCAGATTCCATACCAATTGAAATCGAAATTGAAAGAGCCATAAACTTTGGTGGTTTTGACTATATCAAAAAGGTTCAGAAAAAAAGCGGAATGAAAAAATTTACAGATGTGCTGATAAACAGCCGAAATTTAAGCCGAAAAGCAGTCAATTATTGGTGTTTCATACTCAACATTGACAGAAAAAAAACCAAAACTTTTAAAACTAAGCCGATCTGGACTCCCATCAGATAAAAAAGAGCACAAAAATATCAATCGACCGTATCAACAGTCCAATGGGTGATTCCCCACCTAAAAAATAATTAGCAAGATTTTCCTTTCCATTTGTTCTCTCCTTCACCTTTTCTTATTATCAATTAAATTCCGAGACTTTGTGAATACTCAGCTTGCCTGAGTTATCGTAAATAAAATAAAAGAATTAAAGAATTTCCTTCGGGTAAAGAAAATTCTTGAAATCAATTTCTTTAGGGGAAAATAGATTTTAAGATTTTATGGTGATATTGACATATCATTTTGCAGTATAGGTTTTTTACTGTCTGTGATAAGATAAATTCTCTTAGAATCAATTTTATGGGTAAAAAATCCATTTTAAGAAAAATACTCCAGGGAGATAAAAATTCTATAATGTTGAAATATAAGGAAATAAATCAGCCAAGCTGCTGAATTAAGGAAATAAATCAGCCAAGCTGCTGAATCGAGCTGAATCGAAAAATTGCAACGACAAGAATCCTATTTCATCTAATGATTTGAAATTCATTGACAGAATATGTTTCATTCTTATATGCTTTTTATTTAAAATGCTGAGCGATTATAGAGGAAGCCAGTTTGAGAAGTGATTCCGCAGTAATTGGAAAGAGACCACATATGCAATTTCTGTTTTCCAGTAAATTTGAAATACCAAATTCTGGTTGAGAAAGGAGCGATAATTGAAATTAAAATTTTTAGGTGCCACCCGGCAGGTTACGGGATCCTGTTATCTTTTGGAAGCCGGAGGGCTTAATATCTTAGTTGAATGCGGGATGTATCAGGAAAGAGAATATCTCAGTAGGAATTGGAATCCTTTTGCTGTTTATCCTGGTTCTGTGGATTGTGTTCTATTGACCCACTGTCATCTGGATCATTCCGGGCTTATTCCCAAATTCGTGAAGGAAGGATTTTCGGGAGAAATATACATGACTTCTGCTTCGCTCGATCTTCTAAAAATAATGCTTCTGGATTCAGCAAAGATCCAGCAGGAAGATGCCCGGTATAAGAAAAAAAGGCACAAAAGAGAAGGACGAAAAGGTCCTCATCCTGAAGTTCCTTTATATAGGGTCAGTGATGCCCGGAATTCATTCAAGGTGTTTTCAAGGATTGAGTATTCTTCCCCATTATCTCTTAACGACAAGGTGACCGTTGTTTATCATGATGCCGGTCATATTGTGGGTTCAGCGATGGTGGAAATTAGAGTTAAGGAAAACGGAGGAATAAAGAATATCATATTTTCCGGGGATATCGGTCAGTGGAGTAAACCTATTGTTAAAGATCCAACTGTATTCAAAAAAGCGGATTATGTGATTATGGAATCCACTTATGGAAATAGAGAGCATAAAGACACCCATTCTCCAGAAGTACAGATATCAAAAATTATCAATAAAACCTATTCAGCCGGAGGGAAAGTTATCATCCCCACATTTGCCGTTGAGAGAGCTCAGGATTTGTTGTATTACTTATCAAAACTGGTGAGAGACAATAAGATTCCCTATCTGAAAATATTTCTAGACAGTCCGATGGCTGTTAATGTGACCGATGCATTTCAAAAACACAAGGAGTGTTATGACCAGCAGACATTAAAACTCATCGAAGACAATGAATCTCCTTTTAAATTTCCCGGCCTTAAACTGGTGAGAACCAGAGAAGAATCCAAAGAAATCAACAATATCAAAGGTCCCTGTGTCATAATGGCTGGCTCAGGCATGTGCACAGGAGGGCGGATCAAGCATCATCTCGTCCATAATATATCAAAGCCCTATAATACAGTCCTGTTTGTGGGTTATCAGGCTTCAGGAACACTGGGGAGGCAAATTGTGGTGGGAAAAAAACAGGTAAGGATTCACGGCAGAAACCGGGAAGTCAAAGCTCATATTGAATATATGGATAGCTTATCAGCCCATGCGGATAGGAAGGGGCTTTTGAAATGGATTGGAAGCTTGACATCACCTCCCCGAAAGATTTTCTTGACTCATGGAGAAGAAGATGCAGCCCTTAGTCTTAAAAAAGAGATAGAACAAAAGGATTGGTCTGTCACTGTTCCCCGATATAAAGAAGATTATGAACTCGATTAACCAGGATTCTCCATAAAACGTTTTATTCCCTTTATGGTGTGCTTTTTGTGAAACAGTTGTTTTATTCTGGTTAATTCGTTGACAGGATTTGTTTCTTTCCTATATTATTTTTAATTCCAATATCGGGCAGGTACAGAAGAAGCCAATATAAAAAGTCTTTGGAGTCGAGCCGGGAAGAAAATTCTTATCATAATAAATAGTATCATTAGTTTGATTTATTTTAGGAGGAATAATGGAAAAAATATTTTTAGATGAATACGTTCCTGAGGTATGGAAACTGTATCTTAAGCAAGCCGAAGAAGCAGTCAAAGATGGAGAACTATCCAATAAAATGAAAGAAATAATAGCGGCAGCTGTGGCGATTGCTTCCCATTGCGAACCATGTGTGAAATTGCATATCCGCAGAGCCGTAAAAGCAGGTGCCAGTGCAGCAGAAATCTCAGAGATGGTTGGAGTGGTGGTGATGTTATGTGGAGGAACAGCAGAAATCTGGGTAAGAAGGATCGTAGAAAGGGAAATAAAGTCTTTAAAAGAAGAAAAAGTTTAGATGACAGGAGAACGCCTGATTTTTATTGCTGACAGATGAAGCTTCTTATTTAAAGGTGATAAACAAAAAATCAATGGAATAAACTTTATTAAGAGGATGGGGAAGAGCCGTGACAGGACCCCTCAATGTTTGTTGCTTCTGATGTTTATAATATAAATTTATAAATTGGGGGAACTTCACATATCGCCTACAGTTGACTTGATACTTGCTGGGGAGTAGAATAATACATCAAAAAAAAAAGACGATTACTTAAAAAAAAGAATTTAAAGGATTTAAAATGAGTAAAGTATTTGAGATCACAGATCAAAATTTTGAGAAAGAGGTATTGGAATCTGATGTCCCAATAGAGGTCGATTTTTGGGCTCCTTGGTGTGGTCCCTGCAATATGGTTTCGCCAATATATGATAAGCTGTCTGAAGAATACACAGATTTTAAATTTTGTAAGATGAATGTGGATGAAAACAAGCAGACAGCCATGAAATTTGGAATCATGAGCATCCCTATGCAGATGTTTTTTGTTAATGGGGAAAAAGTTGATGAAATTTTAGGGGCAGTTCCGGAACACACGATTCGGGCAAAAGTTGAAGAAATTCTAAATAGATATCCTGTTGATAAATTAGGAAGATTCAATAAAATCATGAGTTTGTGGACGGAACACAACAAAAATTACAGCGAGAAATTCAGAAAATGGAGGGAAAAATATCAAAATCCGGGAGATGAGAAGCTTTATAATGATATCATTCAAAAAGCCCAGGAGATTGAAAAATCGAACGAAGAATTGTCGAAATTGCTGAATGAATTTATGAAAAAAATATAAAGAAGAATCTTTTGAAGTTTTTATTTACACCAGGAAATTTATTTCAGTGGTTGCCGTGTGTTTTTATAATTTGAATTTATAATTTTTAAGTCTATCAATACCGTGGGTTGATTTGAAATAAATAGATTTACCGGGTAATCAGAAAGGAGATAACAATGAAACACGGTGATGTGATTATAATGGGCGCAGGACCCGCAGGCTTAACGGCATGTTTTCATTCCGGTTACTACGGATTGAAAACAAAGATATTCGAAGAAAAAACCTTAGGAGGCGAGGCAGCTGAAATTCCTTTTGTCGATAATTACCCGGGTTGTGATCAAAGAATGACAGGAAAAGAACTCACCGATAAAATAATTCAGCAGTGTAAAGAAAATGGGGGTGACATCCATCAATTTGAAAAAATAATTGGTATCAATCTTAAAGAAAAACAAAAAATTGTAAAGACAGAAAAGCTTGTATATCCGGCTGATCATTTGATTATTGCTTCCGGAACTCATCCCCGCATCCTGGATGTGCCGGGGGGAAGTCAATTCAAGGGAAGAGGGGTGAGTTATTGTGCTGTGTGTGATGGGACTTTTTTCAAAAATAAGAAAGTGGTTGTCATCGGAGGAAATAGCCGGGCTGCGGAAGTGGCTATCTATCTATCTGATATAGCCTCTCATATAAAACTCATTTGTCAAGAAGATAAATTGTGTTCAGAAAGCATTCTAATAGATAGCCTTGAAAAGCATCATGTGGAAATTCTTGAAGGCAAAGAGCTAAAAGAAATTAAAGGGGAGCTCCTTGTTAAGAGTGTCGTGTTGTACGATAAACAGACAGAAAATACTGAGGAGATAGAAACCGATGGGGTCTTTTTTCAACTGGAAGGCATTCCCAACAGTCAGATAGCCAAAGATTTAGGAGTGGAAGTCAATGAGAAGGGGTATATACTGGTGGATGAAAAGCAGAGGACCAATGTTGATAACGTGTATGCTGTTGGAGATGTGACGGATTGTCCGGTGAAACTTGTGTCGACGGCTGTGTCCCAAGCTGCTGTTGCAGTGTTGGATATATTAGAGCGGAACAACAGAACTCTATAAAATGTCTTCTGGGAACGAAAAACGAATCGGAGTTTTTATCTGCCACTGTGGAAAAAACATTGCGGGGGGATTGAATATCAATGTTTTGGTGGAAAGCATAAAGCAAATAGAAGGTGTTTCATTTGTTATTGATAATAAGTTTTCTTGCTCTGAAGATGGACAAGATGATATCCAAAAAGCTATTCAAGAACAAAAATTAAATAGAGTCATTATCGCTGCGTGTTCTCCATCTCTTCATCTTATGACGTTCCAACGATGTGCGGAAAAGGCAGGGATTGAGCCGCAGTTTGTGGATTTGATCGATATAAGAAAATCGACCATGCACGGCAGTCCCCAAAAGGCCAATCCTGAAGAAGCATTCAAAAAATCAAAGAGTCTTATTGAACTTGCGGTAAAAAGAATGAGGCTGAAGCGATTGACCCCTATGACTGAAGTAAAAACAGAATCCTCCATTTTAGTCATCGGAGGAGGGATTGCTGGTTTGGAAGCAGGATTGGATTGTGCGGACAAAGGATATAAAGTGTATATTGTAGAAAGACTTCCCACCATTGGAGGGAAGATGGCGTTGCTTTATAAGGTTTTCCCTACAGATGATTGTGCTCCCTGTATATTAGCTCCTAAAACAGCCTATGCCAACATCCATCCAAATATCACTCTGTTCACTAATTCAGAGGTGCAGAATATCGATGGATATATAGGAAATTTCAATGTCCGGTTGATTCAGAATCCCCGGTACATTGATGCCGAGAAATGCACTGGCTGCGGAGATTGTGTGGAAAAATGTCCGGTCGAGGTTAAGGATGATGTCTTCTCAGCAGGAATGGGGAAAAGGAAAGCCATCTATATTCCTTATGATCAGGCCATTCCTAAAAAAGCAGTTATTGATTCCCAAAACTGTCTGTATTTTAGGAAAGGCGCATGCAGGTTGTGTGAGAAGGAATGTCCTACAAATGCGATCCATTTTGACCAGGAAGCAGAAACATTGGAAATTGAAGTGGGCGCTATCATTGTGGCGACAGGATTTGATGAATATGATCCAACGGATAAAAGTGAATACGGATACGGACGCTATGAAAACGTGATCACTCAATTTCAATTAGCAAGAATATTGGACATCGATGGTCCTACGAAAGGGAAACTGATAAGGCCGAGTGATGGAAGAGAACCCAAAAGAATTGTGATGGTTCAATGTGTTGGATCACGGGATGTGAAAACCAATTCTTATTGTTCCAATATTTGCTGCATGTACGCCTTAAAGCACGCAAAGATAATCAAAGAAATGGTCTCACCGGATACAGAAATTTATATTTGTTATATAGATATGAGAACTGTCGGTAAAGGTTTTGAAGACTATTACCGGAGGACAAGAGAAGTTGGGATTCATTTTATCCGGGCTAGACCCAGTGAGATTGTCCAGGACACAGAAACAAAAAATCTTTATTTAAAAGTAGAGGATCCTGAAATCGGGAGACTTTTGAGATTAGAAGCCGATTTAGTTGTTTTGTCCTGTGCCACAATTCCTTCATCAGGCACCGAGAAGCTTTCTAAGAGTTTAGGAATCAAGCTGGATGAACATGGCTTTTTTAAGGAAGTCCATCCTAAACTTCGTCCTGTTGAAACAAATGTCCGGGGAATCTATATATGTGGTTCCGCCCAGGGCCCCAAAGATATTCCTGATTCCATTGTCCAGGCAAAAGCAGCCGCTTCTTGTGCTGATAGTGAATTAAGGAAGGAGAAAATAAAGCTTCCTCAATTTATAGTGAATGCCAGTCAATTAAAGAAAGGAGGAAAATAAGTCATGGGCGAAGTTTATGTTGAAGAATTTATGTCTCCAGGATGCGTGGGATGTCCTGCAGTCAAGGAGATGCTAAAAGAAATATATGAGGAATTGGGAGATAAGCTAACCATCGAAGAGGTCGATATCACGGTGGATACAGCCAGAGCCAGCCAGTATGGGATTATGTCCGTGCCAGCTATTGCCATCAACGGAGTCCTTAAGTTTATCGATGTTCCCAAAAAAGAGGAGCTGAGAAATGCCATTTTAGAGGAACTGGAGAGTGAGGATTGACAGTGATCAAAAAAGAAACCGGAGAAGACTATATTGAATCGAGCAATTTTGATCCGGATTTTAAATCCGAGGTTATAAAACAGGGAGGTACAGAAGGATTGAATGACTGTTTTGCCTGCGGAACATGCACAGCCGGATGCCCCATTCATGAATTATTTCCCGAATACGATCCACGAAAACTGGCTAAAATGATCAAACTGGGGATGAAAGAAGAAGTGTTGTCCAGTCCATACATCTGGTATTGCACAACCTGCCGTAATTGTGAGCAGCGTTGTCCCCAGAATGTCAAATTTTATAATATATTGAATGTCTTAAAAAATATGGCAGCAAAAAAAGGATATGCTTCTTCTTCCTGGATTGAACAAACGCATCAGGTTGTGAAAACTGGATTGGTGTTTTCTATAGAGGATTCATTGGCTCAAAAAAGAAGGGCTCTTTCTCTGCCCGATTTAAAACAGGATGGGACAAAAGCCAAAAAGGTCATTGAATCAACAGGAATAGATAAAATTAAAGCCCGAAAGAAAAAGTAGAATGATCCGATATGCCTTGTTTTTAGGTTGCACGACACCCACCCAGGTGGTGCAGTACGAGCTTTCTTCTCGATGGATTTGCAAACAGCTGGGCATTGAGCTGGTGAATGTCGATGATTTTGTCTGCTGCGGATTCAATCAGACTCATTTGAATGCAGAGGCAGGATTATTGTTGGCAGCAATGAATTTAGCGCTTGCGGAGAAAAAAGGGCTGGATATTATGACACTTTGTGCTGCCTGTGCCGGGCATTTGGCAGAGTCAATAGAAAGATTGAAGGATCAAAACACAAGGGATCGAATAAACAATCAATTAGAGACAGTGGATTTAAAGTATGAAGGGAAAACCAAAGTCAAACACATTTCTAGAGTTTTATATGAGGATGTGGGTATTGACCGATTAAACGAAAAAATAAAAATCGATTTATCAAATCTCAGGATAGCCCCTCATTATGGATGCCATTATCTCAAGCCGGAATCCGTGTTTAACGGATTTGACAAACCGGATAATCCTGAGACTCTCCACAAGCTGATTTCTGCCACAGGAGCCTTTCCTGTTGAATACGAAACGCTTACTTTATGCTGTGGGGGAAAAAGCTATCCTGTTTCTAGTGACGTAGCCCTGTCTTTGGTGAGAAAAAAAATTGATAATTTGATTTCAAAGAATATAGATTTTTTAGTTGTTCAATGCCAGACATGTTATCTTATGTACAGCGAGCAGCAAAATGTGCTGAATCGAAAGTTCAATGAAAACTATCATATTCCTGTTCTTTTGTACCCCCAACTTCTTGGCCTGGCAATGGGAGGATATTTTTCCAGTGACCTGGGTATCCATTTAAACGGAATTTCCCTGGATCATATCCAGAGCAGATTAGAAAAAAATGGAAAATCTTTATCTTAGCATATAGGGAAATAAGGATTGTTTTTTTTGGCTTACTGGAAATAATAGATCGCTCTCCCCTTATTTCTCTAAATATTTATCAATAGAAAGAGCGGCAGTCACCCCTGAGCCCACAGCTATTGCTATTTGTTTGGGGCAGTTGTTGGTGATATCTCCTGCTGCAAAAATACCTGGTTGGGATGTCGCCATATCATGATTGACTTTGATCTGTCCCGTTTTATCTGTCTCTACAAGACCATTTATAAAGCTTGAATTCGGATTCATACCAATGGCAACAAAACACCCATCAACCTTTATGTTTGAAACTTCGTCGGTTTTCGTATTTTTTATTGTTATGGATTCCAGTTTATCTTTTCCTGAAATTTCAACCACAACGGAATTCCAGATGATATTGATTTGATCGTTGGAAAAAACTCTTTCTTGATTTATTTTTTCTCCTCTGAATTGTTTGCTCCTGTGAATGATCCTGACGTTCTTGCAGAATTTAGTCAGAAAAAGGGCTTCTATAAGGGCATGGTTTCCTCCGCCAATCACAGCCACTTCTTTATCCCTGAAGAAAGCGGCATCACAGACTGCACAGTAAGAAACTCCTTTTCCGGTCAGTCTCAGTTCTCCGGGAACATTCAGTTTGCGGTACGAAGAGCCTGTCGATATGATTAGAGCTCTTGTGGTGTATTCTGCTTTTTCAGTAATGACTTTCCATTTTTTATTTTCTTTTTGAACTTTTTTTGCTTCACTGATTTCTATTTTTGCCCCAAACTTTTCCGCATGATTTTTAAATCCATCCATTAATTGAAAAGGGGTTACTCCTTTTGGAAAACCAGGATAGTTCTCCACAAAGTCAGCAAGAAGAATTTGTCCTCCAGGGGCTCCCTTTTCAATAATTAAAGTATTTAATCGAGATCTTCCCGTGTATATTGCCGAAGAAAGGCCGGCGGGGCCCGCTCCGATAATTATGACGTCGTATATATTTTTCATATATGCTTGGAAATAATTTCTTCGATTTTTTCTCTTGGGACTGCGCCAATAATGGTGTCTTTTAATTCGCCGTCTTTAAATAATAGAAGGCAGGGGATGCTTCTGATGCTGAACTTGCTAGGGGTAATCATATTTTCATCGACATCCATACTGCATACTTTTAGTTTTCCCTTGTATTTTTGTGCCAGGGATTCGACTATGGGATCTATCATTTTACAGGGAGCACACCATTCAGCCCAAAAATCTATAAGAACAGGAAGTTCGCTTTCTAAGACTTCCTGTTCAAACGTGTCATCAGTTATACTTATTTTGTTTTCACTCAATCTTCCCTCCTTTTTTTAGACTCAATGCTTTTTTGTACAGCTTCAGGTATTTTTTAGCGGAGTTTTCCAGGGAAAATTTTTCCCTCAGTCCGGCTTTCATGATTTGTTTCCATTCATTCTGATTTTTGTAACAGTTGAACACCTCTTTTAATATGTTTAATAGAGCCTCCGGTGAATATTCTTCAAAAATGAATCCGTTTCCTGTTCTATCTTTTTTATTGAACGGTTTCACGGTTTCTCTCAAACCTCCGGTTGCCCTCACTACCGGAACTGTTCCGTACCGGAAACAATACAATTGATGCAATCCACAGGGTTCATACAATGAAGGAATAAGAAAGATATCTGATCCGGCAATGATTTTATGTATAAGATTTGGACTCATCTGGAATTTCGCAGCGATTTTTTTGGGATGTTTTTTTTGAAAAGAAGATATTTTGTTTTTTAACTGTTCATCCCCCTTTCCAAGAATCAGCAGGGTCATATCCATAGTCATCAGTTTGTCCATTATTGAAAATAAAATATCGAATCCTTTATAGGGAGTCAGAAAAGAAGCAATCCCTACTGCTGGTGATTTGGGTGAGAGAGAATCTCCAAATTCCTTAAGTAAATCCAGTTTGTTTTCCTCTTTTTTCTCTATTTCTGATCGGGAATAGTTCTTGGCAATATAAGGATCTGTTTCTGGATTCCATATATCATGATCAATTCCATTCCTGATGCTGAAAAATGTTTTTTTTCTCTCCTTGAGTATATTAGCCAAACCACATCCGCGTTGTTTGGTGAGAATTTCTTTTTTATAAGTATGACTGACTGTGTTGACCACATCAGAAAACATAATACCTGCTTTAAGAAAATTGACCTTTCCGTTGAACTCTGATTTTTCATTTATGAAACAATCCCAATTCAAACCGGTCAAAGCTAGTGTTTCCGCAGGAAATTCTCCCTGATAGGAAATATTATGAAGAGTCAGAATGGAGGCTGCTGAGTTTAAGTGTTTTTTTTTCGCGTAATGTGTTTTTAAGAAAACAGGGATAAGGGCTGTGGGCCAGTTGTTGCAATGTATGATGTCAAAATGCATTTTTTTCTTGTGTATGAATTCGAGGGTAGCGCGGTTGAAATAAATGAACCGTTCATCATTATCCAGATATTCGCCTTTACCCGTTCCATAGATGTTTTCTCTCAAAAAATATTTGGGGTTGTCAATAAAGAATATTTCATACTTTCCGGAATCTGTCTTGTAAATATTGGTTTTTGCTGATTTTTTCCCTACAGGGACGTAAAGCTGCGATGCCACTTTTGTCATAGAAAGAGAATCGATTTCCGGTCTTCTGTACTTGGGTAAAAAGATGGAAACCTTTAATCCCAGATTGGAAAGATATTTTGGCAGAGAACCTGCAAAATCAGCCAGTTCTCCGGATTTGGCATAGGGAGACACTTCTGCTGAAATAAAGGCAACATTTGTACTCATTGTCTGGGAAAATATCATAATAAGAGTGAAATAAAATGTCAAATGGATGATTAAAGTTCCTTAGTTTTTTGAGGAGAGGATATGGATTCTTGTTTCAGGGGTGTTATTTGTGAAACTTTTTGATAAATTCTTCCACTTCTGGAACTCCCCCTTGATAAATAAGATAGCCGTTATAGGGCTCTCTTTCTGTAATTTCATCATTCACTGGAGTTAACATCATTTCCTTTACTTGTTCGGGGTCATTTGTCTGGCCTAATACCCAACCCAACTTGACATAGGCGACTTCTGGAAGCATATTCATAGCTGGAATAATGCCCTTTGCCATGAGGTCTCTACCCGTATCATAAACATACATATGAGTGTATCCCCAAAGGGTTTGCACAGTCATATAAATGTGGACGCCCTTTTGGACAGCTCTTTCTATCGCAGGATAAACAGGCTTGTTGACATGGCCTAAACCGGTTCCAGCGATCACAATTCCTCTATATCCATTGTCCACCAGAGAATTTATGATGTCAGGCTGCATGTTTGGATAGTAATAGATCAATGTGACTTTTTCTTCAAAATAAGGATATAGTTTGCATTTTCTGTCTTTTCTTCTTGGATTGTATTCCTTCTTAATCAGCTCAACACTGTTTTTGGTGACTTTTGCTAGAGGGACATCTCCGATTGTCCGGAAAGTGGAACGATAAGAAGAATGCATCTTTCTGACCCTGGACCCTCTATGAAGGAATCCATATTCGTCTGAAGTGGGACCAAACATACACACCAGGACTTCTGCAATATCTGAGTGTCCCGCTGTATAGGAAGCATGCATAAGATTTAAAGCTGCATCAGAGCTTGGCCTGTCCGATGACCTTTGAGAGCCGACTAAGACAACAGGAACGGGCAAATCCTGAATCATAAAGGTCAGAGCAGACGCTGTATGATGAAGTGTATCGGTTCCATGCCCTATGATTATTCCGTCTGTTCCCTTTTCGATTTGTTTGGCTATCGCTTTGGCTAGAATTTTATATTGCCTTGGTCCCATATTTTCACTAAAGACCGCGAATAGTTTTTGTGTGGTTATATTGCAGATGTCTGCGAGTTCAGGTACGGCGCCGTAGAGTTCTCCGGGAGAAAAAGCGGGAATAACAGCTCCTGTCCTGTAATCAAGTCTGGAGGCAATGGTTCCTCCTGTTCCGAACAGATTGACATTTGGTTTTTCATCGGAATAGGGAAATTCTTTTTCAGGTATTTGATATATGGCTTTTTTATAGCCGAGTTCTTCGATTTTTTTCACTGTTTGCACGTTGATGCCAATATTATATCCAGTAGATATTTTAAGCACAATATGCCTATCGTCATCATTTTCAGCCCTCGGGAGAATGGTGCCTTCGAATACTCCCCTTGTGGTATCCACTTTTACTTTTCCCCAGACGCGAGCTTTACATTTCTTTAATAAATTCAGACTTTTTCCTTTATAACCTTGATACAAATCTTTTTTGTTCATTGTCTTTTTGAAACTCTATCAATATTTTTCATTGTTTGTTCTATATGGCTTCTGAGTTCAGAAAGAGGGATGTTTCCTTGGGCTATTTTTCTTAGTTTGCCCATTGTCCAATTGACCAGGGCACATTTTTTATCATGGAGTCTTTTGTTTTGAGAAAAATCCTTTAAAATTTTTGGGATTTGGGAAAGAATGTCCTCTTTTTTTGTTTTTTTAAAAGAGATTCTGTTTAACAGCGTTTGAAAATCCTCTTCTGGGTGGTTACAGAGCTCGGGAAGCATCTCCTTTGTCAGTTCCAATTCAATCGAATTTTCTTTAAGGAACTTGAGCATATCGAAAATTTTGTTAGAAAAATGTTCTATTGAACTTTTATTTTGCCCTTGACTGTGTTTTAAAATCTGACCAAACAGGATTCCAGCGAATTTGGGATTTATTTCCAGGTTATGGATAATCTTTTCAATAACAGGAACAAGATTGTTTTTTAAAAGATAAGTGAATGTATCGCTCGGAATTTCCCACTTTTTCAATTGTCGGATTCTTTCTGAAACATTCACAGGGAGTCTTTTTTTTATTTTTTCTATATAGTGACCGTCCACAGGGATGGGAGATGAATCCGTATCCGGATACATTCGGTCAGGCCCCGGCAAGACACGTTCAAAGACTGTGGTGCCGTCTTTTAAGGATTTTCTGCTTTCACGAGGCACTCCTTCAAAAGCCATCCGGCATCGTTCCTCAACTGTTTCCAGAGCTGTGGGGATATCCTCTTCCGGTCCCCAAATGAGCACCTGAGCATCATTGTTTTTTGAGTTTAAAATTTTTTTTATATGATCCCATTGTTCTTTTGATAGATAACTCTCGAACTGTTCCGAATGAGCCATATTGGGTTTTTCTATACATGCCACCACTTTCAATCGGCCGCTTAATTCGTCAGCAAACATGTGACCAAGTTGTGTGAAGTGAGAAAGAATTCCCTTAAATGAGGGAAGATTGACAGCTAAAATTTTAAATTCATTTCCAAAGACATCTTTGAGAATCGGCAAAAGGGAAGAAAAATTTTTAGGGTTCAGCTCTTTTGACTGAATCCCCCATTTTTGAGGTTGTTTCACTCTTTTGTTCAATTTGTCCCTTATATGCAGAAGAGACCATTGTCTGAAAACTTCATTATGGGTGAGCAACGGAATCCATTTATTATGGGAAACTCCTTTTATTTCAACCCGGGTTCCTCCTCTGCAACTCACATTGACATCTTCTCTTCCTGTGCCGATTCCTGTTCTCACTTTTTCTGTACTGCGGTTTAGAAACCGGATGTATTCGGCTCCTTCCCTGACTTCTTCAGGATTTTCAAAATCAGGGTAGGTCACAGTTTCTATTAAAGGCATACCCAATCTGTCTGTTTGATACTTTCTCACATGTCTTATATCGGATATTTCTCTGCATGAGTCTTCTTCGAGACTCAATTGGATAAGCCTTACTTTTTTATTGCTTAGCTGTATTTCTCCTTCAATCCCTATAATCGCAGTTCTCTGGAATCCTGTGGGGATGCTTCCATCTAAATATTGTTTTCTTATAATATGGACTTCTCCCACAATATTCAGTTTGCATAAAAGCGAAATTTCCAGGGCTATATCCAGAGCTTCCCTGTTTAAGGGAAAAGGAGGCGTATCGTCGATATCATAAGTGCACGCTGTTTCATTCTTGATTCTATAGACAATCTTTTTTTTTGTCTTGAATTCCATAAGGGCTGTTCCGTCATATTCTCCTAGCTCGCTCAATGTGGGCCGCATGTGTCTAATAATCTCCGCATCATATTCTTTTTTGTTGTTGTAAAGGCCGGCCGGGCAGTTGCAGAACAGCTTTTTTTTCGTTTTTAACTGCTGATGAACTTCAAGACCGGCTTTAAAGCCCACTCGTTCATAATCTTCTTGAATTGCCTTTTTCAGGGAAACATATCCCACTTCCTTTTTGGTATTATTATAATTCTCTTCTTGATTGAATTCTTCTGTCATTGTTGGAACCTAAACATAGAAAAGAACCAGAGTTTCAGCTACAAGTGCGGGTTTTCTTTTCCCCTCCACTTCGACTGTGTTTTCAAAGAGAGCCAGTATTCGGTGGAATCCTTTTTTTTTCACCTGTTTAAGAACAGTCCTGCTTCGTATTCTTGATCCTGGTTTTACCGGGTTTATAAATCTGACTTTATTCAAGCCATAGTTAACAATCATTTTACAATCATATGAAAAAATTTTGCTGTTCCTGCTTAAATAGGGAAGGAAAGAAAGAAGCAAAAAACCGTGAGCCACTGTTCCTCGTAAAGGACTTTTGCGAGCTTTTTCAACATCTATATGGATCCATTGTTTATCTTTTGTACACTGAGCAAAATCATTGATTCTTTTTTGGGTGATATCGATCCATTCAGAAACGTCGACTTCCTTTCCCAAATATTCATTAAGCTTTTCCACTGTTAGTTTTTCGCTCATTTTATATTCCTTTTCTTAAAAGTCACTTGAATGAAGAATGGTTGTTCATGAATAACTGCTTGAGAGTTATGATATCTAGAAATAGAAATAATACTAAACTAATCGACGAGTAACAAGTTTTTTATAAGGAGCTAGGAATAAAAAATAAGGATAAGATGATCGATTATGAGTATTTGAGGTAAATGACAATGATATTCATCCCCAATTCAATTTTTCATGAAGAAGATCAACATAGTTTCTTTTCGGGGAGGAAACCAACTCGAGCTGAAGGGAGCTTTTCTGAACTTCTATGACATCATTTTTCACCAGTTCGTCTCCCCGTTGACCGTCCAAAGTAAGATAGACTTCCTCTCCTTCAGTAAGAAGCTGGATTCTTATCAGGCTGTTCAAGGAGATCACCATTGGTCTGAAAGTGAGAGTATGGGGGCATATGGGAGCAATAATGATGGCTGGGATATAGGGATAAACAATGGGCCCCCCTGCGGATAGAGAATAGGCGGTTGAACCGGTTGGAGTTGCAATAATAAGCCCGTCCGCTCGCAGGGTAGCAATGTCTTTATTATCGATCCATATACGGAATTGGATCATTCGTGCCAGAGCTCCTTTATTTATCACAATATCGTTCAAACAGTGGAATGTCTTTCCTTTGATACGCGCTTTGATGAGCTGTCTCGGACTTAAGATTTTTTTCTCTCCTTTGAGATAGGCTTCTATGGTGATATAAAATTCATTAAGGGGAACTTCGGTTAAAAATCCCAATCTTCCCAGGTTGACTCCAAGAACAGGGACCCTTTCCTGAGCAGCAATGTGGGCAATGCTGAGAAGGGTACCGTCTCCGCCAAAAACGACCACAAGGTCTGTTTCCTCCGGAATTTTTTCTCTAGGGATTCCATTTTTTTTTCCAAGTTTTTGGGCTGCAAATTCTTCCAGCAGAACCTTTATCCCCTTTTTATCAAAGCAGGGAATTGTCTTCTTCAAAATATTTGTGATATCAGGAGCATGTGGTTTGATAATAAAACCGACGCATTCAGTTTTTCTCATTCCAGACAGTCTCCTTTATTAAAATTTGAATTTTTTTGATTTCTGTATGTCCTTCTCTCAACGAAAAACAGGCGAAAAATTCTTGATTTCCTTTTTGTCCTCTTAAAGACAGTTTTCTTAGTCCTTTTAATTTGAAACCCATTGTGACCGCTTCTCTTATGAGTTTGTTTAATACGGCTTCGTGCATTTCAGGATTTTTGATAATCCCTTTTTCTCCAACCTGATTTTGCTTGGCTTCAAACTGAGGTTTGATCAAGGAAAGAAGGATTCCATGACCAAGGAACGTTTTTATTGCAGGAAAGATTTTTAATACAGAAATGAAAGACACATCCATTGTTGTCAAATCCAGGTTTTCCTGGAAATCAACCTTGCTTAAATAACGGGCATTCTTATTCAAGAGAATCACCCGAGAATTGTTTCTTATATTCCAATCTATTTGCTTGGTATTGACATCGACAGCATAAACTTTTTTGACATTTCTCTGAAGAAGACAATCTGTGAATCCTCCGGTTGAAACACCCAGGTCAGCAGCGACTTTTCCTCTGACAGATATTTTAAAAGTGTCCAAAGCTTCTTCAAGTTTCAATCCTCCGCGTCCGACATAAGGCATTTTTTCTTTAATGGAAATATTTTGATTGGTGGATATCTTCTGGCCCGGTTTTTCAATTCTTTTTCCTTCAGAAAAAATCAATCCTTCCATAATCAATGCTTGCGCTTTATGTTGGTCATCTGCCAGCCCTCTGTTTACGATGACTTTGTCTGCTCGGTCTTTCATTGGTTATAAAAATTTTTTATTTGCTTGACTAATCCTTCTTCGTCTAAAAGTAGTTTCTTTTTTATCTGGCTAGTATTGCCCATCGGGTATATATCGATGGGAAGACCGATCCTTTTAAATCTTATATCAAAGATGTTTTCTTTATCCAGCAATTCACGAACACTACTGCCGAAGCCTCCTGCAATGACTCCTTCTTCGACAGTGATAATGGAATTTCCCGGCTTAGCGAAGTGTAAAATTTGCTTTTTATCAAGCGGTTTGGCAAAACGGGCATTGACAACGGCAAGTTTGATTCCTTCTTTTTCCAGCTGTTGGGCAGCTTTGAGGGCTGGATAGACCATATTTCCAAAAGCGAGGAGTAAGTCCTTGCCTTTTTTTAAAATTTCGCTTTTTCCAAGAGCAATCTTTTTGTAATGTTTATCCAGTTTGGTGCCAGTGACTTTGGCCTTTGGAAAACGAACGGCGACAGGGTGAGAATAAGAAAAAGCAGAATATATCATGTGTTGCAATTCGTTTTCATCTTTGGGAGCCATAACAATCATATTGGGAAGATGTCTCAAGTAGACAATATCATTTGTGCCCTGATGGGTGGGTCCATCCGCAGGGACTATGCCGGCACGATCGAGTGCAAACACAACAGGAATATCCATCAGAGAGATATCATGATAAAGCTGATCATACGCTCTTTGAAGAAATGTTGAGTAGATTGCAACGATCGGTTTGAACCCTGAAAGTGCTAATCCTGAAGCGAAATCGGTTGCATGCTGTTCAGCAATTCCCACATCAAAAAGCCTCTCCGGAAATTCTTCTTTAAAAGACTTTAAACCGGTTCCTTTGAGCATAGCAGCTGTGATGGCTATAACTTTTTCATCTTCCCGAGCTATATTTAATACAGTTTGACCGAAAATATTAGAATAGGTAGGTCTTTTGTCTTTGGAAACAGCAACGCCAGAATTGATGTCAAAAGGACTGGCGCTGTGAAAGTTTTCGGGATTCTCTATGGCAGGCTGATACCCTCTACCTTTCTGGGTCACACAGTGAATGAGAACAGGGCCTTGATAATTTTTGGCATCGTTGTAGACTTCGATTAAAGAATCGATATTATGAGCCTGGACTGGTCCGATGTACTTGATTCCCAGTTCTTCAAAAACCAGTCCAGGGAAAAATAATTTTTTTATGGCTTCTTCGAGAGCACGGGCAACTTTTATCATGGGTAAGCCCACAGCAGGAATTGTTTTGAGTATCGATTTCACCAAGTCCTTGATTCTAAGAAAGTGCTGTCCCGAGACCAAATAGGAAAGATATTTGGAAAGAGCTCCCACGTTTAAGGAAATGGACATTTCATTGAAGTTGAGGAGAATGATCATTTTTTCCCGAAGGTGGCCGATTTGGTTTAAAGCTTCCCAGGAAATTCCTCCGGTTAGACTTCCATCTCCAATAACGGCAATAATTTCATAGTCTTCTTTTTTTTTCCTTCGGGCTACAGCCATTCCTAAAGCAGCGGATAGAGCGGTGGATGCGTGTCCTGTATTATATATATCGTGTTCGCTTTCTTCGCGGCAAGGAAACCCTAATAATCCTTTGTACTGGCGGATTGTGTGCAATTTATTTTTTCTTCCGGTTATTATTTTATGGGTGTAGCATTGATGGCCCACGTCCCATAGTATTTTATCCTTGGGGCTATTAAAGATATAGTGAAGAGCAAGGCTGATTTCCACAACTCCTAAGTTGGAAGAAAGGTGCCCTCCGTTTTTTGATACCACCTCAATAATCAATTTCCTGATTTCGTCCGAAAGTTTAGTCAGATCTTTAACGGATAGTTTTTTTAGATCTTTAGGACTGTCAATATTGTCAACAAGCTTTTTCATTTTGTTTTTCGTTTTATTAATAGCATTTGTGCTAAATATTTGAGTTCTTCACCTTTGAGAGTTGCTTTATCCAAAATAGCACAGGCTGTTTCAATATATTTGACTAATCTTTCTTCTGCTTTCTTTAAGCCGAAGAAAGAAACATAATTAGGCTCATTTTGTTTATCTTCTTTTGTTTCCTCAAAAAAGTCTAGTATATCATCCCTTATTTGAAAGGCAAGTCCAATGTTTTTTCCGTATTCTTCCATGGCTTCCATTTGTGAATCAGAAGCGCTTCCCAGAAGAGCTCCGGTTTTTACAGAAGCCATAATCAATCCTCCTGTTTTTTTCATAATGAGATCGTGAAATTCTTTGTCAGTGTAGTCTTTAGGAGAATAAGTAATATCCATATATTGTCCTCCCACCATTCCCTCGACACCGGCTAAAGTGGCTATCTGATTGATAACCTGATTCTTTCTTTGATGATAATTCTTTCTGACAGGAGCATTGATTAATTCTTTAAAAGCTAACGTCAACAAGGCATCTCCTGCCAGAATAGCAATGGCTTCTCCGTATGTTTTATGGCAGGTGGGTATGCCTCGGCGAAAATCGTCGTCATCCATTGCTGGAAGGTCATCATGGATAAGAGAATAGTTATGGATTAGCTCAATGGCGCAGGCAAAGGAAAGAAGCTCTTCTTCATTTGAGTGCAAACATTTCCCTGAGGAGAGAACTAGCAAAGGTCTGAACCTTTTTCCTCCTGAGAGAACACTGTTTCGCATAGCCTTATGAATAAAAGTGTCTTTCCCTGACAAAATGTTTTCAAGTTTTTGCTCAATTAATAATTTTTTTTGATGGAGTGTTTCTTCGATATTCATTATTTTTTAGAAAGGAAGGTCTTCGTCTTCTTCATTATCGGAAGACTTTTCTTCACTTTTGGATTTTGATTCTTCTTCTGAAAGTTCAAACGGCTGCTTGGTTTTCTCTCCTTTTTCATCTTCGAGTAAAATTTCCACTCTTTTCTCAGCTTTTGTCAGTTCCTCCCGTAAATATTTTGCCATTTTTACTCCTTTTTCAAAAAGAGCTAAAGATTCGTTTAAAGAAAGACCGCCTTTTTCCAGTTTTTCTACAATATTTTCCAGATTTTCCATGGCTTTTTCAAAGCTTAGTTCCATCATAACAATGCCTCCACTGGTTTGAAAATACAAAACTTATGATCCATGAAATTTTGAATCATTATTTAAATATTTAAAACACCAATCATTCAAAATTAATCAATTATTTTTTTGGAATTGTGTTTCTATGAGTTTTTCTTTATCAGTATTTTTAACGTTGCAGGTGAATTGTCCTTTGAAGAAAGAAACAATTATTTCATCTTTTACTTTGACTTCCTCTATTTTTCTGATGATCTGCTGGTTTTCTTTTTTATGGCAAATGGTATAGCCTTTTTTCAAGATATTGAGGGGGCTCAAATTATTCAATTGAGCTGATAGTTTCTCCCATTTTCCGGAATAAAATTGAATTTCATTTTTGATTTTATTTCTCATTTTTTCCAGATAAAGCCCTATTTTGGAATTGTATTCAGTGAGTTCCTGTTTTTTGCCAGTGACATAATTCCATGCTTTTGTTTCCAGTTCATCAATTTGTTGTTCAAGATTGAGAAGTTTGATCTTGAAATTTTGAAAGGCTTTATGATGAACAAGGCTGAAGATTTTATGATTTTTTTCCTGAAGGATATATTTCATTTGATTCATCAGCCCTTTTCCCAAGTAATCGATTTGTTCTTCGAAGGATTGTTCTTTTTCGATGACCATTTCTGCAGCTATAGAAGGGGTTGAAGCCCGGATATCCGCGACAAAATCGGATATAGTAAAATCAATTTCATGGCCAACCGCGGAAATGACTGGAATCGGGCAATGAAAAATAGCCCTTGCCACTTTTTCTTCATTAAATGCCCATAGATCCTCTATGGAGCCTCCCCCTCTCCCTACAATGATAACGTCAATATCAGGAACCTGGCTTAAATACTGAATGCCTTCTTCGATCTCCTCGCTGGCTCCTTTTCCTTGGACTTTTACAGGATATATAAGGATATGGAGGCGGGCAAATCTTCTTTCCAAAGTCTTTATAATATCAACGATAGCAGCTCCTTTAGATGAAGTGACAACCCCCACTTTCTTAGGAAACAAAGGTAACTTTTTCTTGTGTTTTTGATCGAAAAGGCCTTCATCCTTTAATTTCTTTTTCAGCTGCTCGAAGGCTAACTGAAGAGCTCCTTTTCCTTTGGGCTCAATCAATTCGGTTAGAAGTTGATACACTCCTCTGGGTTCATATATGTTGATACGTCCCTTACATATGATTTGAAGGCCGTCTTTTAAGTCAAAAGGAATTTTCATAGCATTGGAACGGAACATCACTGCTTTTAGAGCGCAATGTTCATCTTTGAGTGTAAAGTAAAGGTGCCCAGAATGATGGCGGTGAAAATTCGAGATTTCTCCCTCTACCCATAAATGGGGAAAGGCGCTTTCTAATTTCTCTTTTATAATTTTTGTGATTTCAGATACCGTATAGATTTTATTTTGTTTGAAAGGACTCTGTTCCGCCACTTTATTCCCCTGAAATAATTTCCCTTTTAATAGAAATTGATTTTCCGGTGCTGGGGTCTATTTCTATGAGCACAGCAGATAAAAAATATCCTTCTTTTGACGGTTCGAAATGTTGATTTCTGGAAGTGAGAAATTTTTTCACAGCTAGATCTTTGCGTATTCCGATAACCGAATTAAACCCTCCGCTCATTCCCACATCAGATATATAGGCTGTTCCTTTGGAAAGTATTCGTTCATCAGCGGTTGGAACATGAGTATGGGTTCCGATTACCGCAGAGACTTTCCCGTCTAAATACCAGCCTAGAGCTTGTTTTTCAGAAGTTGCTTCTGCATGAAAATCAACGATGATGACAGGGGTTTGAGCTTTTAAACTTTGAATCCGGTTATCTGCTATTCTAAAGGGACAATCCAGTGCTTCCATAAAAATTCTGCCCTGAAGATTGAGTATTCCGATTTTTCTGTCTTTTTTATCTTTAAAAACATTGGCTCCTTTACCTGGATTCTGAGGAGGATAATTGGCAGGTCTTAACAGTCTAGATTCTCTTTCCAGATAAGGAATTCCTTCTTTTTTATCCCATATGTGATTTCCGGATGTTAACACATCCACATAATTCAGAAGTTCTTCTCCCACTTTCTCTGTTATTCCAATTCCTCCTGCGGCATTTTCTCCGTTTGCAATTATTAAATCGATAGGATGTTTCTTTTTAAGAGAGGGGAGTTTCTTTTTTAAGATATTACGACCGGGACGTCCTATGATGTCACCTATGAATAGCACTGTGATATTACCGGGCATATTCAACAGCTCTCATTTCACGGATAACAGTCACTTTGATCTGACCAGGGTATTCCAGTTCATCTTTAATTTTTTGGGCAATTTCTTTGGATACTAGAACAGCCTGCTCATCTTTAATTTTTTGGCTTTCAACGATTATTCTGATCTCCCTTCCTGCTTGCAGGGCAAATGCTTTAGCGACTCCTTCATGAGAAGTGGCTATATTTTCCAGTTTTTCCAGTCTTTTTATATAGGCTTCCAGTAATTCGCGTCGGGCGCCGGGGCGAGCCGCAGAAAGAGTATCCGCTGATTGAACCAGTACCGCTTCAACAGAAGGGAAATCGACATCCCGATGATGGGAAGCAATCGCTTGAACCACTTCATCAGATTCTCCATATTTCTTTGAGAATTCCACACTTAATTCCGTATGAGTTCCTTCAATTTCCCTGTCAACCGCTTTGCCTATATCATGCAGTAAACCTGCTCTTAAAGCCACGTCTTTATTGGCATCAATTTCCTTTGCCATTAAAGCTGAAAGGTAGGCGACTTCTTTGGAATGTTGGAGAGCATTTTGACCGTAGCTTGTCCTGTATTTGAGTTTACCTAAGAGCTTAATGAGTTCTGGATGCAAATTCTGGATTCTCAGTTCCAAAGCAGCGGATTCCCCTTCCTCTTTTATTTTTTCTTCAAGCTCTTTCCTTACTGTTTCCACAACTTCTTCAATACGAGCGGGATGAATTCTTCCATCGCTGACAAGTTTTTCTATCGCTAAGCGAGCCATTTCTCTGCGTATCGGGTCGAAGCTGGATAGAATAACCGCTTCTGGAGTATCATCGACAATAATATCAACACCCGTGGCTAACTCTAAGGAACGAATGTTTCTTCCTTCTCTTCCAATAATTCTCCCTTTCATATCATCGGAGGGAAGATCCACCACAGAAACTGTGGTCTCCACAACATGTTCAGCCGCTGTTCTCTGGATGGCATTGCTAATAATTTCTCTAGCCATGGTCTGGCTTTTTTCTTTTGTTTCTTCTTCCACTCGCCGGATCACCTGTACAGCTTCCAGTTTGGCTTCATCTTCAATTTTTTTGGAAAGTTCTTTTTTTGCTTCTTCTTGTGTTAATCCGGAGATCCGTTCCAGTTCTTCCACTGCTTGCTTTAAAAGATTATCGTATTTTTCTTTCTGTTCATTAAGGCTTTTTTCTTTCGAATATAATCCTCTTTCTTTGTTAGAAAAATCCCGTTCTTTCCGTTCCAGTAATTGAAACCTTCTATCCAATTTTTCTTCTTTCTGGACCAGACGTCTTTCCATATCATTAAATTTTCTTCGCTGCTCTCTTGTCTGGCGCTCAAAATCTGCTTTGAATTTAAGAAATTTTTCCTTTGCTTCAATCGAAGCTTCTCGTCGCAGTTTATTTGATTCTTCTTCAGCCTGTTCAAGAATGCTTTTCGCTTCCTGTTTTGCTTTTATTAAAGAACGGGATCCGGTTAATTTCTTGCTTATAATAAAGGAAGCAATTGCAGCCACAATAATAAAAGCTGCAATAATAAGGATTAATAGTAATGAAGAATTCAATTTTGATCACCTCCTAATTAGGTGAATCAAAGGAGATGAATGGTGAGGAGGTTAAAAGATACTCAATCTATGTTCACTGTCTCTATTTTCTCGAAGAAATATTTTTCCTGGTGTATTTAAAAATCTATAGTTTCTTTTTTGTTTCCTTAATTTTATTGGAAACAAAGAAAACATCTTTATATTATTAGAAGATATTATAGATTTCAAGTTGTACTTCCTGCTTTTTGGTGTTTGTTTTCATCTTTAAAAAGATGAACCTCCAACTTTTCCATTTCGTTTTCCATATTACCAATTCCCTCACGAAGTTGATCTAAATCTTTTTTAGTGAGGAAAAGTTCATCCGCGATATTTAAAGATGCAAGCACGGCAATCTTTAAGATATCTGCGGATTTTGATTTCAATCCAACTTCCCTCATTTTTTGGTCAACATAGGAGGTGAGTTGGTTTATGTACTTTTCATCCTCCTCTCCTTTGACTCTTATCCTATATTTCTGTCCATAAATTTCAATATTAATAATTTTTTCACTCATAATCCAAGTTTATCTATCTTGTTTATAAGTGTCTCTATCTTATTTTTAATGAATTCCCGTTCGTTCTTATACTTTGCTATTTCTGAATTCATTTGCTCTATATTTTTTAATTGTTCCATAATACTTTTTTTATTTTCTTTCAATTCTTTAATTTGCTTTTTGAGTTTTTCATTTTCATCTACCAAAGTTTGAATGTGGCCAATGACATTACCAATCTTCCCCTCTAAGATTTTAATCCTTTCAATTTCACTTGTCAATTCCGTTTTCCCCGCTTGACAAAATAATTTTCAGAATACAGTTGAATAAAATAGGTTAATTTGAATTTTTTACTTTTTGAACAATATTCTGAAAACTAATTGGAGAATTTACAGCTAAATCAGCAAGGATCTTTCTGTCAAGTTGAACATTCAATTTATTCAGACCATGAATAAAACGATTATAAGAAATTCCATTGTTTTCGGCTGCAGCCTTGATCCTCATGATCCATAATCTTCGGAAATCCCTCTTTCGAGCTTTTCTATCTCTATAGGAATAAAGGAGAGCTTTTTCGACTGCTTCTTTTGCAGATTTATAGTTACGACTTCTCGCTCCATAATAACCTTTTGCTGATTTTATAATTTTTGATTTTCGTGCCCGTTTTTTGGGGCCTCTTTTAACTCTAGACATTTTCTTCTCCTTTATCTTTCAGCTAAATCTGTTTCCCCTTCAGCAGTTCAATTTGAAAGTTAATTAGCTAAACTCATTATTGTGTTAGAATTCATATGGCAACATTCTTTTTATTCGATTCCTATCTGCTTTGTCAATAAGAGTTTGTTTTCCTAATTTTCTTTTTCTTTTGGCTGATTTTTTTGTCAGTATATGACTTTTATAGGCTTTATTGTGTTTTATCTTTTTGTTGCCCGTTATTTTGAACCTTTTCTTGGCTCCCCTGTGAGTTTTTAGTTTTGGCATCTTTTCCTCCAGTTTTTAGTGGACTCAGAAATGTTGAAACTGCCCAGGGTTGTTTTTTTATTCCTCCATTCTGTTGGCCGAGTTCTTTTGTGCTTTCAAGAACTCTATCGATAATCCCATAAGCGAGTTCTGGTTTTGCCTTTTCTCTTCCTCTTAGCATAACCGTTATTTTTACTTTGTGGCCGCTTTTGAGAAACCTTTGCACATGTTTTATTTTGAAATTGTAATCATGGATGCTGATTTTTGGACGAAACTTAATTTCTTTGAGTTGAAACTGCTTCTGGTGTTTTTTTGCCTCATGTTCTTTTTTGTGTTTATCATATAGATATTTACCGTAATCCATTATACGGCATACCGGGGGATCAACATTTGGAGCAATTTCTACTAAATCCAATCCTTTCTCTTTTGCCAAAGATAGTGCTTCTGGTAATTGCATAATTCCGATTTGTTCCTTATTTTCATCAATTATTCGAGCCTTTTTAAATTTAATATGCTCATTGATTCTGTGAGGTTTCTTTGCCCTCTTTCTATTGATGTAAATGCGCCTTCTAATGATTTACCTCCTTTAAAGATTAGTTTATTAAAACTTTTTGTTCAATGAACTTCTTTATATTTTTTATAAATTCAGGAATCTCTATTTTTCCTCTGTCTCCCTTTGTGTGCACTCTAAGAGAGGCATTTTTATCAGCAATTTCTTTATCTCCCACAATGAGAATGAGTGGAATTTTCTGGGATTCTGCATCTCTTATTTTATATCCAACCTTTTCCCTGCGCATATCTATTTGGGACCGGATATCATGGTCTTTGAATTTTTTATCCAGAGAGAGCGCGTAATCATTGTGTTTCTCTGTTATAGGGAGAACAATAACCTGAATGGGAGAGAGCCACAAGGGAAAATTTCCATAATAGTGTTCAACAAGCACTCCAAAAAATCTCTCTAGAGAACCGAGGATCGCTCTGTGAATGAGAAATGGTCTTTTCTTTTTTCCGTCTTTATCCATATAACTCAGGTCAAATCTTTCCGCTAGGTTGAAATCAAGCTGAATGGTCGTGCACTGCCAGGATCTCCCTATGGCATCTTTGATTTTAATATCAATTTTCGGGCCATAGAAAACTCCTTCACCTTCATCTATTTTATAATAAAGATTGGTTGCTTTTAAAGCTTTTTCCAACGCTTTTATGGCTTTATTCCAGTCATCAAGTTTTCCCACATATTTCTCGGGTCTTGTGGACAGAAAAACATCATATTCTTCGAATCCAAATAATTTTAGGATCCGCATAGCCAGGAAAATGACTTTTTTGATTTCGTCTTCAAGTTGATCTTCAAGGCAAAAAATATGGGCATCATCCTGGGTGAATCCTCTGACCCTCAAGAGACCATGAAGGACTCCGCTCCTTTCATATCTGTAGACTGTACCCAGCTCTGCCCATCTCAGGGGAAGATCCCTGTAACTTCGTAATTTTGAATTGAAAACCATGATATGAAAAGGACAATTCATGGGTTTTATTTCATATTCAATATCATCAAGTTGGATCGGAGGATACATCGCATCATAAAATTTGGTATGCCCGCTTTGTCTCCATACATCTAATTTGGCAATATGAGGAGTATAGAGGAAATCATATCCATCTTTATCGTGTTCTTTATGCCAACACTCTTCAATGATATGTCTGATGGTAGCTCCTTTTGGATGCCAGAGAATCAATCCGGCTCCCAGGTCTTCATTAAAACTGAAGAGATCCAATTCAGGGCCTAGTTTTCTGTGGTCCCGTTTTTTTGCTTCTTCTAGCTGATGGAGATAATGATCCAATTCTTCCTTGGTAGGGAATGCGGTACCATAGATTCTCTGGAGCTGTATTCCTTTTTCATCTCCTTTCCAATAGGCGCCGGAGACAGACAGGAGCTTGAAATACTTGATTTCCCCTGTAGTAGAAACATGAGGTCCGGTACAAAAATCCATGAAGTTTTCTTGTTGGTAACAGGAAACTTCCTCGGTTCCTTTTTCTTCAATGAGTTCAATTTTCAAATCCTGATTGAGCTCTTTGAAAATACGTATCGCTTCATCTTTTGGGTAAACGACCCTTTTAATAGGGATATCTTTTTTAGAAAGTTCTATCATCTTATTTTCGATATTGGATAGGTCATCTATGGTAAAAGGCTCATCTCTTAAGAAGTCATAAAAGAATCCTCCTTCAACCGAAGGTCCGATCCCTGTTTTTGTTCCTGGAAAAAGTTCGAGAACAGCATGAGCCAATAGATGAGAAGCACTATGCCTTAAAATATCTAAAGCTTCTTCTTTATCATTTCCGGTCAATTCTGAACTCATTTTATTCATGATAGTCTTGTGTTTCCTTATAAATAGGAGATTTTATGGAAAAACATACCCCGCTATTTTTAATTTGTGGTTTTGAAAAAATCTATTTTCATTTTATCAGCCGGTCACATTCATTGATTCTTTTCTAATCTATAAAATTTACCCTCCTCACAATGGTAGGCGCGGAGGGTATCGAACCCTCGACCTCTTCCGCGTCAAGGAAGCACTCTCCCACTGAGCTACGCGCCTATATTCAAGGGTTTTTATATATTAATCATTTAATTAAGTAGTGTCAATAGGAATATATGTTGAAGTTCCCCCATTTTTTTCTTTATAGGATAATAATATTTGCTTTTTTCAGTATCTCCAGGGATTTGTCCTGAATTATTCTGATATCTTTCTGTTTCATTTCATTTCCTTGCTTGCCAGAAGTTCTTTTTTACTCACAGGCTTAATTCCCTCTCTGTGATATTGAATAGTACCGGCGAACACAGCTATTTTTACAGATTCGCTAATGTCTTTTCCTTCAGCAAGACATGAAGCAACCATTGATGTAACCTGATCACCGCAGCCTGTTTCATCATTAGTCTTGGAATTTTGAACTTCCGGGCAGGGAATGTGCAAGTTGATCAGATTATTAAAATAATATGCTCCTTTTTTGCCATGAGTAATTAGAACATTCTTGACACCTTTTGATAGTAATACCCGGGCTGCTTTTTCTGCTGAAATAAAGTCTCGAACCGGATATCCGGTCAATATTTTAGCTTCATGCTCATTTGGTTTGAGAAAATATATTTTTTTGTCCAGAATATCATCAATAGGGGTGCTTATACCTCCGGGATCAAGGATTACTTTTATTTTCTTTTCAAAAGCCTTGTCGATACAATATTTTGCGGTTTCCATCGGAATTTCAAGAGCCAAAATCATAACCTTTTTATGATTTTCATTTTTAAACAGGTCTTTGCTGTTGTCGATATCTTTTATACTGAAATCTTTATTGACTCCGGGAAGGACATATATTTGATTTTGTCCTTCTTTATCCACAGGGATGATGGCAATTCCAGGATATTTCCTATGGGCTTCTTCAAAACTGGAAATTTTGATATGAGTTGTATCCACACCGGCATCTTGAAGGGCATGTATTGGGATATTCCAAAGACCTATAGGGTCTTTGCAGGTTCGACCAATCATTGCCACTTTATTCTTTCCCAGATAAGCGGCAGCCATCTGAGCCATATTTCGTGCTTTTCCTCCCGGTCCAATCTTGAATTCTCCCCCTAAAGTTAACTCTCCGGGAGATAACAATTTTTCAACTCCTAAACCTATGATATCTGTATTCAATCCTCCAGGCACGATTACGAGGAAATCCTTTTCTGATTTTTTGTTCATGGTTTTTTATAAAAAAAAGTGTCAGATAGTTTCAACCCTTATAAGAATTCCCTCTTTTTATTATGCCGTTTATATGTTTTCAATAAATTCTGTAACCTGGGGTTCCAGAGATTTTCTGTCAAACAAACTGCATTCATCCAAATTTTTCACATGAGTTGTGGTGTATATTAGCTGTTTCATAAAGTCCGGATCTCTTCTTATTCCATCTCCGATATTCAGCATCACAATATCATCATTTTTTATGTATTTGTTTTTTAGAGCCTTTAGAAAGCCCCCCACAGCTATGGCAGCAGCTGGCCCTATTCTCACAGCAGAATTATAAGCGACATAACGGGCAACATCGATGGCGTACTTTTCTGCAAAGCTTAGTATTTCACCTCCACTCTGGCGAATCAGGGGGCTGAGGACAGGATATGTTTTAGGATAGCCAGTAGCAAGTGTAGGGATAGTGGTTTCAGGATTGTTGTATATAGGATAGAATTTTTCCCAATCCTTAGGGAATCCGTCTTTCTTAGCTTTTTTCCAGGCATCTGCCATTGGTGAGCATTTATCGGTTTGAATCATTATAAAACGGGGAAGTTTTTTAAACAGATTAAGATTTTCGATTTCTTTGCATCCCTTGGCAATGGCCAGAGGTCCTGTTCCCCCGCTCAATCCTTGAATATAGACAGTAGGAAATTCAGGGAGCATTCTGAGCCATTCATAGACCATGGTTTTTTTTGCTTCGATTCTCATTGGATCAAAGTTTCCAGCTGCAAGGGTGATATCATGTTTCTGGGAGAATTCCAATGCTAATTCTTTGGCTCTGGAATAATCACCATCAACTCTGAATACTTTTTGTCCAAAGCAGCTGATTTCAGCCTCGTGGGCAATAGGGGAAGCTCTGGGGATAAACACATACAGGGTTATTCCAGCGTCTGTCAGATAGCGAGTGTAAGCGACACCGATGTTTCCAGTGGTGGCAACCACATAGGATTGAATATTGTTTTCCTTTAAAACACTGGAAACAACAGAACCGGCTAGATCCTTAAATGTACCGGTGGCAAAACTGTTATCATATCTATGCGCATAGACCGTACAGTTTATATTATATTTAGATTTTGCTAATTTCTCTATAAAATCCCATCGAACAATTTGAACATCTCCTTCCCCGCAGCTTATTATATTTTTCTTGTTGTTTAAGGGAAGAAAATCAAAATAACGCCATAAACCGGATCGTTTATTACCGGAATTCAGTAACAAACTTTTTAGATTAGTGACGTCTTTTGTATAATGAATGTGAGCCTGGTTGCTTCCGCATTCTGGACACCGCTGTCTGTTTGAAAACCATTCTGAGAAATCGTTTATTTTGTAATTACACAATGAACACTGTAAAAAGAATTTTTTCTTTTTTTCCATTTTTTCTCCTTAACTCTGTGATTGGCAGATAATTTTATTAATGTTTTCTTATACTTCAATTTTTTAGGTCAAGGTGCAAACCGCACTCAATCTTTTTTTTCCCGGTCCAGCGTCCCTCTCTTTCACTATTATTTTCTTTGTTCTTTGCCGTACAGGCAGGAGGAAAGCATCCAATCGAAGTATACCCTTTTTCATATAATGGATGAAAAGGAATCTTTCTTTTATTTACAAAGTTCCAAATATCATTTATTGTCCAGTTTATCAAAGGATGGATTCTTATATGGTTTGTAGGGTCTTTCATAAAAACCTTATAATCAGATCGGGATTGACTCTGGTCTCTTCTTATGGCAGAAATCCAAGCATTTACACCTAATTTTCGTTTTAATTCTCTTAGAGGTTCGACTTTATTGATGAGGCAACAAAGATCAGGATTTCTATTGTATAAAAACTTCCCATATTCTTTTTCCTGTTCTTTTTTGCTTATTTTTGATCTTATAATGATAACGTTGAGATTCCATTCTTTCTCCAGTCTATTTTTGAACTCTAAGGTTTCCGGAAAATGATACCCCGTATCAATGAAATACACAGGAAAATCTATTTTCATCTTTTTTATTAAATAGATGAGGACAACTCCTGAAACCTGAAAAGACGATGTCATAGCAAAATCAGGGAATTGATTTTCGAAAATCCATTCAAGAATCTCTTCTGTATTGCTATTTTTAAACTTTTTATTTAAATATGCTAAATTTTTGTTGCTGATCATGATTTTAAATCTGAATATCTATATAGGATTTGTAATAATAAAAATGTCTTCTATCTCTCACTCTGTTTAACTTCTGATTAAATGTGTATTGAATTTGATATTTTAAATGCAATTATCTCACAAATGAGTGCAAATTTAAAGAAAAATGTTTAAACATAGTTGAGGAAAATCAGTAAGTGGGAAATAAAAGTCGCGGTGACAAAAAGTCAGAAGCCTGTGATTGAGATTCCTCCTGGGAAAATGATTGAATACTATCTGGACCTTCCCCGGAGGTCTGTGTTAAAGTTTTCGTTATTCAACAGCATGGCGTTGAGGAAGGAATCGGAGATGCCGTTGGCAGTTTACAGTGAGGGCGGGGAGAAGAAGCTACTGGGATATGAGAGCGGGGATATTGGTGAGAGGAAAGATTATGAGGTTAAGCTCAACCAGTATTCGGGGGAGACAGTTAAGATTGTGTTTTCCAACAGCGGGGGGAATGATCCGAAATTCAATGATTTACATACAATGGATCCCCACTATCCCTATAATCCGACCAAGCCGTTCCATAAATTCAAGATTGTGGATAAGGAAAGAGACCAGCTTCCTTTAAAAAAGGTCGTTCTCAGAAAATGGGAGAGAGGCTGGAGCAAAGAGGATATTGATTATCTTTTCTCCCTCTATGATTGCGAAATCTATCAGAATGATTTTTATTTTAACAAATGGATCAATTTCCTGAAAAAGAAAGGTCTTTATGAAAATTCCTTAATCATTTTCATTCCCGGTCAGTCAAATTTAACGTCGATTATCTCTTACAAGATATGGAAAAATATGCCTACAAAAAAGAAGGAGAAATCAATTATAATAACGCGGATCCCAAGACCATTCGTGTTCTTAGAGCCCTTGGATACATCAAATAATTTTAATGTTTTAAATTCATAAGCCCTTATTTCTTACAAGTTTGAGTTAGCCTTCCCTGAGAGATTTCCTTTAGCCACAACAGGAATTCGAATAATTTGATGAATTGTCTTGTTTGATCCATTCCTTCCAGCTGTGATAACGGGGAAAGAACATAAACATTAGAAAAGCAGATACGAAGAGGAGGATGTAAAAATCCCTATTGAATCCACGTAATAGGAAAAGAATGAGTCCCATAAGAACAGGAACTTCGCATAAAGCAGAAGTCAGTATCGAAGTCTTGAAAAGTTTTTGAATTAAAGTCGATTCATCCTGATTTTGTTTTTTTTTCAATAATAAGCCCCGTAATATCCTTATGATAATAACCTGTAGAACAGAAATGCCATATAGAATATAACGGATCGTCAATAAATTATTGAGTTGAGTAATCCCGGTGAACGGTTTGTATTGATTCCTGATTAATTCAACGGTAATTAGATATAAGACAAATGTTGCCATTACTGATATAGCCACAGCCCGGGATATTTTAAAAGTTTGTTCAAAACGCTTGTTATCATTCATTTTAGATGCTGATTTAATCTTATAATATATTTTAGAAATAGTAAATGACGTTCCATTGATTTTTTTCCCGCAGAAGAATAAGTCATGCAGGATCAAATCAAGGGGTTCACAAACATCAAAAAAAAAATCGCAAGATATCAGTTGATATTGGCACTAAAAAGGAAATAAGGAAGCAATCGGTGTTTCTGGGTAACGTTCCTGGGTCTCAATTTATTTTCACGTCTCGTTTATCATCTTAAAGCTTCCAGTTATGGATATTGGCTTGCTTCTTACTTTTTACATTTAATAATGATTTAGGTTGATGAAAAATGTTACAATATAGAAAATAAAAAAGAGGAGGATTCAAATGAAGATTTCAAGCCCAGAATTCGATCATAATGGAATGATTCCAAAAAAGTTCACTTGTGATGACCAAGATGTCAATCCTGTTCTTGAAATAGATGATATACCTGAACAGACAAAAAGCATGGTTCTCATAGTGGATGATCCTGATGCTCCGATGGGGACATGGGTTCACTGGGTTGTGTATGATATGCCTGTGTTAAACCGGATTGAAGAGGGACAGGTCCCAGGCAAGCAGGGAATGAATGATTTTGGAAAAAAGGATTATGGAGGTCCATGTCCGCCGTCTGGAACCCACCGTTATTTTTTTAAAATCTATGCACTTGACAGGAAATTGGGCCTGGAAGAAGGAGTCACCAAAGAAGAAGTAGAAAAAATGATGCAAATAAATATCCTAGCTCATACGGAACTCATAGGGCTTTACGAAAGATAAAAAAAATTTCTAGCGTTTATTAAAAGCAGGATTTAAGAAACAAGTCCCAATCACTTGTGAATGTATTTGATTGAATAACCACAATCAATCCAACAATCATTCAGATCTGATATCACGGGGAAAAGAATCGGCGTTTTATTTTTCCCCTCATTGGGAACAGGACAGAATATTTAGTAACGATATAGATTCTAAAATCCGTTATGCATTTTATATTTTAAAGGATTGGAGTACAAAATGCTTTTAGCCATTGACATAGGAAATACCAGTATTATGTTTGGTGTGTTTAAAGACCGCGATTTAGTAGAGAACTGGAATATTCGAACGGAAAGAGATAACACTCGTGATGAATATATTATTAAACTTTCCAGTTTGTTCTTTCATTCTCATTTAGAAATATCAGAAATAAATGCTGTTATTATCTCCAGTGTCGTTCCTCCCCTGATACCTGTTTTTCAGGAATTGAGTAAGAGCTTATTAAAAATCAGAGCATTTGTCGTAGGCCCCGGTTTAAAAACAGGAATGCCTATCCTCTATGAGAATCCACTTGAAGTGGGAGCGGATAGAGTGGTGTCCTCAGTAGCTGCCTTTGAAAAGTACGGAGGGCCAGCCATTATTGTGGATTTTGGAACGGCAGCTACTTTTGATGTGGTGTCTTCTAAAGGTGAATATTTGGGCGGAGCCATTGCTCCTGGAATTCAGATTGCTGCAGAAGCTCTTTATCTAAAGACAGCCAAGCTCCCTCGGATTGAAATAAAAAAGCCGAAAAAAGCCGTAGGAAAAACAACGGTGGAAAGCATGCAATCCGGACTGTATTTCGGATATTTAGGCTTGTTGGAAAGTGTTATTTCAGAAATAAAAAAGGAAATTGGTAACAATCCTACTGTTATATGCACTGGAGGATTCTCTTCCCAGATAAGAAAAGAAATGAAATCCATTGATCATTACGAACCTTTTCTTATTTTAGAAGGACTTAGAATTATTTATGAAAAAAATAGGAATTGAAATTGTATGAAGAATCAAAAAGACAAAAGAAGTGAATATTTTCAGGGAATTTCATGCTTTTTTTTTGAACACCGGGGATCTCCTTTTTTTCTCTCTTCAAAAGAATTGGAGTTAATTAAAAAATGGGAGGAAATGAAGATTCCTCTTAATGTTGTTTGTGAAGGAATCCAGAAAACGTTTGAAAATCCCAGGAAAAAAGGGAGAAAAATCCATTCTTTGGCATATTGTGATTATCAAGTTTTAAAATCTTTTGAGCAGTATCGGGAAAGACAAGTCGGTCAAAAGAATAAAGTTGAAAATAGAGATGAGAAAAGGAAAAAAGTTAAGAACAAAATACAGGAGTTCTTAAAATATATGCCAGAAGAACTCTATTTCTTGAAAAATATATATACAGAAGGAAAAAGGATGCTATCTTCTTCCAATTTCGAGGAACAAGAACTTGAAGAACTTGATAAAAAGGTTAGAGACTCTCTTTTAGCTCATATTGGCATCGAAGAGAGAAAGAATGTGCGGAAGAATGTTCTTAAAGATTATAATCTCACTGATGAGAAACAAATTGAAAGAATATCCCGGCTTGCCCTTGAAAAAAATTTAAGAGATAGATATAAAATTCCTTATCTTTCTCTTTTTTACTATTGAAATTGGTTATTTCGCCGGTTAAGGGTTTGATAAATCCAGGAGACAGGTAAGGAAGAAATGGAAATATAAAAGGAAGGCCCCGAGATGAATAACAACACAAGAATCAGTAGCAAATGGATGTAATTCAGCGGTATGGCATTCTAAACGAAGTGCTTATCCGAAGAAGTAAATGAGGATGCTTTCGTTTTTATGAATTGTTGAAGGGAAAAACGTATGGAAAAAAAAATAATCTATCTGTTGAAAAAAAACAGAAAAGGGCTCAATTTTCAGAGAATTTTGAGGGAACTACAACTTAGACCTAAAGACAAGTTTATATTAAAAAAGAAACTTCGTGATCTCGAAAAAAATGGGGTTATCTGGCATTTTAAAAGAAAATATTATCTTCCCACTGGTTCAAATATAATAAAAGGAAAATATGTTCCCACTCAGAAGGGATATGGATTTGTCATTCCTGAACAAAAATTATCTGAAGACATTTTTATTCCTGCCCGTTATTCAGGGGATGCGTTTCATGGGGATACAGTGGAAGTCCTCTATAAGGAAGCAGGTAAAAAAGGAAAGCCGGAGGGACGCATTGTAAGGATAACCAAGAAGGGCAGAAAAAAATTATTAGGTGTGTTTAAAAAAAGGATGGGTCAAGCTTTTTTTCTGCCTCTTGATTCTCCGGCGTTGCAGGAAATTCCCGTATCTTATAAAAAGTCTCTTCATCCGGAAGAGGGAATGATCGTTGAAGTGGACAGAGAAACAAAATTTTTGACCAGAGTTCTTGGAGAACCGGATAAAGCGGGGGTGGATACCGAGGTTATTATCAACCGTTACAATTTGAGATCATCCTTTAAAATCCGTGTCCTTGAAGAAGCCGAAGGAATCACTGAATCTATAAAAGAAAAAGACCGGCAAGGAAGAAAGGATTACCGAAACCGTCAGACCATAACCATTGATGGAAAGGATGCTAAAGATTTTGATGATGCTGTCAGTGTAAAAAAAATGAAAAACGGTCTTTTTTTGCTCGGCGTCCATATTGCGGACGTTTCCCATTATGTAAAGCCTGGCTCCTCTCTTGATAAAGAAGCGTTTGAGCGAGGAACGAGTGTCTATTTTCCGGACCGCACTCTTCCCATGCTTCCGGAAAAATTATCCAATTTTGTTTGCAGCTTGAGGCCAAAAGAGGAAAAGCTGACAGTTTCTGTCTTTCTGGAAATTGATGATCTGGGGAACGTTATAAAAAGTGATTTTTTTCCTTCCTTAATCAAGACTAAAGAAAGGATGACTTATGATTCCGTAAATAAAATACTTAATGGAGATAAACAAGAGACAGGAAAATATTCAAATATTGTGAATAATCTCTTGATTATGAGAGATCTTTCAAGAGTCTTAAGAGGGAAAAGATACACAGAAGGCAGCCTCGACTTTGATTTCCCGGAGCCCAAATTATTGTACAAAAAAGGAGATCTCTATTCCATCATATCTGATATCCGCAATGAAGCCCATCAGATTATTGAGGAATTCATGATAGCTGCCAATGAAGCGGTGGCGTCCTTTCTCAGCACGAAGAATATAAACTTCATTTACAGAGTCCATCCACCACCCGACCCAAAAAATTTGGAACGATTAAGAAAAATTCTATCCAATTTTAATATTTCTCTTCCCAAGCCAGGTTTGATTGGTTCCAAAAATCTTCAAAATGTACTGGAACAAGCCGAAGAAAAGCCCGGGCAGAAATATATCAATGTGCAGGTGTTGAGATCTCTAAGGCTTGCGGTTTATTCTAAAAAAAATCAGGGGCATTATGGATTGGCTAAGGAAGAATACACTCACTTTACTTCTCCCATACGGAGATATCCGGATCTTATTGTTCACCGCATATTGAAAAACACACTTGAAAACAAAAAGGAAAAAACAGACCATCTATCCTTTATCGCTGATAACAGCTCTTCTAGGGAAAGAAATGCAGAACAAGCAGAGAAAGACCTTTTGGAATGGAGAATATATAAATTTTTGAAAAGAAAACTAGGGGACGAGCTCACTGGAACTATTGTGGATCAAAATAAATCGGGATTTTTTGTTGAACTGGATGATTATTTTGTTGAAGGCTTGATTCCCTATAACAGTCTCTTCCAGAGTCATTATTTCAGAAATTCCTCAAAGAAAAGCCCCAGGAGCAAGACTAGAAAAAGATGCGAGCTCGGAGACAGAGTTAAGGTTATTCTTTCTTCAGTCGATCCTGTACTCCGGCGAATTTTTCTTACCTTAAGTTCGAATATAGAGTGAAACAGTGACAAAAACCAAAAGTTTTGATGCCGTTATTGATTTTTCTGCAGGGGGGAAGCCTGAAAAAAAATCTGTTCATATTCGATTTCAAAAGAGAAAGTTTTCTGCCAGCTTATATTTTTATAATGGAGATAAAAAAAACAGGAAAGAGACTTTCTTTGTCAAAGTTTATTCCAGTTTACCTCTAATTTTAAAATGGAAGGATAAATTCTCAATTTTTTCCATTAAGGAAAAGAAATATTTGGGAGAAGGGAGGGTTTTGAATCCATTTTCAGAAAAAGTTAAAAAAGGGAAAACCCAAAAGAGAATCCATTTTCTCAAGGAATTGTGTGGCAGCAAAAAAGACATGCTTTTTGCCTTAGCATTAAGAAAGGGAATACACGGTCTTCGAGAAAGGGAAATCAACAGGTTCTATGCTTTTAACAAAAAGTCTCTTAACATTTTAAGTCAGTCTTTAGAAGGTGAAGGAAAAGTAAAAATCATATCCTTTATACCCATTTTTCTTATAACTCATGAGAGTTTCGAATTTTTAAAAGAAAAGATAGTGAATTTCATAGGTCAATTTCATAAAAAGAGGCCCCATGTTTCAGGAGTCAGTTTTAAAAAAATAAAAGACAGATTCAATATTTCCAGAAGAGTCCTGAATTTGGCTGTTAATCATCTTTGTATAGAAGGATCATTAAAAGAAGACAAGGGTTTTTTTTCACTCGCTAGTTTTAAAAAGACAATGACCTCCTCTGAGAAAAAAATTCTGAATGAGCTTGAAGAGATGTTCTTAAAAGGAGAATTTTACTCGGTATCTTTAAAACAACTAAAAAAACGATTTCGGATTTCTTCAGAAAATTTAGACTATCTCATATCTATTCTCACTGAAGAGAAAAAAGTTGTCTATGGGAAAGACGGCTTTTTTGTTAGTTCTCAATGGCTGGATGAGATCATTCATGAAATAAAAAAATCAGGGAAAAAAGAAATAAAAGTGGCTGATTTTAAAGAAATGACCGGGTTAACTCGGAAATATGCCATACCTCTTCTGGAATTGCTGGATCAAATGAAAGTAACACGGAGAAAAGGTGTCGTACACGAAATCATTGATTAAGATTTTAACTCTTATTGTTATCCCTGTCATTCTTTTTTTCAGTTAACATTCTATTTGAATCTATCGTCCGATTTACGCTTTCCCACTGTTTTCCGGTTTTGCTCAAGCCATCCTGTACGGATCTTTTCATGATTATCAAACTCAGGCACATACGGTTTAATATCAAGCAAAGGGGTACCATCCAGAATATCGACATTCTGAATAAGAAGTTTGCCATTGTTAATCCCATTGAGTTGGACAACCGACAAGCCGATGGGATTCGGCCTTTTCGGGGCGCGAGTCGCAAAAAGACCGTGAGGTCGAGTGTCCATGTAGGGGACGACTTCCAGTTTAAAACCCTGACTACGGTGGAAATGATAGAGCAGTATGATGTGGGAGAACTCATCGAGATCTTTCAGGCCGGATTGGAATTCCTCAAACACTTCGATTGTCCCTTTCACTCCTTCCGCCCCGGCTGGTTGGATCGGCATGCCTTCCAGTTGTCTGAATGGTGTGTGGATGATTCCTATGGGTTTCAATTGAATCATATTCTTCTCTTGCGAACACACATTCAGTTTCCAGGCGTTATTTAAGATTTTCCAATAGATTGAAGTTTTGAGTCAATCGAAGATTCTTTGTCCAGCCGGTGATCAACCCGCAGGTCAATATGAATTCTTTTGACATCCATTTTGACAAGAATATCGTGGACTTTTTCAATGACTTTGAATAGTGTTTGTATATCAGGAGATTCGATAGTTGTTGACATGCCGCCTGTTTTGCTTTTCAGCCCCGATGCTTCGATTTCCTTTATCACTTCTTTCACATATTGACTCACAGATGTCCCTTCGCTGGTGGGAAAAATTGCTAATTCTGCTAAAACCATTGTTTTTTTCCTTTCTTTTAATGTGTTTCAATTGAATCTATATTAAATAAAAGATTCATTCATAAAAAGGCGAATTCAAATTTTATAACAAAAATTATCGAAGCAGGAATCCGTACCGGAGAGGGTCTTTTGGATCTATGAGAAAATCATTGATCCCTGTTATGTAAGCACTGCCTTCAATCTCTGGAATAATCGCATTATAGGGTCCGAATTTCGTTTCTTCAACGACCCATCCTGTAAAACTTGTTCCCAGTATGCTTTCGACCTTAAATTTTTCTCCGACCTCAAGTTCTCCCCGTGTGTAATGGAGAGCTGCCCGGGCACTCACACCTGTTCCTGTAGGACTTCTATCAATTTCACCGTCTGCAAACACGCAGACATTCCTGCTGTGGGAGTCTTTTTCATCAGAAGGGGCAACAAAGATGGTTCCGTACAGAAAGCCCATATCTTCTTCAAAGGGATGTTGAATGGACTTATGTTCAATAACAGCATGTTTTATTGCTCTTCCTGTATGGACGAGAAGCTGAAAACTTTGAGGAATAAGGTTCAATCCGAGCTTTTCTGAATGACATATGGCATAAAATGCTCCTCCAAAGGCGATATCATACCGGATCAGCCCGAAACCCGGCACATCCACTTCCTGGTCCATAGAATAGACAAAAGAAGGAACATTAGTGAAAGAAACTTTTTGAACTCTGTTATTTTCAATTGAAACTTTGGCTGTAACCCTCCCTGCGGGAGTGTCGATTTTAATCATTGGTTCATTATTTTTAAGAGATATAAGATCTGTTTCCACCGCTGTGGTTGCCAGGCCTATGATTCCATGACCGCACATTGTGCTGAATCCTTCATTATGCATAAAAAGAACACCTATATCTCCGTCAGAAGTGACAGGTTCTGTGATGATACAGCCATACATATCGGCATGACCTCTGGGCTCCCACATCAAGGCTGTCCGGAGATTATCAAAGAATTTTCTAGCGTATTTTCTTTTTTCAAGCATGGTCTTCCCTTGGATTTCAGGAAACCCTTCTTTGATTATACGCAGAGGTTCTCCGGCAACATGTGTATCAATCGCTGTTATTTTCATCATTTTTGAATTGGACGCTTTGTTTACTGACATTTTGTGGCTTCCGTTTTTTTTACATCTTTATTGGATGCTTTGCCTCAACAAATTTATTGATGTATTTTTTTCTTTCTTTTTCCCGTCTTTAACCTTGTTTATCATACTAAAATCAAACTTTTTAGTCAATAATGATAATAGATTGAAGTTCCCCCATTTTTTTCTTTATAGGGTAATAATAATGAAATGGATCAGGTTAATGGGTTCAAAAACACGCAGGATTTTCACCAGCGATGAAAATCCAGCTCGATTTCAGGCCTCGCTCTCCTCTTCGAGGAACCATGCCCGCTCGGCCTTCAAACGGTTTTCTCACCCATATAACCTGATCCTCTCATCTTTTACTCCTGAACTTTCCTTCAATTCTTATTTCCCAGTTTATGAAGAAAAAAATGGGGGAAGCTTCATTTGGGGGGAAGGGGGCTTGAAAAGGTGCCCCCAAAAATTGGTTTTCCACTTTAAGATTTGATTAACTTAATGATTATAAACGTTACGTTAAGACTTGATCAATTTTTGGGGGAACTCCTGTGATAATAGAAGGAAGCTTCCCCAAATATTTGGGAATTTTATCATATTTTTGATGCATCATGCATAATCCATGTTGATTGATAGAAAAATGTATATGGTCTTCAAATAATATGAGGATGATTGGAAAAGTTTGACACGATTTAATTTCTTATGATATAGAATTCTGTTAAGGAAAAAAATGCCTTCTGCATTCATTCTTATTATAGCCATAGGGGCATTCATTCTAGGATATGTCTTTTACGGCAAGTATTTGGCAAGGAAAATCGGTCTTGACCTAAAAAATAAGACTCCCTGTCACACCATGAAAGACGGAGTCGACTATGTTCCTGCCAAGTGGCCTGTTTTACTGGGACATCATTTCGCCTCTATTGCTGGGGCAGCCCCTATTATAGGACCTATTACGGCTGCCGTTTTCGGTTGGATTCCTGTATTTCTGTGGATTATTTTCGGAAATGTATTTATGGGCGCCGTTCATGACTTCACTTCTCTGATTGCCTCTGCCCGCCATAAAGGGCGGTCTATAGGGAAAGTCATTGAAGAGCATATCGGGATTCACGGGAAAATACTTTTCTTGATTTTTGCCTGGTTTACTCTGGTCCTTGTGGTCGCTGCTTTCGTTATTCTTGTAGCCAAAACATTCGTTTCAACTCCTGAAGTCAGCACAGCTTCCTTTCTCTTTATTTTACTTGCCGTTGTCTTTGGATTTTCCATATACAGGATGAAAACAGGTCTGTTAACGGCAACTCTGGTAGGCGTTACCCTTTTAATCATTTGCATCTGGATAGGGAACCAATTTCCTATAGTGTTTTCCCCTGATAAAGCCCAAGCCCAGTTAGTGTGGACATTGATTATCCTTGGTTATATTTTTATTGCTTCTGTCACGCCGGTTTGGATTCTTCTTCAGCCCAGGGATTACTTAAACTCTAATCTTTTATATCTAGTTTTGATTTTTAGTTTTTTTGGAATTCTCATTGCTAATCCTTCCATAAAGTTTCCAGCATTTACAGGCTTTTCCCATCCAAGTTTGGGATTGTTATTTCCCATCCTGTTTGTGACAGTAGCCTGTGGAGCGATTTCAGGATTCCATTCCCTGGTGGCATCGGGAACAACATCCAAACAGCTGAACTGTGAAACGGATGCCCGCCCAGTTGGATACGGGGGAATGCTGATAGAAGGACTTCTAGCAGTCATCGCTTTGATTACAGCCATAATATTAATCCCTTCTGAATATCAGCAATTTTTTCCCCAGGGGGGGAATGCGGATCCCATAACTCTTTTTGCCAATGGAGTGGGTGGATTTATATCAAGATTAGGCATCCCTGTTAAAATTGGCATTGTATTTGCAGCCATGGCTGTCGCTGAATTTGCTTTAACATCTCTGGACACAGCCACAAGATTGGGACGCTTTACCTTCCAGGAATTTTTTAGGTCAGAAAAGCCATCCCGAATACGAGCATTATTAACCAACCGCTTTGTTGCCACCTTTTTTACAATTCTTCCAGGGGGAATATTAGCCCTTTCAGGCAGTTATCAGGCTATATGGCCTATATTCGGTTCAGCCAATCAATTATTGGCTGCCATTGCCTTGCTCGCTGTGAGTGTATGGTTGGCTAAAAAGAGGATAAAAAACCATTTTGTCAAGTATCCTATGTTCATTATGTTCGCCATCACTCTTTCCGCACTGGTGGTTCTTGTTTATGAAAAAGTCAATTTGGTCATCCGCTACTTCTCTGGTAAAGCAGTGCCGGAAAGCTTTAATCTGATCGGGACTTTTTTTCTTCTCTTGGTTGCCTTGATGCTTTTTGGAGTCGCTGTGAGCCTGGTTTATCAGGCTGCGAAAAGTCTAAAAAGTAAAAGACAAAACCTCAGATGATAAGCAATTCAGTTCTTTAATAAGAATAGAAGGAATGTCAAACATAGTCTCTTGTTATTGTCAGGATAAAAATGTGCCGGCAGTGGTTAGTTAAAAATGCCCCTTTATTAGAGGGATTTGATTCTCTCTTTTGGGGGCAACTTGTATATCAAGATATTATAGTAAAAATACTTTCCTTTTAAGAATCTAATCTTCAGAATCTCATAATTCCGTTTCTTTTCCAATTCCTTGTTTGAGTGTTTTTTCTACGATTAATTTGGATACAGCCACATCCTGCACAGCGACTCCCACGGACTTAAAGAAAGTGATTTCTTCTTTTGAGCTCCGTCCTTGGGCTTCTCCGGCAGCAACCTGCCCGATTTCAGTTTGGATGTGTTCTTCTGTGATCACTCCTTTTTTAAGAGGGATGATCAAATCCCCTGTTTCAGCCATGCTGGCTTTATGAGAGTCGACAAACACGTTTGATCGCGCTACTGTTTCTTCAGGAATTTCCTGCATATCAAGCCTGTAAGAACCGACTCCATTTATATGAGTTCCTGGCTTCAAATCAGAGTCATCAAATACAGGTGTTAAAGAAGTTGTCGCTGTACAGATGATATCGGATTTCCTTAGCACCTCTTTCAGGGATGCAACGTTTTCAAAATCCTTCGGCAGGGGAGCTCCCTTTCTTTTCATCTCTTTAATATAATCACGGGATGCTTTTGAATTCACATCATAGACAAAAACTTTTTTTATATTCCGGACACAACAGACTGCTTCCAATTGAGTCCTCCCTTGAATTCCGGCTCCTATGATACAGACAGTCTTAGCCTCTTTACGGGCAAGAAGTTCGGTTGCCACGCCAGAGGCAGCTCCGGTTCGTACAGCGGTTAAATAGGTTCCATCCATCACGGCTTGGGGCTGGCCGGTTTCTGTATCGATGGTAACAATCACAGCATGTACGGTGGGCAATCCTTTCCCGGGATTCCCGGGGAAGACAGATACAATTTTGGTCCCCAGAGACTCAGCTGCAGGCAGGTAAGCAGGCATAAAGAGAATGACTCCCTTGTCTTTAACCGGAATATGGCTTCTTTGCGGCACATCCGTATTTCTTCTGGATAGCTGGATATAGGCATTTTTCACTGTCTCAATAGCCTCTGTCATGGTGATGGATTTTTGAACATCCTTTTTAGAAAGAACTGTGACTTTCATGTTAAACCACCCTCCTCTCCTCGCTTTGTTTTTTCTTTTTATATCTATCCCAGGAAAAAGGCTTTAAATCAAAAGATGAGGATCCTTTGACAATGAGTTCCGAGAGAATACGGCCTGTGGGGGGGGCGTGTTGAAAACCGTGACCGGAAAATCCCGTGGCAAAATAGAGTCCTTTGATTTCAGGGATAGTGCCAATGACCGGATTGTTATCCGGAGTGACAGAGTATAATCCAGCCCAGCCCCTTAAAATCTGGGCTTTTTCTAAAACAGGCACTCGATGTACTGCCACTTCTATAACTTGTTCAAGAAAATCCCAATCCACATGGGTGTTAAAACTGGACGGTTCTTCCATATCACTCATGCCCATTATAAGACCGGGATGTTCGCCTCTTATGTAAAAGTGAACATCTGTATCTATAATCATGGGCACTGGCTTGGGAATGGAATCAAAGGCTTTGGTCATAAAAACCTGACGCCTGAACGGTTGAACCGGGATATCAATTCCTGCCATTTTGAATATTTCGCCGCCCCACGGCCCTGCTGTGTTGACAAGTTTTGAAGTGTGAACCATTCCCTTTGACGTTTCTATGGCTTCAATTTGATTGTTTTGGATCTTGATCCCTGTTATTTTTGTTTTTTCTTCGATTCTCACTCCAAGTTTTCTGGCTTTTTCTGCAAAAGCCATGGTGACAAGATAAGGATCGGCATATCCATCTTCCTCACAAAATGTTCCTCCCTTGAGGTCATCGACTTTGATATAGGGCCAGCGTTTTTTAATCTCATCCGGAGATAGGACTGTGACCGGGACCTTGAAATGTTTTTGGATTTCTGTTCCAGCTACCAGGTCTTTCCAAGTTTCTTCTTCCCGGGCTAGGAAAAGATAGCCAACTTGGCGGAAATTTATATCTTTTTCAAATCTCTCCTTAAAAGTCTCAAACAGCCGGACTGTTTCGCGGGAAAGTAAGATATTGGAAGGAAGAGTAAACTGCTGGCGTATTCCTCCCACACTTAAACCGGTTGATGCCTGGGCTAAGAAGTCTTTTTCATAGACAACAATGTCTTTTTGCCCTTTTTGGGCTAAAAAGTAAGCTGTGCATATCCCCAGGATGCCTCCGCCGATTATAGCGACCTCTGCTGTTTTTTTCATTTTTTTTTATTATATAGATTTCAATCTCAAAATCCAAACACCAAAAAGAACATTCCTGTTTTCTTTTATCATATAAAATCATTGTGTTTGAAACTCTATGAACTTGTTCCTTTTGATGGTTATTCTGTTATGAGTGAAACAATTGAGGTATTCAATTCTTTTTTGTAAAAAATTGAGTTTTTATTTAAAATAAGATTGTCATTATGAAAAAAAGACTGTTCAACTTGTAAAATGTTTAGAAAACGGAAAACAAAGATTAAAAAGAGTTCGCCGGAAAATCTGTCTTCTTCCGAATCGGACCTCCGATTTCTGGAATCCATTTACCAAAAATTACTGGGAAGAGGTGTCGATGAAACCGGGAAAACTCATTTTTTATCCCTTCTGAAAGAAGGGAAGTCTCGGGTTGATGTGGTTTTGGGGATCATTGAATCAGAAGAATTTAAAAACAAAATAATCAGAGAGAATATCCGTTTGCTTCCTATAAAGAATGAAAAAAATAACCAATACAGGCAGACTTATGACCTGGAGAAAAAGGAAAAGATTTGGATATTCCAAGCTGAGAGTGCCGGAGATTTTGACTGGCTGGAAGCAAAGATTATTGAGAACGGTTATTATGAAAAGCCCGGAGTCTGGAGCTTTGGAATAAATGAAGACAAAAAACTGCTGGCAGATATTGTTTCCGATGTTCAACCTGATTCTGTGCTGGATATTGGATGTTCCAATGGCCCGGTTATGAAGTGTCTGAAGGATAAAGGGATTGACAGCGAAGGAGTGGAAATAAGCCAGATGGCTCTGGAAAAAGCCTATCCGGAAATAAAGGACAACATCCATTTTGGCGACCTTCTAGATGTGAAATTGACAAGGTCATTTGATATGATTCTGGGTCTGGATATTTTCGAGCATCTGAATCCCAATAAATTGGATCAGTATATTTCTTATATGCACAGGGTTTTAAACGAAGGGGGCTGGGCTTTTTGTAATATCCCTGCCTTTGGAGAGGACATTGTTTTTGGCGAGATTTTTAAAGCATATATAAAAGAATGGAAAGAAGATATTCGTAAAAATAGAATGTTTCAGACTGTCCACGTTGACAATTATGGTTATCCTGTGAACGGCCATATCATTGGTGCCGGTTCGGAATGGTGGGTTGAACAGTTTGAAAAAAACGGGTTCAAAAGAGAGGTTGAAATAGAGAAGGCACTGCATGCTAAGTATGACAAAATTATGAAAAGGATTTCAGAAGCAAGACTCGCTTATTATATATTTTCTAAGAATGCCAGCGAGGAACAAAGACAAAGCCTTATAAAATCCATAAATTCTTAATTTAAGCCCCTTTTTGGCTTTTTACTGGAAAAAATTGGAGTGCCTCCTGGATGGATTCGAAGATATGATTACCCAGGAAAAACAAAAAATCAAAGCTGTATATAAAACAGGAGTTTCAGAGATAAATGCCGAGAAGAGCCGCAATATCCTATCATATCA
>CAZPBN010000014.1:0-89411 GCA_964584935.1 uncultured Eubacteriales bacterium | reverse complement strand
AGGATAGAGGAAATTTTTATCGCTTCTTTTTAATAAAACGGAAACTCAGGCTAGACTGTTCTGGAACAAGTCCATAAATTTCTAATATTCACGTCTCACGTCTTACGATTCTATAGTCCTTTACTCATTCCATCAAGAAATTGTGAATTTGTTTTTGTTTTAGTCATTTTTTCCATCAGGAGTTCCATAGCCTCAATTTCACTTAGCTGGCTCAACACTTTTCTCAACACCCAAATTCTGTTTAAGTCTTTATCGCTGATAATCAATTCTTCTTTTCTTGTACCGGATTTTTTAATATCAATGGCAGGGAACAGTCTTTTATCCACTAATCTTCTATCCAGATTGATCTCCATATTTCCAGTTCCCTTGAATTCCTCAAAAATAACTTCATCCATCCTGCTTCCTGTATCGACTAACGCGGTTGCAATGATGGTGAGACTTCCCCCTTCTTCAACTTTTCTCGCCGATCCGAAAAATTTCTTAGGTTTATTCAAGGCATTCGCATCAATACCACCTGACAACACTTTTCCAGAAGAAGGAATAATGGAGTTATGAGCTCTTGCCAGTCTGGTGATGCTATCAAGAAGAATGGCCACATCTTTTTTTAGTTCAACCAGCCTTTTCGCTTTTTCAAGGACTATATTGGATACCTGGGCATTTCTAACCGGAGGCTCATCAAATGTCGAGGCAACGACTTCTCCCTTTATGCTTCTCTGAAAATCCGTTACCTCTTCAGGTCTTTCTGCGACCAAAAGCACAATTAAGAATATTTCAGGATGATTTTTTTCAATTGACTGGGCTATTGTCTTGAGAAGTATTGTTTTCCCTGCTCGAGGAGGAGAAACGATCAATCCCCTTTGTCCCTTGCCTATAGGTGTCAATAAATCCATCACTCGCGCATTGAGATTTTTTGGTCCGCCGTCTTCGAGTTTTATTTTTTCAAAAGGATATAAAGGAGTCAGTCCATCAAAATTCTTATTCCTTCTTTCCGAGAGGAGAGTATCTGGATGAACGAAATTAATGGCTTCTATTTTTATAAGAGCAAAATACTTCTCTCCGTTTTTAGGAGGACGAACGATTCCTGATATTGTATCGCCTGTTCTTAATTTAAATTTTCTGATTTGTGAAGGAGAAACATATATGTCATCCCGACTCGGCAAGTAACTGTATTCTGGTGCTCTTAGGAATCCAAATCCATCATTAAGACATTCGAGAACTCCCTCTGAAAATAGAAAGCCATTCTTTTTTGCTTGAGTTTCCAGAATCTTATAGATCATATTCTGTTTGTTAGAACCATCATATTCATCTTCAGGAACACCCAATTCTTCTGATAATTCAATTAATTGATCAACATCTTTTTCTTCAAGATCAACTAAATTATACTCTTTCATTTTATTACCTCACAAAATTGTTTTTTGGATATAATGAGGATTCTTCCTCTATAAAGTGTGATTTAATCTAATCCTTATTAGTTATTAATGAGTGAAAGGAGGTTCTTGAGAACTTTCCTCACTTTCTTTGTTTTTTGAAACTTCGGGAGAAATGGGTATTTTACTTTTCTGAGTTTTTGCTGGCAGCTGTTTTGTTAAAACTATTTTCAAAACTTCATCCATATTACTGACTAAATGCATTTTTAATTTATCTTTTATTTTTTGAGGAATATCTTTTAAGTCCGGCTTATTATCATAAGGAAGAATGATTTCTTTGATTCCTTCTCTATTGGCTGCTAATGCTTTTTCTTTAATTCCACCAACTGAAAGGACTTTCCCTTTAAGAGTTATCTCTCCGGTCATGGCGACATCTTTCCTCACCGGAATTGAGGTTATCAAGGAAATGATTGAGGCGGCAATGGTAATTCCTGCTGAAGGTCCTTCCTTAGGAGTCCCTCCTTCAGGAACATGTATGTGAATATCAAAATTTTTATGTAAATCTCTGACATTATTCAATTCGAATAACTGCCCTCTCACATAACTATAGGCAGCCTTGGCAGATTCCTGCATGACGTCTCCGATTTGTCCAGTTAGAATGAAATCTCCTTTTCCGTGGATTTTTGAGACCTCAAATTTAAGAAGTTCTCCACCAAATTCTGTCCATGCCAATCCTACAGCCACACCGATCTCTTCTTCTTTATCTATGGCAGACCTTCTATATCTTGGAATACCTAAATACTCTTCCAATTCTTTGTAATCAATATTTGCTTTATAGCTTTTTCCCTTAGAAACTACTTTTTTAGCAACTTTGCGGCAGATTGATGTTATTTCTCTTTCAATATTTCTCACTCCAGCTTCTTTTGTGTATTCCAGAATAAGCTTCATGATAGCTTTATCGGAAACATCAATGTTATTTTTATTCAATCCATGAATCTTTATTTGTTTTGGCATAAGAAATTTCTTTGCAATTTGAAGTTTTTCTTCTTCTGTATATCCGACAATTCTTATCACTTCCATTCTATCAATCAAAGGTTTGGGTATCGGTTGGAGCATATTAGCAGTGACAATAAACATAACCTGGGAAAGATCATATTCTGTATCTATATAGTGATCCAGGAAAGTATTGTTTTGTTCAGGATCCAAAACTTCCATCAATGCTGATGCAGGATCGCCTCTAAAATCCACGCTCATTTTGTCTACTTCATCCAGTAAAAACACAGGGTTTTTAGTTCCTGCTTTCTTTATCATTTGAATAATTCTTCCTGGATAGGCTCCGATATAAGTTCTTCGGTGTCCTCGAATTTCTGCCTCATCCCGGACTCCTCCCAGGGAAAGACGAACAAATTTCCTTCCTGTAGCTCTGGCAATAGAATAACCAAGAGAACTTTTTCCAACTCCTGGAGGACCTATAAATCCCAGAACTACTCCCTTCGGTTTTTTGACCAGTTGCCGAATGGATAAATATTCCAATATTCTATCCTTTACTTTTTCAAGTCCATAATGGTCTTCATTCAATATTTTTTCGGCTTCCTTTATATTTCTCTTTTCTCTTGACTTCTTGTTCCAAGGTAAAGAAACCAACCAGTCTACATAATTTCTGCAGACCGTTGCTTCAGCAGACATTGGGGGCATCGATTCCAATCTATCTATTTCTTTATAAGCTTTTTCTTCCGCTTCTTTAGGCATTTTTGCTTTTGCTATTTTTTTCCGGAGTTCTTCGATTTCATTTTGCTGGTTTTCCTTTTTGGTATTGAAACCGGCTGGGAATATATTCTGGGGGGATTCTTTTGTATTTTTTGGCCTTCCGGGTTTTTTCCCTTCTTTCTCTAACTTTGTGTGTATTTTTAATATTTCATTTTCAAGAATGAAATTGAGTCTTCTTATTCTTTCTAAATTATTTGTCGTTTCGAGAATATTTTGTTTTTCTTCCAGGGATAAATATAAGTGAGATGAAATAATATCAGCAATTCTATCAGAACTATTTTCTCTTAGAGCAGGAATTATGGATTCAAAATTGGCATTTTGACTGAGACGCAAATAATCTTCAAAAAGAGATAAAACTCTTTTCAGGGTTTGTCTTACTTCAGGCGAATCATTTTTAATTTCCTTTATTTCTTTTACCAGAACCTGATAAAAGGGATAAGTATTTAGGTAATCAATGATTCTCGCTCTCTTCTTCCCTTCAACAATGACTTTTATATTGTTATCATCCATTTTAATAGTTCGGATAATCTTAGCGATCACTCCTACCGAATATATATTATTGATATTGGGATTATCCACAGATGCATCTATCTGAGCAGACAGAAAAATCATATTATCGCCTTCAGTTGCTTTATTAAGGGCTTTTATAGAGGAATGACGCCCTATAATAAAAGGAATTAATGTTGCAGGAAATACAACCAAATCTCTTAAAGGAATAAGAGGTATATTTTTAATATTTTCAGAATAACCTTTTGAATATTTCATTTTTAAACTCCACTAATCTGTTTCAAACTATTGAATTCTAATTCTTTTTTCTCAATCATGTTTTTTTTAATTTTAATTTTTTTAATGTCTTGGAAAGATGGCAGATTAAACATAATATCCAGCATCAAATCTTCAATCATGGCTCTCAGACCTCTAGCACCCATTTCCTTCTCTTTTGACTTCTCGGCAATGGCAATAAGAGCATTCTTGGTAAAATCGAGTTCAACGTTTTCCATTTCAAAGAGTGCTTTAAACTGCTTAATAATCGCATTTTTCGGTTTAGTGAGAATTTCTACTAATTCATTCGCATCCAATTCATTAAAGGTTGAAATGACAGGGATTCTTCCTATAAGTTCAGGAATCAATCCATATTTCTGAAGGTCAATAGGAATCAAATGGTCATAGAGACTGTTTGATTTCTCAATGTTTTCTTTTAACAAATCGCTTTTAAATCCAACCGTTGATTTTCCAATTCTGTGTTCAATGATCTTATCAATCCCGATAAAAGCTCCTCCGCAAATAAATAAAATATTTCTTGTATCAATAGGAATAAAATCCTGATAAGGATGCTTTCGGCCTCCGTGAGGAGGAATATTGGCAATGGTCCCTTCAATAATTTTCAACAAGGCTTGTTGCACTCCTTCACCTGAGACATCTCGTGTTATGGAAGGGCTTTCTGTTTTTCGACCAATTTTATCAATTTCATCGATATAGATAATACCTTTTTGAGTTTTATTGACATCCCCATCTGCGGCTTGATACAGCTTAAGTATGACATTTTCTACATCTTCTCCAACATAACCGGCTTCTGTTATTGTTGTTGCATCTGCTATAGCAAACGGAACGGAAAGAATCTTAGCAAGAGTTTGAGCCATTAAGGTTTTTCCTGTTCCGGTCGGACCAATGAACATGATATTGCTTTTTTCCAGTTCGACATCATTGCTGGTTTCATTATTGATTCTTTTATAATGGTTATAAACAGCCACAGAAACCCGTTTTTTCGCCTGTTCTTGCCCTATTATATACTCATCAAGTAATTTCTTGATCCGTAAGGGAGGAATGGTTTTATTGTCATTTGTCTTTTCTTTGTTTTTATTCTTATCTGAGAGGATAATTGTATGAGCCATTTCAATGCAATTATCACATATATGAATATCCCCTGGCCCTGCGATCAATCTGTTCACTTGAGACTGGGTTCGGCCGCAAAAATCACATTTTACAGGAGATCTATATTGTTTTTGATAATTATCACTCATTTTCGATTTCGGTTAATGTCATAACTATTGGAAGTCCAATCCAAAGAAATATGTTACTGTGATTGAACTCTAGATAATATTAAAGAATCTATGATTCCATATTCAATTGCTTGCTCCGGATTCATTATAAAATCTCTCTCTATATCAGCTAATATTTTTTCCTTTGGCTGATTTGTGTGTTTCATAAGAATTTTATTAATATTTTCTCTCATTCTTAGTATTTCTTTAGCTTGAATGGCAATATCAGATGCTTGCCCTTGATATCCTCCTACTGGCTGATGAAGGATAATTCGAGAATTTGGAAGAGAATACCTTTTTCCAGGATATCCTGCTGAAAGCAAAACGGCAGCCATACTGGCAGCCTGTCCTACACATATTGTTGAAATCTCAGCATTTATATATTGCATTGTATCATATACAGCCAATCCTGCTGTAATGCTTCCTCCTGGAGAATTTATATAGAGGGATATATCCTTTTTAGAATTTTCAGCATCAAGATATAACAGTTGGGCAATAATAGAATTTGCCATTTCATCATTTATACTGTTTCCAATAAATATAATATTGTCTTTAAGTAGCCGAGAGTATATATCATAAGCCCGTTCATTTCTTCCATTTTGATCTACAATAAAGGGAATTAAAGTCATAGATATGCTATCAATTTATTATAGCGCTTTCTAACAAAAAGTCAACTGTCTTTTTCAAAAGCACGTTATTTCTTAAATTCTCCATCCTCCCTTCCTTATTTATATTATCCTTGACATCACTCAAAGAAAGATTGTTTGCTTTGGCAATCATTTCCAGTTCTTTTCTCACATCACTCTCAGATGCATTTATTTTTTCTTGCTCTGCTATTTTACTTAATATCAAGTGATTCTTTATATTTTCTTTAGCTTTATTTTGAGCTTCCAGTTTTAATTGATCCATATTTCCTTTGTTGAATTTACTTCCTTGCTGGGATGAAAGAAGATTTTTTGAAATTTCTGCCGATTCCTTTTTTACCAAACTTTCAGGAAGTTCGATATTGACTTTGCTAGAAATTGTTTTAATGATTTGCTCCGCCATGGCATTCCGGTTGGAATTATCTTTCATTTTTTGTAAACTATCTTTTATTTTCTCCCTTAGCTCCTGTAAGTTTTTATAACCTCCCGCTCCTTTAGCAAATTCATCGTTGATTTCTGGAATCTTTTTTGATTTAAGGGAAATGACCTTCATTTCATATTCACCCTTTTTTCCGGCATCCTTCTGATTTGCCGGATCTTTTTCATAATCAACAATAAAACTTTTTTCATCTCCTGGTTTCGAACCAATCAGATTTTGATTGAGTTCTTTTGCATTTTTAGAATGGCCTGCTTCAACTAAAACTCTTTCGGGATTCTTATTTTTATTTGATTTCGGTTCTTTTTCCTTTAATTCGATAACCGCATAATCCCCTTCAACGATTTCTCTTTCCTCAGCAGGAATATATTCAGCATTCCTTTCTTGAAGATCTTTTAAGGCATTTTCAATTTCCTCGTCCGTCACACTTGTCTCGATTTTTTTCACTTTAATGTTTTTATATTCAGGAAGCTCGAATTCCGGCCAGGTTTCAAATTGGGCTTTAAAACGAATCGGTTGATTCTCTTTATAATCAAGCTCATTGATAACCGGATTGCTTATAAGGTTTAAATTATTCTTTCTGATTTCTTTGTTCAACGCCTCAGGAATGAGAGTATTTAATAAAGATTCTTTGATATCATTCTCAAATTTTCTTTTTATTAAATTAACGGGGGCCTTTCCTTGTCGGAATCCGGGAATTTTGGAGCTTGATTTATACTGATTCACTATTTTTTCTTGTTCCTGCAAAACTTTATCTCTTGGGATTTCAAGTTCAATCTCTTTTTTACATCCGTGTAAATCTTTTATTTTGCTTTCCACTTTATTTATATCCTTTCTTCTCCAATGATTGAATTATGGGCAGAGCGGGACTCGAACCCGCACTCCTTCACCAGGAACTAGGTCCTAAGCCTAGCGCGTATGCCAATTTCGCCACCTGCCCGTATTTATTATAAAAGCTAAGGAATCATTCAAGTTATTTAGGAGAAAAATATCTGAAGGTTGTCGTTAAACTGTAAATTAACATAAAATATATCTTTTTGTCAATTTTTCTGAGGCTCTATAACGAAAAGAAAAGAAGGGATCAAGTCTTGATTCAAGACATGACCCCTTTTGTTATTCTTTTTTCCGCAATTCTACGGATTTAACCCTGTATAAATCAGCTTCTAAAATTTTCACTTCCAGATCACCATCAGTAAATGTTTCCTCCCTTTGAGGAATCCTTCCTAGCTTGTAAAGCACATAACCCCCTACGGTTTCAAATCCCCTTTTCTTGAACGAAATTCCTGTTTTTTGTTTTAAATTATCGATATCTGTTCGTCCGTCAACTATATACCTGTCTCCTTCTTTTTTTTGAATATCGAAGGTTGGTTCTTCATGTTCATCCACAAGTTCACCAAAAATTTCTTCAATAATATCTTCAATAGTGATTATCCCTATACAAGCACCAAATTCATTCACCACTATGGCAAGGCTTTCATATTCTTTTTGCATCTCAATAAAAAGCTGATTCACCCTCTTAGTTTCAGGCACTAATTTTGCTTTTCTTGTGTAAGAATGGATATGCTTTTTTTTATGCTTATCAAAAAAAATATCGAATACGTTAACCAGTCCGATAATCCTGTCAACCCGTTCTCTATAAACTGGAATTCGTGTATGTCCTTGTTCCCGTACAACCGATAGAAATTCTTCTACGGTTGCCACTTCGGGAATGAGGGCTACTTCTGAAATAGGAAGCATGACTTCTCTGGCTTTTGTTTGAATGTAATTCAAAGCTGACTCCAGCATTTCATGCTGCTGTTTCCATATTGTTCCACCTTCCGCAGATTCCTTTATAATCAATTTTATTTCATCCCGGGTCACAGAATAATCACTCTTATCAGGACTTTTCAGTATTCTATGCATTATTTTTTTTAATAAAACAACTGGATAGGTTATGGGAATAAAAATCAAAGACACATATTTCCAAAATTTACTTGTTTTAATCAATATCTTGTTAGAATAGTGGAAAAAGTAAGTTTTAGGAACAATCTCACTGAGCACCAGCAGTATAGATGTCATTATGATGGTGGCTATGATAGGTCCAAAGGTACCAATTCTGCGGGTGAAAATCATGGTGGCAATAGCTCCTCCTGAAATATTAAAAATATTGGTGACAACAAGTGTAACTGCCAGGATTTTCTCTTTCTGTTTTATAATATCAAGAGCATTGTTAGCACTTTTTTGACCTTCTGATGCAAGATGTTGAATACGAGTCCTGCTTGCTGACACGAGAGCTGTTTCAGAACCAGAGGCAAATCCACTTCCTATAATACAAATAATGAGCAAAATGAAATCAATCATTTTTTTCAGCTCCCCTATGATTCTTTTTTTTGATTCGGCAACTGATAATTTTTTTCTTCTTTGATTCTATGATTTCAAAAATCAAACCGTTTTTTTCCAGCTTTTCACCTGAAACAGGAATTCTTCCGAACTCATTACAAAGATATCCATTGAGATTCAAATGTTCTCCGCCTTGAATAGAAAGATGGCAGGTTTCATTAACAAGTTCCACCGGAGCACTGCAAATGACAATCCATTCATTTTTACCAATACATTTGATTATGCTTTCAGCTTTTTCATACTCGTCATAAATTTCCCCAACTATTTCTTCCACAATATCTTCTATGGTTAAAATTCCTGAAGTCGCACCAAATTCGTCCACAATAACAGCCATATTGAATCGATTGATTTTCATGTGATGAAAAATATGATGTATTTTGGCACTTTCAGGGAATACACACACAGGATTGATCATTTCACGAATTGGTTTGCCCGGATTAAGAAAAAACTCCTTGGTATTGATGAATCCAGCTATATTATCCAGCCTTTCTTCATAAACGGGAATCCGGGAGTGCCTTGCTTCAATCATAATATGTTTCAATTCATCAGGAGTGATATTTATAGGAGCTGCCTTGATATTCACTCTAGGAGTCATTATTTTTTCAGCTGTTGTTTTTGAAAACCGAAATATATTTCTAGCCAATTGACGTTCCTGGGGGGTTATCATTTCATTTTTGTTTGCTTCATTGATCAACATCTCCAGCTCAGTAGAATTCAGCACATCATTAAATTTTTCGGGAACTTTAATCATTTTCAAGATAGCACCGGATAGATAATCAAATATGGAAACCAAAGGGCGGGATACTTTTGCAAAAATATGCATCGGTTGGATAACCGCGGTGGTGAGCTTTCTGGCATTGCTGATAGCGATCGTCTTTGGAAGTATTTCGCCTATTATGAGGACAAGAAGCACATCAACAGCAATAGCAACAATAAGATTATGGGATACTATTAATTTGGCGAATAATATTACTGCCGTGGCTGATGTGGCTACATTAACAAGAGTATTGCCAAACAGAATCATTGAGAGAAATTCACGTGGGTGTTTTAAATGCCAGCTTATCAGTCTGGACTTCTTGGACTTATCCTCCAAAAATTGACGTCGCTCAATTCGATCTAAAGAGAAAAATCCAGTTTCGGTCGCTGAAAAACAACCAGACAAAAAAAGAAAGATTGCTAAGAGAACGGCAAGATATATTATATCTGAACTAACTGTTTCCAAAAGATTCCTTAATTATCCTATAGGATCCCACCCTATTATATTTTTTATCTCACGTCTTACTTCTCACGTCTCACAATTCTTTATGTCATTGCCCGCCTTGAACGGGCAATCTAAACCTATGCGGCCCGTTCGGGGACCGGGCCCGACACAATAATTATGTTTCACTTCTTCCGTCTGGCGTCTCACCTCTCACCATTATTCCATTGATTTTCGTCTCACGTCTTACGTCTCACGTCTTACGATATATTCTCTTGCATCTCACGTCTTACGTCTGACGTCTCACTTCTCACGTCTTACGATTACTTAAAATACTTTCTCAATTTTTCGGCAAGATTGGGATTCATTTCCAATAATTTTTTAAAGGTATAACTGGCATTTTTTCGATCATTTAAATTTAAATAAACAATTGTCAAATTATAAAGGACATAGGCATTATTTGGGTTGAGTTTGGCCGCTGTTTTTAAAGGTTCTTCGGCTGCAAAAAAATCTTTCATACGCATATAATTGATTCCCAGATTAAACCATGCTTCGTCATCATTCGGATCCATATCCACTATTTTCTCATATATTTTAACAGCACTACCATATTTCTTCTGTTTATTATAACAAACACCCAGGTTAGAATAGGCAGATTTGAAATCAGGTTTTATAGCTATCGCTTGTTTGAACGCTTCAGCGGCTTTATCATACTCATTGATTTTCATATAGAGGAAACCAAGGTTATAAGGACCTTTTTCATTTTGGGGGTTGTTCTCTATCAACAATTTGGCAGCTTCAATCCCTTTTTCAGTTTGACCTGCCATATCATACATCTTTAAAATCATACTGTAGTAATTATCGGCATCTTCAGGTGATAATTGTGCCAGCTTTTTATATACTTCTGCTGCTTCGTCATAGAGTTTGGCTTCTCTATAGGCATCTGCTAATTTGTAGTTGATTCTTATATCATCCGGATTTTCTTCTAAAACTCCTTTGTAGGCTTCAACAGCACCCTCTGGATTGTTGACTTCCAAGTAGCATGTAGCCAGTCTAAGATAGGTATCTTTTGGGGATTCTGGCTCTGACTCTAAGTATTTATTGAATGCATTAATGGCTTGATCATATTGTTCCAATTCCTGGTGAGATGTTCCGATTAAATTATATACCTCTTTGTTATCCGGATCGAGCCGGGTGACATCTCTTAGATATTCAAGAGCCTCTTCAAAGTTGCGCATCTTGACAAGAACCATTCCCAATTCATAATGGGCTTTATAATTATTGGGATCTAATTCGATGACCTTTTTATAACTTGAAGACGCCGCCCGATAATCTCTCTGACTCACATAAATGGATGACAAGAGCAAATGGGCTTCTTTGTTATCCGGATCTTTATTTATGACTGTTCTTAAAAATTTAGGAGCCTTGGCTCTTTTATCGAGTATGGCTAAGCTCTTTCCCATGAAAAAAGCAGCTTTCTTCGTGTCCAGATAATCTTCTGCTTCCAATTTCTTAAATTTTGTGGAATCTCCTTCTGTAGGTATTTTATCCAGAATATTTGAAGTTATGGCAAAATCCGCTCTCAATTCAGGATTAATTATGATTGCCACTAATTCTCCTTCGTTATTAACAATCGGAGCACCGCTAAAAGTGCTTTGCATCGGTAATGAAGTATCGATAACATTATAATTTTCAGAGTATTGAGCAATGTTTTCTACCCTGCCATCAGACATAACTATAGTTCCGGTTTGCTCTCCCCCAAGGGCGTAAACAATATCTCCCTTTCTTAATTCCTCACTGTTTCCCATTTTTATGGGTTCTGCACGGGATCTGATTCTAAGGACAGCGATATTAAAATCTTTCTCTGCATAAATCAATCCCTTGATTTTCACACTGTCCCCTGTGTGGTCTATTCCTTCTACATCTTCAGCAGCACACACGAGATGATAATTGGTGACAAGGATATCATCTTTAATGATGAATCCAGTGCCGGATGAAATTTTCGCATCCTCTTCATCATAGGTAACTAAAAAAATGACCGATTCTTTACTTTCTTCGGCCTTTATACTACCTTGAGGCAAAGCCCATATAAAAGAAAAAGTTAGAAATAAGAAAATCAATGAGACAATTATTTTCTTCATTATATCCTCCTAGTTTATATTTCATTATAATTAATAAACATGTTATATAAAATTTACAATTTGAGAATCATTCTGTCAAATACAAAAAGAATTGAAGTTCCGAAATTTTTCCCGGCATATAGGACCTGATCCATGCAACGGGCTTCATTTACTGCGTTAATTGCGTTTATCGCATGTCTCGTCTTACGTCTGACGTCTTACGATTTCATCATATTTCATCTTACATCTTACGTCTCACAATTCCTTATTTTTCTCCTCACTTCTTACGTCTCACGATTTTTATATTTGACATTTCTAAAGATAAATGTTTAATTTCCTATTGCTTGTATGAAAACCAAAAATGTAAGACGTACGGTTTATTTTTTGACTCTTACGGGAATTATATTCTGGATTTCATTAGTCTTTCTTGCTCCATTCTTGAAGAATCATTCTTCTGAATATAGCCATCTGTTTTATTCCATCTTTTCTCCCATATGTCATCAAATCAAATCAAGGTCTTTTTACGCGTTTGGTTATCCTTTATCCGTCTGTGCTCGCTGTCTTGGGATATATACAGGATTTTTACTTGGAACCATAATTTATCCCTTTATTAATGGATTTTCTTCCTTCCGTCTCCCAAAACGCATGTATTTTTTTATATTCTCTATTCCAATATTAACGGATGCTGCTGGGAATATCCTGAATATATGGAATAGTTGCAATATCATACGATTGATAATTGGTATGGTTTGGGGTATCATCCTTCCTTTTTATTTCATTTATGGGATAACGGAGGCTATTATTAATCAATCAAATTAGATATTCCATAGATATTATTTGATTATTGGTATAAATTTTATTAAATTATTAAAAAACATTTTGAGGAGAACGTTATGAATAATCAAAAACCTGGAATGTTCATTCCGGCTCTAATCGGAGGATCCGCAGCAGGAATTCTTTCTGCCGTTCCAATCATAAATTGTTTTTGCTGCATATGGATTATCGGCGGAGCCATGTTTGCTTCCTATTTGCTTTTGAAAGATTCTCCGGTTGTTTTATCAGCAGGAGATGGAGCCATTGTTGGTGTTTTCACAGGGATTATAGCAACCATAGTTGACACTATCGTAGACATTCCTTTCCGTTCCTTGAATCTTAAATTAATGCAAAATTTTATGGACAAATTTTCTCAATATCTGGATGAAATGCCGCCTGGATGGGATAATTATCTTCAAGAGGGAGATGTTCAGACTTCTATTCCAATGTTTATGTTGGGATTGTTGTTTGCTTTTGTTGTTTTTGCTGCTTTGGGAGCCTTAGGGGGAATCATCGGGATTTCTATTTTCGGAAAAAAGAAATCTGAAAATACAGAAGGAGACTCTGGTGTTTCTTAAAACCCAAGTCATTGTCAATCCTGAATCCAATAAAGGCCGAACAAAAACAAGATGGAATGAAATCAAGGAAGCCTTAAAAAGCTTTTTTAAAGAATTCAAGTACGAATTTACTGAAAAGCCCTTCCATGCAGCTGAAATATCAAGAGAAGCCATTAAAAAAGGTTTTGATTTAATCATTGGAGTAGGCGGGGATGGAACAATGAATGAGATAGCCAATGGTTTTTATGAAAATACAAAGATCATCAATCCTGAAACCGTTATGGGAATTGTCCCCTCAGGAACAGGATGCGACTTTATAAAAAGCCTCAATATTCCATTTAAATTAAAAAATACAATGAAGGTCTTGGCAAATGCGCCTAATTCATTGATAGATATCGGAAAAGTCAAATTTTCAACCGAAGATGGAAGGGAACAAATGAGATATTTTCTCAATGTTGCCGATTTTGGATTTGGGGGTGAAGTTGTCAAAAAAGTCAATGAGAGGCGCATGAAACGAAAAACATCTTCGTACTTAAAATGTATGTTATCCACTATTCTTTCTTACAAAAACAAGACATTAGGAATAAAGATCGATGATAAAGAGTTTCCTGATGATGAGTATTTAATGGGAGCTATCTCCAACGGAAAAATATTTGGAAAAGGAATGAAAATCGCTCCCGGAGCCAGACTCAATGACGGATTGTTTGACGTTGTGCTGATTAAATCCATGAAACTTGTTAGATTTTTTTCAAATGCCTGGAAAATATATTCAGGAATCCATCTTTCTCATCCCAATATATCCCTTCATAGGGGAAGGAAAATCGAGGTTTATTTGACAGATCCTCCAGAAAAAATTCTTCTCGATATAGACGGAGAACAAATAGGGAAATTACCCGCAACATTTGAAATTATTCCCCAAAGTTTTTTAGTTAAAGGATATCCCATTTAAAAGCAAAAAAGTTTATTCTTTTTGCCTGTCTGAAAAATAAGAAGAGGGATAATTGGTGAGGACCAGCTTTCCTGATTGATCGTAAAACTTCCTGACCGATTGCGTCAATGTGATATATTGCTCTCCATATAATTTTTCTATTGTTTCTATATAGCTTTTTGTTTCTTTGTAAGGGGGAACTCCTTTATACTTTTTTACATTTTCAGGCCCTGCATTATAGGCAGCCAGAACAAGGTTTGTTTTTCCTTTATACCGTTTTATCAAGTATACCAGGTATTTCACTCCAGCTTCAATGTTTTCTCTGGGATCAAATATATCTTTGACTCCGTAATCTTTTGCGGTCTCCGGCATCAATTGCATCAATCCCTTGGCACCTTTTGAAGAAACAGCCCATTTGTTATAGTCTGATTCTGCCTGAATGATTGAATGGATCAGTTCCACAGGGATATTGTACTTATTTGCCATGGTGAGTATAAGGCTGCTATATTTATTTTTAAAATAGGGGTTAGAATGTATATTCAGAGGAGACATAAAACCGATAAAAAATATCACAATAAATGAAAAGAGTAAGAAATTTCTTTTTTCCATGCAAACTCAAAAGAATGATTTCATAAAATAAAAAACAATACAATCCCCTTTAGGGGTGAAATTCGCTGATACGATCTCCTCTTAAAACGGAAGGGGATTGTTATTCAATGTTTCTCATCTTACGCTTTACGATATTGATTTTTCATCTTACCTTTGTCGTTTTACATCTCACGTTTTTCGGTTTCACACGATGAGTTTTTCAATAATTGAATAACTATCATTCAAAGCTTTATCCAAATTTTCTGTTTTGGTTCCTCCAGCTTGGGCAAAATCAGAACGTCCTCCTCCTCCTCCCTTGATTATAGGAGTGATTTCTTTAATAAAATCTTGAGCATCGAATTTCCTGGTTAAATCTTTGGTTACACCCACGGTTATAAAAATTTTTCCATCGATAATCCCCCCCAGAACCACAATACCTGATTGTATTTTCTGTTTGAGTGTATCCGACAGTTCACGGAACTCTGAATGATTCAACCCTTCAACTTTTTGAACCAAAACAGGCAATCCCTTTACTTTTTTAATGGACTGATCACTTGCTTTATATTTTATATTGGACAATTTTTGCTTCAACCTTTTTATTTCTTTTTCGTCATCTTTTAATTGATCTTTTAACGTTCTTACTTTGCTCTTTATATCCTCTCTAGAGGCATTGACCAGATATTGGATTTCATTCAATATTTCTTCGTTATCCTGGATATACTTTAAGGCATATTCTCCCGTCAGAGCTTCTATTCTTCTCATGCCGGCTGAAATACTCGATTCTGATACTACTTTGAAAAGACCGATTTCTCCTGTGGATTTGACATGAATTCCCCCGCAAAGTTCCTTACTGAAATCATCAATAGTGACCATTCTCACGGTTTCCCCGTATTTTTCTTCAAATATGGCTATAGCTCCTTCTCTCATTCCTTCCTCAATTGTAGTGATTGTGGTTTTAACAGGGATATTCTCTCTTATTTTCTCATTGACAAGCGATTCGACTTGTCTTAACTCTGTGTCGTCTAAGGATGTAAAATGAGTGAAATCGAATCTCAATCTGTAAGGAGAAACAAGCGATCCTGCCTGCTTGATATGATCACCAAGGATTGATCGTAAAGAAGCATGCAAAAGATGGGTGACAGTGTGATTACGGGAAATCGCTTTCCTGAGCGGCATGTCCACTGAGGCATTTATTTTATCTCCTATCTTTATTTTTCCAGAAATGACTTTGATTTCATGAGAAATCAATTCAGGAATAGGATAATAAGTATTTTTTACAATGGCTGAAAAAAGAGGGTTTTTCATAACTCCAGAATCTCCGATTTGTCCTCCAGCTTCAGCGTAAAACGGAGTTTTATTTAAGAAAATCTCTCCTTCTTCTCCTTTATTGAGTTCTTCCACTTTCTTATTTCCCTTGACCATACCAATAACTTTAGCATCGGAAACTTTAACATTTTCGTATCCTATAAACTGGCTGGATAAATCTTTAAAATTTTCGTAGACCCTGCGTTCTTTTAATCGATCATCTCCAGTCCATGCCTTTCGGGCTCTCTTCCGTTGTTTCTCAAGCTCTTTATAAAATCCATCTTCATCCACACCAATCCCTTCTTCTAATAACAATTCCTTTGATAAATCAAGGGGAAAGCCAAAAGTATCGTATAACTTAAATACTTGTTCTCCACTAAGGATTATATCATTATTCTTTTTCGCTTCCTCGATATATTGGGAAAAAGTACGCATTCCGGAAGACAAGGTCTTCGAAAATCGTCTCTCTTCTGATTGACACAATTTAGAAATGTAATCAACGGACGATAAAAGTTCAGGGTATGCGTCTTTCATCACATCCACAACTGGACTGATGAGTTTGTAAAGAAAAGGCTCATTTATATCCAGAAAATTTCCATGTCTGTAAGCTCTTCGAATTATTCTTCTTAAGACATACCCTCTTCCTTCGTTTTCAGGCATTACTCCATCACTTATTAGGAAACAAATGGATCTCACATGATCTGCTATTATTCTTACAGACACATCTTTTCCATCATAATGGGGGTATTCTCTATTTGAATCCTCACAAATAATTTCAATAATCGGGGAAAACAGATCTGTCTCATAACTGCTCTTTTTGCCTTGAAGAGCAGAAGCCATTCTTTCCAGTCCCATTCCGGTGTCAATAGAAGGAGCGGGAAGTTCATGAAGTTTTTGTTTGTCATCTTGATAATACTGCATAAATACTAGATTCCAGAGTTCAATAAATTGATCGCTTCCACTCTTTATCAACTCCAGGGGATTTCCCTTTTCGATTTCTTCACGAATATCGTAATGGAGTTCAGAACAAGGACCACATGGGCCCACATCCCCCATAGACCAGTAATTATCTTTTCTCCCCAATCTGAATATTCTATTATCCGGTATTCCTATATTATTCTTCCATATTTTGAACGCTTCTTCATCCTCCTTGTAAATGGTAATATAGATTTTATCTTTTTGTAATTTATATGTTTCCGTGATGAGTTCCCAGGCAAACTCTATCGCTTTTTCCTTAAAATAATCACCGAAAGAAAAATTACCGAGCATCTCAAAAAAGGTATGATGTTTATTTGTTTTCCCCACTTGTTCCAGGTCATTGTGTTTTCCGCTAACTCTCAAACATTTTTGAACAGAAGCGGCTCTTTTGTAACTCCTTTTTTCAAGTCCAAGAAAGTAATTTTTGAATTGGTTCATACCAGCATTGGTGAAAAGAATTGTTGGATCATCCTTGGGTAGTAAAGAAGAACTTTTGATTATTTTGTGTTTTTTATTTGAGAAAAAATTTAAAAATGTTTCTCTTATTTCCTGACTAAGCATTAATATTTAGCTCTCACTATCTATTTTCTTTTCTACTTCTTCTGCCAATTGTTCATCTTCTAAATCAGCCATTCTTTCTTCCATTTCGGATAGAGCCATATCAAGTGTGGATTGAACTCCATCGACTCTCAATTTGAAATTATCCGGGCTTGAAGAGTATTTCATTCCCTGTTCAAAAGATATGTAACCTTTTCTGTAAAGGAAATAAATTGACTGATCAAACGTCTGCATTCCATACTGTGAAACTCCGCTTGCTATAGCATCTCTAATGAGAACAGTCTTGTCCTTATCACTGATACACTCTTTAATATGGGGAGTGTTGATCATCACTTCGACAGCCGGGACTCTACCTTCTCCATCCTTTCTTGGAATCAACCTCAAGGATATCACTGCTTTCAAAATAGATGCCATTTGAGATCTAACCTGTCTCTGGTGATAGGGAGGAAAAGAAGAAATTATACGGTTAATCGTCTCCGGAGAATCCAGAGTATGGACAGTGCTCATAACCAGATGTCCTGTTTCGGCAGCAAGCAACGCTGTCCCTATAGTCTCTTCATCCCTCATTTCTCCAACCAAAATCACATCTGGATCTTCCCTCAAAGCCCCTCTCATTCCTTTTGCAAAATTCTTCACATCAATTCCCACTTCTCTTTGGTTGATCGTGCTTTTTTTATCCCGGTGCAAAAATTCAATGGGATCTTCTATAGTGATCACATTATCATTGTTATTGGAATTGATATAATCGATCATTGCAGCCAGAGTTGTTGATTTTCCAGATCCGGTTGTTCCTGTCACTAAAACAAGCCCTCTTCTTTCCATACTGATTGTTTCCAATATTTTAGGCAGCAGCAATTCTCTAATTGATTTTATCTCAATAGGGACGAACCTCATTGCCAGAGCTATCGTTCCTCTCTGAAAGAAAATACTGATTCTGAATCGACCCAGACCTGGATATCCATAAGCTATTTCCAAATCAAGTTCTTTTTCCAGCCTTTTCTTTTGAAAGTTAGAAGTGAGCTGATCTGTTATTCTTTCTGTATCCATGGGTGATAATTTCTGGAATTCTTTGAGTTTTATTAAAGTCCCGTCTTTTCTGATAATGGGATAATTACCTGATTTCAAATGGAGGTCAGAAGCTTCGTTTTTTACAACAACTTTTAATAAATCATTAATATCCATTTTCTTTCCCCTTATAAGTCAATTTATATATAATTCCATTCATTGTAGATTTATTCTATTACCTCCTATTATATAGATTCTCCGCAATGAGGACAACTCTTTCCCTTATGAGGTAATGGTTTTCTACAATTCCAACATAGACGAGTATGGCTTCTCTCTCTTGCTTTTATTCGACCCAGAATATCTTCAATCTCTGATTTGTTTGCATTTTCTCCTTTTAATTCTGTTATCTGTTTAACAACTTCAAATGCGGATTGATATCTTTCCGAGACTTTTGCTGCCAGGCATTTCATAACAATTTCATCAATCTTTGGGTGAATTCTATTATTTCTTGAACGAGGAGACTTAATCTCTCCTTTTTGGGCTTTCTCCAGTATTTTAAACGGATCCGGATCATAAATAGGAGGTTCACCAATCAACATTTCATAAAAAATACAACCCATCGAATAAATATCCGAGCTGAAAGATGATTTTCCCTGGAACTGTTCCGGAGCCATATAAGGAGGAGAACCGATTCTTGTCGATGCATAAGCTATGTTGCTCAGCCAAGCTGAAGTCCCAAAATCGGTAATCTTTATGATTCCTCCTTCAGAAATAAGAATATTGGATGGTCTCAAATCGCGGTGGATGATTTTATTCTTATGGGCATGAACCACACCATAGGCAATTTGTTTCATAAAATCAATGGCTTTATCATTAGACAGGATTTTTTCTCTTTCTAAAACCTTTTCTAAGGTTTTTCCTTTGACATATTCCATAACCATAAAAAATACTTTTTTTTCCTTTTCTGCAGTAATCATACGAACAATATTGGGGTGATTTAAAGCGGCTTGCAGTCTGGGCTCTTTGAGAAGTTTGAATAATTCCAATGACTGCTTATGCGGTACTTTTAAAGCTACTTTTGTGTTAAGCCAGGTATTCTTTGCCAAATAAACAGAACCAAATCCACCGCTTCCCAGAGATCTTAATATTTCGTATTTCCCTACTTTTTCTCCCTGGAGAAACATTTATACATTCCAAAAATGAGATATTAAAGCTACGCTGGAAATGGTAGCTGTTTCCGATCTCAAGATCAAGTTTCCTAGACTGACAGCTTCCAAACCGTTTTCCCTAAAAAAGATTTCTTCTTCCTTTGTCCATCCTCCTTCCGGGCCTATGACTAAAAGGACAAACAAAGGAATCTTTTTATCAAAGTCAGGGGGATCCATTAAAATATCTTTAAAGTATTTTCCTTTTTTTTCCGAAAGAAAATATTTCAAGGAATTATCATTGTTTTTTATAACCCTCTCGAAAGTACTAAGCATAAATATTTCTGGGATATGGACTCGCCCGCATTGCTTCGAGGCTTCGGAGGCAATTCTTTTCCATCTTTTGTTCTTCTTTTCATTTTCGTCTCCTATTTTAGATATGGAACGCTGCGCCTCAACCGGAATAATTTTTGATACTCCTAATTCTGTTGCTTTTTGAATAACTAAATCCATATTTTTAGCTTTTAATACAGACTGAACCAAAGTGATTTCAACCTTATTACTGTTTTTCTTAATTCGTTCAATAATAGATAGTTTAGTATAATCCTTCTTTATCTCTTCCACTGTGGCAATGTATTCAAATCCCAACTCATCAAATAAACAAACATTTTCTTTAGGTTTTATTCTTACTACTTTGCTTAAGTGATGGTGTTCATCTCCATACAGAAAGGCATATTTATTGACCTGATTGCTTTTGATTAAGAATCTTTTTGAAGTCAAACTTCCCTTAGTTGAATATGTTTCTCACTTTAGATATGATACTTTTATCCACAACTTCTATCTTTTCTCCTCTTGAATCGGCAAACTTTTTTAAAATTTCCTTTTGTTCCTTGGTTAGATTAACAGGAGTTTCTATATTGACTTTAACAAACAAATCTCCCACTTTACCGCTTTCAATATACCTGATCCCTTTTCCTTTCAATTTGAATTGATCTCCATTCTGAGTTCCAGGAGGGATTCTCAATATTTCATTTTCGTTAAGAGTGGGAACTTCAACGTCTACTCCTAAAGAAGCCTGAACAAAAGATAATGGAATCGAACAGTAAAGATCTTCTTTTTGTCTTTTAAAAAATTTATGTTCTTTCAACCTTATAATGACATAAAGGTCTCCATTTCTTGCTCCTCTGATTCCACCTTCTCCTTCACCTGCTATTCTGAGTTTCATTCCATTATCAATCCCAGGGGGAACATTAATTTTGACTTTCCTCTTCTTTTTTATTCTTCCTGTTCCGCCACAATTCTCACAAGGGTGCTTGATGATCCTTCCAGTTCCATGGCAGTCAGAACACGTCCGTGATATGGAAAAAAAACCCTGCTGAAAACGAATTTGTCCTCTTCCCTGACATCTTCGGCATATTTCTTTTTCTGTTCCTGGTTTCATTTTTGAACCATTGCAAACAGGACAGGTTTCATGACGGTTAATATTTATTTCTTTCTGCACTCCAACTGCGGCTTCTTGTAGAGATATATCCAATTCCAAAACAAGGTCTTTACCTCTCTCTGAATATTCTTCCCTTCGTTGCCTTCCTCCAAAAAAGCTTCCGAAGTTGAATCCGAAGAAATTTCCAAGGATATCTTCAAAATCGCTGAATATTGATGAGTCAAATCCAGAAAATCCCCCAAATCCTTCTTGCTTCAGGCCTGCATGCCCATATCTGTCATAGAGAGATCTTTTTTCAGAATCAATCAGTACACTATAGGCTTCAGCTGCCTCTTTAAATTTTTCTTCTGCTTCACTGTTATTTGGATTTTTATCAGGATGATATTTTAAAGCCATTCGGCGGTATGCTTTTTTTATTTCTAAGGAAGAACAATTCCGGTCTACTCCAAGAATTTCATAGTAATCTTTATTATTCATGTCGATATTCCTTTTGTTTATTAACTTGTTTTCCTTGTATGATGTTCTTAATTTCCTCTGCTTCCAATCCGGAGGAAGGATTCACTTCAATTTTTTGTTCTCTTCCTGTGGCAACATCTTTAGCAGAGACTTTAACAATTCCATCAGCATCTATTGAAAACTGTATATCGATCTGAGGGATTCCGGCTTCTGCAGATTCAATTCCAACTAGTTTAAAAACAGCTAGTGATCTATTTTCAGATGCCAACTCACTTTCTCCTTGCAGCACATGTATTTTTGCAGTGCGTTGATGATCTTCGGTTGTTGTGAAAGGCATCACCTCGGTTGTGGGAATGGTGGTGTTTTTTTCAATTATTTTCACAAACTGGTCTTTTTCTGCTTCAATTCCCAACGAAAGTGGAGTCACATCAAGCAACACAGCACCTTCTTTTAATATCCCTTTTAATATTCCGGACTGGATGGAAGCCCCGATTGCGATGATTTCATCGGGATTTATATTCTTGGAAGACTCTTTTCTAAAGAAATCATGGACAGTTTGCTTGATCAAGGGCATTCGAGCCTGCCCTCCCACTAATATGATTTCATCAACATCCTCTTTCTTTAATTTTCCATCCTTTAAAACTTGCTCTAAATAGGGAATTGTACTCAGAACCAAATCATTAGTGAGTTCCTCTAATTTTTCTCTTGTAACAGTTGTTTTTATATGTTTTGATCCGGATTCATCCGAACAAATGAAGGGGAGATTTATTTCTGTTTCCTGTGAAAAAGACAGCTCGCGTTTTGCTTTTTCAGATGCTTCTTTGATTCTTTGCATAGCCAATTTGTCCTTAAAAAGGTCTAGATTGTACTTTTCTTTAAACTCACTCAATATCCAATCAACAATTTTATTATCAAAATCCTCTCCACCCAGATAAGTATTCCCGTTTGTTGCCAAAACATGGAATATTCCATTATTGACTTCCATCACAGTTATGTCAAACGTTCCTCCTCCGATATCATAAACGGCAACAATGGATTCATCTTTTTTATCAATTCCATAAGCCAAACAGGCAGAAGTCGGTTCATTAATGATTCTTATAACATTGAGACCGGCTATTTTTGCAGAATCTTTAGTTGCCTGTCTTTGATGATCATTAAAATGAGCGGGGACTGTGACAACGGCTTCGGTAACTTCTTCACCGAGATGAGCTTCAGCACTTTTTTTTAAATAATCTATAATATGAGAAGATACTTCCTGAGGCGAAATTGTTTTTCCACCGGCTTGAACCATAACATCTCCATTTTTCGCCCCTAGCAAATCATAAGGAATTCTGTATGTTGATTCCACAACTTCATTAGAATTCATCTTCCTTCCCATCAGCCTTTTCACGGCATAAATGGTATTTTTTGGATTAGTGACAGCCTGTCTTAAAGCCAGATTACCCACTATCCTTTCTCCGGAAGAGGTATAGCTGACAACTGATGGAGTGATCATCATACCGTCAATATTTGGAAGAACCCTAGGTTCGGCCCCCTCTAAAAAAGCCATACAGGAATACGTCGTTCCCAGGTCAATCCCTATTGTTTGAGCCATTCTCACTTCCTTTTTTGGGAACTATTACTTTAACCATAGCCGGACGCAAAAGCCTGTCATTCATTTTATATCCTTTTTGAAGCACTTGAGCTATCTGAGGCTCATCGACGTTTCCAGATTCTTCAGTCATAAATGCCTGGTGAATATTGGGATTAAACTTTTTTTCTTCCATTTCCACCGGAACAACTCCTTGCTTTCTTAAAAAATCCTTCAATTGCTTATATATGAGTTCAATTCCTTCCCTCAAATTACTTTCTTGTTCGCTTTCAAGAGCTCTTTCAAAATTATCAAGTATTGAGAGAACATCTTTTAATACATCACAAAGAGCATAATTAAAATAATCTGATTTTTCTTTCTCAATTCTTTTTCTCATATTCTCCATATCAGCGGCTTTCCGCAAATATTCTGTTTTATAATTTTCATTAGCTTCTTTTAATTCACTATTTTCTTCTTTAAGATGACGAACTTTTGATTCCAGTTTTTTTATCTTGCTTTTTAGTTTTTTAACCTCATCTTGCTTTTTGTTCTTATCTTCCTTGTTTTGTTTTTCTTTTTCTGAATGGTTCTTTTTTTCCTCTTTCATCCTTCCTCCTTACTGGCTTATACTTATTGTTTGGTTAAGCCTTTTTGCAACATGATCGACCAATGGAATGATACTCCGATAAGGAATCGTCTTTGGTCCAATAATTCCTAAAGAGCCCAGTATTTGATGTCTGTATCCATAATTTGAAATAACAAGTGAAAAATCCATGATATCAGGTATTTTCAATTCATTTCCAATGATTACTTTGACTCTATCAAAACTAATAAAATCGGAGAGCAGTTTAACCAATTTTGTTTGCATTTCGAAATTCTGAAAAATAGTTCTTAGATATTCTTTCCCTACTAGATCTTCTTTCCCAAATAAATTGGTCGTTCCCTCAAAAAACACCTTATTTTCTTTTTCTTCATGATTGAAATGGTTTTTCAGTAAAGTTATTAATCTGTTTATTTTATTTTCATATCTTGCTTTCAACTTAGGGAGATCTTTTATAATGTAATCGCGAACATTAATCAGACTTTTTCCTCTGAAATTATTGTTTAAATATATGGAAGCATTATCAAGTTCAAATTGAGTGAAATAGTTGTCCGTTTTAATAATATCCGATAAGACAAGGTCACTCGAAGTAACTAATATAATCATTATTTTTTCGTCAGCGACTTTAATGAAGCGTATATTTTTAAAATTTATTTTTGATAGCCTGGGAGATAACACAAAACCTATATTTCCCGAAGAATTTGAAAGAACTTTTGATATTTGAATAAGTAATGAATTGAAATCATTTTTTTCAAAATAAAAACATTCCGTATTATCATTAATATGACTTTGAGGAATAATCGCTTCATTAAATAAGGTGTTTACATAAGCTCTCAAACCCTTATCTTTAGGTATTCTTCCGGAAGATGTGTGAGGTTGACAAAGAAAATCAAGATTCTCTAATTTAGACATTATATTACGGACGGTGGCAGGAGATACTTTATATTTACTGCATTCCTTTGCAATGATTTTAGAACTCACCGGTTTCCCCTGTTTCAAATATGACTCTACTATTAAATACAGTATATGCTTATCTTTTTCTCGCAATCGGACCATATTCACTATCTTTCTAATAAATTTTTATAGCATTATTGCTCAATTATTGTCAAATACCCTTCCTGGGTTACTGATAAAAAATGCCAGCGTCCTTATTCAATTTCATGATATATTTCTATAGTGTTTTACTAAATTTTATATCATCTTACCTCTTACGTCTGATTTCTTACCATTTTATCATATGCTGTCATTTTTTACCTTACAGGCGAGCCGTTCTCACCGCATCTGCTTTGTTGCAGCGCATCGCGGTGGACGACCACAGCTTCTCGCGCTGCGCCTTGCATCTGCGGCAACCTCGACTCGTCAGTAATCCACGCAAGCCTGGGTTACTGATAAAAAATGCCAGCGTCCTTATTCAATTTCACGCCAATAACCCACGCAAGCCTGGGTTATTGATAAAAATATCAGCAGATTATTAAAAAAAAATGATAATTGTTTTGCACGAAACTGGCTTTATCAACAGAGAAATAAAATTTATCAATAATAATTGATAAGTAGAGTGACCGTCATTCTTTATTGTGTGTTATTCATAAAGTATTTTCTGCTTTTAGGGTAAATCAGCATATACAAATACCAGCATACCCAACAACATCTTGATAATTTCCTGTTACATCCCCGGAAGTCTGATATGTCAAAAGTTCTCCTTTTTCAGCACCCAGTCGCTTAGACGCAACAATTGCTGATATAACAGGTTGATATCCACACATACTTATTTCCTTTTTCTGCACAACTTCAAATAACCCTCTTTCATTCAACTTTAATATTTCTTCAATAGCTAAATAATCTTTTTCCTGCGCTATCGATTGAGGAATTCTATGACTCATATCCGTACTAGCAACAATCAATACATCCTCTTCATGCTCTTTAATGCTTTTGGATATGGCTTCCCCTAATTCTTCCAGCTCATCTATGGATACAAAATACGAAATACTTATGGGTACAATGGATATGTTTTTCTTCAAATACTGAATAAAAGGAATCTGAACTTCTATAGAATGCTCATAAATATGAGCTTCTTCATCATATTCCAACACTGAAGTCAAATTCATCAAAGTTTCTGATAATTTCGAATCGATCTCAACATTTCCTAGAGGATTTTCCCATTCTCCTTCTTTAACTAAAGCACATCCGGAACGGCTGCTTCTATGATTGGGACCTAATATAATAAATTTATTAGGAAGCACCACAGAGGAAAACACGGATCCAGCAACAGCTCCAGAATACTGATATCCGGCGTGAGGAGAAATAACAGAAACAGCTTTCTTCTTTTCCTTATCAACATCTATGAATTGCTTCAACATTGTTCTTAATTTTTCTTTTTCTGACGGATAAAAATAACCAGCAACGGCAGCCTTTCTCTTCACTTTATCCTCCATTTATAAAATTTTTCTTAAATATATCTTATGCACAATTTCCCTTAAATAATTTTGTAATAATTCAATATTAACGTTTTATAATTATAACACACATTCCCAGTTAATACACACTGCCTTTAGGAATTTATTAGGATCAGATTCCCCTATCGTAGCCTATATTGGGCAGGGTCCGGCACCCGAATAGACCATCTTGCATAGGATCTGATCCTTGCATCGGGCATTCTATAATATTCTGTAGTCGTCCACCGCGATGCGCTGCAACAAAGCAGATGCGGTGAGATCGGCTTGCCTGAAAGGTAAAAAATGGCAGCATATGATAAAAGGGTAAGAAGTCAGACGTAAGAGGTGAGGTAACATAAAATTTAGTAAAGCATTATAGAAATATATCATGAAATTGAATAAGGACGCTGTTATTTTTTATCAATAACCCAGGCTTGCGTGGGTTAGGAAACTCAATGGAAAGTGACATATTGGGTGTATAAGTCATAAGATCAATGAATTCGACTAAATTGGGGCGCAATACGGAATTGACAATTCTTCGAGACCCTAATTCATAAGGAGAAACCACTCGATTGGCTCCGACTCTGTAGAGACGTTTCCGGTTAATCTCCTCTTTGGCTCGGGTTATGATTTTGATGGAGGGATTGATCTCACGCACTGCCATAACAGTATAAATATTATCGACATCCGTCTTAAGAAGAGAAATAAAAACCTGGGCACTTTTTGTGTTCACCTGGTTTAAAATCTCTTCATTAGTGGCATCGCCCAGGTAAATATCATAATTCAATTCTTGACCTAAACAGCCCGGCAAATATAAGAGAGATTGACAGCTAGATAGAAAACAGTCTGATGCGAAATTCAAGCCCTACAGGATACAGCCCGTTTGGGAGCCAGGCCCTACAGTAAAAAATTTCGGAACTTCAATTAATTTAAGCTTGCGATATACAATTGTTTTTCTATAATAGGAAGTTATGATTAAATTTTATAACACATTAAGTAATAAAATAGAGCTTTTCTGCCCCATAAAAGAAGGTGTTGTCCATCTCTATACATGCGGCCCCACAGTCTATGACTTCGCACATATTGGAAACTTCCGTTCTTATATGTTTGAAGATCTTCTCAAAAGATTCCTTATGTTTATGGGGTTTTCAGTTAAACATGTCATGAACATCACTGATGTCGATGACAAAACTATAAAAGGGGCTTTTCGGGAAGGAATTGAACTCAAGGAATACACAAAGAAATATATTGATTCGTTCTTTGAAGATATTGATGCATTAAATATCAATAGGGCAGATTATTATCCTTTAGCAACCGAGCATATTCCAGATATGGTAAAAATCATTAAAGGACTTCTTCAAAAAGGAATTGCTTACAGAAAAAACGGCTCCATTTACTTCAACATATCAAAATTTCCAAACTATGGACGTTTATCCAACATTGATCTCAAAGAACTAAAACCAGGAATAAGCATTGAATCAGACGAATATGAAAAAGAAAGCATTAGTGATTTTGCTCTCTGGAAAAACAGAAAAGGCAACGAACCTTACTGGGATACAGAAATAGGATATGGTAGGCCTGGTTGGCATATTGAATGTTCCACCATGAGCACTAAATATCTGGGAGAAACCTTTGATATTCACTGCGGAGGAGTTGATAATATTTTCCCTCATCATGAAAATGAAATCGCTCAATCAGAATCATATTTTGGGAAAAAGTTTGTGAACTACTGGCTTCATTGTCATCATCTTATTGTGGAGGGTGAAAAGATGTCCAAATCTAAAGGAAATTATTATACCCTCAGGGATCTTATTGATAAAGGAGTCAATCCCCTTGACTTGAGATTTTTAATGCTTTCAACCCACTATAGGAAAATGTTGAATTTTTCTTTTGAAGCTCTGGAACAGTCAAAAATTTCATTGAAACGGATTAAAGATTTTGTTTACGAACTCGAAAATCGCTCTTTCAAAGATGGAGAAAACCCAAAAGTGAAAAAAATTGTTAATGAATTTCTCCAGTCATTTAAAAATGGATTGAGCAATGATTTAAATATTTCCGTGGCTTTAGCGTCCCTCTTTGAAATGATAAAAAAAGTGAACATTTTGTTATTAAATGATCAAATATTTGACAAAGATGCCAAAAAAATCAAAGAGACCATTTATCACATAGATAATGTATTAGGTGTTTTGCCGGCACAAAAGGATCAGTTGATTCCTGAAGAAATCCAAAAAATGATAGATGAAAGAGAAAAAGCAAGAGTCAATAAAGATTACAATCGCGCTGATAAAATAAGGCAAGAGCTACTGGACAAAGGGATTGTTCTTGAAGACACTAAAGATGGTGTGAGATGGAAAAAAATTGAATAATTATTAATAATCTTGGATTTTACTTTGGGGAAAGAAGAAAGAAATCACTACACTCTGGGAAAAAAAGGGGAAGACATAGCTGTTAAATATCTAAAGAAGAAAAAGTATAAAATCCTTACTCAGGGATTTCGTTTTTTAAGGGGAGAAATAGATATTATCGCCTATGACCAGGATACCCTGGTCTTTATTGAAGTGAAAACCAGGAGAAATAAAGAATATGGATTACCTGAAGAATCTGTGACTCCCAAAAAACAAAATCAAATAAAAAAAATTGCCCTGGGATTTCTTATGAAATATAATCTTGAGAATACAGATTGCCGCTTTGATGTGATTTCTCTCCTGCTGGATAAAGAAAAGAAGCCATCCCTCAGGCATATCAAAGATGCTTTTTGAACAGAGAGATAAAAATATGTTTATCTCTCTGTAAAATATCCGATTCTATGTCTCAAATTGAGATCTTTATCATCTACTTTTATATCAATGTTTCGAAAACTTCCATCTTTTATATATTCAAGGGGAGTGTAATAAAGTAAGTAGTATACTTCAGATTCTTCGATAATTTGTTTAAATCCAAAAACAGGATTTTGAGAACTATTCATGAATCCACTGGTAGAATGGGCTAGTTGCTTCATATCTGAGAAATAATCTTCCGATTGCTCTTTCATATTTATCCCTGAAGTGTTTTCAAGTGGATTATTCATAAAAATGAAGTTAAATTGAATGGAAGAATCTGCAAATGCTTTCTTTAGCATGTCAACGTCAAATTTATGACCTCTGTTGTAAAAATTAAATAACTCTTGAATATCACCCAAAACATTGGGTTTATCCTGGTAATTGCTAACCATATGATTCAAAACTTGGGTTGGTATTTCAGGTTTATATTCTCTTTGATAAAAATAAATAACTCTTTTTCTTCCTCTTCTCCCTTTCACATTGGCTGCAAATCTTAAAAACGTCTCTTGGTCAACAAGTCTCAATTCTTCAAGCTTCTGCAAAGTATGTTTGTACCTTTGCAATAAAAACTCAACTCCAAATGAATCAGATTCCGTATTCATCTCCATTCCTGACATCGTATTACTGCCTGACAAGGCTCTAACAATACTTTTTAATTCCTTTATCAAATTTCTGTAATTGGAAGAACCTAAATTTGTATCTTTTCTTATCGTTTTTGCGATCTCTTCGACCATGACCTCTTTTTCCCTTTCTATAAAAACATCACTTCCTATATAGTAACTCTTCATGGGGGTCTGTATGGTGACCGTATCCCCTGGAAGAAGAACATCTTTTATCATATATTCAAATACATCTTTAATTTTTGGATTATAATCTATGATTTGAAAAATAAGATAATAATTTTTATTTAGATGCGGCATAAAATCTGTATTTCCATATACATTGACAATCTCATTTTTTTTTATTAAGTAAAGTGATTCTATTTTTTGTTCTTTTCCTTCCTCATACACACGAAAATCTTCGATGGATAAATTATCAACAAAATATTTATTCTTATAGACTCTAAGCGGTACTTCGACATTTTTTACTGATAAATAAAAACTTTCTTGGAAAGAAAATAGATTCAAAACAAATATCAATAATATCAATGGAAATATCTTTTTTTTCATCGGGATACTCCTTTGTTTCATTCAATTAAATTTAGCAATATACGTGCCAACTTTATTTAAGTGGAAAGCTGCTTTTTCCCAAAAAATTTATTATATCATTATTCTCCCTGTCTTGCCTATGAATACGTCAGCCAAACCTGATATATCTCATTTATATCCGGAGCGCTTTATTCCCTTATCAATGTCATTGTAAAATAAATTAGCAGTTCTTTACTTTTTTTACAACTGATTTATCATCCAAATCCTCCAGAATTTCCATTATCGTTTTGTTCAAAATGGGATGAACCACATCTGGAGCTATTTCAGCAAGAGGAATCAATACAAATTTCCTCTTATCTAGATCCGGATGAGGAATTTTCAACTTTTTTGTCTGGATGACCAGCCTGTCAGCTAAAAGAATATCTATATCTATGATTCGGGGCCCTTTATGGAACGTTTCTTTCCTTCCCGCTTTTATTTCTATCTGTTTTAAAATCGATAAAAAATCAACTGGTTTGTATTCTGTCTGGATCTTTGCCACTTGGTTGAAAAACCAAGGCTGTTCTATAAAATCAACTGGTTGCGTTTCATATATTGAAGAAATTTTTAAAACATCCATACGTTTCTGTTTTATAAAATCATATGATTTTCTTATATTTTCTTTTCTATTTCCCAGATTGCTGCCAAAACTTAGAAAATAATTCATTCATGTTTTATAGAATCATAAATTAAGAACGATTATAATTCCAATAAATCAAATCTTTTCATTATCCTTAAAATAGCAAATGTCACCCAGAGATGGTCTTCTTTGGCAATATTTTTACCTGATGCATTCCAGTACCCTTTGTCTGTCTGTTTTGACATCAACCATTCAAGAGCATTGGTTATTTCCTTCCTTTCCGGAGAAAATCCAGCTTTCGAAAGAGGATCCAGCACACTCAATATATCGGTTGCCCAAAAAGGATAGTTGATTTCTTCCCAATAGGTGGCATCGCGTCTATCATTATATTTATCCGGTTTAAAAAATCGTTTCATCAACAGTTCGCCCACTTTGAATGTTTCTTTATTTTTTCTCATTATTTGTGAAGATGATAAGGCTCTAAACATCATTCCAGTAACAAGATGAGAGAATGGTTTGGTTTTATTAGGCTCAATAGGAGTGCTTTTCAAATGAGACTCATTTTTATTAAGGGGCTTTAAATTTTTTCTGTCTACAGTCCGGTAAGGAATTGCCCATCCCCCATCATCTTGTCTTGTTTTCATCATCCAGCGGAATCCTTTCTGGACTCTATTATCCTTATGTAATCCTAACAAGCACATAATTTCCAACGTCAGGGCATGATAGGTCGGAGCATATTCATTTAAATAAGCCCCTCGAAAATCACCGCATTCAGTTTGAGTTGAAAATAGAAAATCTAAGGCTTTTTTCATTCCATCATTTTCACAAACACATCCGTAATTGTAGAGTCTGAATAAATTCCACAATGTATCTACAATATAATAAGCTTTCTCCCATTTGGGATGGCCTTCATATTTCTTTTTGCACCATCCTCCATTACTTTTTTGATTTTTGAGTCTTCGTATCCGTTTGGCAAATTTTTGAAGGTTTTTATACTCTCTTTCAACAGGGACTTCTAGAATATCTTTTTTCAACCAATAAAGTATTGGTAAATTCCCACGGGCAAGAAGGTATTCAATGGCTTTATTCGCTTTAATTTCCATCTAATTTCTCTTCGTTCTTAATTTTGTATTAATAATCAAGATAAAAAAATTATTTATTCAATGTCATTGTAATGAGATTTAACATGAATAAAATCTATTAGTTTCCAAATCTTTTACCTTTTCCATAAAGAATCACTCCAGGAAAAGTACCCGTGAATTGACCTTGATTTAAAACAATTTTGCCATTAACAATGACATAATAAAGTCCGGTACTGTATTGATGAGGATTAGAATAAGTGGCTCTATCTTTAAATTCATCCTTATCAAAAATGGTTATATCGGCATGCATTCCTTCATAAATCACTCCTCTTTTGGTCAATCCCAGCACACTAGCAGGAAGAGAGGTCATTTTTCTTACCGCTTCTTCTAAGGAAATAACTTTTTTTTCTCTAACATAATATCCGATGATTCTAGGAAACGTACCATAATTTCTTGGATGAGGGGCTCCTCTTCCCAATACTCTAATTCCTCCATCAGAAGCATGCATGACATAAGGTAGTTTCATAAAATCTTCAACATCTTTCTCATTCATCTGAAAAAAGACTCCGGAAGCTCCACCATTTTTTTCAATCTCAATAATGAGATTCAAGGCGTTAGCAACACTCGGTTTCTTGCCTTGTTCAAGGAGAATTTGTTTCAGGTTTTTACCTTCAAAATTAGAATTTTTGGGATAATTCGCAATATAAATAGTCTCCAGTTTATTGATACCTTTTTTCGACAGGAGTCTTCTTTCTCTAATATGCAATTTAATTTGTCGCAACTTTGTTTCGTCTTTTAACCGGTTTAAAAACTGTTGTCTTCCTCCCTCAAAACACCAGGAAGGAAAACTGCTAGTGAATCCAGAACTGGTTGCCGTATAAGGATACTGGTCGAGTGTCACTTGAACTCCTCTATTCCTTGCTTTCTCAACAGGCTCTGTTACTTTTTCCAATTCATTCCAAACAGCATCATCAGCCAATTTTATATGGGAAATTTGAACAGGAATATTATTCTTTTCACCAACTTCAATGGCTTCTTTGATAGATTCATTAATGTACACTCCCTGATCTCTGATGTGAGACGCATAAATCCCTCCAAATATAGAAACAATGGATGCCAGTTCTATAATTTCTTCATTATCGGAATAGATTCCAGGTAGATATGCTAAACCTGTTGATAATCCAAGAGCTCCTGCTTTCATTTCCAAATAGACAAGGATTTTCATCTGCTCCATTTCTTTATCAGTGGGAGCCTCCATACTATAGCCCATAACTTTTCTTCGGATTGTGTTATGTCCAATGAGACAACCGAAATTTATCGCTATCCCATTATCTTCAATATTTCTGAAAAGTTGTTGGATCGGGAACGGATGCCCTCCGCAATTTCCTCCTATAACAGAGGTGACTCCTTGATGCACATAGTTATGGACAGTGGGAATATTATCAATATTACCGTCACAGTGAGTATGAATATCAATAAATCCGGGGCACACGGTTAAATTGGTTGCATCGATAACTTTTTCGGCTTGGGAATCCTCAATAATACCAACCTTTACAATTTTCCCATTTCTTATCCCGATATCCGCATTAAAAGAGGAATCTCCTGAACCATCTATGATAGAGCCATTCTTTATGATCAGGTCGTAGGGAGCATTCGCAAATATATAGGAAGAAAATAATAAGGAAATAAATATAATAACAAAGACAGAAAATATCTTATGGATATTATTCAATCATATAATCCTTAAATAGAAAATTTTAGCTTAACTCTAAAAGCTCTGTCAAATTTTTTAAAAAGATATTTCAAATGACTTTAATTTATTTATAATTATGTGAGCATTAAAAATGATCCATTCAAATCAATTATTCTCACTTTTTCTCTATAAAAAAATCCTAAATATAAAAATACCTGGTCAGGGCTCACAAACAATGAAAAAAAGAACAAATAACAAGGAGGTGAGTTATCCTGACCAGGTTTGTGTTTAAAAAGAACTGTATTCATATTATAAATGAATTGTTTAAGATTTCAAAATTATTTTTATATTTTTCATATTTTACTATTTCTGTTTTAAAAATTCCAGTTATTTAAAGCCTATCTACTCTTATAAATCCAATGTATGAGTTCAGAATTTAGATGAAACAAAAGGAGGAACTTCAACCGTTTATTTTTTTTAAAAATTATGATGAATTGTGATAATATAAAAACAATAAATGACTAAAAAGCAAAAATTTTTAAGCCAGTGAATCACAATTTTCTTATAAGAATATATCTAGGAAACAAATGATGGATATATTGTCACAAAAAATAGGAGGTCAATAATGAGAAAAATTGTTCTTTTTATTATCGGATTTATGATTTTTTTCACTTTTTCCTATTCAGTTCAACAAGATTTTGAAAAGGATGTCATTAAAACTTCAGAGGGAAATTTAAAGATTACTTTTATCGGACACGGAACTCTTATGTTCAATTTCAATGGGAAAATCATCCATATCGATCCTGTGGGTCGATATGCCGATTACAACACACTTCCAAAAGCAGATATGGTTCTCATCACTCATGCGCATGGTGATCATCTTGATAAAAATGTCCTGGATATCATCTGCACCGAAGAAACAGATATAGTTCTGACTAAAAAGTGCTTAGAAAAAGTGGATATAAAAGGACAAATTATGAAAAATGGTGATGTGAAAACCATTCAGGGATTAAAAATTAAAGCTATTCCTGCTTACAACATTGTGCATATGCGTCACGGAAACACTCCTTATCATCCAAAAGGAGATGGAAACGGATACATCATCGCATTTGGTGATAAGAGAGTTTATATAGCCGGGGATACGGAAAATACTCCTGAAATGAAAGCTTTGATGGATATTGATATCGCTTTTCTTCCTATGAATCTTCCATACACCATGTCACCGGAAATGGTTGCCGATGCTGCCAAAACATTTCAACCAAAAATACTTTATCCTTATCATTATGGAAGAACAGATACTTCAAAAATCGTTGAATTACTGAACGAGGAAGAAAATATAGAGGTTCGCATCAGGGATATGAAATAGTATCCTCTGCCAATGAGGATCAACAAGGTTAGAGGAAAGTGCCAACTCTGTATTAATATTCTTATTTCCCTAATTAATCAGAGTAAATTCAAAAGAGAGAAGTTCTTAAATTCACACTTCAATCAATATACAGAGTAGTAATATTCTTTTTTTCTGAATCCTTTTTTTCTTCAACTACAGTTTCTTGGTTGGACTTTATTGTTTTTTCCTTCGATTGTTTTTTTTCTTTCTGCATGACAGTGGTTTCTTTTTTTGCATTTTTTTCATTCTTTTGCAAGAAAAATTATTTAGATGGATAAATGGTTTGTTAATAAAGCAAATAGGGTTTTCTCAAATCTGAAAATTCATTCAAATCGTTTGCATATTCTCTTAATATATCTTTGATGTCCACACCTTCTTCGATGGCTTCTCTTATTCTTGAAGTTCCGCTGATTTTATCAAAGTAATCTTTATGGAACAGGAAACAATCCGGATATAGTTTTCTTATCGTCTTTATTATCCATAATGTGGTTTCATAGGGACTGTATTCATTTCTATCCGTAATATGAATTTGAGACCCTCCGCACATTTCACCTTCATATTTTGAGAACGTAGGAGTGAACCATGCTTCCCGGAATGTCACACCATTCATATTCAAATCATTCAGTTTTTTTGTTAATTCATATCCATCTAACCAAGGAGCTCCGAATAACTCAAATGGTTTTGTGGTTCCTCTTCCTTCTGAAATATTTGTTCCCTCTAAATATACCTGCCCCACATAAACAATGGCTGTGTTCAAAGTGGGCATATTTGGAGAAGGAATGATCCATGGCAGCAGCGTATCATCATAAAACAGATCTCTTTTCCATCCTTCCATGGGAATCACTGCGAGATTTGCTTTCTTCTCAAGAAACCGATCATTGAACAATTGAGCGAGTTCCCCGGTTGTCATGCCATGCCTCACTGGAATGGGATACAATCCCACAAATGAACTGTATTCAGGATATTGCAAGATAGGACCTTCCATTGTCTTCCCGTTTATAGGATTTGGCCTGTCCAAAACGATGAATTGGACGTTGTTTTCAGCACAGACCTGCATGCAATAAGACATTGTCGCAATATAGGTGTAGATTCTTGTTCCCACATCCTGGATATCAAATATCAATGCATCCAGACTTTCAATGACTCTTTTATCCGGAATTTTTCCTGATTCAACTGTATCAAAAGAGCGCATGTATTCATCCATTTTTTTTATCATTTTGGCATCTGGTTTCTTCCACTGACCGTATAAACTGAACACAGGCAATGAATACTTTTCATCCGTATAAAAAGGCACATACTCTCCCGCCTGTGTGTTTCCCCTGACTCCGTGCTCGGGTCCGTACAAAGCCACAAGTTCAACCTCTGGATGTTCATAGAGAATTTCAATGGAGCTTTTTAAACGGCTATCCACTCCGGTGGGATTTGTCACCAAACCTACTTTTTTCCCTTTAATAAGATCAAGATATTCTTCTATAAGAACTTCTATCCCAGGCTTTACTTTTATCTTGTTCCGGTGGCTAAATTGGTCTCTTTCAGAACAACCCAAAACCATCAATGCTAAAAAGATAAGGGGCATAAATAAAAAAATCCTTTTTTCTATTTTCATTTTAATGCTCTTTTCAAAGAATTGTTTATTCGAACTCTCATCATTTTCACACATCTTTTTCAATAAAACAATAAAGTTGTTTGACAATAATATTTTCTCTAGGTAGTGTTACTTATTCAAAGCTAAAATAAATTTTCCCTTCTTAATATTTAAAATGAAAACAAAAAAAAGAGACGAAGTTATTGGAACCTGGTATGCCATAGCTGCTTTCACGACCTGGGGGTTTCTTCCTATATATTGGAAATTATTAAAACATGTTCCTGCCAGTCAAATCCTGGCTCACAGAATAATATGGTCATTTTTGTTTCTTTCTATCATCAATTCCATCAAAAAAAACTGGCATCTCATTAAAAAAACCTATTCTTTTCCTAAAAACAGACTGTCCAGTGTCATCAGTGCTGTTATTTTAGGAACGAACTGGTTTATTTATATCTGGGCAGTAAACTCCGGCCATATTGTCGAATCAAGCCTGGGATATTTCATCAATCCTCTTGTCACTGTGCTTCTGGGAATAATCTTTCTCAAAGAACGGCTTAAATTCATTCAGTCTGTAGCCTTTCTTCTTGCCTTTACAGGAGTTTTATTCTTAACCATCCAGCACGGACAAATTCCCTGGATTTCTCTTTCTCTTGCTTTAACTTTTGGATTTTACGGGCTCCTTAGAAAAATTTCTCATGTTGGATCTTTGACAGGAATAACCACGGAAACAGCTATCCTCTCCCCTCTTGTGCTTATTTTTCTTATCTATAAAGGAATTCTGGGAACAGGTGCTTTCGGTACAGCCTCTCTTTTAACTCATTTGCTTCTCGCTGGAGCTGGCATCATGACTGCCACTCCCTTATTGTGGTTTACATATGGGGCCCGAAGAATCCCGCTCACATCCATCGGTTTTATACAATATCTGGCTCCCACTTTCCAACTTTTTTGCGGCGTTGTCATTTATAAAGAAGCCTTTACGTCAACCCATCTCATCAGTTTCTCTATGATATGGACAGCTCTTCTTATTTACTCTTTTTCAAACATAAATATCAAAAAACGTATTTATAGAAAATAACAAGCAAAACATCCTTCAATTAATTAAATCTTTACTTTATAACCATTTTGTATAATCATAAGATGATAAAAATGAACAAAGCGGCTTTTATAAGCATATTTCTGATAATGTCATGCTCACTATTCGCTGACTTTAAAATTATCGCTGGATTTGATTTAGCCCGTTATAAAACCGAATCCCTAGGGAACAACCTCACCTGGGAGCACAAGTTTGGTTTGTCAGGAGGAATAGGATTTGAAGAAAACCTAAGCCGAAGGGTTATTATTGAATTTGATTCTTTATACATACATAGAGGCAGTCAAGCAGTATCAGCAGATGATCATTCGATATACAAATACTGTCTGAACACTATCAGTGTTCCCTTGCTTATAAAGTATAAACTATTTCCTCATTCATCCCCCTATTTATTGGGAGGAAGCGAGGTTTTTTACCCGCTTTCCTATAAATTGAAACAACCGAGCAATGACTCCGAAGAAGATTTAAAAGATGATATAAACACAATTAATTTCGGTTTGATAACAGGATGTGGTTTTGAAATAAGATTAGAAGAACATTTATATTTTTTTTTAGAAATCCGCTATTTCTACGGAATCACCAATATCATCAAAAATCCTTCAGGAAATGAATCTCAAAAACCTGAAGTCTGGCTTTTCTCGATAGGATTGAAATCCTGAAAAGGCACATTTGATTCTGTATGGACTGTTCCCTGAACAGTCCAATCAGTGAAATCTTTTTATTTGTAAAACTCAAAAATTCTCTGTAAACTATTTCAAAAAGGAGGAAAGGCCAATGTCTGATTATTTTATTATAGGAGCTGATGCGGCAGGTCTTTCCGCTGCTGTTCAGATAAAAAGGGAAATCCCTGATGCCTCGCTTAAAGTCATCAATAAAGGAAAAATCATATCCTACGCAGCCTGTGGAATACCCTATGTTCTCTCCGGAGATGTTGAATCTGTTGATAATCTGATCCACTATAATCCAGAAAGCATCAAGAAGAATAGGGGCATTTCAGTAGAGATTCAACAGGAAGCAGTCAATATTGATCCTGAAGAAAAAGCCATTGAAATAAAGAATTTAAAAACAGGAGATATTTATAAAGAAAATTATAAAAAATTACTGATTGCAACCGGTTCAGAACCAAACAAACTTCCATTTATCAATTATGAAGAGCAAGGAATATTCAAATTACATAATTTAGAAGATCTTAAGAAAATCATCGCTTTCATAAAAGATTTCAACCCACAACGGGCTGCGGTTATCGGTGCTGGAAACATAGGATTGGAACTCGTTGAGGCGCTCTATTCCAGAGAAATTGAGGTGATTCTTTTCGAAGTGTTCCCGGAACCGGCTATGTTATGGCCTCCATTAGTAAGAAAAGCGATTTCAAAAAAAATAAAGGAAAAGAATATCAACTTTATAGGAAATACTCATGTGAAAGAGGTTAATAAGGAAACAAAAGGTTTTATCATAAAAACAGATAAAGAGTCTTACCAAGTGGACATGGTTTTTTCCGTAGTGGGAACAAAACCGGCAACAGAATTCTGTAAAGATAAACTCAAAACAAATAAAAACAATGCCATCATCATCAATCGTAAAGGAATGACTTCAGAACCGGATATATATGCAGCCGGCGACTGCGCCACTGTCTATAATAAGATTCTGGACCGCAGCGTTTATTTTCCCTTAGGTTCCACGGCAAATAAAATGGGACGTATCGCTGGATTGAACATGGCAGGAAAAGAAACCCTATTCCCTGGCATAGTGGGAACTCAGATATTCAAATTCCTGGAATTATCTTTGGCTAAAACAGGATTAAGTCTGGAAGAGGCTCAAAAAGAAGGAATTAAAGCAGAAGCAAGTATTGCCAAAAGACTTGATAAATCAGGATACTATCCGGGAGCTAAATTCGTTAAGGCACAGACAGTCTATGACAAGTCATCCGGAAGAATATGGGGAGCATCTGTTGTGAGTGAAGGAAACGCCGCCCAATTCATAGATCCTCTTGCAGTGGCTGTTTATGCCAAGATGAATGTGGAAGAATTGGGCTGGTTTGATGCAGCCTATTCTCCTCCCACTTCTCCTGTCTGGAATGCTTGGGTTTCCGCAGCCCTCAAGCACAAATAATACAATTATCAAAACATTTCCCCAAAACTTTTTTGATCAATGGATTGATAATTTGTTTTCCTTTTCTTCTTTTTTATTGTTCCTTTACCAGATGATTTATTTTCCTATAGCATCATTAATAGAAGTTTTTTAAGGGTCTGGAATGATAAAAAAAGAGTCAAAATTTCAGATGAACGGAAACAAAAGCCCTATTTCATATAAGAAAAGAAAGCGAAACTGCTCAACATGGTAAACATGCCTTGACTCATTTATAAACATTAGACATGCATTAAATCAGTCAAGGCATTAAGAATTAAACGCTCTATTTTTCAAAAGAGGCTTCAAAGGGGATTGGATCCCCCTGAGGAAAACCATTTTCATCAAGCTTTTTAACGGTTCCTTTGAAAGTCCCTTTTATATAATCTATTTTTGTTCCGCCGTATGTGCCTTTTGATGTTTCAAGTGAATCAACTGTGCCAGACACTTCTTCTATATTATACCCTTTTAAGGTCAGGGACACATCCTTCATATCTCCTTTTTCCTTTCCTTCGAAAGAAAGCTGAAACGTTGATATCTGTAAACCGCTTGTTTCGCTTTTTTCGTAACCACCTGACAAAATTGTTTCATCCGACCTTTGGTCATATCTGATATCTACATCCTCAAATGATTTTTCTTCATCCCCGATGTTTATCTTTACGACTTCGTGCTTCTTTACTGCTTTCTTCGTTTCGGATGACGGTCCGGCTTTTTCATCCTGTGAGATTTCACTTCCAGCACTGTTCTCTTTTTTCCCGCATGAAACAAATACAAACAATGCAATCAGCATAAACATAGCTATTTTTTTCATAGCAACCTCCTTGACAAAATAATATGACTCAAGATGAGGATTATACCATTCTTTAAATGAATATCAAGGAATCTTTCAAGATACGGCCCGAGAAAGTATGATTTGATCAAAAACAGCATTTCCTATCCACACAGGTTTTAATAATACTCAGTTTTTTTTCCGTAAATTTTATAATTTATCACTGAATTTCCATATATGAATACTTAAAAGCGTTCGGATTGGCTCCTCTATGATGTGCGAAACGTAAAGCAAGAATTAGAAATTAACTCAATTTCATTAAAATGTTTTTTTTGAAAGTTCTAGATCAACCTCACCTTTATATAATTATTTTTAGAAAGTTACTTATGGGACATTTGACTCTGGATCATGGAATTGGGATTCGAATCCCTGCTTCTCAGTCAGTCTTATAATACGATTACTTGTCAATAGGCGTTTAAATTTACGCACTGAATCGGCACATACTTTTACTAGCAGGATATGTATAGGGATTATTTTTTTTAGAAAATGATGTCACTTAAGAAAAGAAAATTATTAAAAAGGACTTAAATTATACTAAACGCCTATTGACATCGAAGGGAAAAAATATCTTAATATCAAAGATGGCTAAAAGCGAGGTTCGGTAGATGATATCAGACTAAAGTTCAAGCTGGTTAGGAGAACAATCCAGCGAGACCTATCCAAAATGGTTGATATGAGCTTAATAAAAGAAGTTGCTAAAAGTAAGACTGATCCTACAAGATATTATGAATTACTGTGACATTCTACTGTGACATTACTGCGACATCTACTATGACAAATTATTGTGACATATTTTTTGTTACTTGAGATTAGAAATCAAAGGGGGGTAAAAAATCATGACAGAATTTACGGTAAGTGAAGTAATTGATGGAGATACTTTTAAGGTTAAGGAAGGCTGGAAATGGAATCAAAGGGGTGGAGATACTGTTCGTGCTTGTGGATATAATACTCCAGAAAAGGGAGAGCCAGGGTATGAGGAGGCCCAGGAGAAACTCAATAGACTAATTTTGAACGAGAAGGTAGAAATCAAAGTGCTCAAACCGTAGATGATTGGGGCAGGCTTGTAGTGGATGTCCTAGGGTCTCCCCATTGTTTAGACAGAATATAGGCTTGTTTAAGGTGCATTGAGAGCCTGCTTTTTTAGTTGCTGTGATTTTGACTTCTTTTTACTAATTTCCTCTCTTCTCAACTTCCTCATTAACAATATTAAAGAAAATAAAAAAACCGGTCAAGGAAAAATGTAGAAAAAAAGAAAAGAGAAGATAATTTTAGTAAAAATGATAATATAATGGGAGTAAAGAATAGATCTCGACATTAATAAAGCAACCTAGACTTTTATAGATATTTCACTTGTTCCTCAGCTGCCATATGAAGCTGGGCATGTGCAGGCGGAGGACGTTCTGCCTTAAATGTCAGTTTGAGGTGATCGATGATCCTGTCAATGACTTTATGGTCTTTGATAAAGGAGATAATGCGCCTGTCTGCGTGCACCGCACAGGCAGGCATTGTCCACCACATTGAGGACAAATGAGAGGATCGATTTCATAGACTTTTCTTATCATCTCTGCCCATCCTTTTTGAGGGACAAATGGAGTCTTATCTTCAATAATAGGTGGGAAGCAGGGATCGACTTTTTCGATTCCCAGTTAATTTTTCAAACAAATGGATTTGTAATCTCAACTCCTTTAATTTTCTCTGCGCCAACAAAATCCTCAGTATACAACGTCTCTGCTCCTCCATTAATCGCAGATTGAATAATCAGAGAATCCCAGAAAGAAAATTTATAATCCAAATGAATATTTATCGCCTTTATGATTGTTCCACCGTCATTAACAACAATATTCCAATTCAATAAGTCATGAACAATTTCCTTTGCTCTGTTTATGTCTAATGGCTTTGGAATTTTTTTTGTAACACAAACGAAGAATTCCTGCAGCACTTGAGTACTCAAACATCCTGATTGAGTCTCCCATAAATCAACAACCAATTTCCGTGCTATCTCATTTTTTTTACCTGCAGAAATGTCATAAGCGTATATAAGGATATTGGTATCCAAAAACAATTTATTTTCGTTCATGAAGTTTGTCTCTGTATATGACTATTTTCCCCCGAGTGCCTAGATCAAACCCCTTTTCAATAAGCCTTAACTGCCGTTTCCTTGCCTTTTTATAACCGGAATCTTTTCTAATTTTTTCCTCAAGAGCTTCTTTCATATAGGAACTTAAAGACCTATCTTCTTTGACTGCCATAATTTTAGTTTTTTGTATTAAATCCCTAGACAAATACAAGGTCACGTTTCTGCCATTATTTTTCTTTTCAGTCATGAGTCACACATTTATGTATATCACATATTTAAGTGATATTCAATCCCATTCTCTATTCTCCATTCCCCATTCTCTATTCTCCGTTCCTAATTCAAAATTTCTTCTCACTCGTTTCCCACTTCCCCCTGAAAGTCACCCAAAAGGAAAGGAAAATCAGTTTTATATCCAGCCAGAAGCTCTGCCTTTTGATATAAAGCAAGTCATATTTAAATTTCCGATAACGGGGCGCATCTTGAGGAAGATAAATTTGAGCAATCCCAGTCAATCCAGGTCTTACGGTGTGCCGTTCCCTATAACCTGGAATATTGTCTATCTTTATGGCAACATCACAATTATCGTTTTCTGGATTCTGATTCCCATCTTCTTTCATCTTACGTCTCACGTCTGACATCTTACGATTCATCGATTTCCGATTTGCATCTTCTTCTTTCATCTTACTTTTCACGTCTCCTTGAAATCTTCGAGGATAGATACAATCGCAGCTCGACCATGGTTGTTACTCAGATACCAGTTGCCCAATGGCATGAACAGTTTGGAAATCCAACACTTGCCGATGCCATCATGGATAGAATCGTTCATAACGCATACAGACTGCAACTCAAAGGAGAATTACTAAAGACATGTATGACAAAAAACATCAAAAATTCAGAGAAGCACAAAGCAAAATAAAACAGAAAATGGATAACCTTCAAACTGCTGATGAAGAATATTATATTACTGCAAACTATATACTTAGCCTTGCTCATAGTGAATATGATCTGTTTTTAAGTTCTGATCCGGATATAAAAAGACAGCTTTTGAAATTGGTGCTTCAGAACTGTGAAATAGACAACGGAAGTCTCACATATACTTTAAATTACCCCTTCTCTGCTATCTTTGATTGCACAAAGCGTTCGGATTGGCTCCTCGGGCAGGACTCGAACCTGCAACCTAGTGGTTAACAGCCACCCGCTCTGCCGATTGAGCTACCGAGGAGCAGGTGAGAATAATTTAACAAAATTTGACTGTAATATCAATCAAATAATTTGATTGAAAAACAAATAGACATTACAAACCAACAGAGTAAAAAAAATATTTATTATCTTCTTTGCTTACAACAGGAAGTCCCACTCAGATAACCGTTTTAACAACAATTTCCAAACGCTGTGAATAGATTTTCTGAGACTAAAAACGATAGGTTTCCTGCTTGACATTTCTGCGATAGTCTTTCCCCCACATGTTCACAATCTTGCACATCTCATATATTCTTGACCTCAACCGGACTCCTATCCGGGTCAATAGAGATTCCTCTGAATCCTTGAACCTGCCAACTTTGTTATCTTCTTCCTCTTCATCTGAATCAATGTAATTGGAAGTGAAGATGGTTAATTTCTTATTATTGTATCGTTTATTTATAATATAAAAAATAGTTTCATCAACCCAATCTGATGTCCTTTTTGCTCCCAGTTCATCAAGAACCAAAACATCTTTCTGAAAAACAGGTCCTAACAAGTCGCTTTCTTTTAGAGGAGATTCCCGGTCAAATGACTTTTGGATGTCTCTAATCAAAGCCCTGAAATCATAAAAATAACATTCAATTCTTTTCTTTTCGATCAGTTCATTGATAATGGCAACAGCCAGGTGAGTTTTTCCCACTCCACAGGGTCCTTGAAAAAGAAGTCCGCATTTTAAAACCGGATAATCTTCAAAAAACTTTTTTGATACTTTTAAGGCATCTTTATGGGAATTGTTATGGACCTCAAAATTTTCAAAAGTGCAGTTTTTATATCTTAAAGGAATATTCGCTTGATCGAAAATAATTTGACTTTTTCGATCCACAAAACACGTACACCTCTTGGCAACAGTCCCAGATCCTGATTCTTCCAAAATCCAGCCTGTCCCCTGGCATTTCTGGCAAACATTATTTTCCATCAGTTTAAATATCCTCGCAGCTGCTGCATTTTTTGAGAGCGGGATAATCTTTTCATGGCTTTGTTTTCTATCTGTCTTATTCTTTCTCTCGTTAAATTCAACATATCTCCAATCTCCTGGAGCGTTCGAGGTTGTTCGTCACCCAGCCCAAATCTTAATTTTAACACACGCGCTTCTTTTTCATCCAGCTCTTCCAGTAAAGCCCTTATCTGTTTTTTTATCGATGATCTTATAATCATATATTCCACAGATGGAACCATGGAATCTTCCACCTTTTCTTCCAGTTGTCTCTCATCATCATAACTTTTATCACTTAACGAAACATTCTTTTCATCCAGCATTTCAAGTTCTTCGATATCCCCTGTTTCAATCTCCATTATTTTTGCAATCTCTTCTCTTGTCGGTTCTCTTCCCAGTTCATTTTTGAGCTTTGCTTTTTTCTTTTTCATTCCGGATATTTGATCTGATAGCTTCTGGGGAAGATGATAAATCCTTGAATATCGGGATAAGGCATGAATGATCGCCTGTCTGATCCACCAAACAGCATAAGAAATAAACTTAACATTTTTGTCCGGATCAAACCTTTTCGCTGCCTCTATAAGTCCGATATTTCCTTCATGGATGAGATCCATGAAACTGATTCCCATCCCCTTATATTTTTTTACATAAGAAACAACAAATTTTAAATTAGCTTTTATTAATTTTTCTAGTGCTTCTTTATTTCCTTTTTTTATCTGTTTCCCCAGCTTTTTTTCTTCTTCTGGACTCAGAGACTTATATTTTGAAATCTGACGGAGATACTGCTTTAAATCCTTTAGTTCGAAATAGTCTTGGTAATTCCGCATTGCAGAGTGTATTTTAATCCGATTTTTCTATTTTGACAATTTTTCCAGGATTTATATGGATGAGGCTTTTTTTTCTCCTGTCAAACTCTTCTTCTCTTCCCTCAAAAAACTCTCTTCTTATATAATTAAGAAATTCATCAACTTCTTTCTCAATTCTTTCTATTTTTTCTCTCATATTGATTATGACTTCAACTCCTGCAAGATTCACACCCAGATCACGGACCAGATTCAATATCAGCTCAAGCCTCTCCAGATCATTCTTTGTATAAGTCCTTGTGTTTCCTTCACTTCTTGAAGGTCTCAACAATCCTTCTTTTTCATATAATCTCAGTGTTTGGGGATGTATATTATACATCCGGGCAACGCTGCTTATATGATAAAAATCCTTTGGATTTTTTTCTTCTTTCATTTTAGCCAGACACCATTTTCTCTCTTGGATTTTGATCAGAGATTTTTCCCAATTCTCTCATCATTTCTCTAATTCTTTCATCATTGAAGGGAGGAGGAACAATGGTTACCTCTACAAATTGGTCACCTCTCGCCTTCTTTTTGATTATGGGAGCTCCTTTATTTTTTATTCTGAATTTTTGTCCGGATTTGGTTCCAGGAGGTATTTTGATCATAGTCTTTCCGAATAAAGTCGGAACTTCAATCTTGGCACCCAGGGTAGCCTCAGGAACGGTGATAGGAATTTTCACATAGATATTAGATCCTTCTCTTCTAAACAAATTATGCGGATCCACTTTAATCATAATGAATAAATCTCCCGGTGGGCCTCCATTCCTTCCAGCATTTCCTTTTCCAGCTATTCGGACTTTGGATCCGGTATCCACTCCTGCTGGAATCCTCACATTAATCAATTCTGTTTTTTGAACAAGACCTTGGCCGTAACAGGCAGAGCATTCTTCTCCTCTTGTCTTTCCTGTTCCATTACAAAGGGGACAGGGACTTGAAAATCTCATAAATCCTCTCTGGACATTACTATATCCACTGCCTCTGCACTGAGGACATGTATTCTGCGCTCCCGTTTGAATAGCACCGCTCCCCTTGCACACACTGCAGGGGACCATATGAGTTAATTTAATCCGGGTTTCAACTCCATTCACAGCATCCATAAAGCTTATTTTCATGGAGTAGTGTAGATCTTCACCTCTGGCAACTTGTTGTTTATCAAATCCTGCCGTCTGTTTGGCACCAAAACCGAATATATTGTCAAAAAAATCTCTAAAGGATGATGTGCCAAAATCAGAAAAGTTGAATCCTTCAAACCCTGAGGATGACCTGTATTGATACTGTTCTCCTCCCGGAGGGGCACCACCAACATAGCCAAATTGGTCATACTGACTTTTTTTCTTTGGATCGCTTAAAACAGAATAAGCTTCTTGTATTTCTTTGAATTTTGTTTCAGCTTCCTTGTCTCCTGGATTTAGGTCAGGATGGTATTTTCTGGCGAGTTTTCGATAGGCTTTCTTTATATCACTCGCTGAAGCTTTTTTATCAACTCCCAGTATTTTATAATAATCTTTTTCCATAACAGAAAATCTTCATATGAAAAGCCTGGAATGATTCACATGGTCATAGATTGACTTTTGTCAATGCATTCCAGGCTTTCGTATTTACTTTTCTTTCTTGTCTTCATCCACAACTTCAGCATCGATCACTTCTTCCTCACTTGAATTTTTAGAGGACTCAGCCTCGCTCTGCTGCTGATCACCTGCAGATGACTGCTGTTGCTGCGAAGCTCCCTGTTGAGTTTGTTGTTGTGCTGTTTGCTGATACATTGTTTCAGTTAATTTATGGGAAGCTTTGGACAAGGCATCCATTGCCTGTTTTATCTTTTCCGCATCTTCACTTTCTATAGCTTTTTTGGTGTTATCTATTTCTTTCTGTATCTGCTGAGCATCGCTTTCAGAAATTTTATCTTTATTTTCCCTTAACATCTTTTCCAGGTTATAAACCATTTGGTCTGCCTGGTTTTTGGCATCAATAACTTCTCTTCTTTTTTTATCTTCATCAGCATGAGATTCCGCATCATTGACCATTCTCTCTACTTCTTTATCATCCAGACCACTGTGCCCAGTTATGGTTATAGCCTGCTCTTTTCCTGTTCCTGTGTCTTTTGCAGAAACATGCAGAATCCCATTCGCATCGATATCAAATGTCACTTCGATTTTGGGAACTCCTCTAGGTGCGGGAGGAATTCCATCCAGATGGAATCTACCTAATGTTCTGTTATGAGCAGCCATTTCTCTTTCTCCCTGTAACACATGCACTTCAACACTCGGTTGATTATCTGACGCTGTAGAGAATATTTCTGTCTTCTTTGTAGGGATGGTTGTATTTCTTGGAATCATTTTTGTGAAAACACCACCCAGGGTTTCAATCCCCAGAGTTAATGGTGTGACATCCAAGAGAAGGACATCCTTCACATCACCGGATAAAACAGCTCCTTGGATACAGGCTCCTGTGGCAACCACTTCATCCGGATTCACTCCCTTATGGGGTTCTTTTCCAAAAAGATCTTTAACCAATTGCTGGACTTTAGGAATTCTTGTGGATCCTCCCACTAATATGACTTCGTCTATATCTCCCTTTTTCAACCCAGCATCTTCTAAAGCTTTATTGCAAGGATCAATCGTTCGACTCACAATATCATCCATTAATTGTTCTAACTTTGACCTTGAAAGCTTCATAAGAAGATGTTTGGGGCCAGAAGAATCTGCTGTGATAAAGGGAAGATTGATTTCAGTTTCCATGGTTGATGAGAGTTCCATCTTAGCTTTTTCCGCAGCTTCCTTTAGTCTCTGAAGAGCCATTTTGTCTTTTGATAAGTCAACACCAGATTCCTTTTTAAACTCAGCAACCAGCCAATCCTGTACTTCCTGGTCAATATCATCTCCTCCTAAGTGAGTGTCACCGTGGGTTGACTTTACTTCAACGATTCCCTCACCTACTTCAAGAATCGAAATATCAAATGTTCCTCCACCAAAATCATAAACAGCAATGGTCTGATCCTTTTTCTTGTCCATTCCGTAAGCAAGAGCAGCAGCTGTGGGCTCATTTATGATCCGGACTACTTCCATACCGGCAATTTTTCCTGCGTCTTTGGTTGCTTTTCTCTGACTGTCGTTAAAATAAGCAGGAACTGTGATCACTGCTTTTTCCACTTTTTCTCCAAGATAGTCTTCAGCTGCTTTTTTCATTTTTCTAAGAACAATTGATGATATTTCAGGTGGAGCATATTTCTTTCCTAAAGCCTCTATCCTCACATCTCCATTGGAAGCTTCGGTGACTTTAAAAGGAACCTGTTTGATCTCTTCAGGCACTTCTTTATACCGACGTCCCATAAACCGCTTGATCGAATAGATTGTATTCTCTGGATTTGTTATCCGCTGTCTCTTGGCAACCTGCCCAACAAGCCTTTCTCCTTTTTCATTAAACGCAACGACTGACGGAGTTGTCCGTCCTCCTTCTTCATTCGCGATAATAACCGGCTTATCACCTTCGGTCACTCCAACAACTGAATTTGTTGTTCCAAGATCAATTCCTATAATTTTAGCCATTTATTTCCTCCTATTTTAGTACTTTTCTAATATATAACTTGAGCGTTCGTTTGTCAAGTTTATTTATAGAATTATTGTTATTTTTTGAGTTTTTCCGATTTTTTAAGGTTTATTTTGAGTTATCGATGCAAAAAACTTCGTTCACAACTAGTTTCTTTTGGTTTTCTTGTAGCCACCATGGCAATATTGAGTTCATTGGCTCTTTGAATCACTTCTTTATCCCTTATGGAACCAAGCGGAAATATAATGGCTTTGATTTTGTTTTGAGAAGCCATCTCCACCACATCTGGAAAAGGCATAAAGGCATCCGATGCCATAACACAATCTTCGGCTCCGTATCCCCTTTTGGAAAATTTGATAGCATTTTCGGTTGCATCGATCCTGCTTCTCTGTCCCGAACCAATCCCATGCACCTTATCTTCTTTTCCAATAACAATAGCATTGGAACGGGTATAACAGGCAACGATCCAGTTGAAAATCAGGGCATTCATTTCATTTGGAGACGGTTTTTTATCAGATACCACTTCAACATCATCAGGGGAGACTATTTTTGAATCAAACCTTTTCTGCAATAAAATGCCTCCTGCCACTCGTTTGAATTCCAATCCATTATCCAGCGGCTCTTTATGAATATCTGCTTCCATTCGAACCACTCTCAAGGGTTTTCTTGCAGACAAAATATCCATAGCTTCTTTGTGATATGAAGGAGCAAAAACAACTTCAACGTTTCTTTTGCTTTCAACAATAAGCTCTGCAACAGATTTATCTATTTTATAATTAAAGACATTCACACTCCCAAAATTTGAGAGGGGATCACATCCCCATGCTTTGTTAAACGTTTCCAGAGAATCCTCTCCCATAGCCACACCGCTTGGAATTTCATGCTTTATCAAAACACATATATTCTTTCCTTCATAAATTTTATTCAACTTGATAACAAGCCTCTGCCCCAGATCCATATCTCCGATATTGATATAACTCAGACCTTTCTTTCCTTCTTTCAGAACTTCAATATTTGCCAAATTAGGTCCAGATGCATCCTTTTCTGAATAAAAAGCTGCCGGGTATCCAGGATTTTCTCCGTACCGCATGGACAATTTTTTAATATATTTCGATTTCCCAAACTTTATTTTGTCTGGAAATTTCTCTTCGACTTTTGTCCGGTATTGAGCCCTGGATTTCTTATCAATATTTCCCATGTTAATTCATTATCCTTTCGTTCTATTGATGATATGAACTGTGTATTCTCCGGATTTTATATTCCAATAAACGCAAACCACAGCTACTCTGAAGTCTTTTTCCTGCCTTTCCGGAGCCATTCTATGGTATATATCTGAAGCCGTATTTTCGGCTGTCACTTCTTTTATATCCAATAGTCGCGGTTCTCCTTTAAATGAAGGAAGAGGATCATTGTTTTTTCCCCCATAGGTTGACAGAACGTTCCCTTTTCCTTCAATAAGGGGAAATTCAAAATAATTTTTAATAATCCCCCCATTATCCGCTCTTTTAATGATACAAAGTCCTGCTCTGCCACTTTGTAGAATAATCCCGCTAATTCTTGGGGTGAAATGGGGGTTATCCGGTTCGTATTTCCAGCGTTTTAAAGCATTGCAAAAAATGTCAACCGGATTTTTTTCCGGATTCATATTATTTGCTAAATCTTTGGTCTGTTTTCCATTACTGACAGCGATTCCATTTTTAATAATCATTGCCGGATAGATTAACAAATCCGGATTTCCTCTCTCTAAAACATCTTTATTACCAGGAATGACTTTGACTTGTTCATTGTCCCGCTCTAGACTTCGTTTCTGACTGGATGGGGACCTCCCTGTTATGGCGTAAACAGCCACATAATTTTCTCCTGTTTGATCCTTTCCTAAAAGAATCAAACGTCCCGGATAAGGTAATAAATCAGATATATCAGTTTTTTTTTTCATATTTTTTATCGCTTTGTTTACTCTTCATAGATATCATAGAGACCTAATAAAAGTCAAAATAAGAATAATCGATCAACGCAAGAAGTGAGATGTTTGATGATATTAGATATAAAATAACCTTATCAAATATCTTAATCACACATCTAATATCTCAGATGACATTCTGTATAAAACGGAGATATGTATTTACGTTCAATCTTTTTATCGATATATTTTTTCCGCAGTTTCACAAGCAGAATGAATGGCTTCTAACAAATCCTTTCTGATATGACGGATTCTTGGCTGTTTAAAAGCATAAATCTTTTGATCGCCTATAATAACGGGATCATGCATATAGGTATCCATAGAGACTTCAATTTGAATGGCATGGACTTTGTTATTAGGATCATTGTATTTTCTGGTGATGAATCCTCCGGAAAACGGAACATCTTTTTTCAAAACAAGATTTAAATCGTGTACTTTTATTTGTTTGATTAGTTTTTCTGTAAAAGACTCAATAATTTGAGAATGAGCGGAAGTTCCTTTAAGTGTGCCAATCACAAAATTTGCCCGTTTCTCTTTTTTGTCATACACTCTTCCCAATCCAATTGAAGTCATTGAGTGGCAATCAAATATGATAGCGTATCCCCTTTCCCTTTTCATTCTTTCAATGAGAGACTGGAGAATTCGATGGTAAAGATTATAAAAGGCTATCACTTCGTTTTTCTCTTCGCTGGTGTAGCTTTTTTTGAGCAATAATTTATTATTCACATTGTAATATTGGTGAGGAGGATTCAACAAATGACCAGGAATCTTTTCTTCTTCATTGTTCCCATCCATACTTCTATTCATATCCACAAAAAAAGGAGCAAAACGGGAGATGAGATGCATTCCTTCAGGAAATTCATATAGAAATTCACTATAAAGGTCAATTTCAACAAGATGGTTGCCGTCAAGATTAAAATAATTCTTAAATTTTTTAGGAATAAAAACTCCGGAATGAGGAATTGAAAGAATAAACTCCGGGCTTTTGGAATCGAAAAAAATAAGTTCTGATATCGATTCCATATACTCCTCTTTGTTGAAAACATCATAGACTTCCAATTCATCTTCAAACGGAGAATATAATTGAAATATATCCTCCCATTGCGTCCCTGAAGGAAAGCGATCGGCATATCTCTCGGTCGTCCAGGTAAGAGCAGCCCTTTCCTCAGAAGCTGCTTTTACATAAAGTTCTTCTTCAAGCCGATCCATAATGAGCTTTCCAATGGATATATTGTAATTTTTCATCAACCCGTATCCTCCAGGAAAGGCATTCAATTCAATGATTTTCCCTGAATCAAGCAAATCCACGGAACAAAAACGGCATTCTGGAAAACTCCGGCGCACAGTTCGAACAATCGTTTCCTGTTCAGGAGAAAGATTATATCCAATTTCCTCGGCACCGAGACTGGCATTGGTTCTCCATTCTCCTTTTGCCGGCAGCCTCCTCATGGATCCAATGAGCTCCTCATCCCAAAAAGTGGTCACAATATCTCCATGAGCAACTTCCTGGCAAAATTCCTGTATAAGGATGTAATTATATTTATACAAATAATCACTTATTTTCTTTTTAAGGTCTGGATCATCAAACGGAATCCTGTGAATTTGTTTTCCGCACCCATATCCATAGCGATCTTTAATTATAAAATACTTTTCTCGTTGTGGAAGTTTCTTTATAGCATCTAAAGCCTCTTCAATGGAATGCACAATAAAAGTCACAGGGTGAGGAATATGAGGAGTCCTCTCAATAGTTTTTAATTTGTCCATAGTGGATATAGTTGCTTCAACAGATTCTATGAATTTGCTATGGGCCTCTGCTTTTTTTAGGATTTTGATATTTGGTGTCCCTTCATGACGAATATCATCCCCCCGGATGAAAAAGAGATCAACCTGAGCAAGAGGGATAGGCTTTTGATCTGCTTTATAAAGGTATCGATAGGCAGTTAACTGATTTCCATCCCAATCTTTGGACAGCTTTAATTTGGACATGAAAGCGTAAGGAATATTATATTCCTCATAAAGGTCGTTCATGGAAAAGTGAAAAATAGTATGATTTCTTGAAGCAGCAACACTCAAAATTTGATTCACCCCTGAATTGTAAAGATCCACCTCAAAAGCACTGTAAGAAAGTTTTCTACTTTCAAAGGCTATAACAAGTTTCTTCTTATTCATGGTAAACACAATAGAAATTTATTTAATAAGAATGCTTTTTTCATTATCGACATCTTCATTTTTTATTTATTTCTCTTTACACAAAAACCTTTTAGTATGGTACTTGAGTACTTTAAACTCCCAATTTAAAGAATCCTCTCCATTGATAACCCAAACTTTATTAATAATAACACGTTATTAATAATAACTATTTTTGCACAGAATGATGCAAATAGGTAACGCAATTGTTTTAATTACGTTTGATAAAAACCCATATAATGAAATCAAAAACTTTATATTATTTTATCAATAAAATCATTAAAACTCAATGTGAGAAATACTTGAAGTTCCCCCAATTTTAAACAATTGATTCTTGTTTTAAAGCTTTATTTCATATAAAATTTTTCCCATGAATAAATCAATAAAGAAAAAAGATACCACTCAGCCTGATAAGGCTTATAAAAATGCGGAGTTTCTAAAATCCGCTGATGCCCGGACACTAAGAATTCTAAGCGAGTATCTGGAGCCGCTTTCCAGGCTCAAAAGACTAAAGGTCAACAACACCGTCCTCTTTTTCGGTTCATCACGCTTTTCTCCGGATGCGAATAATAGTCTTTCCTCTCAATATTACTGGGAAGCTGAAAAACTCGCCTATTATTTAGCCAAGTGGGCAATACAATTAAAACCCAAAGGAAAAAATTTTGTTATCTGCACAGGTGGAGGTCCTGGCATCATGGAAGCGGCAAACCGGGGAGCTTTCCGCGCAGGAGGAAATTCTATAGGGATGAACATCTCTATTCCCTCTGAACAATACACCAATCAATATGTTCCTCCGGAATACTCTTTTTTATTCCATTATTTTTTTATGAGAAAGTTTTGGTTGATAAACAAAGCCAAAGCAGTGGTGGCTTTTCCGGGAGGCTTCGGTACTTTGGATGAAGTCTTTGAAGTTCTTACTCTGTTGCAGTCAAATAAAATCCACAGAACTGAAATGTGCATTATTCTTTATGGAGAAAAATACTGGAAAAAAACGATCAATTTTAATTCTCTTTTGGAACATAAAACAATTTCTAAAGAAGATTTGAATCTTTTCCAATTTTGCTCATCTCCCGAAGAGGCTTTTGAACATTTAAAATTAAAATTGACTGAATTCATATGAAAAAAGAAATCACAAAAAGACACTACCGGTTTATTGTTCTGTTTATTATAATTGTCGTTATCTCTTTTTCCTGTTCCAGGATGAACTATTTCCCGCAAGGAAATATCCAGACAGGACTTGCTTCCTGGTATGGACCAGATTTCCATGGTAAAGAAACGTCGAATAAAGAAATTTATGATATGTATGATATGACTGCTGCTCACAAAACCCTTCCCTTTGATACCTATGTTATGGTCACAAATACGATCAATGGAAAATCTGTCACTGTTAGAATAAATGACAGAGGTCCATTTGTGAAAGACCGCGTCATCGATTTGTCTTTTGCAGCAGCCAAGTTACTTGATATGATAAAATCGGGAGTTGTTCCGGTTAAAATTGAAGTTTTAAAAAAATCTTCTCCCAAAAAAAGCTCCCAAAAATTTTCGGTTCAAGTGGGAGCTTTTATATACAAAGATAATGCGCTAAAACTTAAAAATAAACTTTCAAAGAAATTCAATAACGTTTATATCTCAAAATTTGAGACCATTAATCAGACTTATTTCAGAGTCAGAATCAAAGCTAAAAACATGCAGTCAGCAAAAGACATTGCAGAGAAACTCTCCCTTAAAGGTTATACCGTTTTGGTTCTGGAGAAATACTGAACCCCATATTTTCTGTTTTTATTTATTGACTTATAAATCAGGGCTATTTGTATTTCTCTAGCAGTAAAATCATGACTGAATGTTCCCCGGCAGGTATTTTTATTTTGATGGAATTCCCTTTGAATATTTTTATAGGCTCATTATCAATCCAAAGTTGATATTTTCCTTTTGTTAAAAAATTGATTTTAATTTTTCTTTTTTCAAATGAATTGATTTCAAATGATATTTCATTGACAGAATAAAGGAAATGACGAAAAACCGCTCCTCCATTCACTTTAACGATTTCTCTTCCTTCTTCTCTTAATTCAATTTTGGAACGCGATACTTCGACTTCGTAATATCTTCCCTGGATCGGAATTCTTGATAACTTTCCTTTATCTTCGGGCTTGATCATCCCAAATCTGAAGCCTTCCCATGGAGTGAAATCTAAATATTCCTCCAGTGCAATCAAAGCAAACAAAGGTCCCCAACTTTGATATCTTTTACCTCCGGGTTTTCCTGTACGAGAATCAAAATTTTCCGGACAAAGTTGAAAATATTCCCATGTCTGGAGAAATAAATCAGAACTTTTCCTTGCAAATTCTGAAGCAACGGCATCAAAATTATAATTCTTAAGACCTTGATAAACCAAATAGTTCGTTGGGGGCCATATCGCTCCTCTCCAATATTGCTGATCTTTAAAAGCCCCATCATCCCTGGAAATGGTGGGAATGACATACTCTCCCCAGAATTCTCTATTATTCAAGAGATGTTTGAGAACCCTAAAAGCTCTTTTCTTATCCGGTATACGGGCAACCAAAGGATAAAAATTGGATGCTGCTTTTTTGGTTGAAAATCTTCCATCCCAGTATCTATCAAAATAAAATCCCCTGGTTTCGTCCCATAAATGATAGTTGATGAGACTTTTCATTTCCTCGTATTCATAGATATATTTCCGGCTCTCATCCTCTTTATTGAGAATTCCTGCTATTTGTGCCAGACTCCAGGCATCCAGAGCATAAAGGCAGTTCAAATCGAGACAGTTCATATTCATTGTCCCTGTTTCTTTATTAAAAGAAGCCAAATCCCAGTTGGGCAAATCATCCTGACCGGATTCCCATTTGGCTCGCTGGAGTCCACTCGCATCTTTTTCCCATGGAGGGACATTTTCCGGTGCTAATTCCGTATCAGATCCCCATTCCAACAGCCCATCTCCGTTTCCATCCCGGCGAATTTGTCCATTCGGTTTCTTTTCTTTCCAAAAAGCATGCCACTTGCATAGAACAGGATAAGATTTACTAAGAAGATTTTTATCTCCCAGCTTAAGAAACAATTTCAATACAATGAAAGCACCCACTGGAGGCTGGGACCGGTCTCTTGTTCCTCCAAAATGACCTCTCCAGTTTGGAATGTTTCCATTGGGATATTGAGTCTCCAGAACAGAATTTATAATATCCTTAGCATGCTTATAACTTTCTATAGATACTTCCAGAGCATTAAAAAAGGAATCCCATTCAAAAATTGTCCAGTAGTCTGTTCCCCCATCCGGTTTGGGAAATATCCATCGTCTTCCCGCAGGTGTGTAAAACCTATGCTTGCCTGGTTGATAGAGACTCATCCAGAATATATTATTGGTAATGGCTTTGGCTGCTTCACTGTAAAGACCTTCAATCTTTACTCTTTTTTTTCTATATCTTCTTTGTTCCTCAAGTAATATAGAGGCAATGGTTCTTCTGTTTTCATAGCGATAAATGTGGTCATCCAGTGTCTTTAAATTATTTCCAACACTGGCTGCAAAATAAATATCCCTTTCCATATCTTTTGAAAACTCAATAATCAATTCCTCGTTATTGGCTTCTTTTATTTTTTTCCCTTTTTGATTCATCCACATCAAATACATATTTTTCCTTGATTTCTTACTTTCACCTCTAACATTTCCATTATTGAGTAATCTATATTTACCACTGAAATTCCAAGGAAAATAATGAATGATCTGGCATTCAATGTCATCCGGTAATTGAATATGCCCAATGACAGTTTTTTCATCCTGGCGGGACCATTCAAAAATCATTGTATCTGATTTTGAAGGAGGCTTTATAAGAACAGGTGTCCTATCTTCTTTATCAAAGGGAAGGCTTAGATCCAGACTGATCCGCGCATATTTTCCATCAGGAGCATGAGGGCCAACTTCTGATACCAAGTAAAGGATATCCATCCAGTCTGCGGCTTCGGTTCCTTTTTTTAGTCTAACCCTGAAGGCATATAAGCTATCTTTCTCTGGAGCGATCACAAGACCTGCCCACGCCTTATGATGCAACGCTCCGATATAAACATTTTCCCACTGATAAAAACTCTCGGATGCACTTAAAATTAGAGAACTGGTTAATATAAAAAGAAAAAATAAAAATCCGAAAAGTGCTTTTTTCAACATTACTCTAAATCTCTGCTCATAATTTAAGGAATAATCCCGAACAAATCAACAATTAAAACAATATTTATATTTATCAAATAAAATTTTCAAATGATTTGAAATCCAAGCCATAAATGCGATCTTCTAAAATTTCAAATCTCTTTATTATACGAATTTTCTTTTTATTTTTATTTCAATATATTCCCAGGCTTCCGATACCGAGACCAAGATTTTTCAAAAACTCTTTTTTGATTAATGCTTTTTAAGCATCAATTCTCCACTTTTATATTTTATTCTCTTCGCGTATTTCCCATAAAAAAAGGAATCTCCCCAAACAGAGATCGTCTGGAAAAAGCTTGAATAGGCGGTGAGAAACCTAATGATATTATGAAATAAATTATTGGGTTTGCTGTAGGGACAAACATGAATACAGAGAGAACAGTCTGTTCCTATTTTCCTCCAGAATTTATAGCATTCTTCTCTGTTGATGCTCCATTTTAAAGCTCCTCGTTCTTCTCTTTTTTCTCCTTCTGGAATAGCACGGGAGGGACAGTTTAAAGCACATTTCTTGCATTTTTCACAAAAGTTCAACATTCCCTTGGATCTTTTTTTATCCGTTTCCAGAGGAATATCTGTGGTCACCAGACCTAATCGAATTCGAGAACCATACTTCCAGTTTATCAGTATTCCTGATCTTCCGATTTCACCCAATCCGGCTTCCCATGCAAAGGGACTTAAAATCCCTTGGTAATTGCTTTCGGCAATATGAGCTCTCGCCGAATATCCCAAAAGTCTTAGCACAAAGGCAACCCGTATGGACATAGTTCCAACATCCACATATCTTTTTGATGTTTCAACAATGACAGGAGACTGGGGAGCATACTTGATCATTTCATAATCCATTTCTTTGATAAAAACAATGGCGTATTTATGTTTCAAGTGGATCTCTGAACCATAAGGTTCCGGTCCTCTTCCCACATGGGAATAGACATAAGCCTGATTTAATTCACATATCCCACAATCATCGGAACCGAGATATTTTAAAAGATTCTTTACAATACGGGTGTTCTCTGAAGGAGAAAGAACTTTCTTTGTCTGGCTGACCTTTCCATCGACATTGTTTAACTGAGTCCCTAAAAATGCAAACTCAGCATCAGCAATGGAAAATAATATTGGCTCTCTTTTCTTATGGTGGTCTGAAAGAATATCAGAATAGGTTCTTATTTCATCATCGATTTTTCTATAATACGGATTTCTCTTATAATAATCCTCAAATTTTTTGGAACCTTTAACAAGATCAAATCTAGAAAATATGGTATCTCTTTCGTCCACCTTATTTTGTTTTCCTGCAATCTTAATGCTATCTCGGGGGACAGGAGAAACAATTATCACGAACAGAAAAAATATTCCCAGAATAAAGACGGCTCCGAATATCCAGATTTTCAAAGGATTCCCCACCGATAATAAAACAATATTGGTTGCAAGCAAAAGCAAAAGAAATATAAAGCTTCTCACAAATGCCCTTTTTTCTTTTTCATGTATACAGGAGATTAAAAAAAGAAAGAAGAAAACGATGAGGATAAAAAAAAAGAATTCTCCACCTATAACCCAAAAATTCATTCTTAAGAAAATATAAGATAAAATATTTTATGTCAAATATTAAAATTAATAGAATTTCCTCAAATCATTAAATTTATTTTATCAATATCAGAAACATCAATCATTGATGAGTTCTGTTGCAATAATCTCGTAAGACGAAAGACGTCAGAATTAAATAAAATTGAATATGAGTTATTGTCAAATGTTGTGGATTGAGCGTATCCTTCAGTCATTTTAATCACATCAATTACCAAACAGACCAGATAGACTAGATTGACCAAACAGACCAAATTGACCAAATAGACTAGATTAATCCGTCTCGCCTTTCTCGCCCGTCTTGCTCTTCTAGCTCTTTTATAAACGCGATTAACCCAATTCAAAAATAGGGTAAATGGGTAAAGTGTCCCTGTATTTTTAATGGCTGTTATGATAAATTTGAAAAAAAGGAGGCAAAGGTTGAATATCATCCAACACATACAATCAAAACAAAATGAAATGATCGATCTTTTAAAAAAAATTGTGGTGAGGGAATCCCCTTCTTCAGATAAAAAAGCAGTGGATGCGTGTTCATCTTTTTTAATGAATAAATTCGAAAAGACGGGAACCGTTATAAAAAAATTTCCCCAGAGAAATATTGGAGACATACATATCATCGAATATCCTCTTCCTGAAAACAAAAAATATAAAAATCACATCTTAATCCTTACCCATATAGATACCGTGTGGCCTGTCGGGAAAATCGAACAGATGCCTTTTCACATAAAAAAAGACAGCATATACGGGCCGGGGGTTCTGGATATGAAATGCGGTCTGGTGATGGCTTATTTTGCTCTCAATACGTTAAAAGAATTAAACATGCAGCCAAAAAGCAAAATCTCACTATTGATTAATTCAGCAGAAGAAATCGGAAGCGATGTATCCTATGAATTCATTAAAAAACAGGCAAGAAAATCAACCTATGTGCTTTGCCTCGAACCGGCGATACCTGGAGGCGCTTTAAAGCTACAAAGAAAAGGCAGGCTGGTGATCCGGCTGGATACAAAAGGAAAATCCGCTCATGCGGGTTCTCCTGAAAAAGGAATCAATGCCATAGAGGAGCTTCTTTTCCAGATCAAATCCATTCAAGAGCTCAAATCAGATGAGATATCGTTGAACATTGGCCTCATTGGAGGAGGAGAAAAAGCAAATATTGTTGCTGAAAATGCCTGGACCATTCTTGATATAAGATTCTGGAAGATGTCCCAAAAAGAAAAAATAATCCATTTCCTGAATCAATTAAAACCTGTCTTTAAGGATGCAAAGATCAATTATTCCATTGAAAGCTTCACAGTCCCTATGGAACAAACCAAAGCCTCAACAGAATTATTCAAAAAAGTGAAAAACATAGCTTCTTCCATGGGAATCGATCTCAAAAGCGGCAAAACTGGCGGAGGATCAGATGCCTCCATTGCTTCCTCTATCGGAATTCCTACTCTTGATGGACTCGGACCTGACGGAGAAGGCATCCATGCAGAACACGAACATCTCATTACATCTTCTTTTATGGAAAGAACGGCTTTGCTTGTCAATATCCTAGCCCAGCTTTGATTGACTGTCTTAACTATTTCTGCTAATTTAAGTTATTAAATAACTGACTACAACGGAATATAAGTTTATAAGTTTAAGGTTTCTTAATGATAAAGAAAAAATATTTGCTTTCTCCAGGTCCCACTCCGATCCCCCAAGATGTCCTTTTGGCTGCTGCCCAGCCAATCATTCACCACCGAACCCCTGAATTTTCAGACATATATCAGAACATCAGTGAAACTTTAAGATATATCTTTCAAACAAAACAAGAGGTTTATCCTATAGCATCATCAGGCAGCGGTGGAATGGAAGCTGCGGTGGTCAACCTTCTTTGCCCTGGTGATAAGGTAATCACCATTAACGGAGGAAAATTTGGTGCCCGGTGGGGACATTTATGCCGAGCCTATCAAGCCCAGGTCAATGAAATCACACTTGAGTGGGGAGATTCTTTCCCAAAAGAACAATTGTCTAAAGAAATAGAGAAAAATCCTGATACGAAAGCTGTTTTCACAACTTTATGTGAAACTTCGACAGGAACCGTATCTGATATTCAGGGCTATGGAGAAATCTTAACAAATAGAGATGCCATTTTTGTTGTCGACGGAATATCCGCTCTCGGAGCCATTCCATGTCCAATGGACGAATGGAATATTGATGTTTTAATCGGAGGCTCTCAAAAACTGTTTATGACCCCACCCGGCCTCTCTTATATCTCCTTCAACCAAAAAGCATGGGAATTGGTCGAACGTTCAACTCTTCCCAAATTTTACTTTGATGCTAAAAAATACAGGGACAGTCACCTAAAAAAAACAACTCCGTTCACTCCTGCCATTTCTCTGATGATCCAGCAAAAAAAAGCTCTTGATTTCATAAAAGACATTGGTTTAAAAAACTTATTTGAGCACCATCAAATCCTTGGTGATGCCACCAGAGCAGGAATCCAAGCTCTCGGTCTTGAACTCCTCTCTAAATCACCAGGAAATATTCTCACTGCTGTCAAAGTCCCTGAAGGTCTTGACGGAATCAAACTCATGGAGATCATCCATAACAAATACAATGTCTATATTGCAGGCGGTCAGGACCCTTATAAAGGAAAGATATTCCGCATTGCTCATGTCGGATATATATGCGGATTTGAAATAATAACTGCCCTTTCAGCCCTTGAAATGGCACTGAATGACTTAGGTTATCAATTTGAAATGGGCAGTTCAATAAAGGCTTCAGAAGCCATTTTAAAGGAGAATTGGAAATGAAAAAAATCCTTATCGCCGATGCTTTAAGCCCGGAGGCTCTTGAAGAGCTTCAATCCATCCAAGATTTTGAAGTCACGGTAAAAACCGGTATGGATGAATCAGAATTAGTAAAGACCATCCCTGATTATAATGCGGTTGTGGTCCGAAGCGCCACAAAAGTGACTCAAAATGTGATCAATGCGGCTTCCAATTTGGAATTAATTGTGAGAGCCGGGATTGGACTGGATAATATTGACCTTTCAGCAGCAAAAGAAAAAGGAATTCAAGTTGCAAACACTCCGGAAGCCACTTCCATCTCAGTGGCTGAACACAGTTTTGGATTGATGCTGGCTTTGGTCCGGAACCATGGAAAAGCAAACATTTCCATGAAAGAGCACAAATGGGAAAAAAAGAAATTAAAAGGGACTGAACTTTATAAAAAAACTCTTGGTATCATTGGTTCCGGAAGAATCGGACTTGAAGTGGCAAAACGAGCTCTCGCTTTTGGAATGAGAGTGATTGTTTTTGATATTGTTGATATTGATACAGTCCTCGATGTGAAACAGGTTTCCTTTGAAGAGCTCCTTTCAGAATCAGATATGATTTCTTTACACATCCCCTTGACTGAAAAAACTAAGCATATTCTGAGTACTGAAGAATTTAACAAAATGAAAGATGGGGTCATGATAGTGAATGCGGCTCGGGGAGGGACAGTTGATGAAAAAGCCCTTTTGAATGCTCTTGAATCCGGGAAAGTCAGGGCAGCAGCTGTTGATGTTTTTGAAACAGAACCTCCAGATAATTTTTCCCTTATTGATCATGACAATGTCATCGCCACTCCTCATATAGGGGCTGCTGCTGAAGAAGGACAGAAACGGGCTGGCATGGATGTGGTCAAGAAATTAAAGGAAAAATTCCTGTAAAGTTTCGATTTTTAAAAAAGAATAATATTTAAAAGGAATGCAATGGTTTACTTAGACAATAATGCCACAACACCCATAGATCCAGCTGTGTTTGAAAAAATGTCCTGGTTTATTAAAGAAAAGTTCGGGAATCCTTCTTCAATGTATCCCCTAGGAAGAGAGGTAAAACAATACATCCAGAACGCCCGCGAAACAATCGCTGATGCTTTGAACGCGAGCCGCTCTGAAATTGTTTTCACCGGCTCAGGAACAGAATCTGATAACTTTGCTATTCGTGGAATCATAAATGCCTTTCCTCAAAAAAATGAATTCATTACTTCGGTTATCGAACACCCGGCTGTCATAGAAACTGCCAACTATCTGGAAAAAAAGGGGATAAAAGTCACTTATGTACCAGTGAACGGATATGGTGAAATCAATCTGGATTTCCTTGAACAATCCATCACTCCTCAAACGGCTTTGATTTCTGTTATGCATGTGAATAATGAATTGGGAACCATTCAACCAATAGAAAAAATATCGAAAATTGCCAAATCTAAAGGAGTTCTTTTCCATACTGATGCGGTTCAAAGCTTTGGTAAAATCGATCTGAATGTAAAAAAACTGGATATTGACCTTTTATCTATTTCCGCTCATAAAATCTATGGTCCGAAAGGTATTGGAGCCCTTTATATAAAAAAAGGGATCCCTATTCAGCCTCTTATTTACGGAGGTCATCAGGAAAGGCTATTGAGAGCCGGAACCGAAAACACATGCGGAATCATCGGCTTTGGAGAAGCAGTTAAAGTGATGTCAGAAAATGGAAACAAGGATAGGAAACGAATAGAAAAGCTTTCCGATCAATTAAAATCAGGAATAGAAAATAACATTCCCCGCGTGAAATTCAACGGTCATGAAAAAAACAGAGTGAAAGGAACTCTCAACTTCTCTTTTTCAGATTTAGAAGCCGAAGCAATCCTTCTCTCTCTTGCTACCAAAGATATTTATGTATCCACAGGTTCGGCATGCAGCGAAGACACAGAAGAAGTTTCGCATGTCCTTGATGCCATAGGACTCAAACCGGAACAGGCCCGTTCAGCCATACGCATTTCCCTTGGACGATTCAACACTGAAGAGGATATTGATTTCGTTCTCAAAGAGCTTCCGGAAATCATTAAAAATTTAAGAAATATATCGACGTTGGATTCATAAAAATACAGGGACACTTTACCCATTTACCTTATTTTAGCCTATCTAGTCTATTTAGTCTGTTTCGTCTATTTCGTCTGTTTGGTCTATTCCCCTAATAAGGCTATATTTTGTAGAGTTAATTCCTACAATGAGTTATAATTCAGAATTAAAGGTGCCAACCAATGGAACAAAATATTATGGATGCAATCAAAAAACAAATTCTTATTCTTGATGGCGGAATGGGAACAGAACTCATTCGATATGGATTCAACCAAGGAGGCAGCCCTGAGCTATGGAATGTCGAAAAACCGAATAAAGTCAAACGGATTCATAAAAGCTATTTTGATGCAGGCTCCGATATCATTCTCACCAATTCTTTTGGGGGGAACAAAATCAAACTCTCATCTTATGGTCTGGAAAACAGGAGCCATGAACTAAACTATGCCACCGCAAAACTTGCCAATGAAGTGAAACCGGAGGGAAAATTCATAGGGGGAAGCATGGGTCCGACTGGAAAATTTTTACATCCGCAGGGAAAATACACAGAAGAAGAATTTGTGAATGTTTTTTCTGATCAGGCAAAGGCTTTATCCCTCGGTAAAGTCGATTTTTTATTGATTGAAACCATGTACGATATTCGGGAAGCACTCTGTGCTCTCAAAGGAGCAAGAAAAGTGACCCAGCTTCCTGTGTTTGTGACCATGACTTTTAACCGGATACCAAAAGGTTTTTATACCATGATGGGAAACAGCTATGAACAATGTTTGGAGACACTGGAAAAGGAAGGAGTTCCGGTTGTGGGGACAAACTGCACACTCAATAGTAAAGATATGGCAGACTTGATAGAACTCATGAATAAAAAAACAGAACTGCCATTAATCGCGCAGGCAAATGCAGGCCAACCGACTGTATCCTCAAGTGGAGAAGTTTCCTATTCCCAAGGTGCGGAAGATTATGTTTCGCACATACCAAAAATGTTGAAAAACGGGGTGAGAATCATTGGAGGATGCTGCGGCACAACCCCGGAATACGTAGAAAAAATAGCTTCAATAGTGAAAAGTAAGAGGTAATACGTAAGAAGAAAATTGCATGAAAGAGATTACGGATAGATCTTATATAGAAGCCTCGGAAAAGGAATGGTTTCTCTGACATGTTTGATCTTGCAGATCCAGGAAAGAGTTCTCTCTATTCCCAATCCAAATCCGGAATGAGGAACAGAACCGTATTTTCTTAAATCAAGGAACCATTCGTAATCCTCTCGCGGTAACTGATGTTCTTTAATTTTCTGTTCCAGCACTTTCAGGTCATGAATCCTCTGGCCTCCTCCAATAATCTCACCGTATCCTTCTGATGCCAAAACATCGAGTCCCAACACCAAATCCGGTCTTTTCTCATCAGGCTGCATATAAAAGGCTTTGATCTTTGCAGGAAAATGAGTCACGCAAACAGGAGAACCGAATATATCGGATACAAGAGTTTCCTGAGGGGCTCCGAAATCATCACCCCATTCTATCTTCTGTCCTTTTTCCTTGATTAATTCAACTGCTTTATCATAGGTTATTCTGGGAAAAGGCTTTTTTATTTTCTCTAGCGGACCGGTGTCTCTCTCTAGAATATCGAGTTCATCCTTATTCTTGTCCAGCACCCGCTGAATAATATATATAATAAGGTCTTCGCTCAATTCAATGATATCTTCAAGAACAGCAAAAGCGATTTCAGGTTCCACCATCCAGAATTCAATAAGGTGCCTGCGGGTTTTCGATTTCTCTGCTCTAAAAGTTGGACCAAAACAGTAGACTTTTCCAAATGCCATAGCAGTAGCTTCATTATAAAGCTGCCCGCTTTGACTCAAATAAGCTTTCTGGTCAAAATACTCGGTTTCAAAAAGAGTTGTCGTCCCTTCACAGGCGCTGGGTGTAAGAATGGGCGTATCCATCAGCCTGAAGCCTCTTCCATCAAAAAAGTCTCTGATGGCTCTGATCAATTCTGTTCTTATTTCAAGAATGGCATGCTGTTTGCTAGAGCGAAGCCACAAATGGCGATTTCTCATTAAAAATGGAGTGCTGTGTTCTTTAGGTGTGATGGGATATTCTTCGGCAATTTGAATGATTTCAATATCTTTTATATCGAGTTCGAACCCTCCTGGCGCCCGTTTGTCTTCTTTAACATGTCCTCGCAATATGATTGAAGATTCCTGGGTCAGTTTATCAAACTTCTCAAATAAAGTGCTTTCTTTCTCCTGGCTAAAAAGAGTCCCCTGCAGTATTCCCGTACCATCTCTGATTATAATAAATCTTATTTTCCCGACAGAACGTTTGTTATAGACCCATCCTCTTATCTCTACATCTTTATTTTTATAGTCAGCAATATCTTCTATGTATATCCATTCCATAGTTGGAGAATTATAAATTATCGGAACTTCAAAAGCAATACCATATTTATGTAGAGCCAGCCCCCCGCATCGGTCTATAACGCTTGGTTCCCCAAATTGGCTCTACATAGCACTAACTTTGCTATTCTCTGACAAAGGCTTTTTGATCTCTTCCACAACAGACATTTTTTTTATGTCTCTGGTCACTTCTTTTTCTACCCGGGTAATGATGTATGGTTTGAAATTTATGACAACCAGTGCCTTATTCTTTATAAGAAAATTATTAACTTTTTGGTAATCTTTCTCTCGTGAATATTTCTTAAGCCTTAACAGAAGAGTTTCTTTATCAAACATTTTTGCCTTACTTTATAACATTGGCTTTCTTTCTGTTTTAATGTAAAAATCCTACTTTTTTCTGTCAATTGTTTAAAAAAAATGTCCGATTTAACCCTTTAATGTCGTATATTATTCCAAAAATGTCCTATAAAAACAGACAGCCGTTTGCAAAAACTTGAAAATATCCTCTAATACCAATAAACTAGAGTTTATGGCTGAGATAAATCCTTTTCATCATGTCAAATTAATATGCGGTATTATCTCCTCAAAAAAACAGTATTTTGAAAAAGGAGAGAACAAACTAAAAATCCTTTACGGAGAAATCGATGCAGAAAGCCCTCTGTTTCCTTTCCAATTGACGGATTATTATGAAAAACAAATGGGAACAAATCTTAAAAGAAAATTTATAAGCTTTTCCAATCTCATTAATCCCGAACAATTGAGTGAAATAAAAATACAAACCAATAAACTGGAAGAAGAAATAAGAAAAGAATATAGCTCAAATCTAAGAATAATAAATCTGGACCCAGGGTACTTAAGAGAATCAGCACTGATTATGGCAACGGCTAAAGACTTCTCGCACAGGATTCCTCTCAAAAATGGAATTTACGGTCATCTTGAGTTTTTATTCGGAAAAAATAAGGTCCGCCTGTTAGACTGGACTTACCCTGATTTCAAGTCCAGAGATTACCAAAATTTCTTTATTCATGTCCGAAATCTTTATCTCACTACAAAAAGAACCGAATCCAAAAAAGCAGGTTCATCAGGTTAATAAAAATATTCAAATGATTTCAATATTCCGAATCCCTTACCTTTCAACAGTGTGATGACAGATCAAATGGAAAAAATTGCCTTAATCACTTTTGGATGTGCCAAAAACCTTGTGGATAGTGAAGTGATGCTTGGGTATCTGAGTAAAGCAGGATATCGATTTGTTTCCACTCCCGACAAAGCCGATATCATCATTCTCAACACATGCGGTTTTATAAGACCCGCCAAAGAGGAAGCTGAGGAAGCCATCCAAAGAGCCATTTCCTTGAAAAAATCCACTAAAATAAAGAAAATTATTGCAGCAGGATGCTACGTTCAGAGATACAAAGATAAGCTTATAAAAAAATATCCTGATATTGATTGTTTTATGGGAGTCAATGATTTTGACAGAATCGTTGAAGCTGTTAAAGGAAAACCATTCAAATGGTCTCAACAGTGTTTTCTTTATGACCACACCTCCCCCCGTTTCCTCTCCACACCTCCTTCCTGGACATATGTGAAAATATCTGAAGGGTGTTCCCACCGCTGTTCTTTTTGCGCTATCCCCTTGATCAAGGGTCCCTACAGGTCTCGACCGATATCTTCCATCATCCGGGAAGTGGGACAACTGGATTCCCATGGAATTAAAGAAATCAATCTCATCTCGCAGGATACCACATTTTACGGACGGGACAGAGGAATGAAACAGGGGCTCACTGCTCTTCTTCAAAAATTGCTAGATACAAAAAAGGAAGGGTGGATTCGGATACTCTACGGCTATCCCGAGGAAATCAACGATTCTCTTCTAGAAGTGATGAACGAAGATAAAATCTGTTCCTATCTGGATATTCCGTTTCAACATTCCCATCCTTCCATGATTAAGAAAATGTACAGAGGCATGGATGGCAGTGAATCTCTCAAACTCATCAAAAAAATCAGAAAAAAGCTCCCCGATGTTTCTCTCAGAACAACCCTTATAGTGGGTTTCCCAGGTGAAGGAAAAAAAGAATTTGAGAATCTCATAAATTTTGTCAGGGACGCCCAATTTGATCATCTCGGAGTTTTTACCTACTCAAAAGAAGAAGAAACCTCTTCTTATGCGCTTGGAGACCCGGTTAAGGAGCAGATAAAAACAAAAAGAAGAAACAGGATTCTTGACATTCAATCTGAGATTTCACTGAAAAACAATATGAAATATCTGGGAAAACAAATTCCTGTCATCATGGAAGGAGCCCAGAAAGACAATCCGGATATATTGATCGGCAGAAGCCAATTCCAGGCTCCTGAGGTTGACGGCATCATTATCATGAACAAACCAGAAAGCAGCTCAGCAAAAATAAGCAAACTCGAAAAGGCTGAAATCATTGATACAGATGTGTATGATTTATTCGGGGAAATAGTTAAGTGAACTCGTTAGATAGAAAAAATAAATCTTTTATTTTTGCTACATATTGATTCCATTTTCCTTGGAATTTATTGTAACTTATCTAAAAATAGTTTCTATAGCGGAAACAGTATAGGGTGATTCGGCCCGATACGGGGATACGGGGATCGAGCCCAACACAATATAAATCCTTAAATGCAATTTTTGGGGTTAAAAATAATTTCTAAGATTTAATGATAAGGGAAAAGGAAATTGCTTTCTTTAAGCATATCAACAACTTAAATCAGCCAAGGCACATTTTAACATTTTAGAATATTTTTTTAAAAAGGTTGAAATCAATGATACAGATGTATATGATGGACTGGTTAAACGATCCAATGAACTTATTATCAAAAGTCCTGGCAACATTCTTCGGTGTGGGATATTTTCCCATTGCTCCCGGTACCCTTACCAGCTTGATTGTTGTCGTTCTTTACCGATTATTTCTTTATAAACTCAACTGGCCCATCTATCTTACCATCGTGGTTGTTTATTTCTTTGTGGGAGTCTATGTCTCAAATAAATATTCAAAAAAAATAAATCAAAAGGATCCCTCGAATATTGTCATCGATGAAGCGTTTGGACAACTTTTGGTGCTTTTCCGCCAGGGAACAGCCCTGTTTCCTCTTTTTTTATGCTTTTTTATTTTTCGAGTATTGGATATAATAAAACCTCCACCCATAAGAAAATTAGAAAATTTTTCCGGAGGTTGGGGAATAATGACAGATGACCTCCTTGCAGCGATATATACAGGAATAATAGTTAACTTCTATTTGATAGTCAAATGAATTCATTTGAGATTTTAAAAATTGAAATCATAGCCATCGGTTCAGAACTGCTGTCTCCCTATTTTCAAGAGACCAATTCTCTGTACATAACCAGCCGCCTGAACGAGATCGGACTCAAACCAGCTTTCAAGTCCATTGTTGGTGACAATGAATATGACCTCCTCCACTGCATCAATGAATCTTTAAGGCGTTCTCACATTGTATTTGCCATAGGGGGCTTGGGACCAACCTACGATGATAAAACAAAAGAAGTTTTTGCCTCTGTCCTTGAAAGAAAATTGATCTTTAACCAAACCATATTCGATAAAATCAAGACAAGATTCAATCGCAGGGGCATTCCAATGCCTCAACCAAGCAAGGGACAAGCTTATGTTATTGAAGGGGCTGAAGTCCTTGAAAACGAGTGCGGAACAGCCCCTGGTTTTTGGATTGACACAGGTCCGAATATCATCATTCTTTTACCCGGTCCTCCCAATGAGCTCAAGTCCATGTTTGAATCATCCGTATGGACGCGTCTTAAAAAACACGAAACATCTTATTTCGAAAAAAGAACAGTCAAAATCACCGGTTTAACCGAGTCAAAAATAGAAACAATCATTTCTGACCTTTATAATCAAGATAAGTCCATTAAGCTTTCCACTCTTGCCAAACCCGGACAAATCGAAATTCACATATTGTCATCATCAAAAAAGGAGCAATCGCTTGCAAAGAAAAAAATAGAAGACCTGGTCAAAATGCTTCATCAACGGCTTAAAGACAACATCATTTCAATTAACGGAGAAGAACTGGAAGAAATCGTGGGGAATCTCCTCAGAAATGATAACAAAACTCTGGCTGCAGCCGAATCCTGCACCGGAGGATATCTCTCCCACCGCCTGACAAACATTCCGGGGAGCTCTGATTATTTTTTGAACGGCATCATAGCCTACAGCAACAATGCCAAAACAGATCTTCTCAACGTCCCCTCTGAATTGATAGAAAAACACGGCGCGGTCAGCTCTGCTGTTGCTCAAGCCATGGCACAAGGCATCCGGCAAAACACTGGGGCAGACTTCAGCCTTTCCATAACCGGCATTGCCGGACCTTCCGGAGGGACTGAGGAAAAGCCGGTGGGTTTGGTTTACACCGGTTTATCCTGGGATCAGGATACAGAGGTGGAAAAAAACTTATTTCTCGGAGACAGAGAAAACATCAAATTCCAGTCCAGCCAGAAAGCTTTGGATATTCTTCGAAGGAAATTAATAAAATGAGAACTTTTATAGCCATTGACTTGAATGAAAGCCTAAAAAATAACATATGCGAATACATCAATGAACTGAAAAAGATAAACCAAAGTAAAATAAAATGGATTAAAGAAAACGGAATGCACATTACCCTCAAATTTTTAGGCGAAATATCTGAAGACAAAGTATCTGATATTGATAATATTTTAGAAAAGACCGCTGAACAGCACAAACCGTTTCCCATCACCTTCAAAGGCACCGGCTATTTCCCGAATCGAAAAAAGCCCAGAGTGCTGTGGATAGGGATTGAAAACAACACCATTCTTTGTGATATTCAATCACAGTTAGAAGACAAACTCCAATCCCTAGGCTTTCCAAAAGAAAAAAGAACCTTTTCCCCTCATCTGACCATGGGAAGAATAAAAAAACCATTCCATCTCCAGTCTATTCTTTCCAAAATAAGTGCCGATCAAGAAAAATATTTTGGAGAAATGACAGCCCAAAAAATTACATTCTTCCAGAGTATTTTGAAGTCATCAGGGGCTGAATATTCAGTGATTACTGAAAGGTTTTTTCAATGAAAACTTTATTTGTTGCTGCTTCTTATTTTTTTGGAGCCATTCCTGCCGGATATATCATTTACCGTTGGGTCACAAGAGAGGACATCCGGAATTTCGGAAGCAAAAACATCGGATTCACCAATGTCCTCAGACTCCTTGGATTGAAATACGCCCTTCCTGTTCTTATATTTGACTTTGCCAAGGGATTTATTCCTCCTTTTCTAGCTTTAATAATATTCCCTGACTCCAAGTTAGCCTTGCTTTGCGCTCTGTTTGCTATCCTGGGCCACTGTTTCCCCGTATATATCAAATTCAAAGGAGGAAAAGGAATCGCAACCATGATGGGCATCTATGCGGCTCTGGATGTGTATCCTTTTTTGATATGCCTGGGTGTGTTTGTTTTGGTCTCAGGAATAAGCCGTTATATTTCTCTGGGATCTCTAACCTCTTCCTTGAGTTATCCCATTATATTGGTTTTATTCGACAGAAATCTAAACATAATCTTTTTGTCCGTAATCATATTTTTGCTTATTCTTTTAAGACACAGGGATAACGTCAAAAGACTAATCAGAGGAAATGAAAGAAAACTGGGAGATGCCAACCAATGAAAGTCTGTGTTATCGGCGGAGGAACCTGGGGAAGTGCGTTTGCACTTCATCTGGGCCGCAAAGGCATAGACACCAGTCTATGGATAAGGGAAAAAGACATTTTCATAGATATGCAGGAAAATTTTGAAAACAAGACGTTTCTCCCTGGATTCGTTTTTCCTCCTTCCGTGTCTTTTTCTAACAATATTAAAAGCATTGTTAAAGATGCTGATATCGTCTTTGTGGCAGTCCCTTCCAAATTTTGCCGCAAAATATACAGAAATCTTGCCGGCTATCTGTCGCCAAACCAGATTATTGTCAGCCTGACCAAAGGCATCGAAGAAAAAACCCTGAAAAGAATGAGTGAACTGGTCAAAGAAATTTTTCCTTCATCCGCCCTCCCTCCTTATGCGGTTCTTTCCGGACCCAGTTTTGCTAGAGAGGTTGCTGCCCAGCATCCCACCACAGTGGTTGTTGCTTCCAAAAAATTGAATCTTTCCCAAAAAATCCAGCATCTGATTTCTTATAAGAATTTCCGTGCTTACACATCCAGTGATATCATAGGAGTTGAATTGTGCGGCGCTTTAAAAAATGTCATTGCCATTGCCACGGGCATTTCCTTTTCCCTGGGCTTTGGAAACAACACAGCTGCTGCCCTCATAACCAGAGGGATTGCTGAAATAACCAAACTGGGAATGAAATTGGGAGCAAAAAAAGAGACATTTTTAGGATTGGCTGGTATCGGAGATCTTGTTCTCACCTGTACTGGAAAACTCAGTCGCAATCGCTCGGTGGGATATGAATTAGGACAGGGAAAAACAGTGAAACAAATTGTTTCCAACATGAATATGGTTGCTGAAGGAATCACTACCACCTTATCCGCCCACAAACTGGCAAAATCAGAACAGGTGGAACTCCCTATTTGCGAGCAGGTCTACCAAGTCATTTATAAGAAAAAATCACCCAAAAAAGCTCTTCAAGACTTAATGTCACGCAAATTGAAACATGAGAATTAAATATATGAGGAGAAACAAATGAAAATTAAGCTAATTTTAATCATATTTATTTGTCTCAGTTTAACCTTTTGTGCTTCCTATCAAAAGAAGCTTCAAAATCAGAGGGAAAATGATCCAAGATACCAATACAATATGGGATTGTTCTATCTTCAGAATAACAACATCGATAAAGCCATATGGCATCTCAACAAATCCATCTCCATCAATCCCCGTTATGACGTGGCGTTATGCTCCCTGGGCTTGGCTTACTCCATGAAGGGAGAACTCATAAAAGCAGAAAAGTATTATAAAAAAACGCTTCAAGTCAATCCGGCTCTGACTGAAGTGCACAATTATCTGGGGATCATCTATCATGAACTGGGTTATCTGGATAAAGCGGAACAGGAATTTATCATCGCCATTTCCAATGACAAATATAAGTCCAAACATCTTCCCTATTTCAATCTTGCCAAACTGCGTTTCGATCAGGGAAATCTCGAACAAGCTCTTTCCTTTGTCAATAAATCCATCAGCCTTAATAGTAATATGGTCATGTCACACAATCTGAGAGGAATCATCCAGGAAAAATTGGGAAATTACAACCAAGCCATCACAAGCTATCAAAGCGCTTTAGACATCATAAAAAACGATGTCACTATTCAATTCAACCTTGCTGTTGCCTATTTTAAAAACAAACAGTATTCGGAAGCCAAAAAAATTTTTCTGGATATCAGGGAAAGAATAGAAGACCCTCAAAAAAGAGAACAAATCAACAAGTATCTGGAGATTATAGGACAATAAGAAATTTCAATTCTTTAAAATCCTGATTATTACTTGATGTATCCCAGGGTTCTCAGCATATCTTTGCTTTCTTCACTGATTTCGGAAGATGTTTTCTTTTCTTCTAAAACTTCACGAATAAAAGAATTCAACTCTTTTTTCATACGAATTAAAAGAGAAGATTCTTGTTTTTTGCTGTAAATATCATTTTCTTCGTAAGGATCATCTTCAAGATTAAAAAGTTCATATTTTTGCTCTCCAGGAGTAGAGATCAGATGCCAGGGATATTCCAGCAGGGCAAACCGGTTTTTGTTAGCCAGGGGTTTATGAGCCTGATGATAAATTTGTCGATTGGAACTGTTTTTTATTTTTAGAAGATTTTTGCCTTCGAAATGCTTTAGATTTTTAAATCCCATGATATTCATAATTGTGGGAGCCACATCCAGTGTGGTGACCGGTGCTTTGATCTTCACCCCATTAGTATCCGATTGAGGTCTATAAATGATGAGTGGAATCTTCATGTACACCGAATACAAGTAATGCGTATGACCGAAATGAGGATGAATATTGCTTTTACCAGTTTTAATCATGTATTCCCCTAGACCTTCTCCATGATCACCAATAATGAGAAAATTCGTTTTCCTGTCCAGATTCAATTCCTTAAGTTTTTCTAACAGAATGCCGATCTGCTGATCCATGTATTCGACTTCCCTGCGGTACTGATCCAGTTTATTCTCCAGAGGAGTGATGAGTTTGGCGCTGAAAAAGAGTTTGATTTTTTGCGTGGACGCCGGATTGTTAATGGTCATTTTACCCTGCTTGTGGATGAGGTATCTATTTTCTATCTTGCGGGCCTCCCATCCTTCTGTCAGTCTGACCTGAACATTCTGTTCTTTCTGGAGCTCAGAAATATTTAATTTATCAATCACAGCTTGAGCCTCTTCTGGGTCTTCAATAAATTCGTTTTTAACTTCAAAAACGATATGATTCACGCCCTTTTTCAGATCCAGATCTATAGAATATTTGGTCTTATCCAAATAAAATTCTCTCACCAGATTGCCGTTAAGATAGAGTTTAAGCTCTTTTTCAGAGGGCGGAGGATAATAAGGTTCATGAGGATCAGAGTAATGAACCCAGAGGAAAAATTTATTATCCTTATTTTGTTCTAGCCAGGGAAGAACATTGTCATTGACTTCCGCAGCGGTCAGATACCATCTTCTTTTATGAAAATCCTCTTTATAAACATTGAAACCCTCGGATAGGCCGAACCGCTTTTTCAGAACTTTTAAAGAAATAAACGCTGCAGAGGTGAATTCATGCTTTTTGAATACCTGGACAAATGAAGGAGGTTTATTTCTATTCCTGATAACCTGACCATTATTAAAGACTTTGAGCTTTTGGGGGGATTCCGAAAAAAACATATTGGCGTGAGAAGGAAGAGTGGTAGGTACAAGACAGAAGCAGTTCTCAAACACTATCCCCTTTTTTGCCAGTGAATCCAGATTGGGTGTATCCCCTGCCACAGGATGATTGTAAATCCCTATGTAGTCCGATCTCTGGGTGTCTAAAGTCATAAAAATAAAATTAAAATCTGAAGCTTTTCTCCGGCAGGAATACAGGAAAAAAGCAAAAAAAATCAATCCAACCACAATAACTAATGAAAACCATCTTTTTCTTGCGACAACATTTCTTTTTCGAAACTTTTCTTTCCTCATACTTTTCCTTTATTGACTAAAAATTGACTCATATTGATAGTTTTATATTTTATCACTTATGTTAAATTTTTGTCAAAATAAGTATTTCTGTAGGGCCCGATCCCCGCATCGAGCCGCAATAAACAAAAATACAATCTTGTACATTTTTCAAATACATTACAATACGGATTGTTACCAATACAATAAATCACAATATGACAGGCACAACAATATGGATTATAATGGTACTTTAAAAAAGGAAGGAATCATGAAAAAAAAATATCTATTCATTTTTCTCATAATCATATTGTTCGGTGCGTCCTTATATATTATCAAAGCAATTTTTATCCCACCCTACTCTTCCCCCAATCCTAAAATATCTTTTGAAGACGTAACCTTCCAATCAGGAATTTATTGGGAGGGACAGAAACCCATTGATTCCTACAGCATTTCCTGGGTTGATTTCAATCATGACGGCTTTTATGACATCTGGTTTTCCCGCCACGGTATCAAATCAAAAATAGTTAAAAAAATAAATAAAAAAGCAAGATTGTTTTTAAATAAAGGCAATGGGACATTCAAAGATATTTTCACAACAGTTTGGCCAAGGAATGCCAAAGGAGATTGTCATGGATCAGCCTGGGCTGATTATGACAATGACGGCGATCAAGATCTCTTTGTAACAATGGGAGGGCGTTTAGGAAAGGATAAAGTGGGTGTGTCAAACCTTTTCCTGGAGAACTCTCAAGGAAAACTCCATGAGAAAGCCAAAGAATTGGGCTTAGGCTACAGCCTGGGAAGAGGCCGCTTTCCCTTATGGATTGACGAAAACAACGATGGTCTTTTGGATATTCTCCTGGTTAATTTGGAAAGAAAAGATGAAAAAGCAAGCACAGCACTCTTCAGGCAGAGAAAAAATGGTGGTTTTAAAAAGATAAAAGATATCAAGAGTCAGGGAAAAGATTTATCTTTCGGCTTTCTCCCTCCTTATCACGTTATCAATCTGGAAAATCACACAGATATACTGGTATGCAGCCAGGAATACTGGCAGGCTGATAATGAAAACAAGATGTGCGGTTCTATCTTAAACAGCTCTCTCGAGATCAATTCGAGAAACGGAAAAGGAATGAATGTTTCAGATATAGCCATCGCCGATTTCAATGGTGATTTGAAATCAGATATATTTTTAGTGAGATCAAAAATAGGAAGCAGGGTTTTAAATAGAATTATCAGAAACAATCATAAAGTTCTACTGGCTAAAGATAATCTCTCTGCCATAATAACCTCTTCCCGCTCAGATCCTTTTAAAATCTCTTTCAAGTCAGAGGATGCTGTTATTTTAAGCACATTCAGATGGAGACCGGGAATACCTGAAAGCATACTCAAACATACTTATACGGGAGCGAAAGGAGTTACGCCTCAAAGATGGCCTCTCATTCTTGACAAAAACAATAAAGACTTTCTGGGAATTCTCGATGATACCAAGCATGGTTTGTATATTGGTTATGATTCAAAAAAGGATCAATGGGATATCAAGTTAGTCGTCGGAGACAAGGAGGATTTTTTCGGGATAAAGTTTTTTCTCCAATCAAAAAAACCTATGCACAACCTTCCTCCAGTTAAGTCTCTGGAGAAGAAATCTGCATTGAAAGATACGCTTTTAATCCAGAAAAATGGAAAATATGTGGACAGGACAAGGAAATCCGGATTGACCAAACCCACCTCTTCCCAATATGTGGTCACCGGAGATTTTGACAATGATATGGATGTTGACATCTATATGGGATGCATTTCTCCAACCATCAATCTCCCAAATATATATTATGAGAACAAAGGAGACGGAACCTTTGTCAAAATTCCGGATGCTTGCGGGGCTTCTGGATATTCCGGAACTCTTTCTTATACAGAGGTTAGAGAAGCCGAGAAGATAGCGGTTGCCGATTATGATAACGATGGATTCCTGGACATTCTATTGAGCGAGGTCACATTCCCGGCTTTCACCAGAATTTATCTCTTTTCCCCTCCTGTTCTTCTCCGCAACAAAGGAAATACCAACAACTGGATTGAAATCGATCTGGAGGGCACTGTGTCCAACCGGGATGCCATCGGCGCCCGTGTTATTGTGACCGCAGGAGGAAAAAGCCAGCTCAGAGAACAGTTGGGAGGTTGTCACACCTATGCACAAAACTCAAAAAGGCTCCACTTTGGACTAGGAAAAAACAAAACAATCGAAGAGATCACCATCACCTGGCCCAGCGGAATTGTTCAAAAAATCAAAGACATCAAAGCCAATCAGATTTTGCATATTAAAGAAAAAACAGAATAACAGGAATCGCATTTTTCATGCTTTATTGCCCGATTTCAATCGCGGGAAATATTGGCTTTTTGACTGCACTTTAATGAAAATAATATCTCACAGGATTCCTTTTTTATAAAAAATTTCAAAAGAATTGACCATTAAAAAGCACTAAGATCTACGGATGTTTCGGGAAAGTTTCTAAGAATTTTTTGATCACCGGTAACGAGTTTTATGTTGAGATGTTGTGCCAGAGCAACATACTCACAGTCATAGGCTGAGCAGTCACTTGCTGCAACCAATTCCAACACACGATTTGATGGAGGAAGGATTTCTTTTCCTTCCATGGTCTTAAGTGCCGAATTCATAACCTTATTCGCCTGCTCGAGATTCAGAATACTGTGCCGAATATATCCAGACAAAACATTTCGGAATTCACTTTCCCAAAGCGGTGGAGCCACCCAGCAAGGATCCTTTTTGAGAATTTGAAGAGCTTGAGGAGTTCTTTCGCTGTTAACATGGATATAAATGATGATATTCGAATCCACCACAATCATTTACGTCCCTCGTCCTTCCAATTCTCGATTTCGTCATCCCGAATGCAATATCGGGCAGTCAATTCTCGAATCTCCCTCGTCCGCTTGAGGGTAGAATCCACATCAATGGGAGATGTCTCAAGAGACTGTTCAATGACAGCGATAACTTCTTGATTGATGCTTCGCCGGCTGGCTTTAGCGCGTCGCTTCAACCTCTCATAGACCTCTGGAGGGATGTTTTTAATCGTTAAAGTTGCCATAATGTCACCTTTATAGAATTATTATGGAACCATTATAATAGCATAATGGAATATTGTCAAAATTTCTTTATCAATATAATAAAATCCCCTACTTAGATCTCACTGCTGAACTATGTTTGTCTGACATCATCTGCCTCCTCAAAAGGGCTTCCTTTTCACTCTGATGATGTCTATTATATCACGAAAATACTAGCACACCATGTGGTTCAAATTTTGGGGTGCAGTTCAATCCATCTTACCTTCTTTTTCTGCTAATTTTTTAAATACGATGTTAGCTAAAGCAAATTGGCAAAATAGTAGATTAGGAAAAATCATAATAAAAGGGATCCTCTTGCTCTTAACGTGGATATAAATGATGCGTTGGAAACCTCCTAATCATTTCCGTCCCTCGTTCTTCCAATTCTCGATTTCGTCATCCCGAATGCAATATCGGGCTGTCAATGAATTCTTAAAAGAACAGTTATGATAAGCACTGCTGGCTGCTTGAATAACCCCTCATTTGTGATTATGGTTCCAATTCTTTGATAAGTGTTTCTAAGCGGAGCTTGATCTCATCTCTGATCCGCCTAAAAAACGATAAGGTATCTGCTTTATTCCCTTTGAAAGAGGCCGGGTCTTCAAAGCTGAAGTGCAGGCGTTTCATACCTCCTGGAAAGAACGGACAGGTCTCCTTGGCATTGTCGCAGACTGTTATCACATAATCAAATTTTTGCTCAGTAAATTCATAAATGCTTTTTGACCGATGATTTGAGATATCAATGCCGATCTCGGACATGACTTGAACAGCATAGGGATTGATAGTGGTTGGTTCTGTTCCTGCGCTGGCTGCTTCATATCCATTCCCGTGCAATGAATTCATCAGTCCTTCTGCCATTTGGGAGCGTGCCGAATTATGGGTACAGACAAATAAAATCTTCTTTTTTGCAGGTTGATCACCCATCGCTTGTTATCCTTATGAAAAAATCCTAGTCGTCTTGACTGAACCAGGTCCGGGTTCTTAAACATATCCGCGCAAGCATCAGCATGACTCTTAAGTCTATGAACCGGTTTCCATCTCTTCCTGGATCCACTTCTTGATTTCCTTGGAAGTTGGGATACGGCCGGAAGCCTTTATTTTTTTGTTGACGACCAGAGCGGGCGTGGCAAAGACTTTATACTCTGAAATTTTCTTGATGTCAGTCACTTTCTGAATGTCTGCCTTTACATCAAGCTCTGCCAGGGCATCGATGGTTCTTTTTTCCACTTCTCTGCACCGGGGACAACCCAGTCCTAAAATCCTGATTTCCATTTTTTAACCTCCCAGCTATGAGTTTCTTGTTTTTCTCGTTTAAAACAATAAATTTAGAGGACTTCATGAAAAAAATTGTCCATAAATCAAACCTGTGATTGTTGCCATAATGACCACCAGGGCAATAAAAACAAGGATAGCCACCATCACAGCGAAATAAAGTGTGGTCTTCCATAAGGGGCGGGGTTCTTTTTCTTCGCTTTCCACAAAGTCTGATTTCTCTCTGTTTTTTTCCTCTTCTTTTTTGAACAGAAGATGCATGATGAGGCCTATGATTACCGCAAAAATGATGGCTCCGATGGCTCTGGCCAGGCCCAGTTTGTATCCAAGAACTTTAGCAGCCAGAAAAGTAAGAAGAAATATCAGGAAAATCCATCTGTCTTTCATGGAGCCTTTTCTACAATCAATAGAAGTAAAAAATATATATATGAACATATATTCATATCATATTTATTGCCTATTGTCAATTTATTATGAGTTTTTTATGAGATTTTTTTTTGTAATGTGCGTGACTGAACTCTGACTTAAGGATAGAATGTAATACAGATGTCAGCAAAACAGGAACGGGTCAAGCTCATTTTTTCATTCGGATGTTTTCTTTAAGGCATATTTCTATATTTTTCCTGTCTTTTTGGAATTTCTCTGATTCAGAAAAATCTTCTTTGAAAGTCTTATTGAATATAGCTTTCAGATCTTTTTTTGTTTTATCAGGGATTCTGTAATTGATCCATTTTCCGTCCCTAACATCCTCAACTAAATCCACATCTTTTAAAATCCGCAACTGATGAGATATTCTTGACTGCTCCATTTTCAGTGTGAAGGCAAGCTCACACACGCATAATTCTCTTTGTGAAAGGAGCATCAGGATACGCAAACGGGTGGGGTCAGAGAGAGCTTTGAATACGTTGACAGCTTTTTTCATGAATCTATATGATTATACTGTCATATATACAAAAAATTTACAAGACTGATTTCCTTCTGATTTACCCAATCAACCTATGAACTATGTTTTTTTATATAACCAACAACAAGGATACTCTTTGACTTCCAGTCTTTTACTACCTGATTTCCAAGGCGCAATATAAAGAGCTTTTATTCCCTTTCCCAGCACAAATTCTTCAAAATAGTCAATCTTTCTCTCCTGTGTGTTTGTGAAGACCAGCATATATTTCTGCTCCACTTCATCATCATTCTCCAGCTTGAGATGATCGAACATGATTTCATTCAAATAATGGAGACTATGTCTGATAATGTATTTAAATTCCAGAGCCGCAATGATGTTCCTTATTTCCCCGCCCGCTTTAACCTTTCTTATGTCTCTATCCCGTACAGTCTCAAAATCATTTCTCTCAATAAACTCAGGGTTGAGAACCACCATATCATACCGGGCACGTACTCCCCTGTCATCAACTCTGCCTATCGGCTTCCGCCTGAACCGCTTTAAAGTCGGATATTCCGGATGCACAATATTTGTTTTCTTCCCGTCCAATGTCCTGTATTGTTTGGAAAACTGCTTTTTCCCGTAAAAAATATGATAGCAATACTGGTGAAAATCATGCTCATTAAAGAAATTATCCTGTTTCCTTTTAAACTGGTTGACGATGGTACGAATGGTGGAATGAATCAAAGCCTGAAATTCCTTTTCCCCTAGTTTTTTCAAATCAACCTGTTCCTTTTTGACATTCTGAAAAAAATCCATTGAAACCACCCCTCCCTATCCCCTATTCACTTAGGAGATAAATCAATCCGTAAATTTCTTATGTCATCGCTGATATCTTCTTCATTAAAGACTTTCTTTAAGAATTCAAGCAAATCTTCCTGGCGAGGCTGGCCAAAAACCATTCTGTACAAAGCCAGGCTATTTTTGAGATCTTTAAATAGTTCCACATCCCGGCTCAAAGGAAGACAGGGAACATTGCGATCGATTTTGATTCCTTTCTCTGTTTCAAACACCCAATAAGGAATGATATCATCATCGTCATCTCTCCTGCTTGAAATCCCCAGATCAAAAAGAAAACGCCAGGGATCGCTGCGTTGTTCAACAAAAAGGTTTCTTTTCTCCTTTAATTTTTCCAATCCAAAATGACGAGCGAGATTGCGCCTTATCACAAATCCTTTATACCGGTGGATTCTTCCCTCCCTTTGTTCAAGGTCGACAGGATTATGAGGAAGATTCCAGTGATAAATAGAATGACAGTACTGATGAAAATCAAGCCCTTCCTGCCCAATGGATGTTGTAGCCAGGAGAAAAGGCCGGAAAGGAGAATTGAAGGCACTCCTCACTTGATCCGCTCTCGTCACTTCTTGCTCTTCGACTCTCTTCTCTTCTCCAAATCTCAGGGCATACCGGCATCTGATTCTTCTGTTGTTTATTTGAATTCGCTTCTTTACAGGCTCAACAACGATTTCATCAAAAGACATCCCCACAGTCCGAATGGAAACAGCTGAATAGAATTCCTCGGCAATCTTTTCTATTTTTTTATAAAACGGTCTCTCAAAAAGCCCTAAAGATTCATTCAAAATATGATTGTATTCATCCATCACACTTTGTAAGTTTCCGGAAAGAGAATAATCCAGTACTTGCTCCCAGTAAGACTTTTGATCATCTCCGCTCCGAACAAGACTTATCGAGTCCGGCATATTGAACAAAACACGAAATCCAGAAGCAATCTTTGCAGAACCAAACAGAAATTTGGGATATTCGATAGGCTCACTTTCTTTTTTTAAACGAAGCAAACTTCTTGCTGCAGAAACCGCTGGTGATGCTAGGGCAAGTTTTGCCAGCACTTCCACCAGATCATCAGGCCTTCTCCCTAATTCTTCCGGATTATAAAAAAAGTTAGAAAACCTTTCCACATGCTTTGTGAAATACGTTTCTTTTTCATCACCTGTTCTGGATTTTATAAGTGCATTCCATTTTAAATCACGGTTTCGCGTTTTAAACCATGTATCTAAATCTTTATAATTAAATTTCCGGTCCATTAAGGCTAAAGCAGCCCAATACCAACGCTCATCAGGCCTGCCTATCTTCCTTTCCTTACGCCCAACAGCCTTTTCCAAAAGCTCTTCAACCCGTCTTTTGACTTCTTCATAGACAAAGCGAAAAGAAGGAGGCCCGCTCAGGGGAAGAAAATCAAGTGCAATACTCAATGGATCGATATTCTTAATAAACGTCATGCAGGGATACATCAAAGTGAGATTTGCCATCCCGGTGAGCCGACCCTCTTTTTCTGCAAAAATGATAAGAGGACTTCGTTTTTTATGAATCCTGTCGTATCCCACATCCAATTGCTTGAATTCTTTTATCTGCCGCCTTTCTGCTTCGTAACTGCAGATTGAAGCAATGGCTTTGGGGACAACCTGCCAATTAGAAAATATGAGTGACTTCGTATAATTCTGAAGCTCTTTTTTTCCAAAACACCCGAAAGGCTTGTAATAAGGAAGAGAAGGCGGGATCCACAGGAGCTTCCAGCTTTCTTTATCCAATCCCCTTTGAATGAGCGTTCGCATTTTGGCATTTCCAGGATCAACTTGACTGTAATTCCTCATCGTATGCCACTGCAACATGTTTTTCTTGTATTTTTTAAGCAGGTTGAAGATGTTTCTCTGAATGGGCTCCTTTTGAATGATTTTATTCAGCCGGCGCTTCAAATCATAATCTTCCATAAAATTCAAAAGATAGGGCGCTGATTTCCAGTACTCAACCATATCATAGGATTTGAGTTCTTTGGAAAGCTTATCAGCCGCGGCAAATTCATCCAAATCGGTTATTTTGACCTGGCAGTATTGTGTATCCTTCTCTTTGATCGTACCATTCCGGTCCGGTGTGTAAGCCAAACGCTCTGTCCGCACCATTATTTTTTTTAGCTCATCCTCTATCTCTTGCTTTATTTCCTTAAGCTCTTTCAATTTCTGGGAGCTCACAGACAGAAGAACATTTCTAAAACACTTCAATCTTCTTTGAAACTGCTCGGTTCTATCTTTATCATCAAATAAAAAATGAACCGTTCGAATAAAATCCTCATAATGATTGTCCATATCCTCTTCATTATGAACCGTATACATTTTATAAGGCGTGGCAGAAAGCAAAATAATTTTGACTTCTCCGTCAGGATTTTTGTAATTAAACATATGCTGGGCTAATTGTCCCATTTCTCCCTGTCCATCCAGCAAATACTTAAAACGCTGGAACTCATCCAAAATAACAATATCCGGCTCCAAAGCATCCAAACAGGAATTAGCCAGAATCATCCTCAATTCTCCAATCACTTCCCTCACATCCTCTTTATCCTTCTGAGGAACATTTTCTCTCCTTTTATGGAATTTGAATCGTTTGCAGAGTTCAAAAAATCTTGTTTTTATATCCTTCTTCCCGTTTTTCTTTTCTTCCTTTATTCTTTGATGGACAGCATTCATAAAATTCTTTTCCAAATCTGAATCAATGGAATACTTTTCTTTAAATTGATCGACCATATATCGCCAGTTCTCTTTTGAGGCTCGATCCTGAAACAGATTGATCGATGCCATCCCCTGCAGGCCCCAATATTCTTTGAGTGTATGATAAATAAGCGCTCGCTCTTGCATTATCCCATTCTTCGAATGGAGTTTGAAAGAAGTCCCCGGAGTGAATGATAAGAAATTCAACCTATTGTGTTTCAATCCTGAGATTCTTAGAGGAAGCATAGTCAGCCGTGAAGCCATAGAAAACTCTCTGTTTTCAGTAATATTCAGTCTATTGATGTTCTGGCTGGCAATATCCCGGTTTGCGCATATATAAATGATATCGATTCGCTCCACATCCTTTTTCCATAAATAATCAATTCCTTTGGCAACAACTCCTCGGGCAACCAGTGTCTTTCCCAGACCCACTTCATCGGCAATCAAAAAACGGTTGGTGTGATCATCATCCAAATAAAGGCGCTGAAAAATTTTTTCCACAGACCGTTTCTGAAAATCTTTCAATGGTCCCATTATGCGGTCAACATCTGGCTTGTTCACTTGGCGATTCATTTGAGATCAGCCTCCTCAAATAGAGACCAAATGAATTCGAATTCTTCAGGCAAAAGCTTCCTCCCTTCTTCTGTTTTCTTCAATTGTTTGATGAGATGGGATATGCGGTTGATTTTTTCCGGAAACCGGCTGTAAGCTCTGACTAATTCTTCAAAAAGCGGCATATCTTTCCAAAAAAACCAGCGTCCCCAATCTTTCCCCATGGTTCTGATTTTCTTATCTATATTGGAAGCAAGATAGCTGTACTCCCCTTCAAACAATAAAAGAAGAAGATAACGAATGAAATTTTTTTTATCAGAAATGATAACTTGAAGTATTTTCTCATCTCTGTTTTCTGGCATCCCTGATACAGGCAGATTGAGAACAAATCGAATGGTTTCACTCAGAGATTTCATTTTTAATTCAAAAGCAAACAAACCCGTTATTTGCTCCAGGGAAAGATTCTTAAAGTATTGAGACGGAAGAGAATTCTCAAATTGAAGTGGCTGGGCATAGGTGTATTTAATACTAATCGGCCAGACCCTTCCACTGATGGATAAACCTTTCTGAAATTTCAAATATTTTGGAAAAATGAGTTCCATATGATATTTTTTCCCACTTCTGTCTTTCACCACCTTCACTCGTATAGAAGAGTTTGATATCTCTCTCTTGGCTATGTCAAGCTGTCTCTTAAGCTCTTTTCTTTTCTTGTTCTCTTTTTCTGGTCTCTCAATTGGAATGTACTCCTCCAAAAGGTCGCGAAATGATGTCACATGATCCTCTTTCTCTAAAAATCGATCAATTCCAACTCTGTTTCTTTTTCCTTTCAGTTCAACCATAAACTCGACATTATGGTTATCAAATGCCGCATTGGTTGCATTTGCCGAACCTGTCCATAAATACGCATTCCTGCCTGACTCTGCCAATAGTATCTTGGCGTGAAGCCCTGAAAGTTCGCTTTCTTCATCAATCTGCGACCCTTTTGCCGCCTCACTTGAGATTTCAATCGGGGCTTCTTCTTTGTCATAAGCCGCTTCATCCATTTGATACTTTTCCTCAAACCGGTCAAGCGTTTCCTCTTCTAAAGCATCCATCTCTTCTTTTCTGGAAATTAGGATATTGCCGGATCTATTGTTTCCCAACCGCTTTAGAATGTCATTGGTCAGAAACGGGGAAACAATCAGCATCCTGTAATAGTCATCCCTTATGGGAAATTGTCTTTTTTTGTCAATTCCCATTGGCCAGAATTTTAGATCCTCATAAAAAGGAGGAAGTTTGAAATCAACGTGTCTTATTTCTTCTGCCATCTCGGTTATTTTGTCATTCAATGCTTTTGCCAATTTCCTCTTGGCTAACTCAGGTAGAGATTTCATAAAATCAGAAAGCGGTTTATTCCTGGCGAAGAAACTTCTTTTGACTGGACCTTCCAGAGTCAGAATTGTATCCCATGATTGATCAAAGGTGATATTTCTGGATAAGCAGATAAAACGGTAGAAAACGTTTTTTCTATTTTCCCCTAAAAACCGCAACACCCATAGTTTAGGATGAAACACCCCATATTTATCAGGAGGCGAGACCTCAATGATCATCTTCTCAAGATAGTTGAAAAGGCAGTTGGGCGCAGATGGAACTTTGATATTCCCATTCTGACAAAAGATGTGAAACCTTCCAGAGCTTCTCCTCAAAGCTTCTAAAAGAGTAACCGGATCATTGATAATCTCATCCTTGTTTTTAAGCTCAAACTTGGCAAATGATAAAGGAACGGTGAGAAGAGTGAGAAGATTTAAAGAATAAGTGGTGGCGACAGCTTGATCCAGGATGAAACCCGTAGGAGGCCGTAAAGCATTGAGATAGAGAGTCCTATCATGAGGATCAAGCATTCTCTTATGTTCCTTGCAATCCTTTGAGTATATCGTTGACGATCCGCTGCACAATCCTCCACCGGAAGTTCAGTTTATAAGCCCCGGCGGCTCCAGCCCATTTAGAAAGCATGCTTTTGTTTTTCAGTCTTGAGCGGTTTCCTTTGATTCTTACTTCCCGGTTATAGATAAGACTTTTGGCTTTTTGATCATCATGTATTCGGGCTAGGTTTTTCTTTGTGTGAACTTGATTTATCCATTGTTCTATAAATCGCTTTGTAAGGCGTGGAATTTGATTGTTTTGATTGAAAATGATTTCCCAGAATTCATTCAAGTCCCAATTGGCAATTTCATGGAAACGGGACTTGATTTCATTGTCCCAAGATTTTATTTTCTTTTTATATTTGTCAATCCATTCGCTTTGTTCTATTTCTTGAGAAAGCATGAAATTGTAAAGAAGAGAGGCTCCATGGATCACTTCTGAAAAGTTTCTGGCGTGCCTCACAATATTTTTATGCTCTTTATTGAAATGACCGAACTGAGGATGCTCCCAGATAAAATCAATGTTAACCGATTCTGTCTCACTCACAAGAAATGCGAGAAGACTGTTTCTGCAGTTTGTTTTTATTTTATCCCGCAAGTATTCAGCCTCATCATAGGTTAAATTTAAGGTCGGTTTTTTGGGAAAACCAGCCGAAGGCTTAACAATATTGGGATCCCAGTTGCTCCGGATATTGGGATGCATTTGTTCTGTTTCAGATCTCACGGCACTATCCAGGTAAATATAATATTGATCCAGGGACCTGAAATACTGATTGATGGAACCTTCAAATTTTCGTATTCCCCATATACCCAAACCAGACCAATACATATAACTGGGAAGGATTTTAAGGCTTTGTCCCGCAACCATGCCGATGACCCCATCTGTTTCACCGGCATCCTTTAAGAATGAACTCAGAGCCAGTTCATCCATTCTGGACTCTTCTTCGATTTTCTGAGAAGAGGTTCTCCGCTTTTCCCTTTCCATAAAAATCCAGGGTATAAAAAGCATATACTTAGCCCGGGTGTGCAGAGTACTTGTTCCCGGAAACAAGATATCAGAAATCGCATCTCTCACTGTCCCCACTCCCAGTTCCTCACGGATCTCTCTGTCACGAAAAAGATAAAGCACTTCCTTTATCCGATGCCTGTCTTCTTCGGAAAAATCGACCCAGGTGAATGATGACGCCATTTTCTTTGTTTTATGCTTTTTTAGTCTTCTGCATAAGGTGAAGTATGGATTTTATATTAATATGCAATGGTTGTCAATTTATACAAGAATGAAGGTTCATTTAAAAACTCAGATTATTTTAAAAAAATAAATTTCAACCATTAAAAATTAATCTTCTGTAAAAATGTCTCCGTCTATTAAAAATCATAAGTTAACAACTATAAAATAGTTTCAATTTTCCTAATTTCCCATCCATTTTTTTTAAGATCTTCTTCATGACCTTCTAAACTTTTCTCATCTGCAGCAACACAAAGAAGACTTCTCGCTCGAGACATCCCAACATATGCCATTTTGAGCCTCTTTTTTTGTGTTTTCTTTGGAGAACCACCATCGATCAAAAAAGGAACAATATCTTTTATATCATTTTCTTTAAAGAATGTTTCTAGATATAAAGTTGCTTCATGGGTCTCTCCTTTAGCTCCATGTATTGTTGACACCTCAATATCTATATCATCAATCTTTATTCTATTATCAACTTTCACAGTCTTTTCCTTCATTACTTCTTCATCATAATCTTCAGTCAGAAAATTTATCAATAATTGCCCAATTTCCTTTTCTATATACATTAAAAGAAACTCTTCGCAAATATAATCAAAAAACTCATTTTCTATACTTTTTCTTTTATAAAGCATTAAACACCATTTAGCTATTTTAATTAGTAAATATTCTAACTCTTTCTTATAATTATCCGACATGTAATTCTCTAATCTTGAAGGTGAAAAAAAATCTCCATCATTTTTAACATTAGCAATTCTAAGAATTTTAGTTAGACAACGAAAAATTATATCTTTATATGGTTTTAATCCATTTCTTTTCGTATCAACATAATTACAGGCGTTTAAATAACCTTTTAAACATTGAAAGTCTTTTTTTTCACGTTTCTTTTTCTGAACAAAATCACAATATCTGGGAATACAAAGTTTATCATCTTCCCTCTTTTTTCCAACCCAACCTACAGCTTTAAATGGAGATTTATTTTTATTCAGATTCTTCTCATTAATTATCTTCGCAAATGCTCTTAAAGCATTCTGTCGATTCTTCTCATTAACTATAATCATAATAGGGGAAATTTCATCTGATCTTTCATTCCCAGTAATTTCGCCTTCTAATGGCTCCGTTCTCATTTTATTTAATACTTTTGCAACAGGTAAAGAAAAACGCTTACTACTAGTAATATACAAAGGATTTTCCCTTATATCCCATTCAGCTGATGCTTTAACAGGAGTTTCAGAGATAATCGTTTTTTTTCGCCATAAATTACTGAAATGGCTG
>CAZPBN010000013.1:83763-94068 GCA_964584935.1 uncultured Eubacteriales bacterium | reverse complement strand
TACATTCTGCCTTGAATCAAAAAAGCCCTTTGGAGTATTATATAAATGCAACTCACGCTTTTTAGGATGTCCTTTTTTTTAGGGGAATTCCATTAACACCTTCCTCCTACTAAGTGGGTGAACTGCTAATTCCCACTACCGGACTTTAACCGGTAAGCCATACAATATTCACGGCATACGGATTGGACCCTACTTAATATAGCCCGTTCAGGGATCGAGCGATCGGGCGCTACATGCTGTGGAAAATCCGCGGTTTGACGAATCAATTTGCCTGACTGCCAATTCACAGCGGTTTTGGATATGCTTCTTCAATATCGGATCGTTAAGAAAAATTTCAAGTAAAATGGATTTTTCAGCCATAAAATTGATTCTAAGAGGATTTATGTTATAACAGGCAGAAAAGCGGCTTTTATATAAACAGAAAGAATCCATACTTCTAGAATACCAACTATTTCTTATTTTTTATTCTTTCTAAATACTTGAGATCTTCCAGATCCTTTGCTCTTCCTGCTGCCTTTTTCATCTTTATCATATCTTCTAATGAAGGGAAATAGACTTCAGTGCTGCCGTACTCAGCCTTGATCTTATTCTTCCAGACCTCTTCAAATGTTACTCCTTTAACAAAGGGATGAATGTCTGCCTCAACCAAGTATTGGCGGATTAATACTTTTTTTGTCAATAAATCATCATAGGTTAGATCTTTAATGTCATATCCAAATCGTTCTAATGCTTTTGTGATTTTTTTTATGTTTTCTAAAATGGGTCTCACAAATATATCTATATCAAGAGTAGCTCTCGCATATCCGTATACAGGGAAAGCGCTTGCACCGATAACGATAAAATCAACGTTATTTTCTTTTAATGACTTGAGTAGTTTTTCTGTGTCCATTTTTTATCAGGATTGATTTCATTTCTTTACTTTTATTTTCCATTAAAGAAATCCTCTCATTAATGGTTAACGAGGCTAGATAATTCAGTTCAAATTCAATTTCTTTATCTTCATCATGTTCATCCAAAACGAGAATTTCTTTGTTTTTTGTTTGCTTTGTTTTCATTTTTTAATTTTATCAGAAAAACGATTCTTAACCAACATCAACTTCCAGCTTGCCTGGCTGGTTTTGATACTATCACGGAAATTAAGATGCTTACTTACAGCCAGTAAAAACACATATATTGAAAAAGGATCTGTCAATCTATCAATATCGCCCTAAAATCTTAAAATCTATTTTTCCCTTAATATATTGATTTTAAGAATTTTCTTCCCCTGAAGGCTATTTTGTAATTCTTTTATTTTCTTTACGATAAATCAGCCAAGCTGAGTATTCGAGTATTCCAAGAGTATTGTATTCAAGCTGAAAACTCTTAATTTCAAAAAATAGAGAAAATTTCAATTCCTTGAAACCTATAAGAAATGGTCATAAAATGGAGTAATGAAAAATTCAAGATAAACGTCTGTTTTAAAGGAGGATGAAATGATTAAAATCACAAAGAAAAATGAGCAGGAGTTTCTGGTAACAGTGCAAGAAGAAGGCAGTGTATCAGAACACACAGTGAATTTGGATGATGATTACTACCAGAAGTTAACTGAAGGCAAAATTCCTAAAGAAGAACTGATAAAAAAGTCTTTTGAGTTTCTTCAGGAGAGGGAATCTAAAGAATCCATCCTTTCAGAGTTCGATTTGAAAATTATTAGTTATTATTTTCCCGAATATGAAGAGGTCATAAAGGCTTAGAATACAAATTTTTATTTCCGGATGAATTCAAAATCCCCCATAGTCGCTTTGATCACTTTTCCCTTCTCATCCATATGAAATATCATCGTTTGACCGCTTGCCGGACCGCCCTCCAAACGGAATCCATGTTTCTCCACAGGAATCAACCGGGCGTTCATATCGGGCATCCCGCGAATCTTCATGAATAAAGCTTCTCCATCGATTTCAATGCTGAATTCTTTATCCATTTCCCTCCAGATATAGGTTCCTTCGTAAAGGAAAAAATCATCTGGTTTGGGTTTCAGGGCTTCCATTTCTTTATTCTTTTGTCTCAATCCTTTGATTCGTTCAAAATGCTTTTGGAGTAAATTTTTCTCAACCGGATACTCATCCACCAACCATTTCAGCCACTGAGATTCCAAAGTTTGGATGTCCTTTTCATACACTTCCTGCCAGGTGTTTTTCTTGTCTTTCTCCTCCCTTGATCGCCCTTCCAGTATGTAGGCTTTTCTGAACTTCTCCTTGCCATAAGAATTGATAAGAAATCCTGCAAACGAACCTGCTGCCGGATAACCCACCGTTGTTTTCATCCCAGTCATACCGATCTGGTGGATGAGAAGTTCCTCCAGGGGGAAAAGCTCCTGGTTTTTAAGAAATTCTATGACAGCCAGATGATTCTTGTTTTTATCTTCTGCCAGGGCTTCGAGATGCTTGGCAATCCCTTCGGACATGAATGAACTGGTCTCCTCTCCCCAATTTTCATCAGTATACAAGTGAGTGTTCTCATGAACAGCCAGGCCAAAATCAGGAATTTCTCCCTGATGGACCATGAACACTCCTTCATGACTCGCCAGTCCCCGGCCCCAGTGATGGGTGTAAAAGAGCTTGGAATCATAATCCCGGAAATAGACATTCATTTTTTTCTTCCATACGGGCTTTTCCATAGGACTGAAATAATTGAATATGAACTGGACTGCCTTTTCATTGAGTTCCACCAACATTGTCATCTGCTCTCTGGGAATGTAATTTTCCCGGAAGCAAAACAAAAAATGGTCATTCTCTATACGTCCAAAATCTCCTTTGATCTTTAAGGAGAGCTTAGATATAAGGACTTGGGATAGGGGAAGTTTCCCCTCTTTTTCCCAATCTTCAAGAATAGATTCTCCGTTTTTTCCTGTGCTTGTCATGATCTGGCAAAAGGATGATTTGGTAATGGTGATGACCGGTATCCGAGGAATATGTTCCTCGCTGTTATATTGAACATAAAGAAAAGGATAATCCTCTTTTCGTGAAAAGAGAACAACAGCAGCCGCTCCTCTTTTTTCTGCTTCCGCAATCCGATATTCCAAGGAAACCTTTTCTTCATATTGTTTTTTCAGAGAATCCTTACATTGGATTGAGAAAAGAACAATCTTTTCTAAAACATCAATCTCTCCCATAGTGTAATTTTCTTTTCTACCTCTGTAATCATTACGCTTTTCATCCAGAATGATTCCGCTTCCCGTAAAAACCAGTTGTCCCCGGATGTCAATGTCCTTCTGATAGTTCTGAATCCCCAAGGGCGCTCTCTGAAAGTTCATACTAATAACCGGTAAGAAACGAATTTTTCGGCGGGTACCCCCTTCCATATAAACATAACATTCTGCAAAATTAAGTTCCGCAGCCGGATGATAGTAGTAGGAAACCAGTGGTCCCTGGGCTTGTATCTGTGGAACCAGTATCAAAGCACAAAGAATAATCCATATTACTCTATTTTTTAGTGCCATCATTTTCATTTTTATCTCCTTTTCTCTAAATTATTACATACGCAGGAAGTTGTTTTTTTTGAATTCATTTTTATTTTTACCAGTTAAGACGCAATTCAATGGAAAAAGGTTTCATTCCCAATTGTTCTCACATTGATGCTAAGGCATCCCAATTTTTCTTGACTTCCGGGATGTTTGAAGCCAAGGATATAAAATTCTTTAATAGTACTTTTTCAATCATATCTTTAATAATCAATTTTAGTCAATAAGCAAAGAAGGTAAAAAGTGAGAGACTAATAAAATTTGCTTTATGAACGATCGGGGTGAATCTCCTCCTGAGCCTCTTACCTGCCGTAAGTTCAGCGGAAAATTTATGGTGAGAATCACTCCTGAACTTCACCGGAATTTAACAATTGAAGCAAGGGAACAAGGAATCAGCCTCAATCGTCTTATCAACACAAAGCTCCACAGGTGAAAAGGAAGAACTCTCTGCGAGGCTTTTCATATTCCTAATTCATTAGCCTTGCCCGGGAGACTTTCTTTCCCACTATTATTTGTCAGGCTATTTTTTCAGCAAATCCTTTGCCAGCTTCGACATCTGATTTCCGGATAATCCTCCTGATAACTGATGTGAAAAATTATACCAGGTTGCTTTTCCCGATTCAGCATCCACAATAACTTCGTTTCTCTGGTTATTATGAAATAAAAGATATATCTTGGCTTATGGCCTTATGGCAGAATAGCAAAAACACGAGCTGGTGAACCGGTTCCATCCTCAATCATCATGGGCATCACATAAAGGATTGCTCCGGCTTCAGGAAGTTGATCCTTCTTTTTATTGACAGAACAAAGATAGTGCAAAATTGTATGACACACAACCCCCAATTTTAATAAATATTGAACCAGACAATTATTTGGAATTGCTATGGTATGGAATATTTTTCCCATATGAGGGAAGCCTTAGGAGATTTCAATAGGAGAGAATTTCATTATGGCTTTAAAACATTGTCAAGAAATGCGCCAAATCTCTTCTCAGTCATTAGCTCATGAATTTTAAACTCACTGTTGTGATAAACTCCAAATGTTCCAAATGGACTTCCTGATTTTTTGGCTTCCTCACAGTTTTCCAGTTTTTTAACTTGAAAAGGTACTTATCTTTAAAATATCACTCCATATTCCAACAATATTACTCTGTTAAAGATTTGACCTCATTATTTCTTCTTGAATTCTGGTTCATCAAACCATAAATCCCTGTTGGGGACATCCAATCTCATCTCAGTGACGTTTCCCTGCTTATCACGAATAAACCGCACAGTGCCTGTGCCATGGGGAACAAAACAGAAAAAGTTTCTGAATTTCAATACAAAGGTATCATAATGCCAATGAGTCAGATCTGAGATGAACACAGGCGCGGGCAAAAGCTCAAGGACCAACTGTTCTTTTTCAATGCTCACTTTGGCATCACCATACATGGGGCTCCTGTATAGACCGGTATAATCTTTGAGTTTCACCTGGAAATGAGTGTCTTTCCCCTGCTTTTTTGTGATAGCGAGTCCCTGCTCCATCTCTTTTTCGACCGATTCCCGGTATTGATCCAGATAGATGCGGCTCCAGTCTTTGCTTTCGACTCCCAGATAGGTATCGATGATCTTATAGGTTAAAGCCGGTGGTAAACTGTTGATGCTGTTGGTTAGAATCACCAGACCCAGGTTAATTTCCGGAACCAATGCCACCCGAGATATCATTCCGTCCAATCCCCCGCCATGGCTTATTATTTTATAACCATGATAATCCATCAATCCCCATCCCAGGCCATAGCTTCTGAAATGGGTTTTGGGAAATAACTTCTTGCTAGATGGATAGACCCGGTTCACTGTATGAGACGACCACATCTCCCATATACTGTCTTCACTCAACAGACGCTGGTTATCATAAACTCCTTCATTCAACAGCATTTTGAGCCACTGAGCCATTTCAATGACATTGGAATTGATGGAACCCGCTGCTCCACAATTATCTGAGGTGGTGTAGGGTACTGATAGCGTTTTTCCGTCAAGATACACATAATGGGCTTCAGCTATATTGGTGTGTTTTTTTAACTCAGTGATACCCATATTGGATGATTTCATTCCTAATGGTTTGAAAATTTTTTCTTTAACAAAATTTTCCCAGGATTGACCGGACGCTTTGGCAACCACTTCCCCGGCTGCCATAAACATAATATTGGAATACCCGTATCCGCTCCGGAAGCTGAAAGCCGGTTTCAAGTATCTGGCTCGTTTGATGACATCCACCGGACTGTAGGAGGTTTCATACCAGAGCAGGTCTCCGCTAAAAGTTCTCAGACCGCTGCGGTGGCAAAGCAGGTCCCGGATAGTCATTTCCTCAGTCATATAGGGATCATACAATTTAAAATAAGGAAGGTATTGCCTGACTTTGTCATCCCAGCGGATTTTTCCTTCTTCCACCAGCATTGCCAGGGAAGCAGCAGTGAACGCCTTGGTGTTGGAAGCAATGGCAAACAGTGTTTTCTCATCCACTTTATCCTTTTTTGAAAAATTTTTGACTCCATAACCTTTGGCTAAAACCACTTTCCCATCTTTGACTATGGCAACAGCCATACCCGGAATTTTCCATTCCTTTCGGGCTGTTTCAAAATAGCTGTCCAGTTGAGAAAGATTGACTTGAGCCTGGGATATCCCAGGGAAAACGAGTCCAATTATAAAAATCAAAAGGGAAAATTGCTTGAATCTTGATTTTAATTTTGAATCCATGATCATTTTTTTATCTCCTTTGTTTGGATTATCGATGTATCAGCGAAAATATTTTTTGAGGGACAACTCTTATTCAATTCCATCAAATTCCTATTTCTTAATTGAATTTCAAAGTCATATTACACATAAAAATCAAATACAGTCAACGTTCAAGAATGAATAACTGTAATGTTTTTCACTGTAACTATCAAAGAAACAGTGTTCATCTATAGAAAATCCCCTGTATTCTCGGCTTGTATTTGATACAATGCTATAGAATGAGGAGGTTCAAATGAAAGTCTTAAAGATTCTGAGTATTGTTCTCATCATTATTTTTATGTTCACAAGCTGCCTACCCGGCCCAAACACGGTTGAAAAAGAACCCAATGAAGAAGGAGAGATTGCCGGATTCTGGCTAGGATTGTGGCATGGTTTGCTTGCACCGATCACTTTTATTGTTTCTTTATTCACACCCAACGTGCGCTTTTATGAAGTTCATAACAGTGGAGGCTGGTATAATTTTGGATTTGTTCTCGGTGCCGGTTTGTTCCTGAGCGGAGGTATTCTAGGGCACAGGAAAAGCCGCAAACATAGATAATCAAAGAACCGGCCATTGATAATCTGATGAAGCAGTATTTTTTTCCACATAAGTTAAGTAAAGAGTTAATCCTGCCTCCTTATTTAAAAAGTTGGTCAAACTCATATTCTTTCCATTCGAGATAGGGAGCATCCCACATGTTGGTTTTAAGGTCATCCACAGCCACCCAAAGGCGCATCTGATTGGCTGAAAAGATGACCGAATATTCAGTGCTTCCATGGGAAACGATTTGAAGAAGCCTCTTGGCTTCAGGTATTCCTAATGGTTTCTTCTGGCGTGCTAAAGCTTCCAATTCGTTCATCCCTGCCTCGTAACGCCAGAGGGAAGAAAAAGAAACTCCTCTGCCAAAGGAAAAATAGGGTTCTTCAGGATCGAAGCCATAAACTTTATGATGATTGGAAGCCATGATGTTATGAGAATGAACCGGCCGGACTTCCTCAGGACAGCGCATTTTTCCGCCGAAACGGTCTCCTTCATAAACAAAAGCTGCGTTTTTTTTGCCTTTGAAAGGAAAAGCCCAGAGAATGATAGAACCTGGAGCAGTGATTCCTCCCCCTTTGCATTGAAATTGACTCATCTCTTTGAGAATCTCCTCCGGAGTGAATTTTTGGACTCCTCGTTCCAGGATATCTCTTTGAATCCAGGAGCAAGGAGTGATATTTCCTACCACCGGTCCAGGGCCGGTTCCTCCCGCATTTTCCATACTGTATAGCCCTTCTTCGTTGATTCCTGATATGGTGCCTATGAATCCGGGCCACATGAAGGAAATCCAGCGCTTGCGCCCGGGCTCGGAAGGTTTCACTGCAAAAATGAGGAAATGGCTGACTGTGACTTTGCGCACATCACATTCTCCGTCCATATTCCGGGCTGCCACCAATCCTCCCAGGAGCTTGCTGTCCTGAGTGAAATCTCCCCAAAAAGCAAATTGGGTGCAGAAAGAGGAAGATGAAACCGGGAAGGCGGCTCTCCGCTCAACATAGGCATTGATAGCCAGTAAGTCTGTCTGATTGAAATCACGCCCCAGAGATTCAACTTCCATATCGATTCCAGAATCTTTCATCCCCTGAATGAGAGCTTGAGATTCTTTCTCGTATTCCAGAGGCAGGCTGATCTGTGTTTGAAGAAATGGAACAAAAATATCTGAGTACTTTTTGGCAGACCGCCAGATATCTTCGATAACATAAAATTCAAAAAAATCAATGATCTGTCTTCCTAAAAGATATCCATGGGCATAACCGCGCTTTTCAACGGTTCCCTGAAGCCGGAGAACAGGAAGTCCTTTGATCCACTTCAAAGCTCCGTGCTCTGTTTGAATATCTTTTTTAGGAAAAGGGATAGGACAGCGGAGAAGACAGTTGATATTTGATTTATTTTCTTTGGTGAGGTTCACAGGAGAATATCTGGCGCCCGGCTGGGAAGCATACCATCCCATTGGTTCAACGGGTTTGAAATCAAGCTGCAGGTCTTTATCCAAATCCATATAGGCTATAACACTGTAGTAACCGGATGGAAGCTGGGAAAACTCATAGACTGAGGAATGTTTCAGGGTGATTTCTCTAAATGGATTTTTGGCTCCATAGATATCTCTTTTGCTTAAGGAGACAACCTTTCCTTGAGAAGATACATTCAGTTTGTACAGCCGGATTTGAACCGGACCTTTTTGATTTCCTTTATATTGGATATTTCCAGAAAGGGTTCTTAATTGATCTGAGTTTAGGGTGCAGGACATAAAAAGAATCATTAAAGAAATGATAAACAGTCGTCCTTTCATTGATTCCTCCTTATTGATATTGACAAGAAGATGAAAGCAGTAAAATTTATAACACAGCCGGGAAATGGAGTCAAAATCATTTGGGTTGAGTGATATATCTTACGGATTTCGAATCGTTTCCATAGATAGATCGTTCTTTACATCCTCCAATCATCTAGAAACAGAAATGACACATTATTAAAAGAGGGAAGCCTAAAGAAGACAGCCATCATTTCCAGGAACGGTTGATGAAATAGGGGTGTATCATGGGGTCGGACCTTTCTAGATAACAGATAATAATGGAATTAATATAAATCTGAACACTATTTCAAGCCTTAAAACATCCATTTTGCCCCCAAAAAATCCCTTCTTAAAGTCTGCAAACTGCCTTAATATTGATTCTACTTTATTTAATATCAAATAGATAGAAAGGTCTAATCCTAAGTTCTAATTCACTGCTTTATGATTAAATCATAATTAAATTGAAAATAAGGTAAATTAGTATAGTGTCCTTTTTTTTGTTCAATGGCGGTTTATAAAATAGGAATCCCCGACGCGTCGCCGCTCTTCATGGAGAAGAGTGAATCCATTTTCTTTGAGACAATCTGTGCATCCCTTTCTAAGCTCGGGGGTATGCCATTCCACCACTATATTCTGAATCCGGGGCAAAACGCTGGTTGCGTTTTCCAGTATATTTAGTTCGTTACCTTCCACATCAATCTTGAGAAGATCGAGAGTTTTAAGATAAAATTTCTCCAAAAGACCGGCGAGAGTGATTTGTTGGACTTGAATGGATCGGATTAGTTCTGGATCCACCCATGGACGTTTGAGAATCCCTATATCTTCTGAAGAAATGGAACTCACATGGGGATAGATATCCATCTTTTTTGTAGAGGTGGTGTTTCCGACGGCTGAGTTAATGATTTGAATATTATCAAATCCATTAGCCTTGATATTGCGTTGAAGAATTTGAAAGGTATGTGGGACTGGTTCAACGCTGATAAGGCGGAGACCCGGGTTGTGATGCCTCATATACAAAGAATAAAATCCCTCATTGGCACCAATGTCGATAACAGTGGCGTTGTTTTGCGGCTGAAACTGCGGAAGCTTCATATGAGCCCGGTCACGAAAAATCTCGATGTAGGTATCGACAGAAGCAGGTGCCAGGTCCCTTCGGAAATAAAAATTGAGGTCCCCCAACCGGATGTCCAGGAAGCTTTCATCAACAGGAATGAATTCGCCGGACCGGCATTTCTTCCGGGTTTTCTCAATCTCATCAATTTTATAATGATCTTCTGCCCGGGAGATTTGGGATCGCAAGTAATTAAAATCAGTTTTGACAGACATATTATTTTATATTTTATTATATGAGATCCCCTCATTCAAAAACAGATTATATTATCTTATTACTAAATAAAGATAACATGATGAGAATAAGAATCAAGAAAGATTTTGCCTCTTCTTATTTCTTATACATCTTATACACTCTTATACTCTTATACAGCTTGGCTGAGTTATCATAAAGAAAATAAAATAATTAAGGAATTGCCTTCAGGGAAAGAGAATTCTTAAAATTAAAATTTTTAGGGGAAAATAGAAAATAGATTCTAAGATTATAGGTTAATATTGACATACCCTTTTGCAATATAGGAATATAGATATCTTTGCTACCTGTGATAAGATAAATCCTCTTAGGATCGATTTTTTGGCTAAAAAATCCATCCTAAGCAAAGTTCTTCAGGGAAAC
>CAZPBN010000013.1:0-83663 GCA_964584935.1 uncultured Eubacteriales bacterium | reverse complement strand
AAAAATTTTATTTTGTTGATTTACAAGAAAATAAATCAGCCAAGCTTTTAAGTTTAAAAAATCCATCCTAAGCAAAGTTCTTCAGGGAAACAAAAATTTTATTTTGTTGATTTACAAGAAAATAAATCAGCCAAGCTTTTAAGTTTTAAGTCCATTTTAAGTCATTAAATTAACATTTATGCTTAGTAATAAACATTAACATTTGTGCATTGTAACAATACAAGGAAATAAAACAGTTGACGTTGATTATTTTATCCATTATTTTAAATTGAATGAGGTTATTCACAGAATACCCGACTTCTTTATCGAAAAAAGCCAAGGATACTTTTAAGCCCTTTAAAAGTTTCATTATTGTCATCGTGTTTTCCTTCCTGGTCATTGATCCCGTGCTTGTTACCTTCACCTGGCTTCAACACAAAAAGACGACAGTTAAAAAGGAAGTCAAAAGACAAATTGAGGAGGGAATTGATGAAGATGAGATAGTGCTCCTTACTTTTTCCAAAGAAGAAATCAAAACAAAATTACGATGGGAACATCCCAGAGAATTCGAATACAACCACAGAATGTATGATATTGTCGAATCAATGACAGAAGGGGATACAGTTTATTACTGGTGCTGGTATGACCATGAAGAAACCATGCTGAACAGGCGTCTAGCAGAACTTAAAAATCAGGCATCGGGAAAAAGCCCTAAAATCAGAAAATACACTGCGCTTATCCTGTCAACCTCTGAATCTTTAACCTGCCTGTTTCCTTATAACGGGGATGTATCCATTCCTGAATTGCTTAATAAGCAGATTGGTATATTCTATCATTTGTATTCTCAAATCTTTATCCAACCCCCCACTCCCCCGCCTCAATCAAGCTAAACAAAAAGCTCTCAATTTTTTGGGCAACGGATTTCTCAAGCACTTTTAGTATCCGGATCAATTATCTCTATTGCGATCAATTGTTCTGTGTTGCTTGATTTGAAAAGGAGCACACAAATAAAATGAAAAAAATATGCCTTATACTGTTATTGTTCGGACTCTCACACAGCGTCTTTTCTCACACGATAACCATTAAAGACATGAAAACGAAAGAACCGATTGAATTGGTTTCACTAATTAGTGAACGTCCCAAAGCCGAGGCTAAAACCAATCAAAAAGGACAATCTGACATCACAGCTTTCAAGGGTGCGGAAAAAATAATCATTCACAGACTCGGCTATAAAACAGAAATAATAAGTTACGAGGAGCTCAAATCACTATCTTTTGAGCTGTTTCTTCAGCCGACGCCCTTTGATATGTATGACATAGTGGTTTCAGCTACGCGCTGGCGTCAAACTGCCAGCGATGTGCCCTCCGAAATTGCTATCATTACTCCCATAGATGTGGAGTTACAGAATCCTCAAACGGCTGCCGATTTACTGGACGTTTCCGGGAAAGTCTTTATTCAGAAAAGTCAGCAGGGCGGCGGAAGCCCCATGATCAGAGGATTTGCTACCAACCGCTTGCTTTATACTGTGGACGGGGTACGCATGAATACGGCTATTTTCCGCGGAGGAAACCTCCAAAACGTCATTTCCCTGGATCCCTTTGCCACAGAGAAAACTGAAGTGTTTTTTGGGCCGGGCTCAGTGATATATGGAAGCGATGCCATTGGCGGGGTGATGAGTTTTCAAACCCTCACTCCGCAGTTTGCGACTTCAGATAAAAAACCGTATATATCAGGAAAAGCCGAAGCCCGCCATTCCTCGGCAAACAAAGAAATGACAGGGCATTTTGATGTGAACATGGGATGGGAAAAATGGGCGCTGCTCACCAGTTTCAGTTCTTTTGATTATAACCACCTCAGGCAGGGCAGCCACGGTCCTAATGATTATTTGAAACCCTATTATGTGCAGCGTCAAGACGATGTTGACAGAATCATTGCCCAGGACGACCCCCAGCTGCAAATCCCTTCCGCTTATTCTCAAAAAAATTTCATGCAAAAAGTGCGATTTCAGCCCAACGAACAATGGGACTTCCAGTACGGATTTCACTATTCGGAAACCTCCTCCTACGGCAGGTACGACCGGCACAACCGCCTAAGGAACGGTTTACCCCGTTATGCGGAATGGAATTACGGCCCCCAGAAATGGATGATGCACAACCTGAGCATAAGTCACAGCACCAGCTTTGCTTTATACGACCAAATGACCGTTCGATTGGCACTTCAGTCATTTGAAGAAAGTCGGATCAACCGCTCTCTGAACAGCAGTGAGAAAAATATCAGAATCGAAGAAGTGGAAGCCTACTCTGCCAATTTCGATTTTGTGAAATCTATAGGTGACCATAACACGTTGTACTATGGAATGGAATATGTCCGTGATGATGTGACGTCAACCGGGATTAACAAAGACATCTCAACAGCTCTGCCCTTCTGCCAGCACTGCGGATTAACCTCCCCTGGGCCTTCCCGCTATCCTCAAGCCACCTGGCAGTCTTTTGCTGCCTATGTCAATGATCAGTATGAATTTTCAGACCGTTTTCTTTTACAAGCAGGGCTGCGTTACAATCAGTACATTCTCGATGCTGAATTTGACACCACATTTTATCCCTTTCCCTTTTCTGAAGCCCACCTCAACAAAGGGGCACTGACCGGAACCATTGGCGGAGTCTACCGCCCCTCTGAATCCTGGGTCATAAGCACAAACTTCTCCACTGGATTCCGTTCTCCCAATGTGGATGATGTGGGGAAAGTCTTTGATTCTGAACCGGGCTCCGTGGTTGTGCCCAATCCTGATTTGGAGGCAGAGTATGCGTACAATATTGATTTGAGTATTGCCAAAGTATTTGACGATTTGATGAGGATTGATCTGATCGGATATTACACTTCCCTTCAAAATGCAATGGTGAGACGTGATTTTTCGCTTAGCGGGCAGGATTATATTGTGTACGATGGAGTTTTAAGCCGGGTGCAAGCCATTCAAAATGCCGCTGTTTCTAATGTGTACGGTCTTCAGGCAGTCCTGGAAATAAAGCTGCCTTTTGATCTGAGTTTTTCTTCCGATTTCAACTTTCAGAAAGGAGAAGAAGAGTTGGACGATGGCACAGTCAGCCCTTCTCGGCATGCAGCACCGTGGTTCGGGGTCTCCCGGTTAACCTATGACATCGATAAGCTCACCTTGCAATTTTATGCTGTTTATCAGGGAGAACGAAAGCATGAAAACATGCCGGAAGAAGAAAAGGAGAAATATGAAATCTATGCTACCGATGCCCAGGGAAACACCTATACCCCGGGCTGGTTTACCTTGAATCTCAAAGCAATGTACCATATCACGGATTCTTTGATCTTGAGTGCAGGGATTGAAAACCTCACAGATCAACGCTACCGGCCCTACAGTTCAGGAATATCCCGTCCCTGTCGAAATTTTATTCTTTCCCTGAGCACTGATTTCTAAACATTGTTTCAATCAGACCTGGCATCTTTCTTGAGGGATGGCGGGTTTGTTTCCTTATCCACGCTGAAATAAATAAGGCAATTGATTTGCTATTTCTTTGATTTTTGATTCAGCAATTCTTCTCTAACCATCGTGTGTCCACATTGAGGGCATTTGACATCAGTGCATTTAACACCTCTTTGATGTTTCACTTTCGCCCCACATTTAGCACAAACGCAGTATCCTCCCGGACCGAAAGCACCGCCGCCACCCAAGCCGCGTCCTCCACCCCGTCCCATCCCTTTACCGTCTCCCATAATACCTTTGTTGTCTTTAAAACGCTCCATTATTCTTCCTTTATTATTATTATGACTCACTCATCATAAAATTTCAAATGAACACAGGTCTCAACTATCAAAGAACTCCCGCTTTTTTTGTTTTTTTATAAAAAAAGAGAACAGCCTCCATCTTAACAATGGAAACCGCCTTACTTTAGTTTCTTATTCCAGAACCTTTAGCTCTTCTAACAGCTCTTCTGCCTGGGCATACTTCTCCAGAATCCAAAGCACATAGCGGATATCAACTCCGATGGACCGGCTGTAGGAAGCATTCCAGGCAAAATCATTAATGGTGGCTTCATAAGCCCGGTCAAAATTTATCCCTACCAGTTGTCCCTTGGCATCAAAGATCGGACTCCCTGAATTACCTCCGGTGGTGTCCATATCATAAAGCAAATCCACAGGAATGGTCTCAAGCTCCGGATGAATAAACCTTCCATACTTTTTTTCAACGATCCGCTTTAAAAGGTCATCCGGTGCATCAAAAGGTGTTTCGCCGGTGTTCTTCTCCACAATTCCCTGAATGGTGGTGAATGGTTTGTAACACACAGCATCACGGGGTGAATATCCACGGGTATGACCATAGGTCAGCCTCAAGGTCCCATTGGCATCCGGTATAAAGTCTTTCCCCATGAATTCCTTTTTCACATCCACAAGCAGGGCAGAAAGCTGATCCAGTTTGCCTTTGCGTTCTTTCTGAATCTCATCCAGTTCCTCGTATATGGGATACAGTGAAATAGCCAGTTGGATAAAAAAATCAGAGGACTGTTCCAAATCCTTGGGATCTTTTTTTATTGCCTTTAGGATCGCTTCTTCTGTGGTTAAGGTCGCTTTCGAATAAGCCTCTTCAATAAAGGCATCTATTTTTTTATTGATATCTTCTGTGCCAAAAATATCCACTAAAGGCTGAATTTGCTGATTTTCAGGAAGCTGTGCAGCCCTGTGAAACAATTCCTTTAGGACAGCCCGGTCGGTTGGTTCGTAATAGTTATGAAGCGATAAGTGCAGTCTGGATTTCAAATTTTGAAAATTACGATCCATGTATCTTCTTTTTCTCTCCAGGTCCGGCTTTTTTCTTTCTATGGCTCCTTCATAGGCTGTGAACGCATAGGAAAGAAGATAGGGAGCCGAATTCAGATATTGAAGGACTAGTTCCCTATCAGCAGTTTTTTTCTTCTCAGCATAAATTTCTGCTATATCATCCAGAATTGTTCCATAGGTTTCATTTCTTTGAGGAACCGATTCAATGAATTTTTGTAATTTTTTTTCCTGCTTTTTCTTTTTATCAAACAAATGGATGCGCTCTAAGCCCTGTATTTTCCCCCGATAATTTTTCATAGTATTGCTTCGCCACTTAATCCGGGATGAATGTTTGAGCATAATATCCCGGATTTTTTTCCCTATTTTCTTCATGAAATTAATTTCCCACTGATAGTAGTCAACGACCCAGGGCATGCGGATATTTTGCTCAAAGGAAATAAAATGGGAGGTGCGGTGACGGTAGGTTCTGCCTGGATAACCCAGAATGAACACAAAATCATTCTTTTTAACTCCCTCAGGGGCAATCTGAAGGACTTTTTGGGGAGTATAGGGAATATTATTTGGAGAATGATCCGCAGGGTCTCCTTTTGGACTCACATAGGCTCTCATAAAGGAAAAATCTCCGGTGTGCCGTGGCCACATCCAATTGTCCACTTCTCCGCCGAAATTTCCAATGGACTGAGGCGGTGCATACACCAGCCTGATATCTTTCAAATAAGTGTAAATAAAAAGCACATAGGTCTTTCCGGGGAACATTTCCGAAATCGAGGCTCGTTTTCCCGGATTGTTCTTTTCGACTCGGGCAACAATTTCTTTCATCTTTTTATCAATGGCATCTGTGCGCTGGTGATAACTCATCGTATCTGATATGGCTGAGAGCACTTCTTCGGATACATCCCGGTAAGATTCTGTGATACGAACCCGGTATCCCTTGGCAGGAATCTCTTTATCCCTGGTCTTTGCAAAAAAACCATCTTTCAGATAATTATGTTCATCCGTGGAAGCGGCTTGTAGTGCCCCAAAAGCAACATGATGATTAGTGAAAATCAAACCCTCCGATGAGACAAAGGATCCGGTCGCTCCCCCTACTTTGCAGATTCCGTCAATAAGACTGACTCCTTTCGGATTATAAATCTCTTGGGGCTTCAATCGAATGCCGGCTTCTTTAAGATGAATTTTATGAATCTCGCTCAAAGGATACATACCTTCTTCTGCCTGGACAGCCAATCCAAGCAATGCGAGAGATAAAAGAATACAGGGGAAACGGCATTTTTTCATAACTGTCCTCCTTAAAAACTCGTTTTGGTTTTTTTTGCTATGGCTGTTGTACATAAATGATAACTTCATTAATCCTGGCAAAATCAATATAATCCATCTCAGGTAAAAATTCCAGTATTTTAAAATATTTGCGGTAAGGGGACTAAGCTTCTGTTTGACTTTTAAGATTTTTATTTTAAATCCAACTCAACAGCACCTTCACATTCCGCAAAAACAGCTTACCAAACAAAACAGGATAACTCAAAAAAAACGAGTCATGCAAAGATTTGATCCCATTGTTATATCCCAATTTGTGAATTACAACTACTTGACTCCAAATACGGCTTGAAGAAAAGGATCGCGCTTTTTTTTGTAATCCTGGAAGGAAAATTCAACCGGAATATCAGGCATAAGCGAGGGAGTGTCTTCTTTTGCATGAGTGAAATACTTGGTGGAATAAGTGACCACCATTTTGGTGTTGGGAAGCTTTAGAGACCGAATCTCTCCGTAATGATTCGGTTTGCCGCCGGTGGGTTCCCCTACCAGTATGGCTTCGGTTTTCTTTTTAAGGTCTATCGCATTCAAAATAGCCGAAGAAAAAGTCTGACGCCCGATGATGACGAACAAATGGCCTTTCCGGTTCACTTTGTCGTTTTTAGACAACTCTTTAATAAAAGGATTCATAATCCCGGAATCCCCGCCTCTGTTATTCCGAAGATCAATGACCAGTTTCTCCACTGGATTGTCCCGGATTACAGCAAGCAGCCTTTTTGAAAATTCGCTGAACGGCTCTTTGGTTTTATTTCGGCAGGAATTGTATTTGAAATACACAGTCTTTTTATCTTCGAGATAGGTGAACCAGTAAAACTGACCGGATTTCTTTCTGTAAAGAGGCCAACCTTCAGAATCGCTCATATCAACGATTCCTTTAAATGCTCCGATAAAGGGTAATGCTTTCATTTCTACTGTTACCTTTTCTTTCTGTTTGTTTTTCACTGTAAGCTGCATGTTGTCCCTGTCCGGGATAATTTTCAATCCATGCAGATGCTGCGCTGAGGCAAGAATTTGAGGAATGCTGCTTTTGAGCTGAGCCTTGTTTTCATGAGGAATGATTTCACTGAACGCTTTAACCACCTCTTTGATTGGCTTGTGATGGACTTTTGTGATGCGTCCGTAAAGAATCTCCTTGTGTTCCGGAAGGGTGTTTATGACATAAATTCCATCTTCAAACCAATAGAGCATAAGCGGAAAAGCATGAGTGATCCGGGGCAGAAGAGATGTATGGGAGTCTCCGATAGCAGAGATCAAACGGGACAGTTCAACCTGGAATTCATCTTCGTTGAGTTGAGGAAGGCTCTTTTTGAAATGCACAGCCATGGTGCGAAATTCTTCTTTAGATATTTTGAAAAAGAGGTTCTTATGAAGTTTAGGCAGTTTCTTGACCAGAGTATTCACATCCTCTGCCCATTTTTCATGTATTGGTTCATCTTGAGGCATCGAGGCAAATCCGAATGACCCAGCAGCCACACACAAAACCAAAAAAGAAACCAAAATAAATAACCATCTTAAAGAATTCAGTTTATTGTTCATATTTTTTCTTTATCTCCTTTTCTTCTTTTATTCTGTAATACTCAAATCCAAAAATTCCTTTACTAAAGACCAACACTCAATCGTAACTGATCACAGAGAGTTGATAAACAGCTTATTATCAATATCCTCAAGCTTAACAGAAAACATAAGGAAAAGAATTTCCTTCTATGATGATATGATGCAAGTTTTTCTTTAGCGCCTCCTTTCTTTTTCTCTTTTTTAACTTTTATTACGAAGTAAGAAGAAAAAAGTTTCATTAGGATATTTCTTGGAATGGTTTCAACAGCTTCCTTAATTTCTCACAAACCTGTTTATCTTTAAATAATTGAAAAATCCAATCGATTTTGAAAACGCATCCATATGCGAAAGATCATCTGCTTCATTTTTATCCCATCTCAAATGAGTCTGTCCCTCATATATGTGCAAGTCAAATTTGTTTTATGCATTTCATAAATAGTAAGTCTTTTTATTTATCTAACTCAACAGGAGGTTCATTTTCTATAAAACCCAGCACATCAGAATAAATATTTTTTTTCAAAAAACATGAGTCAAGCAGAGACTTGACCCAATTTTTTAACACGGTAAAATAAAATCAACAGAATGGAATATTCACCTTTATTAGCCTTGGCAACCGGATTTTTCGAATTCGTGTTAGCAGGAACTCACGAGGAAATAAAGAGATGCCTCAGAAGATACTTCTTTTTTTTTAATGCGGTCATATAAGAAATCATCAACAAATAAAAGTTCTGTCACTTATATGAATCAAAGAGAAACGATGATAATAAAACGAGAAAACAATCAATTCATATGCATCACTGCAGGCAGAAGCACTTCTTTGAAAAAAAGGCTGACCGGAGACCGGCTCAATCCGCTGTACATTCCACCCACATTGGTTAAAACAACCACGGTTATTTCGGGTTCTTCAAACCAATACATCAGGGCTGTGAATCCCAGGGTTCCTCCGGAGTGTCCAAAAACCGTATGCCCTTTATAATAGTCGTTGATTTGCATTACTCCCTGCATATACTTCATTCGAGTGCTCCGGGTTTTTTCCGGTGGATAGTAGGTGTAGACTTCTTTTTTCATCTCTGGACTGAGAAGCTCTCCGTTTCGTATGGCTTGAGCCCACCGCACCAGGTCACTGGCTGATGAGACCATTCCCCCGGCAACCCATTCAGGAGACAGATTGGCTGGTGTGGACTCCACTAGATAGGGACGAATTTGGGTGAATCCCCGGTGCACCCCGGCAACCTTTTCAAAGTGCGGAGTGGCATAATGATAATGATGAACAATGCCGCCGGGAATTTCCTCAAAAGATTCAAGAAATGTGTCTTCGAGTTTGAGGGGCTTGAGAATTCGACTTCGGATCTCTGTCATCACTTCGTTGCCGGTCACAGCTTCGATAACGAGCCCTAAGATGGTGTAATTGGTGTTGGAGTAGGAATAGCGCTCTCCGGGTTCAAATTCTGCGGTCATTCCCTCCCCGACGACATACTCAAGAGTTTCTGTCTTTCCCCATACATACCCTAGCTTCATTTGATCACCTCTTCCTTTGCGAATCCAATCAGGCTGAAATTCCCAGGTCGGAATGCCGCTTTGATGATTCAGGAGTTCACGCAAGGTGGCATTATCTGTGTTGGGGACTTTGTGGACAATATCCTGATCGACATAATCAACGGCTTTTTTATCTAAGTCCAGTTTTCCTTCTTCCACGAGTTGAAGAATAACACGGGCAACAAAAGTCTTGGTTATACTGCCTATCCCGAAACGGTCATGGGATTCAACCGGAATTTTCCTTGATATATCGCTGTAGCCAGCTGTTCCAGTCCATACAATTTCACCACCCATCCCTATAGCAACCGAAATACCGGGAATCCCCATGGAAATCCCGCAAACCAGAGCGTCCTGCAGAGCCTTTTCGTTAACCAGAGTTCTCTGCTGGTCGGAATGGGCCTGAAATGAAAAAACAGAAATTAAATACACAAAAGCCAGAATCCGGGCTGTTCTGTAAACGTGTCGGATCATATTATCCTCCTTCAATAATGACTGTATCAAACATCATACATAATAAATTGATCCCAATCAATTTCTATTCAACTCAAATCGAATCATAAAGTTTTTGCTTTTAACTTGATAAAATACATGTACGAACAAAAAGCATGAAAATAATTGAGCCTTGAAGAAGCTGAAGAAGACAATATTATTGACTGGAAAACTAAAACTCTGCTAGAAAAACTCAATGCCCTTCAAGAACTGAGAGAAATCTATTACGGAATAAAAAATGAGATTGGAAACGAATTTCAAACAATTTATCGAATTCTTAAACAAAAATAAGGATGTATTTCTAAAAACCATGAAAAAATCGCTTTTCATTCACTATTGAGATATCTAAGTTAATTTCATATCCACTAATGATCTGATTACTTTTAAAAAGCAATCTTTTTTATTGGAAGCACTTCCAGTAAGGGGAATATATCTGTTGAATCTTTTGAGCCAGTTCTCTGACTTGTTTTAATCCTTTCCCCCTTCTAATCTGATGAGGAATGGATGGGAATACATCCGGGAGTATTTTACTACCCGTTGTTCCTGACATGGAAGCCAACCATCCCAGAGAAACATTGTTGAGGTCTTGGCTGTATCCTGATCCCACAAAATCGACAAGTTTCCCTCTGCCGACCTTATTTGCCATCTTTCCAATGGTCTCTCCTATTTCAAAGATTCCTTTAATGGTTAATCCCATCTGGGTGATGCGGTCGGTGTATAGGGGATCACTTCCGTCAATCATGAGTGTGATTTCAGGGCTGAATTCTTCCATCACAGGAAAAACAATATTGTTGAGGACATATATATAGGACTCAATTCCTGATTCCGGCGGTAAGGGAATATTGAGATTAAATCCTCTTCCCTGTTTTTCACCCATCTCATTGATAAAACCTCTTCCGGGATAGAGCGTTCTGGGATCCTGGTGGATAGAGATATACAGCACCTGGGAACTTGCAGCAAATATCTCATAGATTCCATCTCCAGCATGAGCATCAGTATCAAGAATAAAGATTTTTTCAGCTCCAAAATTCTCTATCAGATTTTGGGCGCAGATGCCGATATCACTGTACACACCAAATCCTTTTTCATGATCACTTCGGGCATGCTGAACGCCGCCTCCTACAACATATGCTTTTTCATACTTTCCTGTCCATACAGATTCTCCTGCTGATTTCCCTGCTCCTACCAGAAGCCGAGCCGCTCTCACCAGAGCGGGCGACAGAGGTGTATCAAAGGGATCTCTGCTTTCGCATTGCTCTATCCGTTTGATATACTCTCTGGAATGAATGAGCTCAAGGTCAGAATCTGTGGCATAAGAAGGTTCAACCACATCAAAGTCCTCATGGCTTCCACAGGATCTCTGAAACATGTCTATAAAATTCTGAAACCGGTCTTCAGTGAGAACATGACCCAGGTCATATTCTTTTAATTTGTCGCTGTAAAAAATGGCAAAACGGCCCATCGTTTGTTTCTTTCTTGTTAATAACATTCAATAAAATACCAGTAGTCTAGTTAAAATACAAGAAGAAGCAAGTCTAAGTGGACTAAAAAGAGGAATATATAGCCAAACATTTTATTATATGTAATTGTGTATCGATACATTTTTACCTTAGAGATGATTCACCCCCCAAAAAATCTCATTTAAGGGGTTGTTATAAAGGATAAAAAAGCGTTAACTTCTTGATTATATTATATTTACTATGGTGCGTCCCCCTAGATGAACTAGATGTCCTTTTGTTTCTGATGTTTATAACAAAAATTTAGAAATTAGGGGGAACTTCAGTAAAAATAATCTTTGTCTTTAAAAGATCAAAATATTAAAATGTATTTTTATAATTATTTATTCTATGGGATATATTGAATAAAATAATGGGATATATTGAATAAAACAAAAGGAGGTTTCAAATGTCAAAAATATTTTCATTGGTTTTTATTTTATTTTTGGTTTTTATTTTATCTTTATTAATCCCTCTTCAAGCATTCCCCGAAGAGACACCTATACTGGCTCAGAGCCCTGCCTTAAGTGAGACTCATGTGGTTTTTGTTTATGCCGGAGACCTGTGGAGTGTTTCCCGCAAAGGAGGAACTGCCCGTAGATTGACAACAGGTCCAGGGACAGAAACAAATCCTGTTTTTTCTCCAGATGGATCTTCCATTGCTTTCACCGGAGAATATGACGGCAATGTGGATGTCTTTTTAATGTCTTCAGAGGGAGGAATCCCCCAACGTCTTACCTGGCACCCTTCTTCTGATATGGTTCTCGGATGGTCACCGGACGGTAAAGAAATTTTATTCACATCCCGTCGAACGGCCTATTCCCGATTCAATGAACTGTTTACGGTTAGCATTGAAGGCGGAATGCCGAAGAAATTGCCCCTTCATATGGGATTTGAAGGAAGTTTCTCTCCTGATGGAACCCACATCGCTTATGTTCCTTTACGAAGGGCTTTTTATGCCTGGAAAAGATACAGAGGAGGCCTTACCACACCACTATGGATTGCCGATCTTTCTGATTCGAGTATAAAGAAAGTTCCCCGGACGAATTCCAATGATTTCAATCCGATGTGGATCGATGACAAAATTTACTTTCTCTCTGACAGGGACGGTCCTGTCACCCTTTATTCCTATGATGAACAAACAGAAAAGGTCACAAAAATCCTTAAAAACAAAGGACTTGATCTCAAATCAGCCTCTTCCGGACCCGGCGCTATTGTCTATGAACAATTCGGCTCTCTCAATCTCTTTGACCTTGATTCAGGAAGCACTCAACGTCTTTCCATTACAGTGGCAGGAGACTTGAGCGAAGTCCGTAAAAAATATGTTAATATCGGCAAAAGCCTTTCATCTCCTGGCTTGTCCCCCAATGCTGTTCGTGCTGTGTTTCAGGCGCGGGGTGACATCATCACTGTCCCTGCAGAAAAAGGAGACTTCCGGAATTTGACCCAAACTTCAAGTGTTATGGAACGCTACCCTTCCTGGTCGCCCAATGGAGAGAAAATAGCCTATTTTTCAGATGAATCTGGAGAATATATGCTTCATGTCAGTCCTCAAAAAGAAACTGGGAATGTTACTAAAATACCTCTTGAAGAAAAGCCTTCTTTTTATTTTTACCCCCTCTGGTCTCCGGATAGTCAAAAAATTGCTTATGTGGACTGCCATCTGACTCTCTGGTATGTGAATCTCAATAATAAAAAACCTGTCAAAGTGGATAAGGATCGCTTTTGGGGAGGGACCAGCAATCTTGTCCCCAGTTGGTCTCCTGATTCCAAATGGTTGGCTTATTCCAAGCGTCTTTCAAACTACCTGGGGGCTGTATTTCTTTATTCTCTGGAAGAAGGAAAAAGCTCTCAAATTACTGACGGAATGAGCGATGCCCGCATGCCTGTGTTTGATAAAGGAGGAAAATATCTTTATTTCACAGCCAGCACTGATTCGGGGGCTTCGCTTCAACCGGACATTCACAGCATTTTTCGTTCTGTTTCGCGGAACATCTATCTTGTCGTTTTGTCCAAAAAAGTTCCATCTCCTTTTTCGCCGGAAAGTGATGAAGAAAAGCCCGAGAAAAAAGATGGGGGGTCAAAAGCCAAAGATAAAGCTAAGGACAAAGGTGAGAAAGAAAAGAAAGTCGCTATTGACCTTGACAACATCCTTCAAAGGGTATTGGCTGTTCCTTTACCGGCACGGACTTACGTGGATCTTCAGGCAGGCAAAGAAGGAGTCCTTCTTGCTGTTGAATCTGTGCCTCCTTTACCCGGATCCTATTTTCCCCAAGGAAACACAGTCCATCGTTACAGTCTTGAACAACGAAAATCCGATATTGTTATCAGCAAAATCCGCTCATTTCAAATAGCAGAGAACGGAAAAAAATATCTATACAGCAAAAACAACCAATGGTATATCGGAAATCTCAGTCCCATGTCTCCTTCAGGTGCATCTTCCCGTCCTTCTCCGGCATCAAGTCAAGCCGGTAAACCCATGCCCACTCAGAAAATCGAAATAAAAGTTGAGCCTCTTAAAGAATGGAAGCAGATGTACAATGAAGCTTGGAGGATCGAGCGTGAATTCTTCTATGATCCCGGCCTTCACGGACTGGACATTGAGAAGACAAAAAAGAAATATGCTCCTTATGTCAATTCTGTGGCTTCAAGACAGGACTTGAACTACCTTTTTGCTGAGATGCTGGGAAACATCAGAGTAGGGCATCTGGGAGTGAGAGGAGGTGATATTCCTCAAGCGGACCGGATACCCACAGGACTTCTGGGAGCTGATTACACCATTGAAAACGGATTGGTTCGCTTTGCCAGAATATACAATGGCGAAAACTGGAATCCTCAATTCCGGGCTCCTCTGACTCAACCTGGAGTCAATGTTAAAAAAGGGGAATACCTGTTGGCTGTGGATGGAAAAGAAGTTAAAGGAGAGGATAATGTCTATAAATTTTTTGAAGCCAAAGCAGGAGAACAGGTGGTTTTGACTGTAGGCCCCAATCCTGGAATGGCTGGTTCCCGAAAAGTTACGGTTGTCCCTTTAAAGAGTGAAACTTCATTGAGACATTTTGCCTGGATTGAAAACAACCGGCGTTATGTGGAAAAGAAAACAAACGGACAGGTGGCTTATGTATATATGCCTGATACGGCATTTGGCGGATACACCTATTTCAACCGCTATTTTTACGCCCAAGTCGATTGTGATGGTCTCATTGTGGACGAACGCTTCAATGCAGGCGGAATGCTGGCAACAGATATCATAGAGCGTTTCAAGCGTAAAATGATGAGCTTTGTCGCCACCCGCGACGGAAAAGATGAAGTTCAACCTCAGGGAGCAATTTTCGGGCCCAAGGTAATGATCATCAATGAATTCGCAGGTTCAGGAGGAGATGCCATGCCCTGGTACTTCAAATACGCTGAAGTGGGACCACTGGTCGGAAAACGCACCTGGGGTGGGTTGGTCGGTCGAGCTGGAGCTCCTTCTCTTATGGACGGCGGATATGTGACCGCTCCCAGTTCCGGTGTATGGAGTCCTGACGAACACTGGATCGCTGAAAACGTTGGAGTTAAACCGGATGTGGAAGTGGAACAGGCTCCCGAACTCATACGACAGGGGAAAGATCCTCAACTGAATAAAGCCATAGAAATCGTTATGAAAAAACTTGAGAGCAATCCTCCTCTTAAACCAGAACGTCCTCCCTATCCTGATCATTATAAAAAGAAGAAATAAATATCAGCGGATTAAAGCATTAAAAAGGAGTTTGAACGTTCCATAAGTCTGACATCGATGCTGAGGACGAAACCCCATAAGAACAATATTTCCCATTTCATAGGAGGCATTGATCAGGGCTGATTGATTCGATAAATACTCCTCCCCTATCAGCCATCCGCTTTGAAGGATATCTCTGTCTTTGTATCGGACAACCGTCTCATAGTGTTCATTGTGCTGACCAGGAGTGATCTGAAAAACCTGGTTTGACCAGAATAGGATATAACCCTCTTCCGGCATCCCGTATGCCAGAGGATGGGTGTTGTTAAATTTCACCCGCAGAGTTGAACCGGGACAGAAAAATTCCTTTGAATTTGTGTTTTCTACTGTGTCCTGTATATTCAATCCGAATTTGTCAATGGCAAAATCGCACGCTCCTCCGAGAGCGACAAGAGTTCCTCCTTTTTTGACGAAAATTTTTATTTTTTCAAGCCCCTCTTTGCCTATACCGCTTTGATATTCAGGGGGAACAGATGACAAATAGCGGCGGTACCGCTCTGGAATATCACCCATTATCATTTCTGTTGAATCATGAGGAATGATGATCACATCGAATTTCTTATTGAGATTCCCCTCCTCGATTTCTTCATCATAAAGGGATTGATAAGGAAAAGAAAACTGCTCAAGAAGAAAACGGGTCCAGCCTTCATCCATGTTTCCTCCCCAATAACGCTTGTACATTCCGATACGCGGCTTTTCCACCTGATGAAGACCTCTTTCAATTCTTTCACTAAGAGCTTTAAAATCAACACCTGTTTCTTCGGCAATATCATTCAGAACAGCTTTTTTCCCTTTGAACACAATAAAATCTCCCGGATTAAGTCTTGAAACGGGCTTGTCCACACGATGAACGTTGATTCCTTCTTCCAGAAGAAGATTGACAGCTTGGAAACTGTTGTTGAGCCTGCCGTTTAATACATAACCTTTATCTCCGTTTTCAACTTCACCCACAACCTTTATTTGACCATTGAGGGTTACAAAATCTCCTTTGATTTTTTTGTCTACAGAAATGGTGGCAACTCCCATAAACTCATTCATTGTATGGGTAGCCAAATCATAAGGCCTCAAGGGGAAGCCGTCATCATCCCTGGTCCAGTCATTATCCGTATAAAACGTTCTTCCAATCAGATTCCTTATGAGGCCCATCTTGGGCTGCTCCAAAGAGATCACAAAGGAACCTTCTTTGAAAACCATATGATCGACTGAATACTCTTCCCTGGCTTGTTTGATTTCTATCCCTGATAAAAGAAGTGTGTTGATCATTTTTACAGCGGTCAAGGAGTCATGCTGGGTTTTGGGTATTATGTAGGCTTTTGGCTTGCCTTTGGCTCCGCGTTCAGTTTGTCTTTTGGCTTTCAAGTAAGCATTCCATAGAACAGTCTCCTTATTCCTGGAAGCTAGATCCAGCAGAGCCCAGGATGAAATCTTCTTCTGTTCCACAATGTCCCTGAGAGTCCACCATCCACCCGGCCATGGATGAGGAAAAGTGGATTGCGCTTCATATTCAGGAAACTGACGGGATCCGCCCCGAAGTTGCTCAGGATGGATGTAGAGCGGCGTTGCCAGTTTTGCACTGGCGGATTCAGTTAACATTCCGGCAATATTGTGAAAAGGCGTGATCCAGTGCCATCCAAAATGCCCCCACCCCGGGAACATGGCTCCATTAATGATCCCTGCTTTATTGTGCTCCTCCAGCTTGTAGGCGATATGAGCGCCGTACCAGCTTATCTCCCGCCATATTAAAGGATCTGCATAAGGACGAATCGGCTCGCAGTAAGGAGGAATGTATAAGCGGGCTCCATAACTTCCCATCTGATGATGGTCAATATAGGCTTGCGGAGGCCAGTCTCTGTACATAATCTTTGCCGCATATTTGGATTCGATCATATTGAGATAATCGCCGTCCCTGTTATTATCATGTCCCACATACTTATGATAGAGCCAGGGAAGGCTCGACCCTTCATACTCTGTTCCTAAATTCTTTCGATACCAGTCAGTGACCATTATCTCACCGTCAGGATTGAAACACGGTATCATGCAGAAAATCACATTTTCAAGAATTCGCCTGGTCTCGCTGTCCCCCCGGCTTAGGAGGTCATATGTCAATTCAGGAGCCATCTGGGTTGCTCCTATCTCTGTGGCATGAAGACTCATGGACTGGCATATGACTGCTTTTCCTTCTTTTATCAGCTTTTTGATATCAGACTCCGGAATTCCCCTTGGATCGCTGATTTTTGCATTCACTTCTCTCAGTCTGTCAAGGTTCTCAAGGTTTTCTGGAGAAGATATAATGACCAAAAGAAAAGGATTTTTCTCTGTCGAAGGCCCCATATTGATAACCTTGAGTTTTCCGCTTTCTTTTTCCAAAAGATTGAAATAATCAACCATTTTGTCCCATCTTGCCATTTTCCGGTCACTTCCCAGTTTGAATCCAAAAAATTCTTCAGGAGAGGTGACTTTTTGTTCGGCAATTGCCATTTGGGTTAGAAAGCCCAGAGCTATCAATGGGATCACGAAACTGCGAATCAAATTCCTCAATTTTAATGGGTGTTTCATATTGTTCCTCCTTAACCAATAGTAGGAAGCCCATTGACATTCCTTACTTGGTTTTGAAGAAATATCATACAGGATTATTTTATATATAACAATATTGACTAATAGACTATTTTATCCAATAATGTCGAACATGCGTAAATGGCTGTTTTTGCTGGCAATTTTTGCAGTTATCTATTTCATATTGAAAGCAAATAAAAACAAAAAAGACAAATCTCCCTTTTTCAAACGCCTTGATGAAGCCATCACCATCATTGTCTGGGTTCTCTTATCTGTATACACATTGTCCTTTCTTTATTGGCTTTTTAAACAGCTTTTAGAATAATCAACCTTTACTTATTCGTTTGAGAACGCTCGTAACAAATGATAATATAGGAAATCCGTTTGGGAAGAGGCCCTCCTTTTATAACTTTTTTCGGCCGTCTCGCATCTTAAAATAAGGTAAATAGGTAAAGTGTCCCTTTATTTTCAATTGACGCAAGTAACGCTACCAACGCAATAAACCCAATTAACACTATAAACGCGATACCGGTCAATATCAATTGATATATTTCTTTCTTATCATATAGTTGTAAAGGGCATCTTTCCAGTGGGAGAAAGGTTTTAATCCAATGTCCTTTGCGTGTTTATTCTCAAGAACTGAATACAAAGGACGTTTTGCCTTTGTGAAAAAATTATCCGAACTGAGAGGAATTATATCTGCCTCTTTGTTTAGAAACTTAAATATACAGCATGCAAATTCATACCAGGAACATTCCCCCTCATTGGTTAGATGATAAAGCCCAAATTGATTTGTTTTAATCAGTTCATATATTTTTTCAGCCAATTCTCTTGTGGAAGTTGGAGTCACAAACTGGTCATTGACTATCTTTAGCTTTTCACCGTCTTCTTCCAAATGGATTATTTTGTCAACAAAATTATATCCTTTTTCATAACATCCCGCTTCACCATACAGTCCGCATGTTCTGATAATATAATATTTATCGAGATGACTTTTGATAAAATATTCTCCGGCCAGTTTACTGGTAGCATACACACTCAATGGATTGGGGGTATCTTTTTCAGTATAGGGATTTTTTTTCTTTCCATCAAAAACATAATCAGTGCTAAAATGAACAAGAATAATATTTTTTTCTTTACAAATTAGAGAAAGATCCCTGACCGCTATGCTATTAACAAGGAAGGATCGCTCTGGATCGTCTTCGCACTCATCCACTCTGTGATAAGCTGCTGTATTAATCAGAACTTCAATATCCATGTTGTTCAGAATATCTCTTGTTCTTTTTTTTTGGGTTATATCAAAATCAGGATAATACAAAGGGAATATCTTTTCTCCTGCCAGTATTTTCATTAGATCGGAGCCAAGCTGTCCGTCAGCCCCTATGATAGCTATTTTCATTTAATCAGTCACTTTCTTAATATCTCTATTAAAAAAAAAGCCAGGGTATAAAACCCTGGCTTTTTTATTTAATCTATTCTGGTTTCGTTTGTAAACTAGAATATCATTCTGAAACCGAGTAGTAATTTGTGAGTCTCAGCAATTTCTCTGTTTTCACCACCAACAGGGAATCTTCCTTCAAAGAATATAGATCCTTGCGGAAACAACTCGACACCGATATTTCCAACTAGATCAAGTCCGGAACCTCTCTCATCCTGTTCTTTTGTACTGTAACCTAATCCTGCTCCAATATAGGCAGGAGGGAAATGGAGATTAAAGGTCGCATTACCCATGAAAAACGGGATCCAAAGATCACCACTCACTAATGGATAAGCACCTCCTGCTGAAAGAATAAAACTGAATTTTTCAGGAGTAATGTTGTACATAAATCCAAGTCGGCCAAAAGCATATCCTGTATAAGTTCCTTTTGCCATTAATCCACCAGCTTCAATCAAAAAGAAGAATTTCTGTTGTTCCACTTTAAATAGTGCATCACAGGGACCCGAGACAGCTCCAAAATCATCATAAACAAGAACTTTTGCAGAAAAATTTCCGGCTTCATCCATTGTGTATTTCCAGATATAAGGCTCTTCTGTGGTTGAATTCCGAACCAGGACATTTCCTTCCTCATCTGCGATTTCAAAATCCACTTTATTTATTGTTCCATCGGGATCTTCCGAACCAGTGGCATCAAGGGTGATGGGTTCTCCTACCTTAATTGTATCGGGATAAACTTCCAGCAAACAGGTTGGAGGATAATTTATGTATAATGTGGTTTCACAAGGATTCTGAGAAGCTTCTTCGTTGATATTATACACAACTGGTTTGAAATCATACTTGCCGGGTTTACTAAAACTGGTTTGCCATTTGGGAGAATCTTTGGTCAGAGTTTTTGAATCCACTTTCTCTCCCTGTTCATCATAAACATCCACCAGCATTTTCTCTGCATTTTCAGAACCACTCATATCCACAGTTATGGGATCGTTCACATTAGCTTTTTCTGGAGTTACCACAATATCACAGATTGGAATTCCCGGGGCTTCCTCAACCTTGACCAGAGCAATATTCCCACAAGGTTTAGGCATAACAAATGTGTATAATTTGTAATCTTTTCTAACCTTAAACACATAAACGGGAAGCGGGGCATCCCCAGCCCATTCAAGATCTTCGACAACTTTTACCTTTCCGTTTGAGCGAAAGAACATCCACACAAACTTCTGTCCAATGGGTAAAGTTTCTTCTTCTAGAGAAGCTTCTTTTATTTGCTCCATAAACGGCAGATATAAATCACCATGCCCAACCAAATCAAAACCATATTTGATATCTCCCGCATATTTGTCGAGAATGGTTTTCATAATTTCGCCGGTCGGAACTTCTCCTTTGACACGGATAAGAGTGTAGCGCCCGATTTGTTTTAATTTCTTAGTTTCAGCAAAAGAGCTCAATGTAAAAAGAATCAAAATACCAATAACGAAGAGGACGATTTTTTTATTTTTCATCCCTACCTCCTTTTTAAATTATTTATTTAACCCAAATGATTAAATGTTTTGTTATTAATTAAATACAAAAATAAACTTTTGTCAAGAGAAAATGGATAAAATTGTAAAAAAATATGAGTTTTTGCAAAAAATTAACTTGATTTTAACAGACTATTGGCTATAATCGCATCTTTTTGTTATAATTGATTTTTAAACTTGGAGGAATAGTTGCATAAAGTAAAAATAGGAACGGAACTTCAGGTTATCACTCCCAATGAACCAGGAATTTTGGGACGTGTTCTAGGGACATTGGCAAATGCTGGAGTCAATCTCAAAGCTCTATGTTCTTATTCTGAAGATGACAAAGGAAAATTTTTTCTAGTTGCTTCTGATAATAATAAAGCTGAAAAATCATTGAAGCTTTTAGGATACAAGGTAAAAATGAATAAAGTGGTTCTTATTCAAGTTGAAGACCACATAGGAGCTGGAGCCGAAATCGGCGCGTTGTTGGGAAATGCCAACATTGACGTGAAGTATTGTTACGGAACATCTTCAAGTTCAGGAATAACTTTATTGGTTTTTAACACGAACAACAATAAAAAAACGATTGAAACATTGAGCTAATAATTAATTTATTATTTATGTTGTTCCATTCATGAGTCATGAAACAATGGAATCCTTAATCTTATTTTTGTCATTTTTTTGATATCTACCTTCAATATGAAAAGAGGAAAACGAATAGGGGTTGTAACTTCTGATGTTCCTTTTGCTGAAGGAGGACATCTCATCATTGCACGGAGCATAATCCAGGCTCTCAATGAGTATGGACATGAAGCTGCTCTTATTTTGACTCCCCAAAACAGGTTCGGAAAGCAGTATCAAGCCTACCTGGCAACCCGCCTCATTGATGTGGAGGAAAATGGACTGGGGCAGAGAATCAATCAAATCATTTCCCTTCGGTATCCCAGTTACGCTGTCAAACACCCCTTGCATGTCTGTTGGCTCAATCATAGGATGAGAGAATACTATGACCTCTGGGATCTATTGAATTCTTCTCTGAAATTGAAGTCCAAAATCAAACAAAATATAAACAGGAAGATTTTTCATTTTATAGATGCGTATCTCCTCAAACATAATGTTACAAAATTATACGCTCAGTCAAGAACCATTCAATCCCGTCTTATAAAATGGGGTAACATCACGTCAACGGTTCTCTACCCTCCTCCCCCACCAAGAAATTATCGCACAGACTCGTATCAAAATTTCATATTTTCGGTTTCAAGACTTCATGAGCTAAAAAGGCTTGACCTTCTCATAGATGCTTTTGCTTACTTAAAAAATAAAGAACTCAAAGCTTTCATAATTGGTGTGGGGCCTGATAAAGAACGATTGGAAAATAAAATTAAAGAAAATCATCTTGAAAACAAAGTTATAATGCTTGGTCCTGCTGATGAACAAACTGTTCTGGATCATTATGCCCGTTGTCTTGCTGTTTTTTTTGCCCCTTTGCGAGAAGACTATGGTTTTGTCACAGGAGAAGCTTTTTCCTGTAAAAAAGCAGTTATAACTACTTCAGACAGCGGGGGGCCATCGGAGCTGGTAAAAAATAACCAAACAGGATTTATTGCCGATCCCGATCCAAAAAAAATCGCTGAAAAAATCGACAGGCTTGCTGAAGAAAAAAATCTAGCTGAACAAATGGGACAAAACGCCTTTGAGTTTATTTCTCAATTGACTTGGGAAAAAACAATCAAAACATTAATCCTATAAATGCATTAAACGCAGGCCGATACGGGAATCGAGCCTCTTTATACTTGCTCATGAAAGCGTGTCCCCCTTTTTTTAATTTGTTTGTTTTTTCAAACTCTAAAGGATACGATTTCCTTTTATTTTAATCCACAACTTCTTATTATATCTCCCTATAAAATACATTTTGATATAGGAATTGGAATATGGATTGTCCGGTCAAGCCAGACAACAACATATGGTGGGACTGGTCTTGAATAATCAAAGCAGATGCGATTACTTCAAACAACACGAAAAAACTCAAATAACGAAACAAACTAAATAGACCAAAAAGACTAGATAGACCAAAAGGACCAAATAGACTAAAAAGACGAAATCGACTAAATGGACGAAATCGACCAGATAGACGCGATAAACTCTTAAGGTAAGGTGGTTATTCGAAAGACAACCCCTTTTGGATCGGGACAACAAAGAAATTCTGTTTCAGCAATCCAATCATCATTAGGAAGCTCATCTTCTCTCTGTTTTCCAACCAGAAAAGGAATCAAACTGTTTAAGGCATACACACATAATTTTTTTCCTTTCCCTATTTCTACTGTTCCTTCTCCTCTTATATAAAATGTATCTCCTTTTTTATGTTTAGCTCCACATCTTTCTTTGACTTCTTCGACTTCGATTTTTAATTCTTTCATATTCCCTCCTCAAAAATATTTTATATGCATCAATTCATATTATAACATTTTATTTACGAGTATCACATTTTACAGGCTCCCTCAACTAGATCTTTTTATACTATACTTTCCCATTAAGCAATCAAAGGAATGAAGCCCGATACGGGGTCGGAACTTCATTTATTATTTCATTGACAAACTCAAAACAAATATCGTAGAATAAATATCTGAAAATGTTGATCGTAAGGAGGATTCCATGCCAAGTAAAGCAGAACCAAATGTAGTTCCTCTTTGTGATGTCCTATTGGTTTTATTAATCATTTTTATGGTCATCACACCTATTGTTCAAAGAGGTATTGATGTAAACCTTCCAGAGACCACCCAAGAATCATCATCCACTCCTCTGGGAGTTATTGTGATGACCCTTCACAATGATATGAGAGTGGATGTGAACCAACAATATATGGCATTCAACGAGGTAGAAACTTTTTTAAGAAATCAGTATTCAGACCGTGAGGATAAAACAATATTCATCAAAGCAGAATCCACGGTTCCCTTTTCACGAGTTATTAAACTGATTGACATTGCAAAAGGAGCAGGTGTTGAAACACTTGCCATGATCCCTGAGAAATTCGAAGAAACAACAACACCTTAATAATTATTCTCTCAACAAACAGACATTTAAAAATTACAGTATCCAATTATTATTTATATTAAATCTCTTCTGTGTTTACGACTAATTCCACACTTTTTATCAATCTGTCTTTATCTGTCCAATGACTTCTCTGGAAATGACCAATCTCTGGATCGAATTGGTGCCTTCATAAATCTGAAGGAGCTTAGCGTCTCTCATTAATTTCTCCATTGGATAATCTTTCATATAACCGTATCCTCCAAATATCTCCAATGCTTCACTGGAGACACTCATTGCCGCATCAGAACCGAATGATTTCGCCATAGCGGATTCTTTTCCACATGGTTTATTATTATCTCTCAACCATGCCGCATGTCTCACCAGATGGCGGGCTGCATTGATTTTTGTTGCCATATTTGCAATCTTAAATGCTATATCCTGAAACAAGGCAATTGGTTTTTTGAATTGAACTCTTGTTTTTGAATACTCGACGGCGTGCTCCATCGCAGCTTTTGCCAATCCTACGCCTGCAGCCCCAACCGGAGCCCTGGTGCTATCCAGAGTGTTCAAAGCAATAATAAAACCCATCCCTTCTTTTCCTAATAAATTCTCAGCTGGAACTTTCACATCATCGAAAAACATTTCAACAGTATTGGAAGCTCTGTGTCCCATTTTATCTTCCACTTTTCCTATAGTTATTCCAGGAGTGTCCTTAGGGACAATGAACGCACTGATTCCTCTTTTTCCTTTATCTGGATTTGAGTTGGCAAAAACAACATAGATCTCGGAAATCCCCCCATTTGTGGTAAAGCACTTTGATCCGTTAACGATATATTCGTTGCCAACTTTTTCTGCTTTTGTCTTTAGTGCTCCGGCATCTGAACCAGCTTCCCTCTCGGTCAGGCAAAAAGCTGAAAGCCCCATTTCTTTTGTATAGGGAGCAAGAAACTTCTTTTTTTGTTCGTCTGTGCCAAAATCAATGATTGGTGTGAACGCTAAATTACTTGCCATGATAGTGGTATACATTCCCGCACATCCATATGCCAACTCTTCACTGACAACGACCGTATCCACATGGCTTAATCCTCCACCTCCATATTCTTTTGGAATTTGACAAGTTACAAATCCAACATCAAAAGCTTTTTTTATGATTTCATCCGGATATTCATCACCTTTATCATATTTGGCTGCATTGGGTCTCATCTCGTTGATGGCAAATTCCCTGGCTGTCTTTTGCAGTGCAAGCTGTTCATCTGTCAAACTAAAATCAATCACTCTAACCTCCTTATTGATTTTTCTATTATATTAATTCGACTTATCATATCTGAGTTTACCACAGGATGTCAATTTAATTCATTCATAAATGTTTTTTCTCTAGCCATTGAAAAAACAGGATTATCGATTGGAAGCAGGTCTTTCACGATGTCATGCGGACGTATTTGTTTCTGCTGATAAAAATTTATGTGAATAAATAATTTGTTTATTTTTCTTTCTATATATATTTTTTCTATAACTTCTTCTTTTTTTTGAACCAAGTACTCTTCTATTCTTTTGTCTAAGATTTCAAAATAATAATCAGGACTGAACAATTTTTCTTTCCCTAGCACACTTCCTATTGCTTTTTTGACCTCCTCATTATTCAAATCAAGGGAATAAACAAATGTTTTGATATTTTTATTCAAGGTGAATTTTGATTTTTTTATTTTTTCCAAATCTATGAATTCAAGCCCGGAGGGTAAATATTTGTTTATCCTCTTTAGAAAATTTTTTTTATTAAAAAAATAATAAGACTTAAATTCCAACATCTCTTCTTTTCCCTCCATCCCAAGAGGAAGGGCAGGTAAAAAAGATAAAATCATTTTGGGATGAAAACCCTGGGAATGAACAATTGATATTCCTGCTCTCCGGAAACTTCTCTGTATCGCATTGCTCAATTCAACATGAGACAAATAACGGCTCTGATGACATTTCAAGTAAGTGGCACGGTAAATGATCCATTCTTTTTTCTTTTCCCCAAAATATTCCGTCTTTTCTTCAGGAACATTGATTTGGTTGGGGACATCATATTCAATCATATGCCCCAGAGAACACCCCCCGCATAATTGGCAATCATTATCAATACATGAATATGTATATTTTTCATTCCATGCTTTATTCAATTCTTTAATCAAGTGAGACTTTTTGATTCCTGTATCAATATGCTCCCAAGGAAGAACGCTTTTTGTATCCAAGGAGGATAGATAAATCTTATAATCAATATTTTCTTGTTCAAAACTTTTTTCCCAAATATTCATATCAAAACAATCACTCCAGCTATCAAATCGTGCTCCCATTTTCCACGCCCGAAATAATACTTTTGATAATCTTCTGTCTCCTCTGGAAAAAATTGCTTCCAATAGGGAATTCTTAACAGGATGCCATTTAATTCTCACAAAAGGATATTTTTTTAGTTCGGATTTAATATATCTCTGTTTTTCTATCAATGCATCTTCATCTTCCATGGCAAGCCATTGGAACGGTGTGTGTGCTTTTGGAATAAAGGAAGCTATGCTTAAATTGATTTTAGGAGATTTCTTTAGATATTTGTATCCATACTTTATTACGTCCTTGATCAAATCGATCATTCCATGTAAATCTTCCTCTGTTTCTGTGGGAAGTCCAACCATAAAATACAATTTGATAAGTCTCCACCCTTTAGAAAAAGCATTGGTCACAGCATTAAAAAGTTCTTCATCACTAAGATTTTTATTGATTACCCGGCGCAATCTTTCTGTTCCTGCTTCTGGGACAACAGTGAAACCGGTTTTTCTTACTTTTATAATATTTTCAGCTATGCTAGAGGAAAGTCCCTTGGGTCTTAATGAAGATAAAGAAAGTGATATTTTTTTCTTATTGAGTCTTCTCATTAGCTCTTCAACGATTGTGTCCAATATAGGATAGTCGCTTATGGAAAGAGAGGTTAGTGACAGCTCTTCATAACCTGTATTCTTCAAATTGCTTAAGGCATTTTTAACAATAAAGGACGGATTTCTGGCCCTATATGGAAAATATAGGGATGACGCCTGACAAAAACGGCATTTTTGAGGACATCCTCTTGCTACTTCTAAAGAAACTCTATCAAAAATAGTTCTGATGTTGGGAACTAATATTTTCTCCGGAAAATAGGATTGATTGAAAGGAGATATAATTCTTTTTTTTATTTTCTCCGGTGCATCATTGACCGGTTTTACTGCCTGTAATAATGAGTTATTAGGAAAAAAGGATTTGTAAAAACAAGGGATATAAACACCTTTGATTCTGCTTAACTCTTTAAGCACTTCTTGCTTATCGTTCGTCTCTTTTTTGAGATGTTCAAACTCTTTTATGATTTCAAGAAATGCTTCTTCTCCGTCTCCTACCAAAAATAAATCAAATATCTCGGAAACTGGTTCCGGATTAAAAGCTGCTGGCCCCCCGCCTATAATGAGGGGAGTCATATTGAACCTTTCCGAGGAATATAGAGGAATATTTCCTAGATCCAGTACAGTCAATATATTCGAATAATTCAGTTCATAAAGAAGGGAAAATCCTAAAATATCAAATTTTGAAAGAGGGATTTTATTTTCAAGAGAAAAAAGAGTCAAATCCTGTGTCCCAATTTTTTCTTCAAAGTCCAACCCCGGTGTATAAACCCGTTCTGCCAGAATATCGGGATCCTCATTCAAGATAGAATAAAGTATTTTCTGTCCAAGGTGAGACATCCCTATTTCATAGACATCCGGAAAGACCAAAGCGATTTTTACCTTTACGCTTCGAAAATCCTTTTTGACTTCATTCCATTCTCCACCCGTATACCTCCCCGGTTTTCTGACTTCTTTCAAAATATTTTTTAGCTTTTGTTCATCTATCATTTTTTATCTTAGGTGTCATTCAATACAGACATTCTATTCCCCAGTCATTCCAAAGAAAAACCATTCAGCAATTATAGGAATCATGGAATTTTTGATTATCATCAAATTTTTCATTAACACTTAGTCTGTTCAATGACCTAGCTTCAAAATATAACCTATCAAAGGAATCTTTCGTTACTAATGCTGTCTGTTCATGAACTGGTTCTTACACAAATAGCTAATATGTCATCGATGCATTTATAAAATAAAATGGTATGTTTGTTCAGGGTCATAATCTCATACATTGACAAATCTTCTCATTTTTACATTGATAACCAAGGAGAGGGCAATATAATTAGTTAAAATAGAAGAGCCTCCATAGCTCAATAGAGGCAAGGGAATACCAGTTATGGGAAATAATCCAATAACCATAAAAACATTTATAAAAAATTGGAATGAAATCAACATGGCTATCATAAAAACTAAATAAACTCCTGTCCTGTCCCTTGATTTATTAACCGAATTAAACAATCTTAAAATGAAAAAAGAATAAATAATAATGATAAGAAAGATTCCTATAAAACCAAATTCTTCTCCGATAACAGAAAATATAAAATCCGTATGTCTTGCTGGCAAGAACTTCAATTGACTTTGGGTCCCTTTGATATATCCTTTTCCAAAAAAACCGCCTGAACCGACAGCAATTTTTGATTGAAGGATATGATAGCTTGATCCCAGGGGATCTTTCCCTGGAAAAATAAATGTACTGATCCTCTGCTTTTGATAATCTTTGAGATAAAAATTCCATCCAACCAATCCAACAATCATCACCAATATTAATAAAAAAATAATCAGATTTCTTCTCATCCCTGCTAATATGAAGACAGCTAATAAAATGGAAATATAGCTAATGGCTGTTCCCAGGTCAGGTTGCAGGGCAACCAGAATAAATGGAATGATAAATATTAAAACACTCACGGAACCTTTTTTCCATGAAATATACTCTTTCCTGTAATTTGAAAATAAATAGGCCATAAGAAGGATGATGCCTATTTTAGTCAATTCAGAAGGTTGAATGCTGACAACGGAAAAATTGATCCAGCTTTTATTGGTCCCCATCAGGCTGCCTAAAACGAGGAGACCTCCCAGAATGGCAATTAACAAAATATAAAAATAGAGGGAATACATAACTAATATTTTATAATCTATGGATAGCAATAGGATCAACACAATAAAGCTTATGAAAATCCAAATCATTTGTTTTATAAAAAAATTTCCCTGTATATGATAGGAACTGCTATAAATAACAACAACCCCTATCACTGAATTAATAAGTAAAAGACTGATCAGAATCCAGTCTATATTTTTTAAAAGGCTTTTTTCAATCATACGTTTCCCTGAACAATTGAAATAATTCTCTTGCTAGCGGAGCTGCTGTTTCTCCACCCAATCCTCCATATTCAACAAGGACTGTTATAACTACTTCGGGTTCATCTTTTGGAGCAAATCCAGTAAACCAGGAATGGGTCTTTATTTCGATATCTTTTTTTTCCATTTTTTCTGCTGTTTCTTTGCTGACTAACTGGGTTGACCCTGTTTTTCCGCAAATTTGAAATCCCGGCACCATTGCCGCTTTCGCTGTGCCATGTTCATTCACCGCTTTCCACATCCCTTTAATGACATATTCAAAGGATGAATTTTTTATATCCATCCACTCTGGCTTTTGCAATCTATCTTTTTCATTTCCTTCGGTCATAACCAAATGGGGAGTGATAACTCGACCTCTATTGGCTATGACGGCTGTATGAACCGCTATTTGAACGGGAGTGACAAGAATAGGCCCTTGACCAATGGCAATGCTTATGGTTTCACCTGGATACCAGGTTTCATTCCTCACCCTTTTTTTCCACTTCTCGTCCGGAAATAATCCTTTTTTTTCATCTATCAAATCAATTCCGGTCTTCTTACCAAATCCAAGCATTTTTGCATATTTCGATATTGATTCAATTCCCAATCTTTTTCCAAGATTATAAAAATAGATATTGCAGGAATGCTGAATCCCGCTTATCAGGTCTATTTTTCCATGGCCGTACTCAAGCCAGCAAGAAAAAGGATGGCCGTAAAAAACAGCTTTTCCCCTGCAGTAAAAAGTCTTCTTTGGTGTTATCACATTCATATCAAGAGAAGACAATGCCATAGTCAATTTAAATACAGATCCTGGAGCATATAAACCACGGATCGCTCTGTTTTCTAAAGGAAATTCCGGGCTATTGGTCAGCTCTTTCCACTCTTCAGGAGTAAATCGATTGATGAACCGGTTGGGATCAAAATCAGGATAACTTGCCATTGCATAGATTTCTCCTGTGTTTGGATTCAATACAATGATGACCCCTTCTCTTCCTTCAAGAAGGTCTTCTGATTTCTTTTGCAATTCAAAATCCAAAGTTAATTTTAAATCTTGACCTCTAACCGGTTCTCTTCTTGAACGCTCTCCTTTTTTTCTTCCAAGGCTGTCAACAATTTCTACGATCTGCCCATCGATTCCCAATATTTCAGACTCATACTTTTTCTCAACACCTGTTTTTCCCACAATGTCTCCTAACCGCCTATCTTTGTAAAAGTCCTGTTTGAGTTCTTCTTTTGTTATTTCCTGCAAATATCCAAGAACATGGGAAGCAAAACTATTGTAGGGATAACTTCTTTTTGGTTCTGTTTGAATGACCAATTCCGGATATTCTAGCTGTCTGGCTGATAATATTGATAATTCCTTCCTGGATAGATTTTCTTTAACCACAATTGGTTTGAATTCCGGAAGCGATTCATATTTCATAATTCTTTCTTCCAAAACGGTTTTTTCCATATTCAACAACTTCGAAATTTGTTTTACCGATGAATCCAAATCCTCGCAATTTTCCCTTATTATGGAAGCTTTGAACGACGCAACATTATCGGCTAATATTTTTCCATTTCTGTCTTTAATGAGTCCTCTTGGCGCTTTTAGGATAATTTCTCTAAGACGATTTGATTCTGACTTCTTCAAATACTTTTTATTATCAAGAATCTGAATTTTCCAAAAACTCACGATCAAAACAATAAATATAACGATAACAATTATTTTTATCTTTTTAGCTCTTCTTAAAAGAGTTGATAAGTCTTCATATAAGATGCTTTTTGCCATAAAACTATTCTATATATTTTAACTTCCTCAGAATATAAAATACAATCACGCCTGCTATGGTCGTATATAACGGCTGTAGAAATATCATATTTTTCCCGGTCGATACATTTTCAGATAGGATAAACCAGTATAAATATTTGAAAACAAAAAATTCCAGGCTTAGTAAAATATACATAAAAATAAAATTCCTGATAACAGGAATGATGTTTATTCTTTTATGGATATACCCTGCCAGGAATCCAGTTATTGTTTTTGACAGTCCAGCCATACCAAAGATTCCTAAAGAAAATGAATCCTGTATCAAACCGCAAACAGTTCCCATAATTCCCCCGTATATCTCTCCTTTCTTTACTGCAAAAACAATCACCAATATACTAAAGATGTTGAAATATTGTTGGGGGATAAAAGAGATTTTTCCAATGAATGAATGAATCAAAATCACTATGATGATTCCTAAACCGGATTCAATAAAATTTCTCATTCTATGTATTCTACATTCAATCAAAGTTTGTTTTGACTATTGCCACTTTGTCAAGGTCATGAAATTTGAAAAAAGGTTCCACTTTAATAGTTTGATAAATTGAAGTGGTTTTCATTATTGAGATTATTGTTCCTACTCGTATTCCATATGGATAGATTTCATCAAATCCTGAGGTTATGAGTGTATCTCCAACTTGAATACCTGGAGTGGTAGAGATAATATATTCCAGTTTGCAACCTCCTTCTGAATCTCCTGTGAGAATACCAAATATTTTATTCTTTTCCGTATACACACTGATCCCGCTTTCACTGTCAGTGATCAATTGCATCCTTGATTCTTTAAGGGATATAGGTTTCACTATCCTTCCAAGCAGATTCCCGTATTTATCAAGGACGATCATATTTTTTTTAACCCCATCTATGGATCCTTTGTTCAAAACAGCAGATTTGTAATAAATACTAAAATCAAGATCTATGATCTGTGCCGGTAATATATTTTCTTTAAATCCTGATAAGATTGATTTCATCTCTTCTTCATTTGTAAAGTTTCTCAAACTTTTTTTGAGCATTTTGTTTTCTTGGCGCAACAAAAATATTTGTTTCTCTAGTTTGTTTTTCTCTTTTTGGGCATCACGAAGACTTATATAATTGTCCCATCCATCTCCGATATTTTGAAATAAAGAAACAAATCCATGTTTTATGGGAGAAAAAATAAAAAAGAATGACCTTTCTAAAATATTTTCTGCTTCTTCCAAATAAATCTGGAAAGAAATCAATATCAAATGGAATAGGATTAACCCAATGAAAATAACCAGAGTCTTATTTTTTTTTGAAAACAGGGACATAAAAACTCAATGTAAAAAATATTATATTAAAGATATTTTTTTCAAAAAATCGATATTATCCAGCAGTTTTCCTGCCCCGAGAGCAACCATAGTCATTGGATTTTCTGTAATAAACACAGGCAGTTGAGTTTCTTCTTTGATCCTTTTCTCTAAATTTCTTAAAAGAGCCCCCCCGCCTGTCAATATCAATCCTCTATCAATCATGTCTGCCGAAAGTTCAGGAGGTGTTTTTTCTAAAGCAATTCGAATGGCATTGATAATGGAGACTATAACATCATCCATAGCTTCCCTTATTTCCTGGTCATCCACAATGATGGTTTTAGGTATTCCCTCCCTTATATCTCTTCCCTTGATTTCCATAGTTGTCGTTTCTTCTAAGGGAAACGCAGAACCGATCTGGATTTTTATCTGCTCCGCGGTTTTCTCTCCTACCAGTAAATTATATTTTTTCTTTAGATATTGAATGATGGCTTCATCCATTTCATTACCAGCTATCCGTATAGAATGATTGAAAACAATATCATTGAGAGAAAGAACAGCAATATCTGTGGTTCCCCCTCCTATATCAACAATCATATTTCCCACAGGTTCTGAAATGGGAAGCTCCGCTCCCACTGCTGCCGAAACAGGTTGTTCAATTAGATAGATTTCAGACGCCCGGGCTCTTATAGCAACATCTTTTACCGCTCTCCGTTCAACTTGAGTTATTCCAGTAGGAATGCCTATCACAATTCTGGGCCTGAGTAAAAAATTACGGTATTTTGTTGCTTTTTTAATAAAATAATCAAGCATTTTTTCTGTGGTTTCAAAATCGGCGATGACACCATCACTCATCGGTTTCAAAGTAAAAATATTTCTGGGTGTTTTTCCCAGCATCTCTTTGGCTTCATTGCCAATTGCTTCAATCTTTCCTGTTTCTTTATTAATAACCACGATGGAAGGTTCCTGGAGTATAATTCCTTTGCCTTTAAGATAGACAAGAGTATTAGCCGTTCCCAAATCAATGGCTAAATCACACAGCATATAATCTTTAATTTTGCTAATTATGGTCATAGAAATCCTTTATTTTTCCATTTATAGCACTTATTTAACACAATTCAACCTTTCACGCAAGAAAAAAGGGACGGGTCTTGAAAAAGATGATTTGAATAAAAAAATCTTTTTTTTTATAATTAAAATTTATCAAAAAAAGAAGGATTAAGATGTCATCTCTTGAAATAATAAAATATGGAGATTTCGTTCTCAAACAAAAATGTGAGGAAATAAAGAACATTGATTCACGGGTTGAAGAATTGGCTCGAAAGATGGTCAACACCATGTATTTAAATTCAGGCATTGGACTGGCAGCTCCCCAGGTTAATGAAACCAAACGATTAATCACTGTTGATCTATCCATGGGTAAAAACAAGGAAGATTTGATAATCCTATTAAATCCGGTTTTGTTGAATGAAAACGGGGAAAACATTGAGGAAGAAGGTTGTCTCTCCATTCCAGATATCCAGGAAAAGATTCATAGGCCCCAAAAAGTCATTGTCAAAGGAATAAATCTAAAAGGCAAAGAACAAATCATTGAAGCAGAAGATCTGTTGGCAAGAGTTTTTTGCCACGAGATTGATCATATAAATGGCGTTTTGTTTATCGACCATCTTTCTCATCTTAAAAAAAATTTGATTAAAAAGAAATTGAAAAAAAGAAATTCTGAAAAACAATCCATATGAAAATAGTTTTTTTCGGAAGTCCTCATTCCTCTGTGATTTGCCTAAACACAATCATGGAAGCTGGCTATGATATTCCTTTGATTGTGACTCAACCGGATAGATATTCGGGAAGAGGGAAAAAGATATCTCAATCCCCTTTGAAACAAGCTGCTTTGAACAAGGGCATTCCTGTCTGTCAACCAAGAAAAATAAAAAAGGATAAAGACATTGTCAAAAAATTAAAAAAGATCCAACCGGATCTCAATGTGGTGGTGGCATACGGGCAAATAATTCCTGCTTCAATCATATATCTTCCCCCTTATAATTCCATCAATCTTCATTTTTCTCTTCTTCCAAAATACAGAGGGGCCTCTCCAGTCCAGTGGGCACTATTAAACGGAGAGAAAAAAACAGGTGTTACTATATTTCAATTAAATGAAAAAATGGATGAAGGCGATATCCTTTTTCAAGAAGAAATCCCTATTCTTCCGGAGGATAATTTTTCTGAGCTAGAAAAAAAGCTTTCCCACCTGGGAGCCCAGCTTTTATTAAAAACAATAAAAAATATCGATACAATCAAGCCACTTCACCAAGATGATTCCCGTGCAACCTATGCTCCTCTTATAAAAAAAGAAGACGGAAGAATCGATTGGAATCAACCAGCTTCTTCCATCAACAACAAAATCCGGGCTTTTAATCCCTGGCCTTCGGCTTTCACTTATTTCTCAAATAAACGGGTTAAAATCATCAAAGGAACAATCCTGGATAAAAAGAGCCCTTCAACATTTTCTACAGGACAAATCATTGAACTCACCAAAAAAGGAATTGAAGTTTGTTGTGGACAGAAAACCGTGTATTTGATTCAAAGACTTCAACCTGAAAATAAAAAGCAAATGGATGCTTTTTCCTTTTCCCTGGGGGTTAACATTAAGAAAGGAGATATGTTTATCTAATCTTGATTCCCAAAAGCTGGAATATTATTCTTCTTCTAATAAGAAATAATAAGGATTCAAACTTTTATTATCTCTCCTCACTTCATAATGCACATGAGGACCTTGAGCTTTTCCGGTGCTTCCCACCAATCCGACAACATCTCCCCTTTTGACTTTCTGTCCAAGTTGGACTTTAAATTTGCTCAAATGACAGTAAACAGTTTGGTAGCCGGTCCATTTGTGATTGATGATTATGGTTCTCCCCCCTATTTTCTCATGTCGTCGTTTGGCTATAACCCCATCAGCTGTGGCAACCACAGGATTTCCATAGGCTGAAGCAATATCCAGTCCACGATGAAAAGCTCTCTTCCCTGTGAAAGGATCGTCTCTCCAGCCAAAAGGGGAAGAAATCCAACCTACGGTCGGTTTAATTGTCGGAGTCGACGCCAATCGCAACGCCTGGCTATCCCAATAATCAAGAAGGTTACTAAAATTTTCATCCAAAATATCTGTCTTGGTTTGGAGTTGATTGATTTTACCTGCTTCCTCAGCCCAAGAAAAATATTGAGGAGAGGAATTCCGGGATGATTCTGAATTTCCGGCTCCTACCCAACCCAGTTCTTTTAAAACTTCAGGTGATTCCAAACCAGCCATAAGGTTCAATTTATTGGCATATTCTTCAAACTTCCTTATTTTTGTTTCTAAGTTTTTATACTGAGCAAGTGACTTTTTCTGAAATTCGTTCTCTTCCTTTAACTTGTTATAGTTATTTCTGGTAACATTCATAGAAAAATAATCAACTAAAAAAACAATAAGAAAGATAACCAATAATACGCTTATAATGGATACAATCTTTATTTTCTTTTCAGAAAAAGTAATGGTTTTAAATTTTTTATTCGAATGAGGAACGATTATTAAAGAAAGAAACTTTTTACTCATATTTCTGTTTTCAGATTATATTTACAATTTCATCAATGTCAAGAAATTTATAAGATTTATTTATTATCAATATTTTTATTAATCCATTCTATAATATTGGTTGTGGACGATCCAGGGAGAAAAACCTTTATAATGCCAATTTGTTCAAGTTTTTTTATATCCTTTTCCGGAACAATCCCCCCAGCAATGACTGTTATATCATCAGATCCTTTTTCTTTTAGAATTTTCATTATTTGGGGGAACAAGACATTATGAGCTCCGGAAAGGATACTCAATCCTATAACATCAACATCCTCTTGTATAGCTGTATTGACTATTTCTTCCGGAGTCTTTCTTATACCGGAATATATGACTTCATAACCGGCATCTCTCAAGGAACGGCACAAAACTTTAGCTCCCCTGTCATGTCCATCCAATCCTGGCTTAGCAATCAAAATCCTTATCTTATTTCCCAAAGAATCAAGTCCTCTCTCTAATCGTGTTCATAATTGTTATATTGAATTTGTTTGTTGCCATATAGATTCTCTTTTCATATCTCACTTATGCGGTCTGTTTGGGGACCGGCCCCTACATTTTTGTCTATAAGTCTTTTGGTCTATTTTATCCATTTAGTCTGTTCTGGAACAAGTCCATACATTTCTAATATTCACAGCTTATGTCTAACGTCTTACGATTCATTACGTCTAACGTCTTACGATTTTATCATTCTTCGGTCACCTTAAAAACGTCATCATTTTCTCTAACCGGATTTTCCACTTTGAGTCCTACAGAATCTCCGGCTTTGGCTGTTTCAACAGGATTATGATCAACTTCCATTGATTCTATTTTTTGATAAAAATCGCTTGTGTGTCCTTTTATATGAATCGTATCACCTACATTGATGGAACCAGAAGAGATTTCAAGAACACAGACATCAATTTTTGAAAAATAATGAGTGATCGTTCCAATTTTCTCCTCCATTTGGACCTCCTTGCTCTTTAAATTACCAAAACTAAATAAATTCTTCAAGTCATTTTGAGATCACAACACAGATCCTCCATTAACATTCAAAACTTCACCTGTGATATGCCGGGCAAGATCAGAAGCAAGAAACAAGATAGGTCCCGCAATATCTTCGGGAGGAGGAATCCTTTTCAAAGGAATACTTTGTCTCGTTTTCTCTAGAAATTGCTTATCCTTAAACACTTCATAACACATATCCGTATCAACCCATCCCGGAGCCACACAGTTCACTCTAATATTATATGGGGATAACTCCACAGCAAGGGATTTGGTCAAGGAAACAATGGCTCCTTTACTAGCTGCATAATGGGAATGGAATGCTTCTCCTCTTACTGCTGCAGTGGAAGCAACATTAATGATCCAGCCGCGCTTTATTTTCTTCATATGAGGAATAACAGAATTGCACATATAAAAAACTCCATCACAATTTATTTCCATGGTTACTTCCCAAATTCTCTCCTCCATTTTTCCCATTTCTCCATAAGTCCAAATACCGGCATTGTTCACCAAGATATCAATGTGTTCCCATTGATCTATCACTTCTTTTACAGTCTTTTTAACTTCCTTCACCTGGGATATATCTGACTCAAATATCAAACATTCCCTGCCGATTTGTGCAATTTGCTTCTTGACTGTTTCAGCAGCGTTTTTTCTCAGGGAATAAGTGATGGCTATATCACTTCCGGCTTTGGCAAATAAGAGAGCAGTTGCTCTTCCTATTCCCCTAGATCCTCCGGTTATCAAAGTTTTCCTTCCTTCAAGATCAATAAGTTTTTCCATTATTTTTTCCCTCTTTCCCTTTTATTCCTTTTCTTTCTTTTCTTTCTTTTTTCATTTTTCATTCTCTATTTTTAACTCTGACGACTTTAGTCTATTTAGTCTTTTTGGTCTGTTTCGTCCTTCTAGTCTATTTAGTCTGTTTAGTCTATTTGGTCTGTTTAGTCTATTTGGATATGTCGGGGACCAGTCCCACTATTTTTTAATATTCACATCTGACGTCTCACCATATTGCATTTTTTTCATCTCACGTCTCACGGTATTGCATATTTTCATCTTACATCTTACATCTTACATCTCACGGTATTGCATATTTTCATCTTACATCTTACATCTCACGTCTCACCATATTGCATATTTTCATCTTACATCTTACGTCTCACGTCTTACGTCTGACGTCTCACGGTATTGCATATTTTCATCTCACGTCTCACGTCTTACAATTCCTCTGCCTCCTATTTTCCATTTTCCATTTTCTATTTTCCATTTTCTGATTTCTAGTAATCGAATTCCATATTTTCCATTAAGTCAAAACGGAGATACGTATATATTTCTTTCTCTTTGGGAAGAATTTTCTCTTTCATTATTAAAAAGTATTTGTCAGGCTCCGGGAGTGTTCCTGATATTGCGGCTATGGCTGCCAGTTCAGCAGAACCAAGATAGACTCTGGCATTATCTCCCATTCGATTATCAAAGTTGCGCGTCGAGGTAGAAATAATGGTTGAACTCGGGCGAACTCGGGCTTGGTTTCCCATACACAAAGAGCAACCCGGTATTTCTGTGCGAGCCCCTATAGAAGAATAAACAGAGTAATAACCTTCTCTCCTTAATTGAGCTCTATCCATTTTTGTGGGAGGAGTAATCCACACTCTGGTATCCAGGTGTTTTTGCCCTTCAAATATCTCACCGACAGCTCTGAAATGTCCAATGTTGGTCATACAGGAACCAATAAATATCTCATCAATTTTTTCTCCAGAAACATCTGAAAGTAATTTCACATCATCCGGATCATTAGGGCAAGCCACAATGGGCTCTTTGATTTCATCGAGGTCTATTTCCAATTCTGCGGCAAATCTTGCATTGTTATCCCTTTTTAAAAGAACAGGATTTTTGAGCCACTGTTCACACTCTTCAATTCTTTTCTCAAGAACTTCCGCGTTTTGATATCCGTCATTGATCAATTTTTTCATTAGGAATATATTGCTCCTCACATAATTTGAAATTGTATTTTCAGATAGAGCAATAGTTCCACCGGCAGCTGAACGCTCTGCCGTGGCATCGGTCAATTCAAAGGCCTGTTCCACTGATAATTCAGGCAATCCTTCCATCTCTATCAATCGTCCGTTGAATACATTTTTTTTATCTTGTTTTTCCACAGTCAATAATCCCTTCTTAATTGCAAAATAAGGTATAGAATTGACAACATCTCTGATAGTGATGCCTTTGTTTAAATTTCCCTTGAATTGAACAAGCACTGATTCCGGCATGTCCAGAGGCATAAAACCAAGAGCTCCAGCAAACGCCACTAAACCCGAACCGGCAGGAAAGCTCAAACCTATGGGGAAACGGGTGTGCGAATCTCCTCCTGTCCCCATTTTATCCGGCATGATCAACCGGTTGATCCAGGAATGAATCACTCCATCACCGGGTTTTAAAACAACTCCCTTTCTCTCCCTTATAAATTGAGCCAGTGTTTGATGCATCTGAACATCTGTGCTGTTAGGATAAGCTGCGGTATGGCAGAATGACTGCATAAATAGATCACAATTGAATTCCAAACATGCCAGTTCTTTCAATTCATCCGCTGTCATCGGTCCTGTCGTATCCTGAGAACCGACAGTGGACATTTTAGGTTCGCACGAACTACCAGGAAGAACACCTCTGGTTCCACAAGCTTGACCTGCAATTTTTTGCCCCAGAGAAAACCCCTCTTTTTCATCGGGAATAGGTTTTTCGATTCTTTTAAAGACGGTTGATGGAGACATTTTTAATTCAGTACGGGCTTTCTCGGTCAGGGATCTTCCAATTATTAAATTCAAACGTCCTCCGGCACTAAATTCATCAAGTATTGTTTCCGGACTCAAAACAAAATCAGATATTTTTTCCCCACCCTCATTGAATATAGCCGCTGATTTCAAATTGAGATGTATAATATCACCTGTTTTCAATTTGGTAACATCACTCAAGATCGGCAGTCCTCCCGAATCTTCCCAGGTATTGAAAAAGATGGGAGCAATAATTCCGGCTATCACCACTCCTCCCCTTCGCTTATTCGGAAAGTAGGGAATATCTTTTCCGATGTGCCACATTAAAGAATTGGCAGCCGATTTTCTGGAAGATCCGGTTCCCAGAACATCCGCAACAAAGGCGACTTGAACATTTTGTTCCCTGTATTCTTTTATGGTCTCTATCCCCTCTGGAAACCGGCTTTCTCCCATGGAGAGGGCATGAAGAGGTATATCCGGCCTGCTCCAGGCATGTTTGGCAGGGGATAAATCATCGGTGTTTATTTCTCCATCGATTTTAACAATCTTCAGGGTTAATTGTTCCGGTAATTCCGGTTTATTCAAAAACCAATTTCCATTTGCCCAAGCAGAAAGAACTTCTCGGGCATAGGCATTTGCCTTTGCCATATCCCTGATAACATCAAAACGATTATAAACCAGGATGATGTGTTCAAGAGCTTTGACAGCTTCTTGGGCCAACTGGGAATCTTCAAGGCACTGAAACAATGGATCGATATTATATCCTCCCAGCATAGTCCCTAGAATACAAACAGCATCCTTTTTAGAGACAGCTGTAGAGGTTGTTTTTCCTTCTATTATATTCGAAAGCCATTCCGCTTTTATTTTTGCCGAAGGATCCACACCAGGCATAATTCTGTTTTTAAAAATGTCTAAATAAATATTTTTTTCTTTTTCATCGATATTCTCAAGGATTCGGCATAATTCTTTTGTTTCTTCGGGATTCAAAGGAAGAGGCGGTATCCCCATTTCCGTTCTTTTTTTCTTTTTTTCAAAATATGATTCGAACATTGCGTGTTCTCCCTTCATTAATTTTTATAACCATATTTTTATTATTGTTTCACAATTATTGGACAACCTCAAGACAAAGCTCCTAGAGATAGAAATGATTTGATTTTGATTCAAAAAAATTATAATATTTTTTTTTGATAATAAATTTTCATAAAATAAGGGAGTATTAATAATGGATACAAAAGCTATCGAAAAGTCAAAAGAATATTTTAGGCAGATCGTTACAGAACAACTAGAACGGGTGGAAGCCCTAAAGAAAGCTGAGGACTGGATTGATTATTCTAAATTAAAACCGGTCATAGTTGGAATTATTGGCGGAGACGGAATCGGACCTTATATTGCCGCAGAGTCCCGACGCATTTTGGAATTTATTCTTTCCGAAGAAATCAGTAATGGTAAAATCGAGATCCGCAACATTGAAGGTCTGACCATTGAAAATCGGGCGGAACAGAATAAATCAATCCCGGATGATGTCCTTGCCGAAATTAAAAAATGCCATGTCACTTTAAAGGGGCCAACCACCACTCCTCGAAAAGGAGACCCCTGGCCAAACATTGAAAGCTGTAATGTATCAATGCGCCGTTATCTGGATTTGTTTGCTAATGTGAGACCGGTTAAAGTTCCGGAACAAGGAATAGATTGGATGTTTTTCCGGGAAAACACAGAAGGCGCTTATATAATGGGAAGTAAAGGCATCAATGTGACCGATGACCTTGCCTTCGACTTTAAAGTCATAACCTCTCAGGGAGCGGAAAGAATTATAAGACTAGCCTTCGAATATGCAAAGAAAAACAATATAAATAAGGTCACCATCGTTACCAAAGCAAATGTGGTCAAAACTTCCGACGGGAAGTTTCTAGACATAGGATATAAAATTGCAAAGGAATATCCTGATATTGAATGTGATGACTGGTATATTGATATTATGACCGCCAAATTAGTTGATCCAAAAAGAAGGACTCAGTTCAAAGTTTTAGTTCTTCCAAATCTGTATGGAGATATTCTTACAGATGAAGCCGCTGAATTTCAAGGAGGAGTAGGGACAGCAGGAAGTGCCAACATTGGCAAACAATACGCCATGTTTGAAGCCATTCATGGATCTGCTCCACGGATGGTGAAAGAAGGAAGAGCTAAATATGCCGATCCTTGCAGTATGATAAGAGCAGCTTCAATGCTTATTGATCACATCGGTTATCCGGAAAGAGCCAAAAATCTTGAAATGGCGCTCGATCTATGCGGATATGAAAAAAAATATGTGATCACCGGACGCCCCAACGGAGCTACCGGAGAACAGTACGCCAATTACCTGATGGACAAACTGAACTCGCCCAGCTTGAAAAATGATTGGAAAAAGATGACAGAACAAAGTTCATAAAAAAGGTATAAATAATAAAATGAGTTTATCATAATCATACAATTATCATATATGGAGGTATTATAATGAGAAAAAAAGTATCAGTCATTGGAGCTGGTCATGTCGGAGAAGTCACGGCTTTTAAAATTGCCGAAAAGGAATTAGCTGATGTCGTTCTACTTGATATCATTGAAGACATGCCTATCGGAAAAGGTCTGGACATGCTTGAAGGCGGGCCTGTTGGAAAATACGATTCAAAAATAATCGGAACCAACAGTTATGCTGATACGGCAAATTCAGATATTGTGGTTATCACTGCCGGAATTCCAAGGAAACCGGGTATGAGCAGGGACGAACTGGTGGGAACAAATTTTAAAATAGTCAAATCTGTCACCGAGGAAATCGTCAATTATTCCCCCAATTCTATTATTTTAGTGGTGTGTAATCCCCTGGATGCAATGGCTTACACGGCGTATAGGATCAGTGGTTTCCCCAAAAATAGAGTTTTCGGAATGGCAGGAATTTTGGATACAACCCGATACAAATCATTCGTCGCAATGGAATTAAACACTTCTGTTGAAAATATTCAGGCTCTTGTTCTGGGAGGACATGGTGACACAATGGTCCCTATCACCCGATACACCACAATATCCGGTATCCCCATTTCTCATTTTCTTAAAGAAGATAGAATCGAAGCTATCGTTCAAAGAACAAGAGGTGGAGGAGGAGAAATCGTTAAGTACCTCAAAACAGGAAGTGCTTACTATTCTCCCTCTCTTTCCGTTGTGGAGATGGTTGAATCAATCCTCAAAGACAAAAAAAAGATACTCCCCTGTGCCGCTTATTTGGAAGGAGAATATGGAATAAATAATCTTTATTTCGGCGTCCCTATCAAATTAGGATCAAACGGGGTTGAAGAAATCATCGAAATCGAACTCAATGACGAAGAAAAAAAGGCAATTAAAAAATCTGAAGAAGCTGTTCGCAATGTCATAAATCTCCTTAAATTTTGATCATAGAACAATGGCTGAACACACTATTGAAACTCCTGTATCTGACGAAGTTATAGCCAAATTAAAAGCCGGGGATAATATTTATATCAATGGATTCCTTTATACAGGGAGAGATTCTGCGCATAAAAAACTCATTGAACTTGTGGAAGAAGGAGAAGAGCTCCCTATGGATATCAAAGGACAATTCATTTATTATGTTGGCCCGACCCCAGCCCGTCCCGGGAATCCCATCGGTTCTGCAGGTCCGACTACAAGCTATCGAATGGATCCTTATGCCCCTCAGTTATATTCCCTCGGTTTAAAAGGAACCATTGGAAAAGGATCCCGAAGCGAGCAAGTCAAAGAAGCTTTGAAGAAATATGAAGCTGTATACCTGGCATCAGTTGGAGGAGCTGGTGCTTTAATATCTAAAAGCATCGCAGAAGCGGAAGTCATTGCTTATCCTGAACTAGGACCAGAAGCTATTAGAAAAGTTAAAGTTGAACATTTTCCTTGTATAGTAATCAACGACATGTACGGTGGCGATCTGTATGAAGAAGGTAAGAACAAGTATAAAAAAACTTAAATGAGACTTCGAACAAAATATAACTATTAGAAGAATCAAAATTATTCTCTTGCAAAGTATTTCAAATGTTTTGTGAATTATCTTTAAGAACAATTAAAGAGGAAATTAAGATCGATGCTTAAGATTTTGCTGATGTTGAGTCATCCAAACAGATGGTTTTGGTTCTCTATTTTTTATTAAGGATAAAATCATGAAAATTCACGAATATCAAGCAAAAAAAATATTTAGCCATTATGGAGTTAAAGTTCCCAATGGGGAAATGGCTGAGAATCCGGAACAAGCTTATAAAATTGCCGAGGAAGTGGGACCAAAAGTGGTGGTTAAAGCCCAAATTCATGCCGGAGGTCGAGGGAAAGGCGGAGGAGTCAAACTGGCTGCTAATCCTGATGAGGCAAAGAAAAAAGCAGAAGAAATATTAGGGATGAATATTGTAACTCATCAAACATGGCCTGAAGGAAAATTAGTCCGGAAAATTCTCGTCGAGGAGGCTCTCGATATTTCTCAAGAGCTTTACCTGGGAATTGTCATAGACAGAGCCAGAGAAGCTCCTGTTATTATGGCTTCTTCAAAAGGAGGCGTTGAAATAGAAAAGGTCGCTGCAGAAACTCCTGAACTTATATTCAAAGAATATATCAATCCAGCAACGGGCTTGATTGGTTTTCAGGCAAGAAATTTAGCATTCAAGCTGGGATTAAAGGGAAACACTTTAAAGCAGGCAATCCAGTTCATAACCAATCTCTATCATGCTTTTCAGGCAACCGATGCCTCCTTGGCTGAAATCAATCCTCTTCTTGTGACAGAACAGGGGGATGTTCTTGCACTGGATGCCAAAATGAATTTCGATGACAATTCCCTTGAACGGCATTCGGATATCAAAGAAATGCGGGACATCAACGAAGAAGAACCTCTGGAAGTGGAAGCATCAAAATATGATCTCAATTACATAAAACTTGATGGAAATGTGGGGTGCATGGTTAATGGAGCCGGGCTGGCTATGGCGACAATGGACATCATTATGCATTCAGGGGGAATGCCGGCTAACTTTTTAGATGTGGGTGGAGGTGTTTCAGAAGAAGCAGTAAAGAATGCATTTAAGATTCTGGTTTCTGATAAAGAAGTGAAAGCAGCATTGATAAACATTTTTGGAGGAATAGTGAGATGTGACCTGGTGGCAAATGGAATCGTAAATGCAGCAAAGGAAATCGGATTGAATATCCCTATGGTTGTCCGACTGGAAGGCACAAATGTTGACCTTGGCAAGAAAATACTAAAAGAGTCAGGACTTGCTTTTCATCCGGCAAGTAGTATGAAAGAAGCAGCTGAAAAAGTGGTGCCTCTTGCCAAACAATAGGAAAAAAGGAGTCGATTATGAGTATATTAGTTGATGATAAAACCCGGGTAGTGGTTCAAGGAATCACAGGAAGCGAAGGAACTTTTCATACCCAAAAAATGCAAGAATATGGAACCAAAGTCGTGGCCGGAGTGACTCCTGGAAAAGGAGGAAAAAGTCATCTGGAAGTTCCTGTCTATAATACAGTATCTGAGGCTGTAGAAAAAGAAGAAGCCAATACTTCTGCTATATTTGTTCCTCCTTATTTCGCAGCGGATGCTGTTATGGAATCTGCTGAAGCTGGAATTAAACTGGTTGTATGCATTACAGAAGGAATTCCAACCTTTGATATGATCAAGGTGAAACAGTTTTTGAAAGAAAAAAACTGCAATCTCATTGGTCCCAATACTCCAGGCGTTATATCTCCTGGAAAATGCAAAATAGGTATCATGCCCGGTCCCATTCATTCACCTGGAAGTGTAGGGATTATTTCCCGTTCAGGCACTCTCACTTATGAAGCGGTGGCTCAGGTTTCTCAAGCAGGATATGGACAATCCACAGCTCTGGGAATAGGAGGCGATCCGATTATCGGCCTAAAATTCATTGACCTTTTAAAATTGTTCAAAGAAGATAACGAAACCGAGGGTGTGATTATAATCGGTGAAATCGGTGGTAGTGCTGAAGAAGAAGCAGCTCAATACATCAAGAAAGAATTTCCCAAACCGGTTGCTGGATTCATTGCAGGACAAACCGCTCCTCCGGGAAGAAGAATGGGACATGCCGGAGCTATCATTGCAGGGGGAAAAGGAACAGCTTCCGAAAAAATGAACGCTCTTAAAAATGCAGGAGTCTATGTTGCTGAAAGTCCTGCTGAAATCGGAACAAAAATCAAAGAAGCCCTATCGAATAAATAAATAAGAGTTGAATTTGGTTTCTGAATTAAGAATTGATAAGACTTAGAAAGTTTTCCTAAATCGAAATCCATCAAAAAAGACGTTTCTAAGTCTTAAGGATATTGAAAACTTGCTTGAATCTCTAGAAGAAAAACAGGCAAAAATCAAAGAACTCATCCAGAAAAACAAAACCTTAGATAAAATTAAAGAATTCTTCGGTCTCAAAGATGAATCGTCTTCAGGAAGACGATGGCCCAGTATCGTTATAGGGAGTCTATTCCCTTCAAAGAACGAAGAAAATTCACCTGTTTAATTTTCTTTTTTTCTTTTGAACCTGAAATTTATTTCACGTATTGAGCACTTCCAAAAGCCAAAATGGGATAAAAAATAAAGCTTAAGAATAACAATCCAAAACCAAATCCCACTCCTTTTCCGAAGTTTTTGGCAATGTCAAAAACAACAATTATATGTATTACGATATTAACAATCGGTATCAAATAGAGTATGAGCCACCAGCCAGGTCTTTTGGCAACTTTCAACAGCAAGTAAACATTATAAATGGGAATGATAGCGCCCCACCCGGGCTGTCCTGCCTTTTCAAAGATTCTCCATAAGACCCAAATATAGAAAACGATAATCACCAAGATAACAATAATCAAAAGAGGGCTTATTTGCCCCGTGGAACCATAAGCTTCCATTATGAACCTCCTTAGGTAATTTAGCTAAATTTTTATTCAAAAAATTCTTTTTGTCAAGAAATAAGTTTATATTATTGATTACCGTTCCCAATTTTTGTAAGGCAGAAGGGGCAGCTTTTCAGATGCAGTGTATCTATAGAAGGGAAAAATGTCATCCTTTTCAGGGACTAATTCAAACTTCCAGTAGCGAATCAAGCCATATTGGGATTCCGGTTCAAGGAGACAGGAAATGAGGTGGGCTCCAGGCTGGGCACAGGGAATATAGAAATCCCCTTTTTTTATAATCGTACTGTGTTTGTTTTTTTCTACGCCAATTTTCTGGGGAGGGAGATAATCATACTTGGCTTCCACTATTTCCTTTATGGTATAAGACTCAACATTCACCGTACAATCTTTGGTAAACAGATTCACCTTGATATCGTGTTGAAGAAGAGTTTCAATAACATTCTGATACTCTGAAGGAATGATATAACCTAAAGGAATAGGCCTGCTTTTTATCGATTCGACATTTGGAAACCAATTTTGGACAGTTTCTTTCACAACCTTATACTCGGAAGGATGCCCATATGAAGAAATATCATCTCTGGTTAAAGGATCACCTGCTTTTTTATCCTTATTTATGATTCCAAGAATAGGTGTATCAGAACGTTCATATTTTTTAATAACCAGCTCTGGTTCATTTTTATCTCTGGCGTATTTCAACCTTAAATGAACCACATCTTCCTTTGAAAAAGTTTTGGCTTCATCAATCAGATTCTTTCGTTTTTCCCGTACTTGAGAAAGAATTGTATCTTTATGGCTGACTATACTTTCTGCCATAAATTTTATTCCATAAAACTGCCAGTAAGTTCTTTCCTTGAGAGTTTCAAGGTCATGTTGGGAAGCAATCTCTTGGATAAAGGAAAACGTCTCATAAATACCTAAACTGTTCCGTCCGTCATTAAGGTCAGTTGTGCTATATCTCTTCATATATTTTTCTAAAACCAGATCCTCCGATTTGTATTCGACTCCTGCTGAAGAATCAATTCCCATCCTTTGAGTAATGAGATATTCATGAAAAGTGATATTTTTTTGCTTCAATTTCTTTTCAATATCTGCCAATATGTGTTCTCTTGAACATTTTTGAAAACATGGAGATATATTGATATTGGATACACATCCAATGGAGACTTTGTAATAATCATTTCCTTTTTCATGAACATCTATGGTGACTTCAGGCATCCACCTCCGGAAAACATGATGAATGGATCTAACTCCCGGAGTCTCCAGCTTGATATGGTCTCTGTTCATGTCCAAATTCTGTTCATTTCTTCGGTTATCAAAATAATTTCCATACGGATTCGCCTGGGGAATGATAAGAAAATTGATTTCATCCAGAAGATTATTGAGTTCTCCGGTGGTCAGGTCTCTTATGAACAACAAAGCTGCTTCTTTGGCTGACTGTTCATTTCCGTGCTGGGATGCAATGATGAAAAATGTCGGTTTGCTCCGGTCGATTCCTATGGGACTCTCTGCTTTCTCTTTATTAATGATACAAAGATAAATATCTTTCGAAGGATATTCCCTGGTTTCCAACGTTCTTCCAATTATTTTGACATGCATTTCATCGGAAATATTATCGATATGACTCAAGAATTGTGATACTTCTTCATATTGGGTATAAGATGTGTAATTAACTTCTTCAGCTGGTGTCTTTATATTCTCTGCAGTTAAAGAAAATGGAAGGAAAGATAAAAAACCAATAATCAGAGATCGTTTTATAATTTTTTTAAAAAACACTTTTGCCTCCTTATGTCATTCGATTCAAAATAAGAATACTCTTCTTCCTTATATTGCAAATCATTAACTAAGGGAATTTATAGGGAAAATTGTTCAATCCTTGTTTATGATGAAATGAGATCGAATGTTTCCAATCATATTGATATATTATTCATTCAGACCGATGATTCACTTTTCCTCTTCTTCAGGTTTAATCCTTCCTTCTTTTATGGAATCACTTATTATCTTTTTTTGAATCGAAGCCGGAACCTCTTCGTATTTTGAAAATTCCATTAAAAAGGATCCTCTCCCTCCGGTTATCGAAGTGAGTGATGGTTCAAAATCAAGCATTTCAGTCATGGGAACATTAGCCTTTATGATACTCATAGAGCCTTTTTGTTCCATTCCCAATACTTTTCCTCTTCTTCCATTAAGATTACCCATGATATCGCCCATATAAGTTTCCGGAGAATACACTTCGACCTTCATAATGGGTTCCAATATGGTCGGCTTCGCTGCTTTCATTCCTTTTTTAAATGCCATAGAAGCAGCAATTTTAAAAGCAATATCAGAAGAATCCACATCATGATAGGAGCCATCATATAAAATAACTTTAAAATTAATGGTCGGATATCCGGCAAGAACTCCTTTTTTACGGGCTTCCTGAATTCCTTTTTCAATAGAAGGAATATAATTTTTAGGAATAGCCCCCCCGAATATTTTGTCCTCGAATTCAAAATCTTTATCTCTGGGAAAAGGTTCCATTTTTATATTTACATCTCCATATTGACCTCTGCCTCCTGTTTGCTTTTTATACTTCCCTTGAACATCCGATTTCCCTTTGATCGTTTCTTTGTATGATATTTTCGGAGGTTTGAGAACCACATCCACATTGAATCTTTTTTTCAACCGATTTGTGATGATTTCTACGTGAAGCTGTCCATTTCCGGAAATGATCAATTCTTTTGTTTCGGAATCTCTTTCAATCTTTGCCGTTGGATCTTCATCTGATATCCGGTGAACTGCCTGGGAAATTTTATCTTCATCCGCCCTCGTTTTTGGTTCGATGGCAAAAGAAATGGATGGCTCTGGAAATTCAATCTCTTTAAATTGTATTACCGCTCCTTTGGCGCATAACGTATCGCCTGTGGAAGTCTCCTTTAATTTTGCCGTGGCAATGATATCTCCTGCTTTAGCTTGTCCAGCTGGCATTTGCTCTTTGCCCATCAAATAGAACAGACCTCCTAATTTTTCATCCGTTCCTTTATTTGTATTGGATACCGTTGAATCAGGACTTATTTTCCCCGAAAAAATTCTCATGATTGAAATTCTTCCTGTATACGGATCAGAAATCGTTTTAAAAACCAAAGCAGATAAAGGACTGTCAGTACTTGTCTTGATTGTTTCTTCTTTTCCATTGACTTCCGCTTTAATGTCTTCTCTCTCTTCTGGAGAAGGCAAAAAGCCAATGATTTTACCCATAAGAGGTTGAATTCCAATATTAAACAGAGCTGAAGAAATCAAAACAGGAAAGAATTGCCCTTTTAAAATAGTTTTCTTTAATCCTTGAATCAGATCTTCTGAAGAAAGGTCTCCTTGCTCAAAGTATTTTTCCATGAGCTGTTCATCATTTTCAGCCACCATCTCGGTCAGTTCTTTGATTCTCTTTTCAGCTTCATCTTTCATATCTGAAGGAATTTCTTGCTCTTTGAAATTCCCGCTTTCGTTCGTTTCAAACAGAAACGCTTTTTTCTCAATCAAATCAACAACTCCAGAAAAATCATTTTCACTTCCAATGGGAAGCTGAACCGGAACTGCTTCTCTGCCAAAAAAATCATGGATAGAATCCAGGGTTTTCTCAAAGTTCGCATTTTCTCTATCCAGCTTATTAATAACAATCAATCTGGGAAGCCCAAAATCATTAAGCATTCCCCATACCTTTTCTGTTCCAACTTCGACTCCAGCGACGCCACAAACAGTCACAACCCCCGCATCGACAGCCCTTAAACATGCTCTTGTATCCCACAAAAAATTGCTATATCCAGGACAATCAACAATATTAATCTTATGATTTTTATGCTCCACATAACATATCGCCGAATTAATCGATATTTTTCTCTCTATTTCATCCGGATCAAAATCAGTGATCGTATTGCCTTTATCCACCTTTGTTAATCTCTTTGTCGAACCAGAGTTGAACAACATAGCTGATGTTAAAGAAGTCTTTCCTGAAGAACCATGTCCCACCAAAGCAATGTTTCTTACTTTATCCACGTCATAATCTTTCATATCTCAGCCTCCTAGGTAAAATAGTTATTAGCCTATATATTTTCGTTTCATGTAATTTGTTATGATACAATAAACGTTCTCTTTGACTCAAGATAAAAATAGGTGTTTTTATTATCCACTGTCTTTTTTTACTGTTTCTAAAAATTCCTTTAAATCTTCGGGAAGGGAAGATGAAAATTCCCTCCATAATTTTGACACAGGATGCTTGAATGCCAAACGGGCGGCATGAAGAAAAAGCCTTGGACACCTTTTTCTTATTTTTTTCCTCCCGTATAATTTATCTCCTGCAATTGGATGACCTATTGATGAGAGGTGAACTCTAATTTGATGAGTCCTGCCGGTGATTGGCTTTAATTCAAGAAGAGAATAATCTTTATAAACTTCTAACACAGAATAGATTGTCTCTGCATCTCTTGGCTTTTTTGATTTTATTGAAAATTTTTTACTATGTTTGGCATGCCTTCCTAGAGGAAGAGATATTTTATTTCTTTTTTCTGGCATCCTTCCCCACACCAATCCGATGTAATATTTATCAATTTCTCTATTTTTAAACTGCCATTTTAAGTACCGATAAGCTTCCTGATTTCTAGCAACAACCATAACACCCGAAGTTTCTTTATCCAATCTGTGAACAATTCCCGGCCTTTCCAGATTTCCCACTTCCCTAATATCCGGGAAATGGTAGATCAAGGCATTCACTAAAGTATCGGTTCGATGCCCTGAACCAGGATGAGTAACCATTCCGGAACATTTATCAATAACGATAATATCTTCATCTTCATAAATAAGGTTCAGATCCATATTGACAGGTTGAATATCTGTATTTTCTGATAGTTCATAGGTGATCTCCACCAGGTCTCTATTGTTCACTTTATAGCTGGATTTTCTATCAATCCCGTTCACTTTGACTTTTTTGTTATCGATGAGTTTTTTTATCTGAGACCTGGTTAATTCTTCAATTTCATTGTTTAAAAAAATATCCAGTCTTTGTTCAGCGTCATAATTATAGAGGAGTTCGAGTTTTCTTTCAGGCACTTTTTCTTTTTCTCAAAATCATCAACAGAATCAATCCTGCTGCCAAACCAACCACACAGAATATCTGATGAAAAGAGAATTTCAGATAAAAAGACGCATCTGGAAAAAGAAAATATTTATCTGGATGCCAACGGTAAAATTCAACAAAAAACCTCAGTATGGAATAATTGATTATATAAAAAGCAAAGACCTGACCGTCAAATTTTTTTTTCTTTAATAAATAAAAAAGCACAAAGAAATTAAGGAAATTCAAAACCGATTCATACAATTGAGTGGGATGAATTTTCACTCCAAGTGGAACTCCGGTGATATTACTGGCATATTGGCTGGAAAAAGTCACTCCCCATGGCATTGAACTTTCTCGACCAAAACAACATCCGGCAAGAAAGCACCCTATTCTCCCAAATCCATGTCCCAAGGCAACTCCTGGTGCCACAATATCGGCAACTTTCCATATGGGAAGCTTGTGTTTCCACATATACCACAAGGCAAAAACGAAGCCAAAGGCAAGACCACCCTGAAAAACCCCGCCGGATCGGAGTAAACTCAATAACTCTTTAGGATTATTGATGTACAAGGGAATATCCCCAATAAACAGAATAAGTTTGGCTCCAATCAAAGAGATGAGGACGACGAAAAATCCCATATCGATTATTTTTGATGCAGGAAGGCCCTGTTTTTTTCCATGATAATACACAAATAAAAATGCCGCTATCACTCCTATTGCCATCATAAAACCATAAGAATGAATGGTGACAGAACCGATTTTTATGAGGATTGGATGCATTTTTCTCTCCTTTTAAATATAAAAACAAACATCATAAGGATTGCCCCTATGGTGATACAGGAATCAGCCACATTGAATATGGCCCAATTCCATTGTTTAATATAAATATCAATAAAATCAACCACATATTTATTCACAATTCTATCAGATAAATTACCCAGAGCGCCAGCCGTTATTAAGGAAAGAGATATTTTCGAAAGAATATCACTGTAAGGGGTTTTGAGAAAAAAATAGATCACTAGAATAATAGCGGCTGTTTGAATGATTAAAAGAATGATATGACTGATATCACTGCTTGACTGGGAAAATAAACCAAATATCACTCCTCGGTTCCGGATATGGGTGAAATTGAGAAAGCCGGGGATGATCACCTTATGATCATAGAGCGCTATATTTTTGACAATCAGGTATTTGCTCAATTTATCAGTCACCAGAAAAAATAAAACTAAGATGATGTAAAAGATTCTTCGATTCATTGAGCATCCATCCTCTTCACAACCTCTTCACATCGGGAACAAAATTCAGGATATTCTGCACTCTGACCGATATAAGTTGAAAAATTCCAGCATCTCTGGCATTTTTCTCCATCTGCTTTCTTCACATCTATTTTTAATTCTTTTTCCGGACTCTTTATCAATTTGACTGAAGAAACAATAAAAAGATAAGAGAGTTCTTCTTCATATTTATTTAAAACACGTTCTTGATAAGAAGGAACTTTAAGAATAATTTTTGCCTCGAGCGAATTTCCTATTATTTTTGCTTCCCTTGCTTTTTCCAATTCTTTCAACACTTGTTCTCTTATCGACAAAAGCTCTTCTCCTTCTTTGAATAAATCTTCCTCAATCCATTTCTGGTCAAAAGAAGGAAATTGTTCCATATGAACCGATTCTTCTTTACCTTCAAATCCAGGAATGAGTTCCCATGCTTCCTCTGTGGTGAACGGCAACACAGGGGCTAAAAGTATCAAGGTGTTTTTCAAAATATGAAATAGAGCTGTTTGAATTGATTTTCTTTGTCTTGAATTTTTTCCGGAACAATAAAGCCTGTCTTTTATAATGTCTAGATAAAATGAACTGAGATCGACTGTAAAATACTTATACATTTTATGAAAAACCACATGATACTCAAAATTTTCATAGGCTTTAAGAATCTTTTTTCCTAATCGGTAACTTTCTTCAAGAATATAACGGTCTAACATAGGCATATCGGAAATGTCTACGGATTCTTTTTCAGGAGAAAAATCAAAAAGATTTCCTAACATAAATCTCCAGGTATTTCTCATTTTTCTATAAGCTTCAACAATTCTCTGGAGAATTTCCGGTCCAAAACGAGCATCCTCTTTATAATTCAACATGGCAATCCATAACCTCAGTATCTCTGCCCCATTTTTTGAAATGATTTCTTCCGGGTTTATGATATTGCCAAGAGATTTTGACATCCCTCTTCCCTTTTCATCAAGAACAAAACCATGAGTGATCACACATTTATAGGGAGAAGCATTTTTTGCCGCTACCCCAACCAGAAGAGAACTGTTGAACCATCCTCTGTACTGATCGTGGCCTTCGATATAAATATCCGATGGCCAGGGGAGATCCTCTCTTTTTCCCAAAACATTATGACTGGCTCCTGATTCAAACCAAACATCCAGAATATTATCTTCCTTAACGAGCTCTTTGGATCCGCATTTGGGACATTTCACCTGGTCGGGAATCAATTCTGAATTTTCTTTGACATACCAGGCATTCGATCCTTCTTTTTCAAAAATATCGGCAACAGCTTGAGTTATCTCCTCGTTGGCAATAACTTCTTTACAGTTTTTGCAATAAAAGGCAGGAATGGGAACTCCCCAGGACCTCTGCCTGGAAATGCACCAGTCAGGCCGTCCTGTAACCATATTGGCAATTCTTTCCTCTCCCCATGAAGGAATCCATTCTACTTTTTTGATCCACTCCAGTGCTTTTTTTCTAAGATTATTTTTATCCATAGAGATGAACCATTGATAAGTGGCGCGAAAGATCACTGGCTTTTTACAACGCCAGCAGTGGGGATAGGAATGATGGTATTCTCCTTCCTTTAAGAGAGTTCCGTCTTTTTTCATATCATCATTAATAAATTTATTGGCTTCAAATACGCTTAAACCGGAATATTTCTCCACTTCGTCAGTGAATTTTCCTTTTTTATCAACAGGTGTATATATATCAAGATTGTAGGAAAGTCCGGTTAGATAATCTTCATAGCCGTGACCAGGAGCCGTGTGCACACATCCTGTTCCCTGTTCAAGGGTCACATAATTGGCAAGAACAAATACAGATTCTCTGTCAACAAAAGGATGTCTCGCTTTGAATCCCTCCATCTCTTTTCCTGGAAATTGAACAATCTTTTTGGGACCTTTCATTCCCAGTTCTTCGGAAATAACCGGAACCAAACGGCTTGCTGCAATATAAACTTCTCCCTGATATTCAAATGCAGAATATTCAAAGTCAGGATGAAATGCTATAGCTAGATTGGCAGGTAAAGTCCAAGGTGTGGTCGTCCAGATCAGAACATAGACTTTCTTTCCTTTTAATTCTGGAAATTTTTCTGAAAGGTCTGAAATCATTGGAAATTTGACATAAATCGAATATGATTTCCTTTCTTTATATTCAATTTCTGCTTCAGCAAGGGCTGTCTGGCAGTTCGGACACCAGTGAACCGGCCTTTTCCCTTTATACACATTACCGCTGGCAAAAAAAGCAGCCAGATATCTCAATACTTCTGCTTCATATTCAGTATCCATTGTTAAATAAGGTTTATCCCACTCCCCCAAAACTCCTAATCTTTTAAACTGATTTTTCTGGATATCCACATATTTAAGGGCATATTTTTTACATTCCTCCCTTATTTCTATGACCGACAATTCTTTCTTTTTCTCTCCTAAAATTTGATCCACCCTAATTTCAATTGGAAGTCCGTGACAATCCCATCCCGGGAGGTAGGGAGCTTTATATCCCTGCATTGTTTTTGTTCTGATAATAAAATCCTTCAATATCTTATTCAAGGCTGTTCCCAGATGAATATATCCATTGGCATAAGGAGGACCGTCATGCAAAACAAAAACGGGGCATCCATTTCTTTTTTCCTGAATTTTCTCATATAGATTCATTTCCTCCCACTTTTTCATTATTTCAGGTTCTTTTTGAGATAATTTCGCTTTCATTGAAAAAGAGGTCTGGGGAAGATTCAGAGTGTCTTTTATCTTGAACTTTTCGACCATAGTTCTCTCCTCTTTATCTAAAGAACTAAAAAACAATCCGGTAACAATAAAAAATAACTGTTTTAAATATTTATTATTAAGTGTTCATCTTTACTATCCCTAACTATTCGCTACCCCAAAAATTGCTTCTCTTACAGCATCAACGTGGAAATATTCTGATTTTAGATATTTTATATGTATATGGAAAAAAGTCAAATATTTCGTTCCCTTCCCTTTCCTTTTTTCACACATACCAGAGGAACTTTATCAAAGGGGCTGGTTAGAAGTAAAAAATGGAGGAACTTCAATTACTATTTTATGATGACAGTTCAACAGAAATAAATCTTTCACCAGGATTTATTCCAGTTACACTCAAGCCGGGGATAAAGAACCATTTCTCATTGAGGGAAGGTCAGGTTATATGGAAGTTTCCCTAAAAAAAACAGAGAGCCCAAGATTTTTTTTGTTTAAAAATACGGAGGGGATAAAACTTATCATCAAAACAAATTCCTGATTTCTTTCTAAAACAGCGATTTCTTCGCCGGATGATGTGGATAACAAAAGAACAGGAAAACAGTCTTATTCTTTAATATAATGGGCTCCGAGGCTCACCGGATTATTGATAGCGGCATAAGTGATTAATAGCGCCACTTGTATTCCATGTTTCAGTTCCACAATACCAGGACCCATTCTTGCTTCTTTATAGAATTTCTCGATTCTATGCCTTAAATAGTCTAGATCTGCCCTCGCCCGTTCCAATCTTTTTTTTGTTCTCACAATTCCCGTATAATTCCACATGGTTGATTTTATAGACAGCCAATCTTGATTGATCAAAGCTCTGTCGACATCTTCGTCTTCCTCCGGATAATACCAGTCATGAATCTCTTCCTGATCGTAATCCAACTCAGGATCAAAATGAGATGCGATGTGTTTGGACGCATGGCATCCCCACAACAATCCTTCCAAGAGGGAAGTGGAGGCAAGCCGATTTGCCCCATGGACACCTGTACAGGAAACCTCTCCCACTGCATAAAGGCCTTTCAAAGAAGTTCTTCCATATTCATCAGCCAATACCCCTCCGCAGCAATAATGAGCAGCAGGAACAATGGGGATGGGTTCCTTGGTTATATCAATCCCATTATCAAGACAAGTGCTGTATATATTTGGAAATCTTTTTTTTATATTAACTTTTGCATATGAAGCCAAATCCAAATACAGGTAACTGGAATTCGTGTTGGTCATTTGTTCATAAATAGCGCGGGTCACTTCATCACGAGGAGCGAGGTCTTTCTTATCACTATAATTTTCCATGAATGTATTCCCCTCCTGAGTCTTCAATCGAGCCCCTTCTCCCCTGATTGTTTCGGATATCAAAAAATTTTGTTTATCCCTTTGAAAAAGAGAAGTGGGATGAAATTGGATGTATTCCATATTGATTATCCTGGCTCCCGCTTTGTAAGCCATGGCATAACCATCTCCCACCGAATTCTCTGGATTGGATGTATAAAGATAAACAGCCCCACATCCTCCTGTCGCCAATATGGTATAATGGGAAAAAATTGTCTTCACTTTGCCTTTTTTGTTGTCGAGAACATAAGCTCCGATGCATTTCGGTTTTTTGTAAAATGAAGTCAAATTTTTCGAATGGTAGGGAATCGACAACAAATCCACCGCTGTGTGGTCTGACAGAAGGGTAACGTTTGAATATGATTTCAAATGATCGATAAATCTTTCCTCGATGGTCTTCCCAGTTGTATCCTTAACATGAAGTATCCGCCTCCTGGAATGTCCAGCCTCATGAGCATAATCTAACGAATAAGGACTGGATTTTGTAAAAGGAATATTTAATTCCTTAATCAATATTTTATCGACCATATCTTTTCCTTCTTTAACCAGGACTTTAACTGAATCCGGATTGTTAATCCCGTCACCTGTATTAATGATGTCCTCTTTCAGTAATTCAGGGCGGTCATCCTTTCCCATTGAAACGATTCCTCCCTGCGCATAATAGGTATTTGATTCTTCGGGTTCATTATTTTTAGTTATGATAATCACTCGCAAGCCACTTTTAGCCGCTTCCAGAGCTGCGCTTGCACCGGATATACCACAACCGATAATGAGAACATCTGTATTTATTTGACTATCCTTCATTGTATTTTTAAACTCAGCGTATTATTTCCATACTCAAATCGATCGATTTATAGGAATGGGTCAAAGCTCCCACCGATATAAAATCGACTCCAGTGGAAGCAAGTTTTTTGATATCTTCCAAATCCACATTACCTGAAACCTCAAACAACACTTTGTTTTTAAACCATTGTACTACTTTTTTAATATCTTTGATACCCATGTTATCAAGCATGACCATATCCACACCACTATTGATTGCTCCTTTGACCTCTTCAAAATTTCTTGCTTCCACTTCAATTTTCATATCTTTTTTCATTTTTTCTTTTGCTTTTTGAACAGAATCTGAGATGCTCCCCGTGATTTGAATATGATTATCTTTAATAATGACCATACTGGAAAGATTCAAACGGTGATTCTCTCCTCCCCCCATTTTGACGGCATATTTTTCTAAAATCCTTAGGCCAGGAGTGGTTTTACGGGTGTCCAGAACTTTCGTTTTTGTCCCTTCCAGGGCTTTGACAAATCTGTTTGTTTTGGTTGAAATTCCGGACATTCTTTGGATAAAGTTAAGGGCTGTTCTTTCTCCTTTGAGCAGAGAAATGGATTTTCCTGAAATGGACGCTATTTGATCATATTTTTTTACAGATTGGCCGTCTTTGAAGAAAGGCTTGAATCGAACCGAACCATCAATGGTTTTGAATACCTTTTCGGCAATCCCTAACCCTGAAAGAATACAATCTTCTTTGGCGACTATCACCGCATCAGAAACAGAATCAGGCGAAATAACACTTTCTGAAGTTATATCCCCATGGGGAATATCCTCTTTCAGAGCAAGGCTAATAATATTATCTATAATTTCTTCATTCATAAAAAAATTATATTTTTTTTTTTATCAATCCTCAAGTCTTTATTACAATTTAATATCAAATTTATATCAACCCATGCAACTCAATCATAAAAATATTCTTAAATAAATAAAAAAAATAAGGACTTTGTCACAAATTATTTTGACAGATCAAAGAAATTAGTATTTAATATATTTTCATGTCCAAAAACAAAATTGTCTACATCGGGCTTTCCTTCGTTATTTCTGTTGTTCTTATCTATATTTTGCTGAATCAGATACAACCGGAAGACGTTTCTCTGACCGTTCGAAACCTTTATTATCCCGGTATTATCATATTTATCATTATCGCCTTCACTGGGTCGATCTTACGGGCTGTCCGCTATAAAATGCTTCTTTCTCCTCATTCCATTAACTTTGGAAATATTTTTCTTGTGACATTAGTCAGGAATCTTTTTGTTGATCTTCTACCGGCAAGGATAGGTTCTTTTTCTTATATCTATATTCTTAATAAAAGATTCAAATATAAATTTGAAGAAGCCACCTCTACTTTTGTTATCTCTATAGTGTTTGATTTTATCACTCTGAGCCCCTTTCTCATACTGTCCATTTTTGCCGTTGGCCTGGGTAAGACATTTGTTTCAAGCTGGTCTTTCCTTGCTCTGTCTTTTATTTTTCTGCTTCTTATTCTTTTCATTTTATGGCAATTAACCTCTATATTATCAATTATCCTCAAACTGTATGCCTCTTTTCTCAAATTGTTCAAACTGGATAGTCATAAGTGGACGCAAATATCCATAAAAAAAATAGAACTGACTATTGAAAGCACAGAGCATATAAAAAAAAGGAACATCTACTGGAAAGTTTTTTCAGTTTCTTTTCTCATCCGACTCGCAAAGTATGCATCGCTCTATTTTCTTCTTTTTTCCCTTCTAAAAAGCTTTGGTTTTACCCTCAGTATCATTAGTCTCAGCAAAACCATTCTGGGGATAACTGGAGCCGAACTCACCTCCATTCTTCCTGTCAAAGGAATTGGTGGATTCGGCACCTGGGAATCTGCATGGGCTTTGACCTTAAATCTTATGAACTTTGAACCTCGTCTGGCTATCATTTCCGGAATAGGGGTTCATTTGATTACCAATCTCTTTGAATATTCTCTGGGGATTATCAGTATCCTTATTCTGGCTATTCCTTTCTTAAAAAAAAGAAATAAAAAAACAAATGGAATTCAAGGAACAAATTAATTAATCAGCAAGGATTTTTTAACGGGAATTATTTCCACTTTTCCGATACATCCATAAAAAAAATACTAAATTTTGCCCTTTCTAAAGGAGGACATTTTGCAGAAATATTTCTTGAATATAAGATATTCGGTTTTATCAATATGGAAGATGATATTATCAAAGAAACGGATAAAAGCATTTCCCTGGGAATGGGAATAAGGGTTATTGACGGAAACAAAACAGGATACGGATACACAAACAATCTGACTTTCAAACAGGTAAAAGAAACAGCCCTGACAGCTGCTTCCATCGCATCTCATGGCAATCCAAAAAAAGCATCAAAAATTTCCCCTTCTTCTTTCCAGTATAACCGTTATCCTATTGAAAAACCTCTCCACCAGGAAGAGCTGAATAATAAAATAGAGTTAGTCAAAAAAACTTATGAAACCGCCCAAAATTTTGACAAGAAAGTATTGAAAGTCAATGCTTATCTTGCTGATATTTTTCAACAGGTCACCATTATCAATTCAGACGGATTAAAGATATCCGACACCAGGCCTCTAGTCAAACTTGTCTGTAAAGTTATTGCTGAAGACAAAGGGAAAAGAGAAGCCGGATTTTCCGGAGGCGGGGGCAGAGTTGGAATGGAACACTTTTTAGAAAGACAAGTTCCGGTTAATATTGGCAAAGAAGCAGCTCAGGACGCTATCGGTCTCTTGGACGCCGAGCCTGCTCCTGCAGGAGAAATGCCGGTTGTGCTAGCTCCTGGACACAGCGGAGTTCTTGTTCATGAAGCAGTCGGACATCTGCTTGAAGCAGATTTTAACCGAAAAAAAACATCCATATTCTGGAATAAAATGGGACAAAAAGTGGGAAGTTCGCAATTAACCATTTATGATGATCCGACGATTCCTTTTTTCAGAGGATCCTACAACATTGACGATGAAGGAACCATTCCCCAAAAAACCCTACTCATCGAAAAAGGAATATTGAAAGGATTGCTTCAAGACAGACTGTCCGCAAGTTTGATGAATAAGGCTGTCACCGGACACGGGAGAAGAAAAAACTATACATGTATTCCTATTCCCAGAATGAGCAACACCTACATTGATAAAGGAGAATATCAGGAAGAAGAGATTATCCAGTCTGTGAAAAAAGGTTTTTATGCCCAGAAATATCAGGGAGGGCAAGTCGAAGATTCAGGAAAATTCACATTTTCAGTCAGCTCAGGCTTTCTCATAGAAAACGGTAAAATCACGGTTCCTTTAAAACAGGCTACTCTCATAGGAACAAATATTGACATCCTTTCCGGTATTGATATGGTTGGAAATAACCTGGAATTCAGCCTCCAAACCGGAACTTGCGGAAAAGAAGGACAATCCATTCCGGTCACAGACGGCTGTCCCACTATAAAAATAAAAAATATGGTTGTCGGAGGATATCGTTGAAGAAATCCGATGATACATCAAAATTAAAAAATTTAGCAGAGCGACTCATCGCATTTGGCATTGAAAAAGGAGCAGATGATATTGAAGTCTCTATTATCAATGACCATGAAATCGATGTGGACGTGAGACTTGGCAACATTGAAAACCTTATTGAAGCCAATTCCAGATATTTGAGTTTAAGAATTTTCAAAGATAAAAAAACCTCCCACGCTACCTCTTCCGACCTGTCTGAAGAAACTTTAAAATATCTCACTAAAAATGCTATACAAAGAGCCACCTTGACCCAATCGGATGAATGTTCCGGTCTCCCTTCTGTTCATCCGGTTGAAGCAGACATATCTTCTCTGAAACTCAGCGACCCTGAAATTCCTCTTCTTGATATCAATGATATCATCTCCCTAGCTGTTGACACAGAAAAAATCGCTCTCCAAAATAAAAAAATCACCAATTCTCATGGCGCCAATTTGGAAATCCATGACATGGAAAAAATTCTGGCCAATTCCAAAAGCTTTCTTAACAGCTATGATGCCACTTTTTGTAGCCTTAGTCTGCACCTTCAGGCTGGAGAAACAGATAATACAGTTGAAGGCAGTTGGTTTTCATCTAAAAGATTCTTTAATGAGCTGGAAAAACCGGAGCAAGTGGCAAAAAAAGCAGTCGAAAAAACCCTCAGACAGCTGAATCCAAGAAAAATACAGACTCAGACTGTTCCGGTTGTCTTTGAACCTTTTATGACCTCCTGGCTTCTTGGCTTTCTTTTCTACTGCCTATCAGGAACCTCTATCTATCAGCAGAGTTCCTTTTTGACAGACAAATTGAACCAAAGAATAGGAAACAACAACATCTCTGTCTATGATGACGGTCTCCTTCCGGGCCAACTGGGAACCAGACCTTTTGATTCAGAAGGTGTTCCCTGCCAGAAAACCGAAGTCATAAAAAACGGATTTCTTAAGAATTATCTCTGCAACACTTATGCCGCAAGAAAATTAAAGCTCAGATCCACAGGAAATGCAGCAGGAAGCGGCGCGTATCCCACGAACTTTTATCTAGAACCCGAAAAATATTCTCCCAATGATATCATTTCCTCTCTTGACAAAGGATTGATTCTGATAAGAACCATAGGTCACGGACTGAATCCGGTCACCGGTGATATCTCCAGAGGTGCGTTTGGTTTATGGGTCGAAAACGGGGACATTCAATTCCCTGTTTCAGAAATAACCGTCTCCGGCAATTTGGGAAAGATTTTATATGATATTGAAATGATAGGAAATGATCTTGATTTTTTCAGCCAGGTAAGCGGACCCACCATAAAAGTTGCTGAGATGACCGTTGCCGGAGCTTAACTGAATATTTGAACCAGCTGCTCTAAAGAAAGAGGTTTTCCATCATTAGCCTTGCATGCTTTTTTTATTTGCTCCTTCAGTAAATCTTCCAGGGTTGGCTTTTGGATTTGATAATAAATACCGGTGTAAATGGGATTCCTGGAATAAGCAAGTTCCATGGCTTTCATTTTATTGTCAACTGGATGGTCATCAGGAACCGTCTTGAACTGTGATTCCATCTTTTTTATATCCCCGACAGGATAGGTTCGGCATTGAGACAGGATATCCACAATTGACATGCCTTTATGGGAAATCGCTTTTTTAATTGTTTTGGTGAGTTCATCTAATAAAAGGCTGCTGGATAAGGCTATAAATGAAATATCATACGCAAGAAAAATCGGAATAGTTATCATTGGTTCTTCATAAACACCATAAGGAGATGTTTTGGTATTCATTCCCATTGGAGTTGTGGGAGATGCCTGCCCTTTGGTTAAACCGTATATTTGATTGTCAAATAACAAATAAGTGATATCAACATTTTTGCGAGCCGCATGGGGAATATGCCCTCCTCCGATTCCAAGGCCATCGCCATCTCCGCCGGCAACAATAACATGAAGTTCTGATCTGGCGATCTTGGCTCCCAGAGCAATGGGTAAGGCTCTTCCATGGGTTCCATGTAAAGAATAGGAATTCAAATAATGGGATATTCGTCCTGAACATCCGATTCCGGAAACAACAACCGTATCTTCAGGAGGAATATCCAATTCCATCAAAGCCTTGATCAAGGCTTTGAGAACACCATAGTTACTGCATCCCGGGCACCAGACAGGATCTATAAAACTTTTATAATCTTGTAATGTTTTCCTCATCCGTAATTCTCGCCACTTTCTCTATTCCGGCATAGATTTCTCCAGGACTGAAGGGAATCCCTTCATATTTATGGATTTCAATAGGTCTTATTCCAAATTTTGCCTTTATAAAATGAGCATATTGACCGGTATAGTTTTCTTCGACAACAATGACCTGCTTTAGCCCCGATAGAAAATTTCTGATTTGCCGCTCAGGTAGAGGAGAAATGACTTTTGGATGCAGATGCCTTAATTTGATACCTTTTTCTTCCGCCAAGTATCTTGCTTCTCGAATAGCTCCTTCTGTGGAACCCCAGCCGATAATCCCAATTTCAGCATCGATATGTCCATAATATTCAGGTGGATTTTTTTCAAAATGCCTGGAAAGTGTTTGTAATTTTCGAAATCTTTTCTGAGTCATCTTCCTATGATTTTCAGGAGTGTAATCGGCTTTCCCCTTTTCATTATGTTCCAAACCGGTTCCCAAATACTGCCCTTCTTTCATACCGGGTTTGGATATCGGAGATATTCCATCATCTGTTATTTTAAATCTCGAATAATCTTTCAATTCTTTCTTGCTGGGAGGAATTCTGGATGCAATTTCTATTCTTTCTGCACTTGGAATTTTCATGTCCTCTGAGGAATTAACTTTACCCAATTTGATAATGGCATCAAAATCCGGAATTCTCACTGTTGCTTTCCTGTATCCGATAGACTGGTCGGTTAAAATAACAACAGGCATTTGATATCTTTCGGCAAGGTTAAATGCTCTCATGGTTTGATAAAAACAATCTTCAACAGTGGTTGGAGCCAGAATCACTCGAGGCGACTCGCCAGCTGTCCCGTAAATGGCAAATTTCAAGTCTGATTGTTCGGTTTTCGTTGGCAATCCCGTGCTGGGGCCACCTCGCTGAACATCCACGATGACAATCGGAAGTTCCAACATAGCGGCAAGGTTTAATTGTTCACCCATAAGCTGAAGTCCTGGTCCAGAAGTGGGAGTCAGTACTTTTTCTCCGGCAAAAGAAGCACCAATGAGGGCGGATATGGAGGCAATTTCATCTTCCATTTGAATCGCTTTTCCTCCCACTTGAGGCATTAATTTGGTGAACGTTTCATAAATGGGAGTGGCTGGAGTGATCGGATAACCAGCCACAAAGCGGCACCCTGAAGCAATGGTTCCTAATGCTACTGCTTCATTTCCGGATAACATCATATAGCTTTCTTTTTCTTTAGGATTCATTTTCAGATGGAAAGCTCGCTTCCACCCGGTCTTGATTCCTATGTTATAGCCGGCATCCAAAGCTTTCATATTTCCTTTAATGATTTCTTTTCCCTTCGATCCAAAGCGGTCCCGGACAAGGTTGTCCAAAACAGAGTGATCAATATCAAAAAGATTTCCGAGTGTCCCAAGAGCCACTACATTTTTCCCCAGTTTTGTACCGGCTTCTTTAACCGCTATTTTTTCAAGGGGGATCGGATAAGAGGAAATATAGGATTTGTTTTTTATTTTCACTTTATCTGGATCATATATAAGAGTTCCCCCATTCTTTACATATCTTATGGAACTGTCATAGGCTTCTTGATTAAAACAGACAAGGTAGTCATATTTACTTCCCATGGAATAAATGGTCCAATCACGGACTCTGATCTGAATCATTGAGAATCCGCCTCTTATCTCAGCAGGATAGGAAATATAAGTGAAAACATGATATTCTGTTCGTGCCACCGCTTGAGCAAAAAGCTCTCCGCAACTTATAGCTCCTTCCCCTCCTTCACCGGCAACACAAACCACAAAATCCACGTTGGAAGTGAATATTTTTTCTCCCATTATTCTATTTTATAAACTCTTTCCTGAGAACCTCAGAATTTGTTAAAATGAATGATATCCTCCAGTTTTCTTTTGGGAACATGAAACAATCCTTCCTTATCCTTCCAATATTCAACACTCCCTTTCCAAGGTTCCACTTTTGATTCTTCAGCAGGATATCCCAGGGCTACAACGGAATCTATGATATAATCATCAGGTATTTCTAATATTTGCCTCACTTTATCTTTGTCTATAGAAATGAGACAACAGCTTCCTATACCGGCTTCCCAGGCTGTGAGACACATATTTTCCAGAGCAGCTCCGGCATCATATTCATATCCCTCATCTCTAATTTTTGAATTAACCAGAATAAAAATGTAAGCAGTCGGTTCATTTCCTTTTCGAGGATTTCCTTCTGGCTCTATATATCCAGCCCATTTCAAACAGGGGAATATATTCTCTCTGATTTCCGCTTTATCCACCACAAAAAATTCAAGCGGCTGCAAATTGGCCGCTGTCGGTGCTAAGCGGGCGGCATTAACGATCCTGTTCAATGCTTCAATTGGAATAGAAATATCTTTAAACTGACGTACAGACCTTCTGGTAATGATCAAATCATACAATTCCATTTTTGAATGTCCTCCTTCCCTTATTTATCAAATTCATAAAAAATGTTGCATCCATCTCTATTAAAATCCTGTAATTTTTCTGACACTAATAAAAAGAAATTTGATAATTTCTATTTCCGTTCTCTATGTGCCAAAAATATAGCACAGGGATATATATAAGACAAGCAGAATTTATGAGAAGTTCACCTAAATATTTTCTTTCCGAAAAGAGAATCAGTACCATAAATCCGATTAACAAATTTAAAAAAACCGAAGGATCTGACAAGTCTGTAAAGCCTGTTCCCTGAAGGGACTATATTTCACAAGTCCTGATCTCCGCATTGGCTTCATATTGATATAAAAAGGGACTGTTTGGGAAATGTTCTCTACTATTATCATTTATACCAAATTAAAAAATAAAAAGTCTTTGAAATGCCATTTTCATTCATTTTTAAAATTCAGTTTTTTTCCACAGTTGGGACATACGTTCCATCCTTTTTCAACCGGAGTATGGCATTGTTCACACACGAGATGAATCCTTGTTCCGCATTCCGGGCAATAGGTGAAATTCGACTCCACAGGTTTCTGACAGCAAGAGGTTCGAATCGAAAAAATTTAGAGGAAAAGAGATTGAGAAAATTCGTCAGGTCTTCGGATGAGACCGGCTTGAATCCGCTAAAGGAACAAAATCAGTCAAGAAAAAAACCAATCATAGAGAGAAAAACATAAAATGACCCTTAGTGAAGCGGGTTGATTGACAATCTTATTAAGACTGCTATAATGTTTGTTTAATTATGGCGATTTTTAAAAAGAAATCAAAAACGAAAGTCTGTGTTATAGGACTGGATGGTGTCCCCTATTCCTTGATTTCAAAGCTTGCTCAAAAAGGAATCATGCCTGCCACAGCGTCTATTTTTGAATCGGGTCATCTTCACCAAATGAAAGCCAGCCTTCCTGAGATTTCTTCGGTTAGCTGGACAGATTTTATGACAGGCACTAATCCAGGTGAACACGGTATTTTCGGTTTCACCGACTTCAAAGAAGATTCTTACAGCTTGCGTTTTCCCAATTTCCTTGATGTTAAAAAAAACACATTCTGGGATATATTGGGCAAAAAAAATAAAAGAAGCATCATTATCAATCAACCTTCCACTTATCCTGCAAGAAAAATCAATGGAGTTTTAATATCCGGCTTTGTCGCTATTGAACTGGGAAAAGCCCTCTATCCGTTGACTTATAAAGAACCTTTAGAAAAAATGGGATATCAAATTGATGTGGATACACTCAAATCAAGAGAAAACCTGGAGTTTCTATGGAATGATCTGGATAGAACTTTAACCGGGCGCCTCAAAGCTCTGGATTTGCTGTGGAATGAGGACTGGGATTACTTTGAATTTGTCATAACGGGAACAGACAGACTTCAGCACTTTTTATGGTATGCATATGAAGATGAAAAGCATAAGTATCATAACAATTTTCTTGATTATTACCGAAAAATAGACCAGGTTATTGACAAAATCAACACTTCTTTAAAGAAAACCCACCATGAGGAAGGCTATCTCTATATGCTATCTGATCATGGATTTACCGGAATCGAGCAAGAGGTTTATCTCAATGCCTGGCTTGTCAAAAACGGTTATTTGGAAACGTCAGATCCATCCCCTAAAAGCCTTGAAGACATCACTCCTTCTTCTCGTGCTTTTGCTCTTGATCCAAATAGAATCTATATAAACCTCAAAGGCAAGTTCCCCAACGGTCATGTTGATAAATCCGAAAAAAAGGCATTGAAAGAAGAAATATCAAACAAACTCAAAAAACTCACTTTTAAAGGAAAAAAAGTGGTCAGAGAAATTTTTGATACAGAAAAAATCTACTCGGGTCCTTATGTTTCCAAGGGACCTGATTTGATTGTTCTCTCAGAATATGGATTTGATATGAAAGGGTCAATTAAGAAAAAAGAAGTGTTCGGGCGTTCAAATCTTCAGGGAATGCACACCTGGGACGATGCCTTTTTCTATTCCAAAAAAGATTATGGCACTGATCTTTCGATATCTGACCTCGCCAATATCATTACCCACGAACTATGATGAAGAAAATAAAAATAATCTGTTTTTTTATACTTATAATCACTATCCCTCTAAAAGCCTATATAGGGCCAGGAGCAGGATTCGCCTTTCTCTCATCTTTTCTTGTTCTTTTTCTTACTTTTTTTCTTGCTGTTTTTTCCTTTTTATCATGGCCTTTTAGACTTCTTATAAGACTCATCAAGGGCCAGAAGGCATTAAAAAAAAGTGTTGTTGATAAAATAATAATATTAGGCTTAGACGGGATGGAACCAACCCTTGTAGAAAAATTTCTTGCTGAAAAAAAACTACCCAATTTCTCAAAAATTAAAAACCAAGGCTGCTATTCCAGGCTTGAAACCACAACTCCCCCTATATCCCCTGTAGCCTGGTCCTCTTTTATGACAGGCTGTCACCCCGCAAAACACAACATTTTCGATTTTTTAAACCGCGATCCGAAGACCTATCTGCCAGAACTGTCTTCCGCACACATCGGGAATCCCAAGAAACACTTGTCTTTGGGGAAATACAATATCCCCCTTTCAAAACCGGAAATCATCGGGCTGCGGAAAAGTATTCCATTTTGGAAAATACTCGGTGACAGCAGCATTTTCAGTACTATTTTAAAAATTCCGGTCACTTTCCCCCCGGAAAAATTCCACGGACATCTTCTTTCAGGTATGTGTGCTCCTGATTTAAAAGGAAGCCAAGGCACTTTTTCGTTTTACACCTCTGATCCATCAAAAATAAAAAAATGCGAAGGGGGAATCAATATACCTGTGTCCATAAACAACAACACCATCAAAACCTATATCTCCGGTCCTTCAAACACGCTGCTCAAGGAAGAAAAAGAGATTCATTTACCTCTTTTGATTTCCATAGATAAAGAAAGCGACGAAGCAACTTTTGAAATATCAGGTAAAAAATTTAAATTAAAAAAACAAATCCTTTCTGACTGGATAAAACTGACTTTCCGTCCCGGATTCGGAATGAAGGTCAAATCAATAGGCCGTTTCTACATTTCCCAGCTGCATCCTCACTTCGAAATGTATCTCACCCCTTTAAATATCGATCCGGAAAAGCCAGCCCTCCCTATCTCCCATCCTTATATTTTCTCAGTCTATCTTGGAAAGCTCCTGGGAAGCTTTACCACTCTGGGTGAATCCGATGACACCTGGGCTCTCAATGAAGGGATTCTCAATGAGCAATCCTTCATTGACCTAACTTATGACACTTATAAAGAAACAGAAAAAATGTTTTTTAATTCCCTGAAAAAAGTCAAAAAAGGACTCATTGCCTGCTGGTTTCAAGTGACAGACAGCATGCAACACATGTTTTTTCGTTATCTGGATAAAAAGCATCCTGCTCTTAAAAAAGGACAAAATGAAATGGATTCCAAAGTCCTTGAAGATTTATACATAAAAATGGATGAACTTGTCGGAAAAGTGATTGAAAAAGTTGACAAAAAAACTCTCCTCATTCTGATGTCTGACCATGGATTCAAATTATTCCGCCGCGGCTTCAATCTCAATTCCTGGCTTTATAAAAACGGTTATCTCAAACTCAAAGAGAACAAAAGACAAAGCGGGGAATGGTTCAAAGATGTGGATTGGTCCCAAACAAAAGCCTACGGGCTTGGACTCGCAGGTATTTATATCAATCAGAAAGGAAGAGAATCTCAAGGGATTGTCAATCCCGATAATGAGGCAAAGTCTTTAAGAAAGGAACTGAGAGATCAATTATCAGGGCTTCAAGATGAATCTGAAAATACAATTGCTATAAATAATGTCTATGACAAATACGATCTTCCTTCAGGTCCTTACAAAGAAAACTGTCCGGACCTGATTGTGGGATATAATGAAGGTTACAGAGTATCCTGGGATTCTGTAACTGGTAAAGTGAATGAAACTATTTTTGAAGACAATACGAAAGCATGGAGTGGAGACCATTGTATAGATCCTGATGTGGTTCCCGGAATATTATTTACCAATAAAAAAATCAACACGGATAAGCCTTCTATCATTGACATTGCTCCGACTGCTCTTAGACTTTTTGGGATTGAACCTCCTTCCCATATGGATGGAAATTCTATCATAGACAGAAAGGAATTTTTATCTCATAATAGAGCTATGGAAAAAAGGATTAAACAAAATGGCTAATATAAATCGTAGGAACTTCATCAAACTTGGCTTGACCGCAGGTTCCTTATTAGCGTTGGGCAATGATTCAAAATTGATAACAAAAGTTCTAGGAAGCACCAGCACATTCAAAAAGGTCATCATACTGGGATTGGACGGTATGGATCCTAAACTTGTTGACATTTTAATCAAACAAGGCAAACTTCCCGCATTTCAGAAACTGAGAAGCATTGGAGATTTCAGAAAATTACGCACCAGCATCCCTCCGCAAAGTCCTGTGGCATGGTCTAATTTCATTTCAGGAGCAAATCCCGGTGGCCATGGAATCTTTGATTTTGTCCACAGGGATGTTAAAACCTATATACCAAAATCTTCTGCCTCTGAAACTTCCGGGGCAAAAAAAACACTCAGATTGGGTGATACGGTTTTTCCTCTCTCCAAAGAACAGATCCATCCAGTGAGAAAAGGGAAAGCCTTCTGGCAGGTTTTAGAAGAACATGACATTCCGGCGACTGTGTTTAAAATGCCTGGAAATTATCCACCAGCTGAGACAAAACAAAGGACTCTGACAGGAATGGGAACTCCGGACATTATTGGGACTTTCGGGACATTTAATTTTTACACCAATGAACCAAAAGAACTCCAAGCTGATATAGGCGGAGGGAAAATTCATGAAGTCTATGTTATAGGAAATCGGGTGGAAGCCAGGCTTCCAGGTCCTGAAAATGTTTTTAAGAGAAACAAACCTGATTCATATATCGATTTCAAAGTCTTTATAGATCCTGAATATCCGGTCGCAAAAATAGTCATTCAGGATAATGAGTTCATCCTTAACGAAGGAGAATGGAGCGGTTGGAAGCCGGTGAGTTTCAATATGATTCCAACTCAGAGTGTCAAAGGAAACTGTCTTTTCTTTCTAAAACAAGTGCACCCAAAATTCAAACTCTACATTTCTCCCATAAATATCGATCCCGGACATCCCGCACTTCCTGTTGCCACACCGGAAAATTATGGTAAAGAACTGAAAGAAAAGTTCGGACCTTTTTACACCCAGGGACTTCCTGCTGATACCAATGCTCTTGATCACGGAGTTTTGGATGATGAAGAATTTCTCCAGCAGGATGATATTGTGCTGCGCGAACGGCTTGAAATGTTTGACTATGAATTATCCCGCTTTGAATCAGGACTTCTTTTTTATTATCTTTCCAGCACTGACCAGAGACAGCATATGTTCTGGCGTCTCATTGATAAAGAACATCCTTCCTATGATCCCAAACTGGCATCAAAATTTGGAAAAACCATAGAGAATATCTATAGAGAAGCGGATAAGATTCTTGATAAAAGTTTGCAAAAAGCGGATAAGGATACAATTCTTATGGTGATGTCTGATCATGGTTTTGCTCCCTTCAAACGCTCATTCAATGTGAACACTTGGCTGAAGGAAGCCGGTTATCATTCTTTGTATAATGAAAGAAAACAGGGAGAAAGCAGTCTTTTTTACAACACGGACTGGTCAAGGACTCAGGCTTATTCCTATGGACTCAACAGCGTTTTTATCAACCAGAGAGGAAGAGAAGCCCAAGGAATTGTTAATCCGGGTTCTGAAAAAGAAAATCTGGTCAGAGAAATCGCCAAAAAACTCGAACAGTATAAAGATCCCAAAACAGGAAAAAAGGTGGTTTTAAGTGCTTTTGTGGCAAAAGATGTGTACAGCGGACAGGCTGTAGAAGAAGCCCCGGATATCATATTAGGATTCAATAGTGATTACCGGATTTCTTGGGCATCTCCGTTGGGCAGACTGCCGAAAAATATTATAGAAAACAATAAAGAAAAATGGAGCGGAGACCACTGTGCTGCCCCGCAAGTCGTTCCGGGAATACTGTTTTGTAACCGAAAAATAAAATCATCCTCCCCTGCTCTTTATGATTTAACAGCGACAATTCTTAAAATATTTAATATAGATAAGCCAAAACAAATGATTGGCAAACCAATATTTTGATTTCAGGAGATAAGGAATGAGTCAATCAAAAATAAAACTGGACAAGGACTTGCTGAATAAAGTTAAGAAATATGCTGAAATGTCAGGATATTCATCCACAGAAGAATTCATCACTCATTGTCTGGAAAAAGAAATATCAAAACTGGATAATTCCGATTCTGAAGAGGAGATCAAGAAGAAACTGAAAGGATTGGGCTATATTTCTTAATAAGCAGCCGGACAAAATAACAAAAAATGTGGTTTTTCAATTCAATATTAAATAAGATATTCGAAATCCTTTTTTATCCATTTCGCAATTTGAATCCCTGGTTTGGGATGATCTTTATATCCTTACTGACCTCTCTTTTGATGCTCCTTGTTTTCCGTTTCACATCGAACCAGAAAGGGATAAAGAAAGTTAAAAACAGAATAAAAGCCCATCTTCTGGAACTGAGGCTTTACAAAGACTATATGGGGATTTCTTTAAAAGCCCAAGGAAACATTTTAATTAACAATCTCAAGTATATCGGACATTCAGCAAGACCCCTTCTTGTTATGATCATCCCCCTTGTTCTTATATTGATTCAGCTCAATGTGTGGTTTGGATATCAGTCCTTCAAACCTGGCCAAGAATTTCTTTTAAAAGTTGAATTAAAAGAAGAACTCCCTCTTTTCAACACTGATATCTCCATACTTCCTTCTAAGCATTATAAAGTGGAAACTCCTCCTTTGAGAATTATGGAAGAAAGCGAAATAAACTGGAGAATTCAGGCTCAAGACAGTGGAAATCACCCTATTTTTCTGCTTGTTAATGATAACAAATATAAAAAAAATCTTTCTGTCAGCCAAAATTCGCTCAGCAAAATATCCCCGATAAAAACCAAAAAAAATTTTTGGGAGGAACTATTCAATCCAGCAGAGCGTCCTATTGACAAGAATTCTCCGGTCAAATCCATTGAGATCGAATATCCTCCTAAAAGAATGAATCTTTTTGGATTGCCACTTCATTGGTTAATTGTGTACTTTGCTCTTTCCATAATTTTTGCATTTTCACTCAAAGGATTCTTTAAAGTGGAAATTTAATGACCTTATTATTATCAATAAAATAAAACAGCCAAGTAGGAATCGTCTTGACAGAGGAAATAAAATCACTATAATGGCTTTTTATGAACACGATAAATAAAAACAAAAATGAATTTATCTTTTCTATGATAATGTCAAGCCCGGATACGGGCATTTTCTTATAAAACTCGTGTTCGGGGCCCCCTCATTATAAACATTTCCCTTTCTATCTTATTATTCGTTGATTAATCACTTAATCAATAATGAAGTAAGATTTTTCTGGAATCAACATGAATGAATTATAAATACCTGGAGAAATATACAAAAAGGAGTTATCAATGAATAAATTAAAAGCAGGAATATTAGGATGCACAGGAATCGTCGGTCAACAATTTATTCGGATGCTTAAAAATCACCCTTATTTTGAAATTTCCCTGCTTACAGCATCCAAGAATTCCAAAGGAAAAGCTTTTAAAGATATCGTCAACTGGTATGTTAAAGGAAAAATCCCAGAGTCAGTCAAAAATATCATTGTTATGGATACCCATTTAGAATCCATAATAAACAAAAACATTGATATTGTTTTTTGTGCTCTTCCTTCTCAGATTGCCAAAGATATTGAATTCTCTTTAGCGAACTCAGGAGTTTTTGTGTTCTCAAATACAAGCTCACACCGTATGAACCCTGAAATCCCTATTCTTATTCCGGAAGTCAATCCAGAGCACATAAACCTCATTCAATATCAACTTCAGAAACAAAAGGGATTTATCATGACCAATCCCAATTGCTCAACGGCTGGACTTGTCATGAGCCTCAAACCTCTATTACAATTTGGTATAAAGTCAGTTACGGTCACTACCTATCAAGCAATTTCTGGAGCCGGACGACTCGGAATCCCCTCGATGGACATTCTTAACAATGTCATCCCTTATATACATGGAGAAGAAATTAAAATTGAAAAGGAAACTCAAAAAATTCTTGGATATGTTCATAATTTCTCTATAAAAAAACAAGATATTGATATCTTTCCCAGCTGCTGCCGTGTCCCTGTACGAAACGGGCATCTGGAAAGTGTTTCAGTTGAATTAGCCAAAGATGTGGATGAAGAAAGGATTTTCGACTCTTTTCGTTCTTTTAAAGGGACTCCCCAAGAGCTAAAACTCCCTACCGCTCCTGAGACCCCCCTTATTGTTTGTTCAAAATCTGACAGGCCTCAACCTATTCATGATTCTTATGCAGGAACTCCGAAACGGGCTGAAGGGATGGCAGTCCCTATAGGTAGAATAAAAAAGAAAAGAAAAAGAATTAGTTTTTTTCTATTAGTTCATAACACTATCCGGGGAGCAGCGGGCACAAGTATTTTGAATGCTGAGATGGCATTCATTAAAAATTACCTGAAAAAATCATAAGTCCGATAAAAAAGGAGAAAATGACGATGAAAGTGATGAAATTTGGAGGCGGTTGCCTTAAAGATTATAAAGACATTTTACAAGTTGCCGAATTGATAAAATCTGAAACAGAAAACACCGCAGTTGTTCTTTCAGCAATATCAGGAATAACGGATATTCTGCTTGAAGGAATTGACAAAGCCATTCAATCAGAAACTCACATTGACAATATTCTAAAAACCCTCATTGAGAATCACCATCACATCACCGAAAAAGCAATTCATAACAAAAAAATTAAAGAACGCACATTAAAATGCATTGATAGGAGAATGAAAAAGCTGGGAAGACTTCTCCATGGAATAGCATACACAGAGGAAATAACACCATCGATCAAAGCATCTGTTCTCAGTTATGGAGAACGGTTTTCCGTCCATCTTATTGCCGGAGTCCTTAACAGTATAAACAAAAATGCGGAGGCTCTAGAATCTGATCATATGGGAATCATAACTGATGACTCTTATGAAAATGCGACAGCTAATTTGGATGAAGTCAAAAAAAATTTAAGTCAAACATTGATTCCTATTTTGAAAAGAGGAACAACAGCTGTTACCACTGGATATTTCGGCTGCACATCCAGAAGAAAGGTCACCCTTTTCGGAAGAAATGGTTCTGATTACAGCGCTGCTGTCATTGCCTATGGAATTACAGCCTCCTCTCTAGAAATCTGGAAAGAGGTAGACGGATTTATGAGCGCCGATCCTGCAATCGTGAAAGAAGCTTCCCGAATAGACAGATTGTCCTATTATGAAGCAGCGGAATTATCATATTTCGGAGCAAGGATACTTCATCCTCGAACCGTCGAACCTCTGTCAGAAAAAAGCATTCCTCTCTTTATAAAAAACACGCATAAAGCTGAAATCAAAGGAACCATTGTATTGAACAAAGGAAATAAAAAGGAAAAGGCTATAAAAAGTGTCACTTATAATAAAAATATTTCAATTCTTAAAATACGAGGGCCGGGAGTGGGATACAAACCTGGTATCATTGCTCAAATCGGAAGCCTTTTATCAAAAACTGGAATCAATATAATCTCCATCCTGACTTCTCAAACATGCATAAATCTATTAATAGATAAAAACGATTCTTCAAAAAGCGACAAAGCCCTTCAAAAACTGACTGGTGGAGTGATAGAAAATATAAATGTTCATAATGACATGGCATTGGTTGCCGTTGTGGGGGAAGGTCTCCAGAAAGAGAAAGGAGTCGCCGCCAAAGTTTTTTCCGCTGTGGCTAATGAAAAAATCAATGTTGAAATGATATCTTCTGGAGCTTCAGATGTGGCTTCTTATTTCATCGTTTTAAAATCCGAAGCTGAAAATGCGGTCAATGCCATCCACAAAGAAATTTTCAATAATAATAATGGATAGAAATTTATAGAACTCTTTTCCACCAAACTGAGGACAATGAAGGACGACATTGACTTTCAGAAGGGGAACATCCCTAACGGTCTTGCGAAAGGAACAATTATATCAGACAGACACCTTTCACTACTGTTTAAAAGGATTAATTGCTTTATGAATATGGTATAATCTTATCAGGAATTACGGAAAGGAGAAAGTATGAATATCAAAACTATAGGGATATTATTAATTGTTGGTGCTCTATTCCTTTCAAATGCCTGTGCTCCTCATTTTCATATTGCTTTATTGGGAACTGAACAGATACAAGAAGTTGTCTTAAAACCAAGCAAGTCTAAAAATAAAATTTTGGTTTTAAACTTAAGAGGAGTCATTAGCTCAACTGCTTCTACACGTCTTCTGAAAAAAGATGACAGCATGATTTCCCGAATCTATCATCGATTAGAAAAAGCCTCTGAAGATCCCTTCATTAAGGGGGTAATCCTCCGATTGGATACGCCGGGTGGAGAAGTCACTGCCACAGATATTCTTTATACTGAAATTCTCAACTTCAAAAAGAACACCAACCTCCCCGTTGTCGCTCTCATGATGGGGATTTCTGCTTCGGGGGGATATTATGTGTCTTCAGCCTGTGATTCCATTATCGCTCATCCTTCCACCATCACCGGGAGTATTGGTGTTATCTCCCTATTTCCAGATTTTCACCAACTCATGGATCAAGTGGGAATTCAAGTCAACGTAATAAAATCCGGAAGGATGAAGGATGCCGGGAGTTCATTCAAAGAACTCTCCTCAAAAGAACAGGACATTTTTCAAGGAATTGTCAATGACTTTTATCAAAAGTTTTTGGATGCGGTTTACAGAAATAGAAAAAATGTTCTATCCAAAAAAGAGTTAAAGGAATTGGCTGATGGAAGAATCTACACTGCTTCTCAAGCTCTCAGACTGAAATTGATTGATGAAATCGGATATTTCCATACCGCCCAAAATGAAATCAAGCGATTGGCAGGAATCAAGGACGCTCAAGTTGTAACTTACACCTATCACCCTTATAAAACAACCAATATTTATTCCACCGATTCCAATAAAACAAATGTCTTCAAAAAAAATACTTATTCAAAATTGTTCCCTTCTCTAGCCACCGGATTTTACTATCTTTGGCTCCCTCAAATAGACCGTTGATTGAAATCCGTGCAATAATAATAATATATAATAATTCATAATAATTATAATTGATTATAATATTATAATTATAATTGCCTTGGCTGAGTTATCTTATTTAAATTGAATGATTTAGTTCGAAAAAAACCGATTATATTGCCTTAAATTAAATTTTGAGCCCCAAAAATCACTTCTAAGGAAAAAGATCAAAGTCATTTTTATAAAATCTTAAAAGCTATTTTTGCCCCTAAAAATAAACTCTAAGAAATTTATAAGGAAATGCCATTCTGCTATCTATACTTATATCAATATGATAAATCAGCCAAGGCATAATTCACATAATTCAATCATAATTCAATAATTCAAACCAATAACTCTTTGAATGGATTTTAAAACCGAATGATTGATACAATTTCAAAGCTGATACATTCTGCTGATCCACTGCCAGTACTATTTTCTTTATATTTTTATTCCTCAGATGAGACACACCAGCCAGAAGGAGTTTTCTTCCCAATCCTTTGTTTCTGTGTTCTGGAAGAATTCCAATCATATGAATTCTTCCGATTTTATTGGCTTTTCCCTTTTGAAAATCAACATACATGTGCGTCCAGCAATATCCACATATTTGAGCTTTTTCCTTGATAAACAGAACATCGTGGAACCGATTACCCAGCAATTCAAAATAATATTGGATCTCTTCTGCCGAGTTGGGACAAAATCCCCAAGTGTTTTCAAAACATCTATTTTGAATATCCGCCAATAGAGCCTCATTTCCAGGTTTCATATTATCAATAGTGACATCATCTTCGCTGACCTTTTCAAACTTAACATGATTTGTTCTTATTTTCATATCCAGTAAAGTCCGTACAGGTTTAAATTCGAATCGTTCCAGGAATTTTTGACTTTTTCTATTTTCCTTGCTGTGTGCATAGACATATTCTGTTTTTATTTCCTGAACCCTTATCAATGCTCCGTGCAGCAATTTCGTTCCTATTCCTTTATTCCGGAATTCTGGTAAAACAAACAGTTCCATAACCGCTCTTCTTATTTTTTTTTCAGGCGAAATGATGATCCAGCCAACCAATTGTCCTCTCCATTCAGCAAATAACATGTCTTTTTCTTTGGAACACCCGGGTTTTGATAGTTTTACCCTCAATATTTTTGAGATAACTTCTCTGTTTTCCGGATTGATATGATAAGCTTTACAGTAGAGATTCACAAAATCATTGAAATCTGTCTGAATATAGTTTCGGACTTTTAGTGAATTGATGTTCATTTTTTCTAATCTAATATAAAAAGAACTATTATTATTTTTTAATTAGAATCTTTTTTGATTTTGAATGCATGACTTTTTTTTTGCGGCACAAAACGAAAACCCAAGAGGCTAAAAAAATGACAGCTGCCAAAATAAACATGAAGTCTATTTGGCTGTTTTCTGAGTGTATTTGAATTAGACCCCAGTCAAAAAATAAAATTAAGGCAAATAAATTGACAACCGCCAGCATCAAAAAATCTTTTAAATTTGTGGACGGATGATAAATGAGAATCAAAAAAAACAAAAGAATTATGAAAATTCTAATTTTGGGAAATTCTGATAAAGTAAAAGCCAAATCGTCAATCATCAACTGGTAAGAAGGAACAACTATCTTGAGTTTTCCATCTTTCTTTTCTATGTTCTTTTCCGTATCTGGTCCCATTAATTCGCTATCTCCCACAACAGCCCATATATGCCTGAAGCTTCCTACCAGTTCAGCTTTCTTAAATCCTCTTGACCTTAAAATACTAACAGCAAGAATCGCTCTTCCATCACAATCCTCTTTTTTTCTTTCCCAGACTTCATCTGCTGCCGGCCAGTAGTCCACCACTCCCCAGTTGATCCAATCATAGGAATAAGTGATATTTTTATATACGAAACTCTGAATGGCATAAAATTCTTCCTTCAAATTATAACTTTTCCCCAATCTTTCATTTATTTTCTTATTGATATTTTTCATTTCTTTAAAATTTGATTTGATCAATTTATCTGTGTTTTTAATATGATTAACCTGTTTGACAAATTTAACAGGATCGGGATAAAGAACAAAAAACAGCACAACTAAAAAAAGAGTGCTTTTAATCGCAAATCTGAAGAAAAAATTAAACTCAGCGAGCTTATTCCACACTTTTAAAATATATTTTTTCATGAACCTATTTTAACAATAATCGTATTCCACTTACAGAAAAAGGGGTTCATCAGAGTTAATCCATATTAACCATAAATATTTTTCCCGGTTATTTTATTTAGATTCTAAAATGATTTTCTTGTTTGTTCCGTTTGTATACAACGTGGCACTCTTATTTCCTTTTTCTTTTGCATTTTGCCTTGACAGGACTCTTTTATTCTCTTTAATATCGTTAGTGATGAGCTTGAAAGGTCATTTGTCTAAAAGACGCGTTCTCCTTTCTTAGAGGAACAGAATGAGGACCTGACAGTGAATCAATTCGTATTGATAGAGGAGGAAATTAAACCATGGATAAAAAAAGATTATTTCTTTGTTCTTTAGTGATTTTTGTTTTGATATTCAGTGGCTCTCTAACAAAAGAGCTTTATTGTTCGAATGTCGGACCAGAAAATGGATACCTGGTCATTGTGGGAGGAGCTATGAAAGACCCTGCAATTTTTAAGCACTTTATGAAATTGGCAGGCGGTCCTGAAGCTCCGGTGGTCATTATTCCCACTGCTGGAGGAGCAGAACACTATGGCCAGAACTGGAGAGGTCTGCGTCAATTCCAAGAATCAGGATTTAAAAACCTCACTCTTCTTCATAGTTATGACCGAAGCAAATCCAACTCTGAAGAATTTATCCAACCTCTCAAAGAAGCCCGGGCTGTTTTTTTCACTGGCGGCAGGCAGTGGCGTCTGGCAGATGCCTATCTCAACACTCAAGTTCACCAAGAGCTTTTTTCTCTTCTGGAAAGAGGAGGTGTTATCGGCGGATCTTCAGCTGGCGCCACCATTCAAGGCTCTTACTTAGTCCGGGGAGATACCAAAACCAACACTATTATGATGGGAGATCACACAGAAGGAATGGGTTTTTTAAAGAATACAGGAATCGACCAGCATCTTATCAAGCGAAACCGCCAGTTCGACCTGTTAGAAGTTATAGAAGCCCATCCCCATCTCCTGGGAATTGGTATCGATGAAAACACAGCGATCATCGTTCATGGGGACCATTTTGAAGTTATAGGACAGGGTTATGTGGCTATATATGATTCCACCAAATACATTCCTCCTTCAGGTCCTTTTTATTTTCTAGCTCCTGGCGATCGCTTCAACCTTAAAACCAGGCAGGCTCTTCGGCCTACCAGAATTTTTAAACCGCTGGATCGTATTCAGTCCAAGAAAAAAAGCAAAACCAATTAAACGATGAATATGGACACGTTAAAATAAAGATACTCGCCCATGGAGAAAAAAAAGATATTTTAATCGTTGTCTCACATCCTGATGACACAAAATTTGAATCATCAGGAACTATCGCAAAAATGACAGCTCAAGGGAAAAATGTTGCCTATGTTGTTTTCATCAGAGGAGAAAAAGGATCTAGCTGAAAGATTTCACCGGGTCGCCCTATGATGCTAACCATATAGTTCTTAATGAAAAATAAAAACTTTTTAATCATATTGATCTAAAAAACTACTTGACTTTTTGGATAATTGTGCTATATTTCTATTGTACTATATAAATAGTACACTATTACTTAAAAAGAAATGAAATTGGCACAATCCAATATGAGCTTCAAAATTTTTCTGGATAACAGCAGTGGTGTTCCTTACTACAAACAGATTATCAATCAGATCACCTATGGAATTGTGAACGGACTTTTGAATCCCGGGGATCAACTCCCTACAGTCCGGCAGTTGGCTGTTGATTTGCAGATCAATCTCAACACAATCTCTAAAGCATACAAGGAGCTGGAGATAAAAGGTATTGTGAACACCCAACAAGGAACAGGCACATTCATCAGCGATAAACAAATAAAAATGAACCCTTCGGAAAAGGATAAACTTTTAAAAAGAAGATGCTCCTATTTCATTGATGAAATCTCTTCGCTCGGCATTGAGTTGAAACAGGCACTTCATATGATTCAAAATATCAAAAAAGAGAGGGAGGTTAATTATGATGGCAAAAAAAGGAAAAAATGAGAGACATAGTGAATCTCAAGACTATAATCGGTTGTTATGGAATTTCAGAAAAAAACTCATCGGTCTATCCAGGTATATTGTCAATATAATAATACTCCTTATCGGAGCTGGGATTTATTATTTTATTGATGATTTCTTAAAAGAGCACACTTACTTCACAGAAACTTATTTTGCCGTGTTTATACTTCTTTGTTTTAGTGTTCGCATCGCTTTTGAATGGGAACGGGCACCTGTTCTCAGATTAGGTAAATATATATTCACCCGGGGACCTGGTTTGTTTCTGATTATACCTTTCATTGATAAAGTGATTGACTATGTGGATTGCCGGATTATGGTGACTGATTTCTCCGCAGAGAGAATTCTCACCCGGGATACAGTGCCTGTCTTTGTGGATGCCATCATATTCTGGATGGTTTGGGATGCAACCAAAGCAAAACTGGAAGTGGAGCATTATCAAAGAGCAGTTCCCTTAAGTGCCAAGACAGCTCTCAGAGATATCATTGGTAAAAACAATTTATCCAAGATTCTTTCAGATAGACATGGTATTGGCAAACAGCTTCAGAAGGTACTTGATAATAAAACAAATCCTTGGGGCATCACTGCTTTATCTGTAGAGATAAAGGATATCATCATTCCCACTGATTTAGAGGATGCGATGAGTAAAGAAGCTCAAGCTGAACGGGAAAAGAATGCCCGGGTTATTTTAAGTAAGGCAGAAGTGGAGATCTCTGATAATTTTTCCAAGGCTTCGGAAAAATATAAGGATAATGATAAAGCTTTGGAATTGAGAGCTTTAAATCTGCTAATGGATGCTTTGAAAAAGAATGGCTCCATGATTCTTGTGCCTTCGGATGTCCCTTCTATGATGAATATAGGAACAGTCGCAGGGATGGCCAAAAAAATAGCTAAAGAAGAAGAAAAGAAAACTGATAAAACTTCCTAAAAAGAGATTAAGGATTTTAATCGTTTCTCTATTTTGATTATGAAAAATATAAAACTTCTGAAATGCGGAAAATAATGAAAAATAAAATCGTCTTATTAATTGTCATCCTCTGCGCATTTCTTATTCTTTCTGAAGAGGTCTATTCAAAAGACATCGAATTCACAGGACAGTTATCCGGAGGCCTTGCAGCTAATTTCAAAAAGCCTTTCCATCTGAGCTTGAATCTCAGATACATCCCTGAACTGTATATCCAAAAAAATATATCAAAAAATTATTCCCTGGATGCTGAAGTTTCATTGAATACATATGCCATCTTTGATTCCCAATCCTTGAACACCATGGAAACAGATGGAAACATCAAGCCCTACCGCATGTGGCTTCGCTTTTCATCCAATCAATTCGAAGCCCGAGTAGGGCTTCAAAAAATAAATTTCGGTCCTGCCCTGCTTTTGCGATCTCTTATGTGGTTTGACAGAATGGATCCTCGAGATCCCCTTCAAATCACAGATGGTGTTTACGGTCTTTTAATGAGGTATTATTTTTTAAACAATTCCAACATCTGGATATGGGGTCTCTATGGAAACAACAAAACAAAAGGCTGGGAAGTTTTTCCTTCACAGGAAAAAAAGGCAGAATATGGAGGCCGTTTTCAATTCCCGGTTCCCAGCGGCGAAATGGCTTTGACCTGCCATCACAGGCGGGCTGATCTGAATAGAGGCTCCTTCAATATGATCCTGCCGGAAAACTCCATAGCCCCTGAAAACAGGCTGGCATTGGATGCCAAATTCGATATTGGAATCGGACTCTGGTTTGAAGGAGCTGTCATTCATCAGAATAATGATTCCCTGCCTTATAAATATAAAAAAACTTTGAATATCGGAATGGATTATACATTTGTTTTGGGCAATGGCTTGAATATTGTGGGAGAACATCTTGTGTTTAACAATTCCCATGAATTTTTTGGTCCCGGTGATCTTACTCATTTTTCAGCTCTTTCTTTCAATTACCCTCTCAGTCTCTTAGATACCATAAGCAGTATATTCTACTATGATTGGGAAAATAACAACTTATATTCATTTGTGAATTGGGAAAGGACATATGATAAATGGAGTTTTCATCTCATCGGATTCTGGAATCCCGATCAGTTTCAAATATACCAGGTTCAAAACGGAACAAATCTATTCGCAGGACAGGGATTTCTTTTTATGGTGGTATTCAATCATTGATTTTATTATTGGTGTCATAATGGATAAATATATAAATTAAGTATAAAGAGGAGAACTATTCATGGAAAATTCCTTATTAATCAAAACAGAAAAACTGACAAAAATTTACCCAAGAGGTCAGTATAAAATCGTGGCTCTAAAAGATGTGAATACTGATTTCAAAAACGCCGAATTCACGGGTATTGTGGGACCCAGCGGTTCCGGAAAAACCACTTTACTCAATATTATAGGTTCTCTTGATGTTCCCACTGAAGGAAGTGCGGAAGTCATGGGGAAAAAAATAGAACAACTTTCTCATAAAAAAGCAGCTGAACTTCGCAACAAAAACATTGGTTTTATTTTCCAGACTTTTAATTTACTTCCAGTTTACACAGCTTATGAAAACGTCGAGTTTCCTCTATTACTCCTTGATATGTCAAAGGCAGAGCGAAAGAAAGCAGTCATGGATGCCCTAGAATGGGTCGGACTTGCTGATCGGTTTAAATCAAAACCCAGTCAGCTGTCAGGCGGGCAAGCCCAAAGGGTTTCCATTGCCCGGGCAGTGGTTAAAAAACCTTCCATTGTGCTGGCTGACGAACCAACAGCCAATCTTGATGCTGAAAACTCACACCACATACTCAAAACTATGGTGAATATCAACAAAACACTTGGAACAACCTTTATTTTTGCCACTCATGATGAAAAAGTGATCAAGTATGTCAGACGACGAATAACT
>CAZPBN010000012.1:0-98739 GCA_964584935.1 uncultured Eubacteriales bacterium | reverse complement strand
ACATCACAGCCATTCCCTGGTTTGATCTTTATCAAGTTTTTGGATAAAAAACAGTGCAGTCAAATCTCTCAATGAAATAAAAGCCCCTTAAACCGATGATTTAAGGCATCGGTTCATCACAATAATGAGTACCTGGTAAGTAAGCCACATAAGTGATTATGCCACGGCCTATCTTCGTCCTCGTTCCACCCATCCCCCCGTGGGAAACCCCTTACACTGCGGGCGGAGACACCCCGCGTCATCACTCCCCTTTAATTCATCTTTTTTGGGGCTGGGTACTCATTTTTGCGATGAACCGGCAAAAAATTAATTCTAAGAGGATTTATCATATCACTGACAGTAAATACTCTTGTATTGCAAAAGGATCTGTTAATACCGCCCTAAAATCTTAAAATCTATTTTTCCCTAAATATATTGATTTTAAGAATTCTCTATCCCTGAAGGAAATTCCGTAATTCCTTTATTATCTTGAAGATAAATCAGCCAAGCTGGATTTACTCTTTGAATTTGAGGAAATATTGAGCCGTTCGATCGGCGGCATCAAGGGACCTCTGAATATCTTCATCCGTATGGGCAGAAGAAACAGCTCCAAATCCATGGAAGATGTTAATCCCCTCGTTGATCATAGCCAGTTTAAAAATCTTTTCCCTCATTTCGACATCGCATTTTTCTGTATTCCAAACGTCTTCAGGAGATGAGATCCTGTCGACATGTTTATGGAAAAAGTGAACTCCAACAAAAGAGCTTTCCGGAGTTATGTCCTTATCGATTCCAGTGCACATCACATTGAAACCGTATGATGTGAATATTTTTTCAATTTCTTCTCTGACCTTATTACCCATCCGTCCGATCCGGGGGTAGATGGAATCGGCATTCTTTATAAGATGTTTCAAATAGAGGAAACCGGCATACATAGAGGCTGGATGGGCTGAGAATGTGCCTCCCTCAAACTTTACTTTTAAATCCTCAGGTGCTTCCGGATCGCACAGCCTCATAACATCCTCACGGCCAGCGACGGCACTGACAGACAGGCCCCCTCCGATAGCTTTGCCAAAGAGTGAGAGGTCAGGAGTGATCTGGTATAAGCTCTGAACTCCAGCCGGAAGGAATCGAAAACCGGATATCACCTCATCAAAAATAAATAACGTCCCGTAGTGATGGGTCAATTCCCTTGCTTTTCGGATGTATTCCCTGCGGGCAAACATAAATCCTCCGGCTCCAATAAAAGGTTCAATGATGAAACAGGCCAGCCTTTTTCCGTAGCGCCGGAATTTATCTTCCAAGTCTTCGGGATCGTTAAATCTGGTTATGACGGTTGATGTGTCGATATGCCTGGAAATTCCGGCGGATTCCTTAAGAACAAGCCCCTTGCCGAAGCGGGTGATCCCTTTGAGCGTATAGGGCTGGGCTCCGTGCCAGCCTCCTCCGATCTTCATGACCAGCTTCCGTTTTGTGAATGATTTAGCCAGCAGGATGGAATACATGGAAGCCAGCGTGCCGCTGGTGGTGAAGCGGATCCTGTCTAAGCCTGTTTGTCGGATGATGAGCTCTGCCAAAAGGACCTGCAATTGTCCCGGAAATCCCGTAATGAGTCCCTCTCCATTTTGAAAAAAATCTTGAAGAGGTTTGATTATGACATCCGGATTATGGCCCAGGATATTGGCATAATGTCCCTGCCAGAAATCAATATATTCATTGCCGTCAATATCTGCAACCCGGGATCCTTTGCAGCGAACATCATAGAATGGGAAAGGAGCAAACAATCTGAGAGTGTGTGATCCGCCCCGAATCTGGAATTGATTGGCCCGTTTGAAGGCTTCTTCTGATTTCCGGTGTTTCTGGATGTATTTTTCAGTGAGCTCCTGGAAAAGTTTCTTTTTGTTTATTTTGATCATGCTCTTCCTAATTTTTTTGAATAAGATTAACACAACTTAAAACATGCGGTCAACGAACATAAATTATAAAGTTCCGCCCTTCTTTAAGATTCTCCTAGAAGTAAAAATGACATTAAAGATTAAACAGTCCTTTCACGGATCTTCCCATCCTCGCTGTCGGATTTATTTAAATACAAATCCATGGGGAATCCCATGACATCGATCTCCCCCTATTATAGAGATGGTAAAGAAACACTGGTGCTTTTATCTCATTTTCAAAACTTGGTATTTTCGTCCTATAGAGATGAGTCCTTTAAATAGGAATCGATTAATCCATTTAATATATCAAGTCCGATGCTTGACGAGATGCCTGATTCCGTCAAGAAGCATATCGATGTGCTTATAAGAAACAAAAATATTAGTCGAAACCCTTACTCCGTAGGTCCTTGCTTGTTCACTGCCAATGGTTCTCACCACAATGTTGTACTTTTCTCTCAAGTAGTTTACGATTTTTTCGGGGTCAACTCCCTTTATGGAGAAAGCAGTCAATCCGCCGCTGAGATAAGGATCTTGAGACGTGTGCAGCTTGACGTCCTCAATTTTCTCTAATTCCCCTTTCAGATATCCAGCCAGAGCCTTGATTCGTCTCTCCACTCTTGTTTTTCCAATACGATTTTGAAAATCGACCGCTTCACCCAGGGCAATGGTTAAAGCGTCAGCCCTTTGGCCTAAAGTCTCATATTTTCTTCCATCGTCATATCGGTCCCAGCCGGAGGACACAATGGTGGGCCATAATTTTTCCTGGGCTTCTTTTTTGACATAGAGCACTCCAACCCCGGTGGGAGCTCCCATCCACTTATAGGGGCTTGTGGCAAAAAAATCAATCCCCAGTTCTTTCATATCCAGATTCAGCATTCCAATGCCATGAGCGCTGTCTGCAAGCACATAAACTCCCTTTTCATGAGCCATTTTGCTTAATTCTTTCAAAGGAGTGATGAGTCCGGAAATATACACGGTATGACTGATACTGATGACCTTTGTTCTGGAGGTAATTCCTTTCTCAAAAGTTCCCACGATTTCATCAACACTTTTGGGGGGAAGCCCCAGAGGAACTCTTTTGATTTTTATCCCATATCTCTTTTCCTTCAGCCGCCAGGGATGCAATCCCCCCGGATGTTCCATATCAGAAAGCAAAACTTCATGCCCTTCCTTCATGTCCAGTCCATTGGCAACAAAATTCATTCCTTCTGTTGTGTTTCTGGTTATGACCACTTCCTCGGGGGAAGCATTGATAAATCTTGCTAGCTTCGGCCGGACTTCATTCTTTTTTCTCGGAATGTAGTTATAGGAATCAAACGGATTGGTAGCTTGGATTTTAAAAACTTTCATCAAAGTATTGAAAACCGGCTTGGGCATGGGGCCAATTGTCCCGTTGTTCATCATAATGATTCCTTCCTTGAAGAGAAAATGGCGGCTTACGGCATCCCAATACACTCCGTCAGGAGATTCATCTCTAATGTATTTTTTATTCAATGAGGTGATGCTTTGATAAATCGAAGCATTCAATTTATTCAAGGACGAAATGGATATAGCGGACCCTGCGGCTAAGTATTTAAAAAAATCTCTCCGTTTCAATCCACTGATCTGGTTTTGTGGAAGATCTGTGCTTTTTTCGCTCATTTTATTTTCCTCCTCATTTATGTGCCTCATTTTTTCAAAATAATTGTTCCCTGTCAAACAAGAATCAGGGAGAGGACTCTTCACTTTATATTCCCTTGACTTTAACTTTTCTTTTACTTTAGGATGGCAAGTGGAGTCGAGAGTGAATCAATCCGGAACAAAACAGCAGAAATTGAAACAAGCTCAAAAGGCATATCATTCGGATCGATCAAAAGAAATTTTTTTTCATGTGGGATTAGCTAAAACCGGCACAACTTATTTGCAGCATAAATTTTTCCCGAAATTAAAAGGGATTCAATATATCCAAAGAACCAAATACAAGGATTTCAAATATGCGAAGATAATAGAAAAGACAAACCACGAGAAATATTTGATTTCAAACGAATTCGATCGTCAATTGAAACGGGAACTGGAAAACATTGCCTCGGTCTATCCTGATGCCAAAATTATCATTATTCTGAGAAGACATCACAGCTGGATCGCCTCCCAATACAGAAGACGGATAAAAAACGGATATTCCTTTACATTCAAGGAGTTTATCGACCTGGAAAATGATCAAGGATTCTGGAAGCAGAAGGATTTGTATTTTTATCCGATGCTGGAAATGATCGAACAAACATTTAAAAGCAAACCTCTGGTCCTGTTTTATGATGATCTGAGAAACAATCCTTATCAGTTTTTAGATAAGCTCGCCGGATTTCTTGGGGCCACCTATGATAAAAACTCCATCAATCTCTCCTCCAAACACAAATCGTTCAACGACAAACAGCTCAAAGTTATCAGAACTTTCAGCCGGCTTTTATTCAAGCAAGATTATGAATATTCCAAAAAATACTGGGTGAGCAAAATTCAAAGGCTTCTCAGAATGATTCCCCGCTATTTTATACTATACACCTCTCTACTGGCCCCTCGTTTCCTGGTTGACAAATCTCCGTTAATTTCTGAGGAAGAATTGGAAAAAGTCAGAGCCTATTATGATAAAGACTGGAAAAAGTGCTGCGATTATGCTTCATCTCATAAATTATAGACTGCCACTGTGTTCTCTCTTTCAGCACTTTTGGATTCGAGAATGACATTTTCAATCCCGCTGAAGGAGCGAAAAAGGTCATCTCCCCCTTTCATATAAAATCAAGGACAAACTCTATTTGAAATAGACATAGCAAGGGCTTCCGCCAATCCAGAATTTATTTTTATCAAACGGAATTTTCTTCCCATCCCGGTTGATTACCTTGTTAACCTCCATCAAAATCGCTGACTGCTTCCAGGGCACTCTCTCTTTCGCCCAAACAATGGCAAAGCGATCCTGTTTTTTCCGGAAGAGAAAGATTTGAATGCGGGAGTGGGATAACTTTTCTATGAATCGGGCTCCTTTCAAGTGCGCAACCAGGTTTTTGAAAGCATAAAAACTGGGTCTTCTCCGCCAGGGCTTGCTTCGGTTGTCAATGAGGCCGTAGCCCGGAGCGATAAGCTGCCACCAGTAAATTCTATTCACAAATCCTGAAGCCAGGCACAAAACGTAGTAGCGAACAAGATAAGACGCCTGCTCTTCCTCTGTAACATTCGGTTCTCCTGAAACCGGAGAGTATTTCCCGGTTCCCTTAAGAGGCCAGTTAACCTCAGTGATCCATAAAGGAGGCGTTCTCCGGCTGCTCCCATCCACCACTGCCCGCAGAAGAGCCAGCTTCCGGCTTGTATCCCAACCGGATTGCTTGTTCTCAGGAGCACCAACCCTGTCCACATAGAGAAGCGAACTGACAACGTCAAAAGGAATCTCTTTGAGCACAGGCGGATAGAGATGAAACTCAAAGTCGATCACAGCTGGTCCCACCAGCCGCACTCCGTGCTTCCGGGCTAAAAAAAGAGCGTGACGGGAGAGCTTCAAATATTCCTTATAATCCCAGAGCCCCCATTTAGCCCTGTTCCAGGCGTGTCCGATCTCAAAAAATGAGGAATATGCCTTGAATCTGGAAAAAACATGATCAACAAATTCCTGCCACCGCACCGGATTCAAAACATCCTTCCGTTCCTGGAGAAGAGCGATGGAGAGATCCAATCCTTCCCTTTTTAGAAGATGACACAGGGTGTCACAAGTGGAGAGTCTCTCTTTATCCCAGGAATGAACGCGAACCAACGTTCTGGACACTCCTGTTTCTTTGAGTAACTCGATGACCTCACTATTTTTCTTCTCTAAAGGAGAAACGGAGACAGCGAAAGGATCGCCGATAGAACAGGGATTTTTGTACAGAGAATTCCAGTACTTCCGGTAAAGGGAAAGCACGGGGACAGCCTTGAGGAGATTGGCTGAGGCAAGAGACACATAACTACCCAACCGCTTACAGTGATGCCAAAATCTTCTTTTTTTGGGAATGGATATATCCGGCTGGTCAGAATAAGGATTCCAGGTGTACATCTCTTTCATATCATTCCATACTTAACTCTTCAAACAGCTTCCCTAAAATAGCAGAATTCTTCTGCTGCGTAAAGAAATCATATCAGCCGGCGACTGTTGAAAAGGAACAGACGATAAAGTAAAATGACTCCAGGGAAACAGAACAATGACCTCACACGCCGGTTTCTATGAGGAGATAACGAGTGAACAAACGACACAAACAGACGATTGATCCTATCTCTGTAAAAAAGATTTTGATCATCCGCTTGCGCCGCATCGGCGATAACATCATGACCACTCCGGTCATCACCGCTCTCAAGGAATATTGTCCTCAGGCTTCACTCACTTACATCGTTGAGGAGCCTTCTCGCGAAATTGTGGAAGGCAATCCATATCTGGATCATATCCTCGTTCTCCCCAGAAAGCAGCGCACAATGGATTTATTAAAACACATTCAATCAATCAGAAAAACAAAATACGATGTCCTCATAGATCTATTCGGCGGCCCCAAGGCTGCATGGATAACCCTTTTTGCCAAAGCAACATTAAAAATTGGCTATGCTGTTAAATACAAAAGTTTTATCTACAATATCCGGATACCTCGAAGCCCAGAGAAAGGGTATATTCACAGCGTGGAGAACCACATCAATCTTATCAGAGCTCTGGGAATCAAGGTCAATCCTATACCCCCTCCAATGGTTCCAGATGCCTCAATAAAAGAAAAAGAAAAACTTTCCCGTTTTATTCAACAAAACAACCTCAAAGCCTATAAAATAATTGTTTTTCATATAGGAGCTGGAAACATATTCCGTGACTGGGGAGTCAACAATATTGTTGGATTGACAAATCTTTTCGCCCAAAGGCCGGAAATAAAAATCGTCCTTGTCGGGGCTGCAAAAGAAAAGCAAAGAGCGGAAGAAATAATCAAAAAAAGCAGCCTTGAGCTTCTTTCCTTAACAGGAAAACTGGGGCTCAAGGAACTCAGAGAGCTTATAAGCCGGGCATCCCTCTTTGTCGGCCCGGACAGCGGCCCAATGCACTTAGCGGCTTCCACTGACACTCCGATTGTTGCCTATTTTGGACCAACCCTTCCTGCCCGGTTCCGTCCCTGGCAAGCCAAGGCAGTGCTTCTGGAAAAAGACCTTGCATGCCGCTTGAGCTGCCGGCAAAGGAAATGTCTATACGAGGACTTCCGCTGTATTCGGGATATCTCTCCATCCGAAGTTTACAAAGCCTGCCTGAAATTTCTTTGAGATATTGAGTCTTCAATCCTTTTTTGTCCTATTAAATGTTCACTTCTCTCAAATGGATTCTGTTATCTCCATGAAAACATTTGGAGATATTAAATCAAGGAAAGATAGGAAATTTCTCCAGTCTTTAATTGTTCAATTCTTATTCTGTTTTAGATTCAGATCTTTGGCAACTTTTTCCACTTCACTCCATACCCGCAAGAGGTTTTCCCCCCATATTTTCCTTATCTCTTCTTCCGAATATCTCCTCTGTATCAATTCCTTGGTCACATTTTGTGCTTCAGCATGATTGTTAAAACCAGAGATTCCTCCGCCTCCATCAAAATCAGTCCCGATGCCCACATGGTCAATACCGGCAATCTTAACAGCATGGTCAATATGATCAACAAAATCCTTTACATTCGTCCCTGGGATTTTCTTCTCGATTTCCTCTTTTTGTCTTGCGTACTCTTCAAATTTTGGGATGAGAGCCATACGCTCTTCCCGGGACATTCCCCATATTTCTCTTTGGGAGGGTAATCCTATTTTTTTGCGGAGCTTCTCCATCGCTTCCTTATGCTCCGGTGATTCCGCTTTTAAAAAACTATCCAACGCGACGATTTGAATGGTTCCCCCGTTTTTTGCCAGCGCTTTCAATTGTTTATCTGTGAGGTTCCGTTCATGCTCTTTCAACGCCGAACATCCTGAGTGAGAAGCAATAACAGGAGCCTTTGTTATGTCAATCAGATCCCAAAAAGACTTTTCAGATATATGGGATACATCACATATAATTCCCAGCCGGTTCATTTCGGCAACCACTTTTTTACCAAACTCAGAAAATCCATTGTGCAAAGGTTCTTCAGGACTTGACGAGTCACAAATCTGATTATGCCTGCTGTGACACAGTGTGATGTAACGAGCCCCCATATCATAATATTTGTTCACAAGCGACAAATCCTTTCCTATGGGATATCCATTCTCAATTCCTATCATTATGGCTTTTTTCCCCATGTCGGCGATTCTTTTCACCTCACTGGGACTGAGGGCAAGTTCACAGCGGTCGGGATACATCTTTTCGGTCAGTCTATGAATGGCATTGAATTTTTCAATTGCTGTTTCATAAGCTCTCTTATAGCCCTCATCATCAAGTGGCCCCTGGCCAACAAACACAGCCAGAAAAACTCCATCCATCCCACCTTTTTCCATTTTCACTAGATCACATCTCAGCCGGGGATTGTCAATTCCGGGATCCAATTTTTTCGTTGCGTAATTTCGGCCGATGTCCACATGGGTATCGATGGTCAAAACGTTTTTATGAATATCACCTGATGTTTGTCCTCCTGGCCAGGCTAAAAAAGAAACAGAAATGAATAACAAGCTAAAAATTGTTAATTTTTTAACAGTCACATCATCCTCCATTTAATATTATTTATCCTAAAAATATAAGAATTCAACTGGGATGGATCCTTATATTTGTCCGCTCCCCTAAACTTACAAACATTTTTCTGAAAATCAGACCCAAATTAAACACGTCTATATTCCATCATAATTCCAGTAACAATTCTGCTAATTTAAGATCAAGGGGAGAAGTGATTTTAATGTTCCTGGAATCTCCCGGCACAATGTGAACATCATGCCCTGCCCACTCGACAAGTGCCGCTTCGTCAGTCGTATAATGATTTTTCTCTTTTGCTTTTTCAAGGACTGTTTTCAGCAAATTAAAATCAAAACCTTGTGGAGTCTGAACCTTAAAAATTCTTGATCTCTCTAGAGTTTGACTCACTTTATTGCCATCAATAATCTTTACTGTGTCCTCAACAGGAAGAACAGGAATGGCTGCATCATATATTTCAGTTGCTTCAATCACTCTTCTTATGAGGACTTCATCGACCAGCGGTCTCACTCCATCGTGAACAAGGATGATCTCTGCCTTTGCTGGATCTAAGAGTTGTATCCCTGAATAAACGGAATCCTGCCTTTTTTCCCCTCCTCTGGCCACAGCCACAACCTTCCTGTAAGCTTTTAGATATTGATCTTTGATCGACTCATCTTTAACAACAACGATAATTTCAGAAATTCTCTCATGGGTTTCAAACTGTTCAAGGCATAGGTCTAGAACAGTCTTATCTTTTAACCGTTCAAATTGTTTCAAACAGCCAAAACGTCTTCCCTCTCCTGCAGCAACAATAATAACAGTGACTTTTTTCATTATGTTTTTTCATTATTATAACGTCCAAATATCATTTTACCAACTGTTGTTTGAAGGACTGAAGTGACGGTGATATCAACATTCTGACCGATCATCTTCCTGGAATTATCAACAACCACCATAGTTCCATCATCCAGATAGGCAACCCCTTGATCTTTTTCCTTTCCTTCTTTGAGGATAAATACCTTTATGGATTCCCCGGGCAGAACAACCGGTTTCAATGAATTGGCAAGCTCATTGATATTGAGAACTTGAATTCCTTGAAGCTGGGCGATCTTATTCAGGTTAAAATCATTGGTGACAATTTTTGCATCCAGGGATTTCGCCAGTTCCATCAGTTTTGTGTCAACCTCTTTGATATCGAGAAAATCCTTGTCTGTAAAATCGACTTCCAACTGAGAGGATTTCTGAAGTTTATCCAAAACATCCAAGCCTCTTCTCCCTCTTTGCCTTTTAATTTCTTCAGAAGAATCTGCCACCAGCTGAAGTTCCTTAAGCACAAATCGAGGCACTATGAGAACTCCTTCTATAAATCCTGTATTGCATATATCTATAATGCGCCCATCGATAATGACACTCGTATCCAGTATCTTGTAGGAGGTCCCTTTTCTTTTCTCCTTAAAAAAACTCATTAGATATGCCGGTTCAAACCATTCTGATTTTCTTAAGCCAATCAAGAATCCTATATAAGGGAAAATGATAAGAAAAAATATTTTAATAAAATCAGATGTGGTCCCCTCAGTGACTATTCTCTGATAAATCAATCCCAATATCCATCCTATTAGGATTCCTAAAAAAATCCCTACTATAGAACTCCAAATGATCCTAAAGTCACTTCTCCGAATTCTGGTCTCAAGAAAAACGATAGCAACAGCCAAAACGAATGCCCCTATGGCGCCATAATACGCAGACAGACCAAATGGAGGAAAAAAATATCCAACCACTGTTAATAAAGAAATGATGATAATACGAAATATTAATACGCCCATTCTATAATCCTTTTAATTTATATATTATCTTTTAAATACATTCATTAATGCTTCCTTTACGTTCTGAACTCCGTAAAGCCTAACATCTTGTATATCTTCTTTCTCTAAAGTATCGAGATTGTTTTTGGGAATGACCGCCTGTTTAAAACCAAGGGAAGTGGCTTCTTTGATCCGTGCTAGAGGCTGATTCACAGAACGGATTTCTCCACTCAATCCAACTTCTCCAAACAAACAGAGATCCTGTGGAATCACCTTATTTTTTAAACAAGAAACAACCGCTGCAATAACTCCTATATCAACGGCTGTTTCGTTGAGCCTCAAGCCTCCCGCCACATTGAGATAGATATCTTCTCCTGAGAAACCATAGCCAAGTCTTTTCTCTATAATAGCCAATAACATGGAGGTGCGAAAATGATCCAGACCGACTGTCATCCTCCTGGGATTCCCTGTAAATAAAGTTGAAGAAACAAGAGCCTGAACTTCCGCCAATAAGGGTCGGGACCCTTTAACCGTGCAGACAACCACACTGCCCGTTCCAACTTTTGGCCTTTCTTTTAAAAAAAATTCAGATGGATTGGCAATGACATCAAGACCTTTGTTTCCCATTTCAAAAACTGCCAGTTCAGAAACAGGACCAAATCTGTTTTTCAATGCCCTTAGAACGCGGTGATTGCGTTCCCGTTCTCCCTCAAAATATAAAACCACATCCACCATATGCTCCAGTGACTTTGGCCCGGCTAAAGAACCTTCCTTTGTGATATGTCCTATCAGAAATGATGCCACTTGACTTTTTTTAGCAAACCGGAACACTTGATTGGTCACTTCTCTAACTTGACTGATTGTTCCCGGGCTTGATGACAGTTTTGAGGAATACACGGTTTGCACAGAGTCCAGAATAAACACAATTGGTTTCAACTTTTCTGCCTGGGATATAATTCTCTCAAGATTTGTTTCTGCCAAAAGATAAAGCTTTCCGTTTTTAATTCCCAGCCTTTCTCCCCGAAGTTTAGTCTGCTCTAAGGACTCTTCTCCCGATACATACAAGATCGACTCACTCATTTCAGAAAATCCGCCGCTCAATTGAAGAAGGAGGGTTGATTTTCCTATTCCTGGTTCTCCGCCAATCAGAACAAGTGACCCAAGGACAACTCCCCCGCCCAGAACCTGATTGAGTTCTTCGATATTCGTTTTCAAACGTTCTTTCTTAGTCTCTTTGACCTTCTCATATAAAAGAGGCTTGGAAAGAGGAAAGGCACTTTCAATAACTTCTTCTTCTTTAACTTCCTCAACCAGAGAACTCCATTCTCCGCAATTAGGACATCTTCCCATCCATTTGGGGGTACAAAAGCCACAATTCTGGCAGGTAAAAATAGCATCCTTTTTCATCAGAGATCAATTCCCATTCCAAAAAATAATTCCCGTTTTGGAGCTAATGTGAAGCTATCGATACCAAAAAGAACATAGATTTTTTTGGAAGCAAAATATCTGGTCAGAAACCGGAATCGGGGACGAGGCGTTCTGTTGAAATCAAAACTCTCCAAACTCAATCTTAATTTATCATTGAATAGGTAATAGTCCAACCCAATCCCCATTTTTGACTCGATAATACCTGCCCGGGGAGAAAATGCTCCCCATCGAATCCCTGCCTGTAATGAGTAGGTGAATTGTTCCAGAGATGGATTATGAACGATTTGTCCTAGCACAAAATTCTTTTCTGTCCACCAGAAATCAACAGAAAAATATCCTTTGACATCCTTTTTTTTTTGAAAATAATCTAGTCGGAATTCCCCTGAAAGCTTTAGTTTCGATACCGGCTGAGCCAAATCATTCACTCTGTTTATAGTTTCTTCAACCTTGTTGTAAAGATCTGGTTTTTGAACAAGTTTTCCTAAACTGCCCTCTCCTTTGCTTATTTTCTCCAGCGCTTCTTTGATAAGTTTCAATGATTCTTCTGTACTGGAAATCAATTCTTTAATATTTTCTAAGTTAAGCTTTACATTTTCCCTGTTTTCTTCGATAACCTCACTCATAGTGCCTACCAATTCATCCAGGTTGCTGGAAAGACTATCGATCTGTGTCTCTAATTTCTGGACCGTTTGGGAGGATTTGCTTATAGCGGCACCCAATTCTTTCCTGTTGGCACTGAAAAAGTCATTCAATTCATTTGTCAAATCTGAAATGCTCTCCAATGTTTTCTTAATATCAGTTCTTGATTCCTTTCCAATCAGCTTCCTTATATCTTTTCCTACCTCCTTAATTTCATTCCCTATAGAGAATAAAAGAGTCCCAAGCTGGTCAAAACTGACAGCAGCAATACCTTCGATTGTATCTCCTGGCTGATAATACTCATCTCCTTCTCCGGGTAGAATCTCAATATGCTTTTCTCCCAGAAGCCCCACAGAAGCAAGCGTCGCTTTCGATCCTTTTGCTATCTTAGTTCCATCATTAATATCCATTCTAATGTGCGCCCGCATATCCTTGAGCCCAATCTCTTTAACATATCCGATTTTGACCCCCGCCATTCTGACAATAGCTCTCTTATCCAAACCGGTGACAGAGTCAAAATCAACATAGAGGGGATATCCTTCCTTTTCAAATAAAACTTTTATATTCCCAACAAACATAATAAATAAGGCAACGATCAATAGGACAACTCCCAAGAATAACCCAATTTTTGTTTCCCTTTTCATTCCTTTTTCCTTGTCATATGAATTTTTTCACCAATTTTTAATAGGGCCTTCTGCTTTCCCAGTTATAAACTGCTGCACAATAGGATTTTTAGAGCCTTGAATCTCTAGAGGATTTCCCTCTTCAATAATCCTGCCTTCATACAGCATGGCTATTCGATCCGCTACTTTATAAGCACTGACCATATCATGGGTTATCACCACTGAAGCTCCTTTTAATTTATCTTTCATTATTTTTATCAATTCATTTATAGCATCGGCTCTGATGGGATCTATTCCTGTCGATGGTTCGTCATAAAGAATGATTTCAGGCTTGTAAGAAATAGCCCTGGCTAACCCAACTCTTTTTTTCATTCCTCCACTTAGTTCATGAGGCATAAGGTTTTCAATTCCTTTAAGGCCAACCTTGTCCAGGCTCTCTGAGACTAATTTTTGGATTTCATCCTCTGAAATATTCAAGTATCTCCTGATACCAAAACTTATATTTTCACCAACTGTCATTGAATCAAACAAAGCCGACCCCTGAAAAAGCATTCCGAACTTTCTTGTTATTTTATGGATTTCATTCCCCTTAAGACTTGTTATCTCAATTCCGTCAACATACACTTTTCCCTTGTCTGGTTTCATGATCCCAATTATATGTTTAAGTAGGACACTTTTGCCCGATCCGCTCTGTCCAATAATAACAAGTGTTTCATCTTTATTAACCTTAAGATTGACTCCACAAAGAACTTTATTGTCTCCAAAAGATTTATGAAGGTTTGCTATCCGTATCATTAACTCAAACTTCCCGGTAGGGCTTTACTGAGAAAAAAGTTAACGATCAATATGCTTATACTGCTAACCACCACTGTAAGAGTGGTCGCTTTCCCAACTCCTTTGGCTCCTCCTTCAGCATTCAATCCTTGCCAACACCCAATGATCGCTATGATGATTCCAAAAATAGCTGCCTTTATCAGTCCACTTGCCACATCCCACAATTCCAGATAATTGATGGTATTCCTTAAATAAACCACACTGTTTACTCCCATGACAGCCACATTATAAAAATATCCAGCCACAATTCCAATGATATCTCCATAAAGTGTCAAGCAAGGAAGCATTATGAAAGAGGCGAGTGTTCTTGGGACAACCAGGTATTTGATTGGATTCGCCCCTAAGCTGAAGAGGGCATCAATCTGTTCGGTGATTTTCATTGTCCCAATTTCAGCTGTCATCGCTGACCCCACTCTACCTGATACCATAAGACCGACCAATATAGGAATCAACTCTTTAGAAAGACCCAGTGAAATGATTGGTCCGCCGTAAGCTTCAGATCCTGGACCTATATATCGGTGAAACCCATGATAAGTTTGATGCCCAAAGACAAGCCCTCCAAAAGCTGCCGTCAACGCTATGACCGGTAAAGATTTGACCCCAATCTCTTCCAGCTGCTGTAAAAAGATTTTGCCTTCCCATGGCTTTCTGAACATGTTTTTTACAGTTTGGACAAAAAGCATCCCAATTTCACCAAGCTGATTGATAAAGGAGAATAAATACTGTTTCTGTTTACTTTTTTGTTTATTCATTTGTCGAATCAAAAGTATAAATTTCCTTATTAGCAAACCGGGCAAATTTGTCCAAGAAAACCAATTCTAAATCTCCTGTGGGACCATTTCTCTGTTTGGCTATCAAAACATTAGCAATCCCCTTGAGATTTTCATCATCGCGATTATAAACTTCAGGTCTATAAATGAAAATAACCACATCGGCATCCTGTTCAATGGCGCCGGACTCTCTTAAATCAGAGAGCATGGGCCTAGCTTTGGTCCGTCCTCGTTCCGGGTTTCGGCTCAGCTGCGAAATGCCCGCCACCGGGATTTTAATTTCTTTGGCTAATTCTTTTAATGACCTCGAAATATAAGAAACTTCCTGGGTTCTGTTTTCAAACCTTGCTCCTGCTCTCATAAGCTGCATATAATCCACAAACAAAAGGTCAAGATTGTTTTCCATTTTCAATCTTCTGGCTTTTGCTTTCATTTCCATAACACTTAACCCGGGAGTCTCATCAACAAATATTTTCGCCTTGGAAAGCAGTTCTCCAGCCATCTTAAGCTTTTCATATCCGCGTTCTCCAACAAAACCTTTCCTTACATCCCCGATATCCAACTGGGCCTCAGCACAGAGAAGCCGGAGCAACAATTGTTCCTTAGCCATTTCTAGGGAAAAAAATCCCACGGAAAAATCTGTATTTACCCCCACATGATGAGAAATGTTTAAAGCTAATGCCGTCTTTCCCATTGAAGGACGCGCGGCTATGACAATAAATTCTGAATCATGCAATCCTGAAGTCCAGCGGTCAAGATCCTGGAAACCTGTTGGGATACCGGTAACAGCTTCCTTTCTCTGCTGCAGAGCTTTGATTCTCTCTAAAGAAGAATCCATCAATTCCCCCACAGGGATAAAGCCAGGTTTGATCCTCTGCTCAGCCACATCTATAATCGCAGATTGAGCTGCATCCAAAAGAGTGTCTGGATCCTCTTTCTGTTCATAACTGGAAGAAATGATTTTCGCTGAAGAAATAATAAGCCGTCTCAAAAGAGCTTTTTCTTTTATTGTTTTGGTATGATATTCAATGTTCAAGCTTCTCGGAACCCCGTCCATTAATGAGGAAAGATAAGAAACGCCCCCCACTTCTTCAAGACGCCCGCTTTTTTGAAGTGTCTCAGTCAGCGAAAGGAGATCGACAGGAATCCCTTTATCGATCATTTGGATTATATTCTCAATTATCTTCTGGTGGGCGTCTTTATAAAAATCCTGGGGAGAAATAATGGAAAGAACAACATTAAGATTATTATTGTTAACAAGAATTCCTCCCAGGACAGTCTTTTCTGCTTCAAGGTTATGAGGCGGAGTCTTTTTAAGGAACATTAAATCAAGATCCACTCTGCCTCCTTTTTGAGTATATCATAATCAATTGAAATGATAAAAAATTAATATCCCTGCCGTCATTTTTAGAAAATAATTCCTTAATTCATTTTTTTTCTTCTTTCTTTTCTTCCTTTTTTTCTTCTTTTTCTCTATTGTCAGCTTTTTCTTTTATTTCTTCCTCTATAGGCTCTCCCTTTTTTTTGGCCTTGTCTTCTTTTTCTCCCTCCTTTTCTCTACTCTCAGCCTCTTCCTTTGCCTCATCCTTGACAGGCTCAGCCTTTTCTTTTGTTTCCTTCTCTATCGGTGTTTCCTCTACCTCTTCTTTGGCCTCTTTTGTTTCTTCTTTAACCTCGCTGACTTCTTTTTTAATATCTTTTTTCTCTTCACCTTCTTTCTTTTCTTCTTTTTCTGCCGCTTCTTCCCCTTCTTTCTTAACTTCGACTTTAATTTCTGCAGTGTCTTCATGGAAAATCTTGATCGGTATGGTATAGTTCCCTAATCTTTTAATAGGATCTTTCATAACAATTTTCTTCTTTTCTATATCAAAGCCGAGCTTATCCAAAGCTTCCTTAATATCAGAAACGCTCACAGAACCAAATATAACATCTTTCTCACTTGATTTTTTCTCAAATATCAATTCTGTTTGATTCAATTTATCAATAACTTCCTGATAGGACAATCTCTCCTTCTCAATTTGCTTCTCCAAGGAAACTTTTTCAATCTCAATCATTTTCATATTAGAGGATGTAACCTTGATAGCTAATTTCTTAGGAATAAGGTAATTCCTTCCATATCCATTGGCTACATTAACAATTTCTCCTCGTTTCCCTAGGTTATCGATATCCTGTTTTAATATGACTTTCATTATTCTTCCTCCATCACAATATATACTAATCACTCACATAAGGAAGCAATGCTAGCAAACGGGCTCTTTTGATAGCCAAGGATAACTTTCTTTGATGAAAAGCACACGTCCCAGTCACCCGCCTGGGAGATATTTTCCCTCTTTCAGGAACATATTTCTTTAGCAAAGCAATATCTTTATAATCGATATTTTTAATGTTATTTTGACAAAACCGGCATACTTTCCTTCTTGCTGTAAAAGGTCTCTTATACCCTCTTCTCGGCCTTCGTTGTTTTTGCACCATCTCTATTCCTCCTCTTTCATTGTTTCTGATGAAGAAGAATCCTCTGCTTGTTTTTCTTTCTCTGCCTCCTTCTTTTCTTCTTTGGGTGGTTCTGTTTCTTCTTCTTTGGCTTTTTTCTCTTTCTTATCCTTTGTTTTTCTTTTCCATCTCACTTTTTCTTCAATATCCTTTTTTACTGTCAAATATCGAAGAATTTTTTCCGATTGTCTAAAATTCTTTTCAAGCTCTTTTAGTATGTCTGGTTCTCCATCATAAAGAAAAAAAACATAATAAGCTTCATCAAATTTGTTTATCGGATAAGCTAGTTTCCTTTTCCCCCAATTATCTTGCTTGACCAATTTCCCCTCTTTCTTGGAGATGATTTCAGTCATATGACTGATAATCTTTTCCAGTTCCTCTTCTTCAACTTTGGGGGAAATGACAAATGCTGTTTCGTATCGTCTCATAGATACCTCCTTATGGATTAATAGCCCCTCCCTCTAAAAAGAAGGAACAAGGAAGGCTTTTTTTAATAACTATCTTAATTTATTACGTCAACAATTTTCTTTCTTTGATTAAATTCATTCATGGCTCCTTCTGCATCTCCATCCAGAATCATTTCCAGAGCTTTCAGAGCCTTTTCTATACTTTCCTTCATAAGAATATTCTCTTCCTCTTCAAAAGGAGCCAGAACATAATCCGTGGCATCAATTCCAGGATTCATGGGTCCTATCCCTATCCTAATCCGAAGAAAATTGGTGTTATTCAATTCCTGTATAATCGAATTCATTCCCCTGTGAGTCCCTGCACTTCCTCCTTTTTTTATCCTGATCTCTCCTCCGTAAAGATCCAAATCATCGTAAACAATCACCATATTTTCAGGAGAAATTCCTTTTGTTTCTATGATCTGTTTCACTGCCACTCCACTTAGATTCATAAATGTCTGAGGCATAACTAAGAGTATTCTATCATTTTTTCGTTTGACTTCAACTATCTTCGATGAATACCGTCTTTTTTTTAGCCTGACTTTCCATTTCTTGGCTAAGTTTTTAATAAAAACAAATCCTATATTATGCCTTGTATGTAAATACTTCCTGCCTGGATTTCCCAATCCAACCACAGCCCACACATATCACTCCTTCTCTTCGCCTTTTCCTTCTTTCTCTTCTTTTTCTTCTTCTTCTTCAACCTTTTCTTTTTCTTTTCCTATAACCTCAGGGCCCTCTTCTCCTTCAAGAAGTTCTTCTTCAACTTCCTCTTCTTCAATCTCTTCTTCATGAGGAAGTGATACATTTATCAATATTTCATCCGGATCACTTGTGATTTTCACTCCCACCGGCGGAGTCATATCCCCAACTTTAAATGATTGATTAACATGAAGGTCTGTTATATCTATTTTAATATGATCCGGAATATCCTTGGGAAGGCATTCTATATCCACTTCTCGAGTTACAAAATCTACAAAGCCTCCTTCACTCTTCACTCCAATAGCCTCTCCCTCTGTCACAACAGGAACAGAAATACTGATTATTTGGTCCATTGCGATATGGACAAGGTCTGCATGCAAAACTTTCTCTGTGACTGGATCTCTTTGCAATTCTCTGATCATCACATCCTTTTTTTCGGAATCCCCAAAAGAAATTTTAAAAATAGTATTTTCTCCTGTTTCAGATTTCAATACTTTAAATATATCCTCTTTTTCCAAAATAAGAGGAATATTTTTTTCATTTCTCCCATAAAAAATGCCAGGCATCTTATCTTCTTTTCTCAAGCGTCGAGATTCGTTCTTGCCGAAAGTGTCTCTTTTTTCGCATTTAATTGTGATAGCCATATTCCTTCCTCCTTATTCAAACAAAGAACTCACTGAATGTCCTAAATGAATTCTCCTGATGGCTTCTCCAAATAGCTCCGCAACAGAAAGAACAGTTAAATTTTTATAAGATTTTATTTCTTCACCAAGCGGAATTGTATTGGTGACTATCAGACCTTCCAACTCTGAATTTTCTATTCTTTCCATTGCCTTTCCGGACAATACAGGATGCGTGCAGGCAGCATAAATTTTTCTCGCTCCTTCCTCTTTCAAAACTTTGACACTCTGTACTAGAGTCCCGGCTGTATCTATCATATCATCAATAATAACTGCATTTTTCCCTTTAACTTCACCAACCACATGAAGGACTTCAGCTTCATTGACAGATGGCCGCCGTTTATCAATGATTGCCAACTTTGCATCCAGCCGCTTTGCATAATATCTGGCTCTCCCCACACCTCCTGCATCAGGAGAAACAATAATCAAATCTTCTAATTTCAATGAACGAAGGTATTTTATCAACACAGGCCCTGCCATTAAGTTATCAACCGGGATTGAAAAAAAACCCTGAATCTGAGGAGAGTGAAGATCCATTGTCAACACTCTGTCTGCTCCCGTGGCTTCAATCAAATCAGCAACGAGTCTAGCAGAAATGGGGACGCGGGGGCGATCTTTCCAATCTTGCCTCGCATAACTATAATAAGGAAGAACCGCAGAAATCCTTTCCGCGGAAGCCCGCTTGAAGGCATCGATCATCAGAAATAACTCCATAAGGTGAAAATTCGCATCATAAGAACCGGTTTGGATAACAAAAACATCTTCTCTTCGAACATTTTCCTCAATATAAAAATGGATTTCTCCATCGCTGAATCGCTCAAGCACACACTTTCCTAAATCTATATTCAGGTACTCTGAAACCTCCTTGGCTAATTCCTTGTTGGATGTTCCTGCAAACACCTTCATCTTTCCCTCCAATCCTTCCCTGGAGTTTCATTATAAAAGCTGTTTATATTCAAACTGGGGTGGGAGGATTCGAACCCCCGAATAGCGGAGCCAAAGTCCGCTGCCTTACCACTTGGCTACACCCCAACTTTTACCTTCCTCCAGTATTCCTCTCTGCCCAGTGTTTTCACCACGCATGAAGAATACTTTTTTTCCACTTCCTTGAGAGCATCTTGAGCCTTTTTCTTATCTTTAAAAAGACCATATACTGCTGAGCCTGTTCCTGTAACCAGCGATAAATCCGCTCCTTGACTTTGAATAAGACACTTAATGGCTTTGAGTTGAGGAAATAAACTAAATACTGTTTCTTCTAAACTGTTCTCTAAAAAAAATGCTTCTTTTGTATTCAGAAACTGAATAATTTTACTGTCTTTCTCTTTTGAAGTCAAGTCAAACTGAAAGCGTTTATAAACTTGCCTGGTCATAATCGAAAAGTCAGGCATTGTTAAAAGACAGAAAAACAAATTCATATCATTCAAAGGAGTGATCTCATCCCCACGCCCCTCTCCAAGGCACGCTCCTCCTTCAAGAAAAAAAGGAATATCTGAGCCCAGAATTTTTCCTAAGCCCATCAAGTCGCTCTTTGAGAGTTTCAGCCCCCACAATTCATTTAAAACAAAAAGAGAGATTGCGGCGTTGCTGCTTCCTCCTCCCAATCCTTTTCCCGAAGGAATGTTTTTTTTGACTTTGATTCTCACCCCAAAAGAGACCTTGTGTTTTTCTTTGAGAAGAGAAGCCGCCCTATATATCAGATTGTCCTTTCCCCAAGATATGGACACATCATCTCCTGCTAATTCAATTGAATCCTTCTCTATAGGCAAAAAATTTAAAACATCATACAAGTCTATAGTCTGAAGTAAAGTTTTGACTTCGTGAAAGCCATCCTTCCTTATCCCTGAGACTTCTATCCCTAGGTTTATTTTCGCATAGGATCTAGCTATCATTTTCTATCAATTTTTCTAATTCAGCCCAGCTTTTTTGTTCATAACCTTTCAAATAGCCCAAAGAAAAAACACCTTTTTTAATTGGCTGATTGAAATCTATTTGAAGTATTTTCAACCGGTATTCATTTTTATAATAATAAAAATAAAAAATCCGGGCAATAGATGTATCATTCAGAAATTCTTTCACCTCAAAACACAAATTTCCTTTCTCTCCTCTTACAGCTCTGCCTTGTTCATCAGTAAACAACTTCCACTTTTTGATTCCCTTGCTTTCCGGATTATTTATCATTTTCCTTTCCCAACGTCCAGTCAAAAAGCTTTTAAGTTCTGAAAGGCCAATTTCAAATCCTAAAAATTTGCTCATAATTTCTTTTTCTTTCCCTTTCCAGTATGCTCTTTTTGAAGGAAGAACAAAAAATGCTTGATTTTTATCAATGAGTATTTGAAACAGTGTTTTTCCCATCACATTTGATACCTGTATTTTCCCCTTTCGAGAAGAATCCAAAATAAAGGAAAATCTTGCCCTGGTATGATTCTCTTCTCCTGTAATCTTAATGGAAGCATATCCTTCCATACTTTCTATATGATCGGGGAGAGGTGAAAGAATTATGGAAGCAGGCCGGCAATTGGAAAGAAATAAAATCCCCGTTGATATAAGAAAAATATATAGAACGCTATTGAAAAAAAACTTAGGAATCTCTTTTTCCTTTATTTTTTTTATTTTCGGCAAGATTTTTTTCATTGTCATCATTAAGGTTAAGTCCATAATCTTCAACTTTTTCTAAATTCGCTTTCGGGTGCTTCTTTTTCTTCGAGTGCTGCTTTACCTCCCCATCCACTAGTTTAAATCCGTAATCTTGTGTTTTTGTCTCTTTCTTTTTTTTCTTTTTTTTTCTTAAAAGAGGATAAAACGGGGATTTAATCTTTTTCCCAAAACAAGATATTTTAGGATTGACCATTAAAATGATAAAAAAAAGGGCAAAAATAATGATAATTCCATATAATCCAAAATTCATTTCATTCCTCTAAATCTAATAAATGCTTTGTTTTTGATTATAAACGCACACCTTTCATTAGTCAACAAAGGGAAGATGAGTGAAGTTCCCTCAATTTTTAAATTTCTATTATAAACATCAGAAGCAACAAACATTAAGGGGTCCTGTCACGGCTCTTCCCCATCCGTCCTCGCCAATAGGATTTGTTTATAAACAAATCCATGTAGGATCCAAGGGGGTACGTCTCCTTGGTCGCAGAGCGAAGCTCGAGAAGGAAAGGCAGGGAGCGGAGCGACCGTTGGAAGGGGGAAAGCGAAGCTGTTCCCCCTCCAAAGAACTGTGGTGCGGGTGGGGAGCCCCTTCGCCGCGCCACCCCTTATTCTTTTAGAGAACAAATTCTCTTATAAACGATGTCTTAAGGTTTAAAGAGAAATTTAAAAATGAGGGGGGAAGCTTCATGATGGGGGGAGAGCTGTCAAGGGGGCCCCAAAAAATTAGTTTTTCACTTTAAAATTTAACTAACTTATTGATTAGTAATAATTTATACAGATTCTAAAGTAATTTTTGGGGAAGCTTTTGTAAAAAAATCCCCAATATGAAAAAAAAATAGAAAATTCCCCCTTTTAATGAATCAGAAAATCTCTTTACCTAACGTTCATCTTCTTGAAAATCAGGTATCTTGGTTTTTAATTTTTCTTCACCTAAGTAGTATCCAATAAAAAAAGCGGATCCAAAAATTAATATAGTAAAAAGAGGCTTAAGTATCTTTTTCATCTGAACCTTCCATTTATATTTTTAATCTAAAACAGGAAAAAAGTCAATAAAAACGTCATAATTTGATGCCCTATACAAATGTTTGCCATAATAATCCTTATTTTGGTTCTTTATTGCTTCGAATGGGAAGCCGGGATTCAGTAAGATACGTGGACATATGTCCCATTTTAATCTGTCGCCCTCTCACATACCCTGAGATCAAGTATTGGCGATTCAGGTCTAATTCACGAAACACCTGTGGTTGATTGCTATAAGATGAAACAAATTCCATCCCTCTGGGCGTTAAAACAAACACCGGAATTCCAGTTGTGATCTGAAGAATCGATCTTGAACCAATGATTTCCCTCACATTCCTAGAGGCACATGACCAGACAACATCCGCATAACGGGCAATATGTTCTGTCCTCGCTTTTAATATATCCGTTGTACAAACCACTATCACAACAGTTTTTATCCCGTACTTTCCTTCAATCGGTTTGATTTCTGATATGTCTTCATCTGTAAAACCATTGATTGTAACCGCTATTCTTTTATATCCCTGCCTAGCAGCATGCTCTAAAGCCAAAACCTGGTTAATCTCCGCGTTGTCTGGAAAGACCACAATCCCTCTGTTTTTCCTAATGGTATCGATAATTTTCTTCACAGGAGTGGTATAGAACAGACCATTCATTCGGGCTCCGATTCCCTGAACTAAAGCCGGATAATCTGTTATCACGCTTCCGGCTCCATCACACACAGAAAGAGCTGCCTCTATAAAGCCTTTTCGAATCGCATACATCATCATTTCTGATGCCCCATAGGGAACAGCTATTTTAGTCTGCTTAAGTTTTCGTATTTCCGTAAATGATCCAAACTCTTTTATTTTACTTTCCACTGCCATTTTTATACTTTTCCTAATTTCCTTTTTCTTTTCTCCCGGATTCCCTTTGTACAGCCTGGAAAATAAAGGACAATGGGTTAATATTGGATCTGTCATTTGAATGATTTCACCGTGAGACACGGCAACAAATGAAGAAAAATTCCTGGTGATATGCAAATCATCAAAGTCTTCTTTCTTTAGATTCAATTTCTCAAATATTTCTTCGCCCTTCATAACAACACCATTGTCATTAAAGGAAAGCTTTTCGATTTTGTCAAGTTTATATCTGTTCCAACAGGAATAAGATTATTCTCAATTTCTCCCTAGACCTTTGTCTTTATTATCTGGTAAAATTAAAGAAGGTGGAGTGACATGATAAAAAAAGCTATAGTCATCTTATTTGCATTTGTGTTCCTGAGTCAATTCGCGTTTTCCCAGGGCATTCGAAAACCTGTCTGGGCAGGAAAGTTCTATGACGCAGATGCTGAATCCCTTTCCGAACAGATTGACCAGTTCCTTAAAAGAGCCAAACAGCCGTCCTCTTCTTTAGAAGATATATCCGCACTCATCATCCCTCATGCAGGACATCAATATTCAGGTATGGTCGCTGCCTCTGCCTATAAAACAGTCCAGGGGAAAAATTACGAAACGGTTGTCATCATTGGTCCTTCCCACCATTATGGATTCCATGGATGCTCAATCTATCCAAAGGGAGGATATCAATCCCCTCTCGGAATTGTGAACATTGACTCTCAAATGGCTGAGGAGTTTTCTCTTGCTTCCGGATTCAATTATATTCCCAAAGCCCACCAGAAAGAGCATTGCATTGAAGTTCAAATTCCCTTTATTCAAAAAATTCTTCCTCATGCGAACATTGTTCCTATTATAATGGGGGTTCCTTCAGAAAAGGTCATAAATACTTTGGCTTTCGCATTAACAAAAGCCCTGAAAGGAAAAAAGGTATTGATCATTGCTTCCACAGACATGTCCCATTTTTACCCTAAGAAACAGGCAAACAAACAAGACCTAGAAACCATCTCTCTTATTGAAAACATAAAAATTAAGTCCCTTTTGAACAAAGTCCTCAATAGAGAAAATATTATGTGCGGAGGAGGACCTGTTCTTTCCACCCTCATTCACCTTCAACAAAAAGGAGAATTCAAAGTTCATACCCTTCATTACGCTGACTCTTCTCAATTTGGAGGCACAAAAGACAAGGTCGTTGGTTATTTTGCGGCAGCAATCACTAAAAATAAGAGCATCCCCAGCAACCTTCTTTCCAAAAAAGAAAAAAAGGAACTGATAAATTTAGCTAGCCATGCCATCGATGAATATGTCAAGAATAAAACAGTTCTTGATTATGACCCTCAAAATACTCATCTCGCAAAAAAAAGAGGAGCGTTTGTTACTATAAAAAAAAATGGACTCCTTAGAGGATGCATCGGATTTATTGAGCCTATTTCCCCTCTTTACGAAACAGTCCTGCAGGCAGCTATTTATGCGGCATGTAAAGATGCAAGATTCCCTCCTGTTTCGGCTTCAGAATTGGATGAGCTGGAAATTGAAATTTCTGTCCTTTCCCCTGTCAAAAAGATAAAAAACCCAGAAACAATCAGAGTGGGAAAACATGGTCTTGTTATTTCCCAAGGAGATAAGAGAGGGCTTCTTTTACCTCAAGTCCCTGTCGAAAACAACTGGACAAGAGAAACCTTTTTAGAACAGACTTGCCTGAAAGCAGGGCTGCCGCCCGATGCCTGGAAAAAGGATGCCAATATATTCATCTTTGAAGCGGACGTCTTCCACTAAAATCTGTTCGAAATTGAATTAAAGCTTCAAACAAAGTTAATTCCCCTCCCCCTTTATTTCCCTTCTTAGAGCCCTCTGAATTCTGCCTTCTTCCGGTATCATTGGATTTTATGAATTCGTTACTCAGCTCCTCCTCAATTGTCATTTGACAGGAAAGAAAAGTGGGAAAATCCTCCCATCATTTAAGTGTTTCATTCAGCCTAATTTGTTGATATAATGAATGTCAATATTTTTGCAATAACAAAGAAGGTCAAAATGCCAATATATGAATACAAATGCACAAAATGCAACAAGACATTTGAAATGTTACAAAAAGCCACCGATCTCCCTTTGAAAAAATGCCCTGAATGTGGAGGCAAATTAAAAAAAATAATTTCTCCACCTGCCATACAATTCAAAGGAAGCGGCTGGTACATCACTGATTATGCCCGTAAAAACAAACCGGAAAAAGAAGACGGCAACAAAAACCAGAAAAAAGAGTCAAAGGATTCAATTAAAAAAGAAAAAGAATCTTCAACGCCTTCCCACAAGTAAAGCTCATCCTTCGCCACCCGTATCTTCATTTTGTATCTAAAGTTTTTTTAAAAAATCGATCCCTTCTTCAGGAGGGCTTTCGAAAATCAAGAAGTGATTTCAATTTAGAAATGGAATGAAGCCATTTTTAGCGGAACTCCTTATTGTGCATGTTTTGACAATTATTGAGGCAAAGAATAAAATGAGACACATGAAAATCATTATTCGTGTCCCTAACTGGATTGGAGACTCTATTCTTTCTGTTCCTGCCATCAAAAGCCTGAGTAAAAATTTCCCAGGAGCTCAAATATGGATCGCAGCCAACGAATGGGTGAGAGAATTATTCCAGTCCTTCGATTTCATTGAGGGTTTTGTTCTTCTCCCCCCTTCCAATAAATTAAAAGATTTGAAGAGTTCAGTTAAAAAAATAAAAGAACACAAGTTCGATGCAGGCCTTCTTATGACCAATTCATTTGCTTCTGCTCTGCTTTTTTCCCTTGCAAAAATCCCAGAACGGTGGGGATACAGCCGGGACGGACGAAGCATTTTATTAACCAATGGAGTTTCTTCCCAAACCCAAAGTCTTTTCATCCATCAGGTTGATTATTATAGGGATCTCATAAAGAAATTAGGGTTTAAAGTTTATCCTTCAGAACTGTTTCTTCCTCTTAAGGCTGAAGACAAAAAAGAATCTGAAAAAATCCTTGACTCTTTGAATGTTGATCGCAAACAGCCCCTCATTACTCTTAACCCAGGGGCTTATTATGGATCTGCTAAAAGATGGCCTGCAAAGAAATTTGCAGAGACAGCCACCCTCCTGCAGCAAAGAAAAAACGCAACCATAATCATCACAGGATCAAAAAACGAATCCTGGTTAGCAGAAACCATCATTTCATATGTGCCAGAAAAACCGATAAGCTTGATAGGAAAAACCAGCCTCAGGCAACTAGCCGGGATCATTAGCGATTCTTCTTTGTTCATCACCAACGATTCCGGACCCATGCATATGGCAAATGCTCTTAAAACACCAGTTATATCAATTTTTGGTCCCACAGATCCCCGGGTGACAGGTCCGTTTCAGAAACCCTCAAAAATAATTAAGAAAAATGTTGCTTGCTGGCCTTGCAGCTACAGGGAATGTCCCTATGACCATCGGTGTATGGAACGAATTGAGGCTGAAGAAGTTTATCAGGCAAGCAAAGAATTTATTGAATGAAAAAAAAAGCGGTATTTCTTGATAGAGACGGGAATATAAATGAAGATATTGGATATCCTTGCTCCTATGATCAAATAAAAATATATTCTCACAGCTTTGAAGCTGTGAAAAAAATCAACGAACAAGGATTATTAGCTGTCATTGTGACCAATCAATCTGGAGTAGGAAGGGGGCTAATCAAAGAAGAAAATCTTTATAAAATCCATAATAAACTGAAAACAGACTTCTTAAAGCACCGTGCTTTTTTTGATGGGATTTACTACTGCCCTCACTATATTCATTCTGAGATTCCTCTATATAAAAAAGACTGTCAATGCAGAAAACCAAATCCTGGAATGGCTATAAGAGCATCATTAGACTTGAATATTGATTTAGAACAATCTTATATGATTGGAGATAAAGTCGAAGACATCCAATTCGGGTTCAACATCAAAGCCATCCCTGTTCTTGTCCTGACAGGATTCGGAACAAAATCTTTGCCAATTCTAAAAAAAGAAGGAATTGAACCAGGATATATTGCCTCAAATTTGCTCGATGCGATAAAATGGATTCTTAGAAGAGAAAAGTGAACAAGATTTGTTATGATTAGATTCAATGATATCCTGGATAAAATATCCTCTTTTTACAGCGAAAAAGATATCACGTTGCTCCAAAAAGCCTACGTCTTCGCAGCCCACGCCCATAAAGGGCAAGTGCGCCGTTCTGGAGAACCTTATCTAAGTCACCCCTTAGAAGTGACAAATATGCTTGCTGATATGAAGTTAGACACAACCACTCTTTGTGCCGGCTTGCTTCACGATATTCTGGAAGATACCGATTCTTCATCATCTGAACTTATGAAAGCATTCGGAAAAGAAATAACTCAACTAGTGGAAGGAGTGACCAAGATCAGCCTTGTACAGGACTCTTCACCAGAGAAAAAACAGGCAGAAATCATACGCAAAATAATTCTCGCCATGACGGATGATTTAAGGGTTATTTTCATAAAACTTGCCGATAGAATCCACAACTTAAAAACCCTGAAATTCCTGCCAGAGGAAAAGCAAAAAACAATCGCCAAAGAAACTCTGGAGATATATGCTCCCATAGCAAACAGACTGGGGATGGGAAGAATTAAAGCTGAACTTGAAGATTTTTCCTTCCGATATGTTTTACCAGAAAATTATTTTAGAATCGTCTCTCTCATAGAGCCCATATACAAAAAAACAGAAAGGGAATTGAAGAAAATCAGAAAAATTCTTAAAGACCTTATGAGCAAGAATCATATTCCAGCAAAAATTTCCTACCGAATAAAAAGGCCGTACAGCATCTACAACAAAATGGAAAAACGGGGTGTTAATTTTGAGCAGGTATATGATTTTATGGCTTTAAGAATCATTACGGACACTCCAGCGAACTGCTATTCCATCCTCGGAATCATTCATCAGAATTGGCCTCATATCCCTCAAAGATTCCGTGACCTTATATCAATGCCTAAAACCAACCTCTATCAGTCCCTTCACTCAACCATTCTTACTGGGAAAAAACAAACAATAGAAATACAAATAAGAACAAAAGAGATGCATGAGTTGGCTGAAAAGGGAATATCTGCTCACTGGAAATACAAGGAACCGGATCCTTCCAATATTGTAAAGGAAGACGCCAGACTCCATTGGCTTAGAGAGATGGCAGAATTGTTCAAGGGGCAAAAAAATCCAAAAGAATTTCTCAAAAACCTGAAAGTCAATTTAATCCCGGAAGAGGTAACGGTCTTCACACCTAAAGGTCAGGTGATAACTCTTCCTTTAGGATCTTCTGTATTAGATTTCGCTTTTAAAATCCATACAGAAATTGGGCTTCACTGTAAGCACACAAAGATCAATGGGAAAAATGTTCCTCTCAAGACAATATTAAAATCAGGAGATATTGTAGAAATCGTAACCTCCTCGGAGACAGTTCCGAGCAGGAATTGGTTAAATATGGCTTTCACCTCTAAAGCAAGACATCACATTAAACGCTGGCTAAATCTCCAAGAAAAAAAGAAAAACATCGTCCTTGGAAAAAGATTATGGGGCATGAAAATAAAACAGCACTCTCTTCCTCCTGAATGGCTTGAAAAAGAAAATTTTCTCGATCATCTGAAACAAGCGACAAATCTAAAACCCAAAAATATGAATGAGTTTTATGCAATGATCGGATTTGGAAAAATTGTCCTTGATAAAAAGGTCATGAACAAAATTTCGCCCCCTGCAAAAGAGGAAAAAAAGAAAAGAACAAAATTAAAAAAAGTTGTCAAAAAAGTGACCAAGAAAAGAAGTCTTCCTTTACAGGTCAAAGACATGAAGAGCTCTCTGGTGAAACTAGCGAAATGCTGCTCTCCCATTAAAGGAGAACCTATCATTGGTTACATCACTTCTGGAAAAGGAGTGACCGTTCATTCTTTACGCTGTCCTCTCGTCTCCAAAGAGATTCTGGATAGCAAACGCATGATTGACGTGGCATGGGATCAATCATTAGAGGGAAGCTATAAAGGGAAGCTGATAATCGTGGGAAAAGATATCCCCGGTATTTTAGCCAACCTCACAGCTGTCATCGCTCAATTGGGAGGAAATATCACCAAAGCAGATGTGGCAACTTTCTCTGATAACAAAACCCGCATAAGAGTTTCTATGACAATCCAGGATTACCGGCACCTAAAGAATATAATCAAAAAAATTTCCGGAATCAAAGATATATATAAAGTAAAAAGGATTTAGGAATATTTCTTTTAGATAACTTTTTCGACTTTCCCGGACCGGAGGCATCTTGTGCAAACCCATATTTGTTTCACACCTGACTTGGTTTGAGTTTTCGCTCTTTGCAGGTTGGGCTTCCACTTTTTCTTGGATGCCTTATGAGAATGACTCAACGTTTGCCCAAAAACAGGACCTTTTCCGCAGATTTCACAAACTTTAGCCATTGTTCATCTCTCTAAAACTAGATTTTATACCATAATTTCCTAATAAATTCCAATAGTTTTTGAAAAATCCATCAATTCATTTGAAATTCAATGTATCATTTATTGACAATTTTACAATCTCTCTTTCAAAATGGATCTTCCAATTTTTATTTTAAGCCTTGCCCCCTCTTCTTTTTTTGAAGGCTTCCAAAGTGTTCTTCATAAGCATGGCTATTGTTGAGGGGCCCACTCCTCCCGGAACAGGAGTCAAGAATTCAGCTTTTTTAATAACTTCTGGATGAACATCCCCTACCAATGTGTATCCCTTTTTGCTCAACTTCTTCTCTCTTTTTTCATCCTTTCCAAAGAGCTGCTCCATTTTAGCTTTATCTGATAAATAATTTATTCCCACATCAACAACGGTCGCTCCTTCTTTCACAAATTCTGAATTCACAAAGGCTGTCCGTCCTATCGCTGCGACTAAAATATCAGCATCAGAAGCCACTTCTGACAGATTTTTTGTTCTAGAATGACAGATAGTCACTGTTCCATGTTCATTGGTCATCATCGCTGCAAGCGGTTTTCCCACAATCAAGCTCCGCCCAATGATAACGACCCTTTTCCCTTCGATTCCTATCTTATTGGATTTCAACAGTTCAATGATTCCAAGTGGTGTACATGGCTTGAATCCCTCTTGATTCAATAATAAATTCCCCAGGTTAATAGGATGAAATCCGTCCACATCTTTTTCCGGAGAAAGAGACATGATGATGTCGTTTTGATTAAAAGCCGGCGGCAAGGGTAGCTGAACAAGTATTCCATCCACATCGTCTTTTTCATTTAACCTGCTTATTTCCTTCTTTAAATGATCCGGCTTTATATCGACAGGAAAATTCAAAACGTCTGACTTAATCCCTATTTTTTCGCAATTCCTTTTCTTTGACTTCAAGTAAATCTGCGATGCTTTGTTCTCTCCTACTTGAATACCTATAAGATAAGGAGCCTCACGTCCTTGTTCCTGATAGTCACTGACTTCTTTTTCAATTTCCTGTTTTATATCATTAGCCAGGGTTTTTCCTTCCATCCAAATACCCATTTATTCCTCCTGTTCGGATTCTTTTCCAGTTGTAAAGACCGGTTATTCTAAAATAAATTCATTCAATCAACAAATTTTAATCTACTAGACTTCTTGATTATACATCTGTCTTCTTCATATAACAATAACGATTTAACGATTCCTTTTTATTTTTGGTATGATAATTGCTTTCATTTAATTTGTATGCTTGACGACAGATTAAAAAAGAAGTAATCTAAGTATGATGAAAATGAATAAGCAAAGGGCATTTTTATATTGCATTTTTCTATTTCTTACCCTGTCCCTTTTCATTTCATGTGCTTCCTCTTATTATGAATCTCAACTTCAATTTGGAGTAGAAGCAGCGCAGAAAAATCTCTGGGATGAAGCCCTCTTCCGCTGGAAAAAAATTATAGAATCCAATCCAGACTCAGCCGCAGCACATAACAATTTGGCTGTCGCTTATGAAGTAAAACGACAATGGGAAAAAGCCAAAGGCGAATATGAAATTGCATTAAAACTTGATCCGGATAATGAATTAATCAAATCTAATTTTGAACGTCTCATAAAACTCATTGAAACGGACAAAAATGAAAAAAATAAAGATAAAAATTAAGTTCATCATTATTTTTCTTCCGGTTTTTTTATTTCTTTCCTGTTCTTCCCAGAATATAAAGATTAAAATCGATGTCCCTGGTGAACAAAATTTCTCTATCAATCAATATAAAAATTTTGTTGTTCTGGATTTTATTGTTCCAGATGAAAAATTAGAGTTTGATCTCAATGACAAAACCAAGGATTTTTTCATTTCCGAGGTCCGATCGCAATTTCAAGGAAACATTTCTTCTGATAAACTGAAATTTGAAAAAGATGAGGTGTTCAAAGACAAAACTTTTTGGAAATCTCTTTCCCCCCAGGATAAAACGGTTTTTCTTACGGGTAAGATTGGGTATGAAAAACAAATCAGAAAGTTTATTAAAAACTTAAAAGGAGGCCGTTTTGAAGATCCTTTTGAAGAAAGGAGTCGATTGGCAGAAAGAAAGTTTTTCAAACTGACTCTAACCGTCTACTTTATTGACTCACAATCTGGAAAGATTCTTTACAATAACAAATTTGAAGAATCAAAGAGTGACAAGAATCCCAATCAAACATCATATTTTGCCTTCTATGAACTTATGCGAAAGATAAAAATCAGGCTTTTTCGTGACATCCTGGAAGGAAAAAAATTTCAACAAAGACACCTCATTACAAAATAGCGAGGAGCCGCTATGAATAAAAATATTTCAATTCTCATAACGTTTCTTCTTATCTCATCTTTTTTAATTCCTTCTGTTCTTGCCCAATCTGTGTATTTTCCTTATTACGGAAAAAATAAAGTCATTTATAAAAATATTCAATGGGAACACTATAAGACTGAGCATTTCGACATCTACTATTATGTCAAAACCCCAGAAATTCTCAAAGAAATTGCCAATATGGCTGAAAGCGCCTACCAACAAATAAGCCAGGTTCTCAGGCATCATCTTTCTCAACGGGTTCCCCTGATTTACTATTTAACCTCCACGGACTTTGAACAAACGAATCTGGGGCGAGTCAGTCCTGGCGTATTAGGATTTGCTGAACCGATTCTTCACCGATTGGTGATCAGGGGAGATATGACTCTCGATGAAATGCAGAATCTTATAGAACACGAATTAACCCATATTTTTGAGTTTGACCTTCTATGGGGAAGCCCAGGGAACTCATTATACACCCTTTCCCAACCTCCCCTATGGATCATGGAAGGATTCTCGGAATACAACAGCAAAACCTGGAATACTCTTGACTCTTTAGTGGTCAGAGATGCTGTTCTTAACGACCGGATTCCTGTTTTAACCGAGGATGGTTCCTTGAAATCTAATTATCCTATGCTCAGGATCCCTTATAATTTTGGACATGCTATCTATGAATTCATCGAAGAAAAATACGGAAAAGCGTATATCAGGAACCTTTGGTATTCTATGAAGAAATTTCCTCGTCTTGGAATTGTTAAAAAGCAGCCAATCATCAATGACGTCTTTGATAAAGACTTCAAGCAATTTTATCACGAATTTAAAAAATACCTGAGAAACCGGTATAAAGACTTTTTTTTAAGAGGCAATCCTGAAGATTACAGCCTCCCAATTGGTCCTAATTATCCGGTCAACCCTTACTTTTTCAATTATTCTCATACTCTTTCTCCTTCAGGAGAAGTTCTTGCAACCATAACCATTAATGTCAAATCCGGGGAAAGCGATATTCTCTTGCTCTCCGTCAAAGACGGTTCTGTTATTAAGAATATAACCAAAGGCTATACTCTCAAATACGAATATATCAAAAGCGAAATTTTCCCTTCAAAAGGAAGAGATTTGTCCTGGTCTGATGACGGGAATACCTTGGCAATTTTTGGAAGAGTTGGGGAAAAACATTCTCTTATTCTTCTCGACTCTATCACCGGAAAGACAATGAGAAAAATTGAGATTCCTTTTGACCAGCCTTCCTCTCCCTGTTTTTACCCTGGAGGAAAAGAGCTTTTATTTTCTGCCTTTCACGAAGGAAAACACGATATCTTTAAAATAAATCTTTCTACAGAGAAAACAAAAAAGTTAACCAACGATGATTTATTTGAAAAAGCCCCCACAATATCACCGGATGGCAAGCTGATTGCCTACACAATTCATATCGGGGAATATGACAAGCTTTTTCTTTCCCCGGCAAATGATTTAAGGGAAAAAACACAGTTGACTTTTGGTGACAATAACTCAATAACTCCCTGTTTCTCTCCTGACTCCAAAAAAATATATTTCTCCGGAGACCAAAGGGATGCTTACAATCTATATTCTCTGGAATTAGATACAGGAAAGCTTGTCAGATACACTGATGTCAGAACTGGAAATTTCCTTCCCACTCCCCTTCCTTCTGATTCCAAAAAAATTTTATTCTCATCCTTCAACAAAAGCGCTTTCCAAGTGTACATAAGCGAATTTGAAGGAACAGAAGAAAGAACAATCCAATTTGAGAAAAAGGAATCAGATGAAGAATACCAAAAATTTGAGCCCATTCTCACTTTTGATATAAACGAAAAGAAAATCAGCCCTTATAAGGGAATGCAAAAATTTTTCCTGACTTCAAAACCTCCAGTTGAAGCTCTGGTCACAACCGACGGTTCCATCTTTGGAGGAACGTCCATATCGTTTTCAGACCTTTTTCAAGACTACACTTTTACTCTGAGTGCCTACCAGGTAAGGACATTCCGTTCCTACAGTTTTTCTTTTATCAATAGAAAAAGACGGTTGCAGTATATGGCGAGCGCTTTTCACTACACAATATTTTACTATCCTGAATATTATTACTTCGATCCGACCTTATATTACAGATTATCATACGACCAAGCCATTGCCACCCGCAAAATTACAGGAGTTTTTTTGCAAGCCCTTTATCCTCTAAGCAAGTTTCTCCGTTTAGAAGCCGGTTTGGGTTTTTACAACTATGAAGAAGATTTTGCCTATCTCACCACTTCCAATTTCGGCCAATTCTGGAATGGCAATCTCCTTGCGGCATCTCTTGCTTTTGTGGGAGAAACAACCCGATTCAAATCATATGGTCCTTTCACAGGAAACACCTTCAGTCTTTCTGCCCGTCAGTCCATTCCCATTACCAGCAACTTTATTGACAACACAACCCTCGAAGCAGATCTCAGACAGTACCTCTATCTGGGCGGTGATTTTCTTTTTGCCACGAGATTCAAAGGATTCTCCAGTTTCGGAGAAAATCCATTCGTTTTTTACTATGGAGGAAACAACCAGGTGCGTTCTGCCTATTATTACAGCATCATTGCCAATGAAGGCTGGTATGCCAATATAGAATTCAGGTTTCCGGTGATCAATAATGCATCCACATTAATCGGCCAAATCGGTCCTGTCCGGGGAACAATATTTTTTGATATGTCAAGAGCAAAAATCAAGGGATATGGAAGTCATATTTATATATTTGATTACGAACAAGGTCTTCTCGTTTTCGATGCTTTGGGTTCCTACGGTTTTGGTTTCCAGTTCTTCTTCCTCGGGTTTCCTGTTCACATTGAATTTGTGAAAAGAATTGGTATTTCTGATATTTCAAGTCCCTTTGACCTCGATGTCACAGATAATTTTGAGACGAAATTATGGATCGGTTTTGACTTTTAAAAAAAAAATATAAAATTGCTTGAAATCCAAAAATAAGCATGCTATTATAACTTCGATTTGTCTTCAAAAAATCCAATTTAAAGGAGGTTTTCCACAGCTGTGGATAAGTGTGTGGAAAACTGATGTCTCTAAATGGAACCTACAGAAAAGATTAATCTTTGGCAGAAAATCTTAAATGAAATCAAGAAAAAAATCGATTGGAAAAGCTTTGAAACCTGGTTTGAACCCACAAGTTACATCGGAGATGAAGCCGACAGTCTCTATGTCAAAGTACCCAATTCATACTTCAAGGACTGGCTTTCTTTTCATTATTCATCGCTCATAAACAAATGCTCGAGTGAAGTATTCAATAAAATTTATGATATAAAATATATATATAATGAAACCCCGTCTTCGTTCATCCGCCGGGCTCCCTATGAAAGAAGAGTGAAGCACGGGACTCTTTTAAATCCAAATCTCAATCCCAACTACACATTCGATAATTTTGTGGTGGGCTCATGCAATCAGTTTGCCCATGCGGCTGCTTTAGCTGTCGCAAAAAAGACAACAAAATCTTACAACCCTCTATTCATCTATGGGGGAGCTGGTCTTGGAAAGACACACTTAATGAATGCCATAGGGCATTGTGTTTTTGAGAATTCCACGGCGAAGAAAATCTTATACATAACAACAGAGAAATTTATGAATGATTTGATCAATCATCTTCAATACGGAAAAATTCTTGATTTTCGTCAAAAATACAGAACCATTGATGTCCTTTTAATGGATGATATTCATTACCTTTCTGGCAGGGAAAGAACAAAAGAAGAATTCTTCCATACGTTCAATCATCTTTACGACAACCAAAAACAAATCGTGATATCGAGTGACTGCTCACCCAAAGAAATTCGAAATCTTGAAGACAGATTCCGCTCCCGCTTCGAATGGGGTTTAATTGCCGATCTCAAACCGCCTGATATCGAAACCAGAATTGCCATTCTTAATAAAAAAGCAGAGATGGAAGGAGTTTCTTTACCAGAAAGTATTGCCTTATTCATTGCAGACAAAGTTCACTCTAATATAAGGGAATTGGAAGGATATCTAAGACGGGTGATTGCTTATTCCTCCTTAAAAGGAAAAGAAATCGATATGGATATCACAAAAGAAGCTCTGAACAGTTTGTTATCATCCTCTTCAACCGTTGTGACTGTGGAAAAAATACAAAAGTTAGTTTGTCATAAATATAAAATAAAGCTGTCTCAGCTTAAATCAAAAAACAACTCTCCAAAAATAGCTTTCCCCCGTCAGGTCGCAATGTATCTTTCAAAGGAATTGACAAAAACATCATTACCGGAAATTGGAAAAAAATTTGGCGGAAAACACCACACCACTGTAATTCACAGCATAAGGAAAATAGAGAAATTAAGAAGTGATAATCAAAATTTTAACAGAGAAATAAACAACTTGACAGAGAGTATATAACAGTGAAATCAATATCTTACAAAAGTTTTATACAAATCAACAGTGTATTTATTTAATATTATATCTTTATTAATAAATAATAATAATATATAAATATACTGTTGAAAGGTGAATAAAATGAAATTTACAGTGGATAAAACAAAGATTTTTACAGAACTATCATTACTTCAAGGAATCGTTGAAAAGAGAAATACAATGCCCATTCTTGCAAATATACTGATTGAAACATCGGAAAATTATATCAATATGATTGGAACAGACCTTGAAGTAGGACTCAAAACAATTTCAGATGCGTCTGTTGAAGAACCAGGTGCAACCACCATTTCAGGAACGAAACTTTTTGAAATAATCAAATCCCTTCCTGATGATAAAAAAATAACGTTCACAGAAGGAAGCGATTTAGTAATGGAAATCAAGTCAGGAGTATCTGAATTCAAGGTTCTATGTTTGCCTAAAGAAGATTATCCCCAAGTGCCAATACCTAAATTTGAAAAAAACATAAATTTTCCCTTGGAGAAATTGAAAGAAATGATCAATGGTGTGTTTTATGCCATAACTCAGGAACACAGGTATTATTTAAATGGTGCTCTACTTAGTCTCAGCGACAACAACGTTAAACTCATAAGCACGGATGGTCATAGATTGGCTTATACGTCAAGAATGTTAGAAAAACTGAAATTGGAGAATGAAATCAGTGTGATCATTTCCAAGAAAACATTGAATGAGTTGAAAAAATTTGAAGAAGATAATATAGAGTTTGATTTGGACGAAAACAATTTGTTTTTCAAAACGGACAACAGAATACTGGTTTCTCGTATTATAGAAGGAAAATTTCCTAACTATGAAACAGTCATTCCCAAAGACAATCCCAATACTTTAGTCCTCTCCAGAGAAGAGCTTGCCAGTTCTATACGAAGAGTTTCTTTACTTTCCACGGAAAGGTCAAAAGGAGTCAAATTTTTTATAGAAAAGGATAAAATCAGGCTGTTTTCCTCGAACCCAGAGATAGGTGAAGCCAGAGATAAGATCGATATCGATTATAAAGGGAAAAACATCGAAATAGGATTTAACTCCCAATACTTACTTGATTTTTTGTCAACAGTGAAATCAGATAAGGTCCGATTTGAATTAAAAGATGAGAATAATGCAGTCCTGATGCGGCCTGAATCAGAAGAAGACATGGAATACTCATATGTATTAATGCCGATGAAAATTTGACTTTTACTTCTTAAAGTTAAAATTTATTATTTTTGATCTTTTATCCGATGACAGTGTCAATCAAAGAAGAAGAGTCTATTTGTATAAGGAAATGATTGGGAGCACAGATAATTCTTTCGCCTTCCAGTGATATGGGTGTGGAATATAAACAAATCTTTTGGGGACAGCACGAATCGGATATCCAGGCTTTTCTTTCAGAAACCACAACGTTTATTGTTCCATTTTTAAGATGATAGGTTTTAACGGCATTATTATATAAACTTATTTTCTCTGTCATTTCTCCATTTATGAAGACAGAAGCTGTTTTTCCTGGGTTCAATGATTTGTAATTGGATTGGAACGTCGCAACGGTGACCATGGATGAAGGCTGACTCTTGCTCATTTTTTTCCACAGGGAATAGAGATCTCTGGATCTGATATCCAACAAGTTTCCTTCTTTGACTAATGAGAATGAAGGAAAGCAGGAACGCTGCAAACGGCTGAAACTAAGAGTGAAATCTGCCCATTGGTTTTTCTGGGTGAGTTTCAATCCTTTGCCGGAGAGAGTTTTTATAAGAAATTTTTCCTTAGGATGTTTATTTAAAAAAGAAAATTTCTTCCCGGGATTCATACCGTATACTTTTAGCCCTTCCAATAGTTTAATGAGAATGGAAGATGGTTTTTCTGAGATGATAAAGAGATCAAAAGAGTGGTTTTGCGATTTGGATGCAAAAAGAAAAGGAAACAGAGCTGGTGTCACCAGTACTTTTTTAAAGAAATTGCGTCTATCCATGAGAACCTCCCTGTATATTTATTATAACCGGAAAAAAATCTGAATTGTTTTTCTTGCGGAGTATGCGAAAAAGAACAACTCCAGCTATGACAACTGAAACAAAAAGCCCAGCCACACTTGTGGTCTGAGGGGAGAAGGGAATGAATGAAGACAATAGATACCCGGCAGTCATCCCCAAGAGAGAAGCCAAAAGAAGAGAAGTGAAAAGAAAGATGAGATTTTTATTGTAATATGTATCCGGAATTTCTATGATGACATTATCTCCCTCTTGAGCATTGATTTGATTTTTGACTCTCAAAAGCCCGTTATGTTGTTTGGCTCCTACACATAGGTCCTTTGCCCGGCATTTTTGACAAGGGATTGAAGGAGTGACTTTGACTTGCGCCATGCCGTTTTTTTCAGTTTTTATAACGAATGCTTTATCTTTCATCATTATCCTTATCGTTATCCTTATTGTCTTCCTTTTTGAGAAGTCCTATAGCTCCTGTGGGACATTTCTGGCTGGCAGGAATTTTATCTTCATCAATTTTTTTAACGTCCGTGATTTTCGCCAGATTGTTTTCGAGAACGATAGCCTCCGGACAAGCTCTGACACATATATTACAAGCAATGCAGGCGTTTTTACAGACTTTTCTTGAGATCTTGCCATTGTCGTGGGATCGGCAGAAAACGAATATATTCTGGGAAAGAGGAAAAAGTTCGATGATATTTCTTGGACATTCCTCAACGCAAATTCCGCATGCCGTGCATTTTTCTTCGATGATATGAGGGAGACCGTCATCTTTCATCTCAATTGCATCAAAAGGGCAGGCTCGAGCACAATCTCCGAAACCCAAACATCCGAAAGAACAGCTCTTATTCCCTCCAATTAGATGCGCGGAAGCACAGCTTGGAACTCCTAGATATTGCCCTTTCTCTTTGGCGGCTTCTTTGGTCCCCCGGCAGAGAATGCGAGCTACTTTTTTTACTTTTTTCTCTTCGGATTTCACTCCCAGTATATCTGCAATTTGTTCAGCAGTCTCATCTCCGCTAATAGGGCATTCACTCGGATTAACCTTATTATTGACAACTGCTTCGGCAAAAGCCTGGCACCCGCTGAATCCGCAGGCTCCACAGTTAGCCTGGGGAAGCAGCTCTGAAATTTGTTCTATTTTTGGATCTATAGAGACTTTCAGCTTTTTATAGGCAAAGACAAGACCTGTTGAGAACAGGAGCCCCAAGGCACCCATTGTGATAATTGGCCACAATAAATCCATTATTTTATCATCCCTGAAAAACCTAAGAATGCAAGAGCCATGATTCCGGCAACAATCAGAGAAATGCCTGCGCCTTTTAGAGGCTCCGGCACATCCGCCAGGTCTAATTGTTCTCTGATGCCAGCCATCAGTACGATGGCGAGGGTGAATCCAATTCCAGATCCCATTCCAAAAACAACAGCTTCTAAGAATGAATATTCTTTCAGAGCCGCCAGAAGAGCCAGCCCCATGATCGAACAGTTGGTTGTGATGAGGGGGAGATAAATTCCCAGAGCTTGGTAAAGAGGAGGGCTTGCTTTACGGATAAACATTTCGACCAGTTGAACCAGAGAAGCGATGATGAGAATGAATGATACAATCTGTAAAAAGTCAAGATTTTTAGGAATGAGAATCCAGTTGTTGATGACCCATGAGACCACTGCTGTGATCGTCATGACGAAGGTAACCGCTAGTCCCATGGAAAGAGCAGAGTCAATTTTTTTTGATACTCCCAGAAAGGGACAGATTCCAAGAAAATAATGGAGAACAAAATTGTTGATCAATATGGCGGATATGAAAATAGCGATAAGTTCCAAATTTATCTCCTTGGATTTATTTTATTTTCAATAAAAATAAAAAGTCCCAGTAATAAGCCCAGGGTTATAAATGCTCCTGCAGGGAGAATCATAATGGTCCAGGGCTTGAACCAGGTTCCCATTATTTGATATCCCAGAATGGCACCTGTGCCCAGGAGTTCTCTTATAGAGCTTAGTATGAGCAGAGCCATTATAAAGCCGGTGCTCATGCCCAAAGCATCGATAAGGGAGCGTCCTACCGGATTTTTTGAAGCAAAAGCTTCCTGTCTTCCCAGGATGATACAATTCACCACAATAAGAGGAACATAAGGACCCAGTGCCTTGGATATGGGAGGGAAGAAGGCAGCGAGAAAGCGGTCTGCCATGGTGACAAAAGTGGCAATGATCACAATATAACAGGCAATGCGTACCTGATTGGGGATTATTTTTTTGATTGATGATATGACCAGGGAGCTGAAGACGAGAACAAATGTGGTGGCTAATCCCATGGCAATCCCGTTGATAACCGCATTGGTTACAGCAAGGGTGGGACACATTCCTAAAAGTTGCCGGAACACAGCATTTTCCTCCCACAAGCCTTTGACAAATTCTTGACTGAGACTTTTAGTTGCCATTGTTTTCCTTGCTCTTATATTTTTCTTTGTCCAACAGGGATCTCACCTGATTTATGGACTTATTGGCTATATTTAAGACCGCTTCAGAGGATATGGTTGCTCCCGTGATTGTGTTAACTTCTGAAGGGCCGAGTTTATTAGGGGCGTTGACAGCCGGTTCATGAAGTGTCAATGGTTGGCGGATGTCCTTATTCTTCCAGAACCGCAAGAAAAGTTTTTCATCTGTAATTTTGGCTCCCAGCCCGGGTGTTTCTGTCTGTTCTAGAATAACAAGGTCGTTTATTTTGGAAAGAGACGAATCAATCCCCAGCATAATGGTGATTTTGTCTTGGAAGCCTGTGCCCGAAGAGTAGATGGCATACCCTGTCGTTTCCCCTTTTTTGTTCGTTCCTTTGTAGACAGTAAGATTTTCTTCATCATGGATGACCGGGCTGGATTGAGTGCCAGGAACGACGTCAGTGATGGCATCTTTAATTTCTTGTTGTTTGTTTTCTTCGATTCTTTCTCTTGTCGCCAGATTGACTCCAGTGAGGAGAATCCCGGAGAGAAGGCCCACAGATGTCAAGACCAGAATCATCCTCAAAGAAAGATTCATAAATTCCTCCTCTCTCCCAGGATTTTTGGCCGGGTGTAACGGTTGATCAAAGGAACAAATGTATTCCAGAACAGAATGGAATACATAACTCCTTCCGGGAACCCTCCGAAAAGACGGATAAGTCCAATATTGATTCCGATACCCACAGCATAAACCCAGCTTCCGCGCGGAGTTATGGGGGATGTGACCATATCAGTCGCCATAAAAATAGCTCCAATGAGCAGTCCCCCGGAGAGTATATGAAATACTGGAGACGCGTATTTATCGTCATTGATCAGCCAGAAGAAAATCCCGGTGAAAGCACTTAAGGAAAGAATAATCCCTGCAGGAATACGCCAGTCAATGGTCTGTTTGTAGAGAAGATAAAGGCCTCCCAGAATGAGGGCCAAAGCGGATGTTTCTCCAATGCAGCCCCCTGTATTCCCCCAAAAAAGGTCTTTGAGAGAAGCCAGGATTCCTTCGAATTTTAAATCAGCCAGAGGAGTGGCAAAGGTTGAAAGGTCGACTTTAACAGTTATGGGAGGAGTCCATGTTGTCATTGCCACAGGAAAAGCGGTTTGCAGAAAGGCTCTTCCTACCAACGCAGGATTGAATATGTTGTACCCCAGCCCGCCGAAAACCTGTTTTCCTATGGCAATGGCAGCCACAGCGCCAATGGCCACAAATTCCAGGGGTAGGGAAGGGGGAAGAGTCATCGCCAGAAGAAGACCTGTTATGATGGCAGATCCGTCCAGAACTGAATTCAACGGTTTCTTCCTGATCCAGAGAATCACGGCTTCGGTTATCATACAGGCTGCGATACTGGATATGAAAATGAAGAAAGCTTTCATCCTGAAAAAATAAATCGATGAAAAGATTGCCGGAACGAGACTCAGAATCACCGTGTACATTATTTTTGGAGTGGAATCTTTGTCAGTGAAGAAAGGGGACGATTGGATGAATAATGATCGTTCCTTCATCGGGCGTTATTCTTCCTTTTTAAACAGGCGACTTTGTTTTTGCCCAGGCGTATCCAGTGGACAAGAGGAATTTTTGAAGGACAGGAATACTGACAGCATCCACACTCGACACAGTCCAGAATACCCCAGGCTTCTGCCTCTGCTAATTTGTCAAATTGGGCATATTTTGCCAGCTGGGTCGGAGACAATCTCATAGGACAGTGTTCAACACAACGGCCACATTTTATACAAGAATATTCTTGCTTGGAAGGTTCAGCTTCCCAAACCAAAATCCCAGAGGTGCCTTTGATGACAGGTGCTTCGAGAGTCCATTGGGCAATTCCCATCATAGGGCCACCCATGACAATAATGTTGGCATCTTCGGTTATTCCTTCACAGAAATCGATGGCATCCTGAAAAGGAGTTCCTAGCCGGATCAGAATATTTTTCGGATTGTTTATCCCATTTCCAGAAACAGTTATTACTCTTTCATAGAGAGGTTTCCCCTCACTCAGGGCATCCCAAATGGATTTGGCTGTTCCCACATTTTGGACAACCACTCCAACATCAAAAGGAAGCCCTCCGCGTGGAACTTCTTTTTTAAGAAGAGCATGGATTAAATTCTTTTCTGCTCCCTGGGGATATTTTGTTTTGAGGAGAGCGATCTCTGCCGGAATTGTTTTGGCTTTTTCCTTTAAATGGTCATAGGCTTTTTTCTTGTTGTCTTCAATACCGACAATGATCCGTTTGGCGCCAGAGGCTATTCGGGCGAGCTCTGCCCCTTTAAGGATATCGTCTGGATGCTCCAGCATCAGTCTATAGTCAGAAGTGAGCACGGGCTCGCATTCACAACCGTTGATGATGAGGGTATCAACGGGCTTGTCTTTTGGAGGAGCCAGTTTGATAGCTGTGGGGAAAGCCGCTCCTCCCAGGCCTACGATCCCAGCTTCCTTGATAGCGTTTTGGATTTTTTCAGGGGGCAAAGAAAAGGGATCTTTGTATCCTTTCCGTTCAGGAGATAAGCGATCTTCTCCGTCGTTTTTTATGGTGACAGCAAGGGAAGAATCGCAGACAGGATGATAATAAGTATCGACTGATAAGACTTTTCCTGAAACGCTGGAGTGTATGTGGGCTGAGCAAAAAGCTGTGCTTTCTCCAATTCTCTGGCCGAGAAGGACTTCATCCCCTTTATTGACAATTGGTTCAGCCGGTTTCCCGAAGTGCTGGTTCAGAGGAATGACCACCTTCTCTGGAGATGTGAAGGGAACTATTTTTTTTTCTTCTGTTCTCTGCTTGTGTTCAGGAGGATGAATGCCGTGGGTAAAAGTTTTTAATTTCATTTTTATCGAGTGTTGATTAAAAAAGAGATTAAAGTTTAATAATTCAAATGTGGAATTGTCAACAAAAATCTTATACTAATGAGAAAAGAATCCAATAATTGGAGATAAATCTTTATAAAATCTAAATTTTTGTTTGATTTTTTAATGATTATATAGGATAAATTGAACAGAGCCCTTGATTCAATTAATGAGGGGATAAAAGTAAAATGGATTTTGTTATAAAGGAAGTTAAGACAAAGAGAGATTTGAAAAAGTTTATCTTTCTTCCTGAAAAACTTCATGACAATCATCCCACTTGGGTTCCTCCGATTTATTCGGATGAGAAAAATTATTTCAATCCCAAGAAAAATGATCATTTTTCTTATTGTGATACGATTCTCCTTCTTGCCTGGAGAGAGGATACAGTTATAGGCAGGATAATGGGTATCATCAACCATAGGTACAATAAAGCCAAGGGAGTCAAGACCGTCCGTTTTTCATACCTGGAAACTGAAAAAGAAGAAGAAGTTATTAAAGCGCTGTTGGATTACATTGAACAATGGGGAAAAGAAAGGGGAATGACAGGAATCATTGGGCCGTATGGATTTACAGATCAGGATCCAGAAGGATTTTTAATTGAGGGGTTTGAGCACAGGGCAACCATAGCCACAAACCATAATTATCCATGGATGCCCCATATGGTGGAAAAACAAGGATATAAAAAAGATGTGGATTATTATGTTTACAAAATAGATATACCCGAAAAAATTCCTGATTTTTTTAAAAAAATTCATGACAGGGCTGAGAATAAAGGAAAGTATAAGCTTATTCAATTTCAAAAAAGAAAAGAATTGAAGCCCTGGATCAAACCGATTTTACAGCTCATGAATGAATGTTACACATCCAGTAATATATACGGATACACACCTCTTAAAGAAAAAGAGATGGAAGATCTGGCGAAGCGCTATTTGCCCATTATTGATCCGAGATTTGTTAAAGCCGTAAGAAAGGGAGACGAATTGATTGCGTTTATAGTGGGCATTCCTGATATGACAAAAGGAATTCAGGAAGCAGGGGGAAAGCTTTTTCCCTTTGGCTTTATAAAAATATTGCGTGCGGCGAAAAAAACAAAGCAGCTTGATTTGCTCCTGGGCGGGATTAAGGAAAAATATCAAGGAAAAGGTCTTGATGCGTTGATGGGAGTGAATATGCTTATGTCAGCCAAAAAAGCAGGATTTGAATTCATGGACACCCATCATGAATTGGAATCCAATGTCAAAGTGCGTTCGACCATGGAGAAAATGGGGGGCGAGGTATATAAAAAGTTCCGGGTTTACAAGAAGAAGCTTTGAACCTGGGGCTTCTTAAAATCACAATTTTATTTAAGGTACTATTTCTGGAGTCACCATCCAATGGATTATCCATGAGTTTGAATCATCTCTTTGAAGACAGATAATTCCGGCTCCAGGAAGGTCAACGATTTTATGTTCTTCATCGCCGGAAAGCAAAAGGGCGCACAGTTTATTCAAGTGAGGCAAATGGCCGACCAGCATGATGTTTTCTTTTTCATCAACAAGACGATTCGCCCACATGCCTGGATTTTCCAGAGGTTCAAGGCTGGAGTCTTTTTTGATGTTGTCAGTGATATTCAAATGCTCAGACAGAACTTCTGCAGTCTGGCGGGCTCTGTTTTTTCCGCTGTGGAAAACATGTGAGACCTGGATCATTGATTGACTGGAAAGAAAAGAAGCCACTTTGTTTATTTCAGACAGTCCTTGTTCCGACAGGGAGCGTTCCGGGTCCTCTTGCTTTGATTTAGCCTGAGCGTGACGGACGAGGTAAAGTTTCATTTGTGTTTCCTCCTTTCAGAAAGATTTAAATTTTATAATCACAGTTGTTTTTTTCAGAATCATAAAAATGAGAGCCTCTATCTAAAATTTTTCTCCCTTCCTTTCCCATGCACAGCAGAAGATCCAGAGCCGAAAGTCTCCGGATGAATTTCCCCCAGAATTGAGGATATTGAGGAGGGGCGTAGCGCAGAAAAAAAACTTCAATGTTTTCTCTGGCAAATTGGTTCCAGTCAATGGCTTTTCTGGAAAAATAAGGCAGAATCACTTGGGAGGCATTCAGTTCTTTGGTGATGGATAAGAGAAGATCGATTCCTTTCCCTTTAATGCCAAGATCTGATTGAAGAGTGAAGTTGGGGCTGATGGAAAATTCGCTTTTTATGACTTTGAGGAGGTTGAGGATCAGATGCAAAAAACTCCTGTCCCGGGTGCCCAAAGAATATTTTATTTTTTTATAGACAGGCTGGAAGTATATGGATTTGACATAAAAATGCCAGAGAGTGAGAAGGAAATCCTTCGCCCATTGATCTTTATGATAGAGTTCCAGGTCTTTGATCTTCTGACGTCCTTTCCCCTTTTTTTTAACCGGCACTGAGATCCAAACCTCCCCTTCAGGGCCCTTGATACGATTCCGGTTCACATAGGTAAATCCGGTTGAAAGCAGAGTGTCATCAAGAAGAACCATTTGATCGGAATGCATTAAGCGGCTGAAGAATCCGCACCAGGGGATAAATGCCGGTTGACTGAAACAGATGCGCATTTTACAGGATATGATTTTGTTTGAAAGGAACCTTTTCATTCATTTTTTGATAACTGGGCTCCATTTTCACCCACTATCTTCTTTATAAACAATCATATAAGGAAAAACAGATTCAGTCAAAAATAATTTTTGCCTGGAAAGAGAAAGCCGCCATTATTCTCTCGCTTTAAAGATCAAACTGCCTCAAGGGTTGAGGGAGGTTTGGAGGCAATATTGTAGGTCACACTGACAATACCGGGCACCTCCTGGATAATTTTAGCTGCTAGATTTTCAAGGATGTCAAATGGAAGGTGAGAGGGAGTGGCTGTTCTAGCATCTGTGCTGTTCCAGCAGCGCACTTCAATCTGATGACCAAAATCCCTTTTTCCTTCTCGTATACCTGTAACCCGATCATTGTGAAGGATAGCCATATATTGGAAAGCCCCGCTGTCTTTGAGGATTTGTTCCACCACTCTTGTGGCTTTGCGCACGGTCTCGATCCGTTTCGGGCTTGCCTCCCCGATCACCCTTGCTGATAGCGCTGGGCCGGGAAATGGAATCCTGTCAAAAAGCTCTTCAGGCAGGCCAAGGGCTTCCCCTACTTTTCTGACACCGTCTTTCCGAAGCTGGATTAGGGGTTCTATTATTTGATAACCAAAGCTTTCCTGCGGATCAATGCCCATCTGTTCGAACACATTGTGCTGCCTCTTGATTCCGGCGGTGGTTTCGTCAACATCAGTGAGAATGGTTCCTTGAAGCACAAACTGAGCTCCGCTTTCTTTCACCAGCCGCCCAAAGACCTTTTTATAAAAGGTCTGGGTGATGGCTTCCCGTTTTTCTTCAGGATCGGTTATCCCTTTAAGGGCATCAAAAAATTCCTGGCGGGCGTCCACAACATCCACAACAATTCCCAGTTTCTTAAAAGTATCAACCACTCTCTGGGATTCCCCTTCCCGCATGAGACCGTTGTCAACAAAAACGGTTTTGAGACGATCTCCCAAAGCCTTATGTCCCAGGATAGTGACTGTGGATGAATCCACACCGCCGGATAAGGCATTGATTGCCTGTCCTTCCCCCACGGCGGTCTTTATTTGTTCCACCTGTTCTTTGATGAAACGTTCTGGATTGAGCTCTTTGGCTGTGATTTCCTTAATCATATCCAATCCTCCTTAGTCATTAATAATAAGCCTTAACACAGTCCAAATGAATTTGCAAATAGGATTATTTGGGATAGAAAATCGTTTGAAAAACGAGGGGACACGATTCCTCGGAGAGGCATGAGTCCTGAAATGCGGCTTGTTTTTGAATTCCTTAACTTGAGACTGTCTACCGTTATCCTCCTATGAAGAAAAAAGGGAGAATTCAGCAGAAATACAGAATTGACTTCATCTATGGTATGTAATAAAATTTAAAACTGAGATTAAATCCGGCCTGAAGCTGTAAAATCTTATATCAAGCATGATTCAAGATTTCCAGGACTGTAAAATTGTTCGATCAAATATCTGACCTTATATCCCAATTGTCCCACATTCATCTGAATATTTTGATTCTCCTTGGACTGGCTTTGTTTGGGGGAACGATTGGCGGCAGGCTGTTTCAAAAATTAAAAACACCTCAGGTGGTGGGCTATATCACTGTGGGAATTTTAATTGGGCAAACAGGAATTGGAATTGTGGGCGAACAGACAATCGAAATGTTCCAACCGTTCAATTATTTTGCCCTGGGGCTCATTGGTTTTATGATCGGGGGGGAACTGAAAAAAGAAACATTTAGAAAGTACGGGAGACAAATCATAACTGTTCTTCTCTGTGAAGGAATCAGCGCCTTTGTTTTGGTTTTTGTGCTTGTGGGAATTGTGGGCAGTTTTTTTATGGAGGCAAATATCGCTTTAGCGCTGGGGCTTCTACTCGGGGCTATTGCCTCAGCCACAGCTCCGGCAGCGACAACAAGTGTCCTGTGGGAATACAGAAGCAAAGGGCCTTTAACCACCACCGTTCTGGGAATTGTTGCCATGGATGATGGATTGGCTCTTTTGCTTTTTGCCATTGCTTCAGGAATAGCAGGAGCGATGGTAGGGAATGTGAGCAACGGGCTCATTTATTCTATTTTTTTTCCTGTGTATGAGATCTTAGGATCGATAATGATAGGGGTCATATCAGGACTTATTCTCAGCAAACTTCTGAGAAAATACAGCGAGGAGGACAGGATCCTTGCCTTTTCAATTGGAACAGTCATGCTTGTTTTGGGGGTTTCGTTATTGATCAATGTGGACATTTTGTTAGCAGCCATGGCATTAGGAGTGACCGTGGTTAATTCCTGCCCTCGAAAGAGCAAAGATATGTTCAAATTGATCGGAGGCTTCACTCCGCCCATATATGTGCTTTTTTTTGTGCTTGTTGGGGCGAAGCTCAATTTGAGTTATATGAGCCTTTCCATGATTTTGCTGGGAACTGCCTATTTGATTGGAAGGACTGCAGGGAAAATATCCGGCGCCAATTTCGGAGCGCGCCTTTCCAATGCTTCAAAAACCGTTCAAAAGTATCTGCCCTTGTGTCTTTTCAGCCAGGCAGGCGTGGCTATTGGGTTGTCCATTCTGGTGAGCCACAATTTTCAGGGGATGATCAGCAATGCTGTGGTTATCATCATTGTATCCACAGTGTTCATTCTTGAAATGGCAGGGCCTTACTTTGTTAAGATGGCAGTCACCAAAGCAGGGGAAGCCGGATTGAACATCACAGAGGAAGATTTGATTCGAAGGAGTAAGGCAGAAGATATTATGGAAAAAAATCCTCCTCTTGTGTATCAACATATGTCCTTATCAAAGATTCTGGAAATGTTCTGTAACAATCCTAATTTGTCTTTCCCGGTGGTTAATGAAGAAAAACAGATAAAGGGAATCATATCTGTTGATAACATTAAAAACACCTTTATGTTGACAGGACTGAATGAGTTTTTATTGGCATACGATTTGATGGACCCTGTTATCGAAGTGGCAAAACCAAATAGCCCTATGACAGAGGTGAAAGATTCTTTAGAGAAAAACCGTCTGGAATGTATGCCGGTTGTGTCTGATGATGATAGAGTGATCGGATTTATCGAGGCAAAGGAAATAAAAAGACTGATTTCTAGAAAGATTGCCGAGCTAAAGGAAAAAGCCTGTGTTCGATAAATAATTCAATCCAGATGCTGATACCCGCTTTTATGATGTGGATATCCATTTTTTTCTTTCTTTCCTGATATATATTATTATACCTTTGTTTGGATTATAAAAAACACATTCAATTTTATTTAATTTCATTATAATTTGAAGAAAAGAGAAGGAGTCAGAGCTCTATTAATGACAGTTTCATGGCTAAGATAATGACTGTTTTGTCTTTTAGAAAGATTTGACCCTCTCAATTTTTTTTTGAGGGAATATTTAGCTTGGGCTTGTATTTTTTTTTGCTGCCCTTGCCTCTCCTGGAGGGCGAAGGTGCTTCGTTGTCCTTCTTCTTTTTCCAGAATGATTTGCGTTTGTATTTGTCTTCGGTTTTCATTAGACTATCCTAAAATCCTTCCGTTCGATGAAATAGGCTGCCCGCCTCTCCTGACGGACAGTTTATATTCGGAATCCCATTATTATAGCACAATTGCAGCTTTTCTTCATATTCAATCAGGGAGCTGGAATAATTCTTATGCGCATTGACAGAAGGTGTTTGTTTCCTACAGCATCGTTGGTGATAATCTAGAAAGTGTGAGGAAGAGGTGAAAATAAACAATTTATCACCTGAGACTTTGTTCCCACTTATTTGGTTTCAGCCCAATTGATTCCAAAGTTCATATTGACTTTCAGAGGGACTTTTAAGGGGAAAACATTCTCCATTCCTTCCTTTACAATGGCTTCCAGTTGATCTAACTCGTTATCCGGGACTTCAAACACAAGTTCATCATGCACTTGAAGGATCATTTTGGATTGAAGTTTTTTCTGGCTGTTGTGCTCCCAGATATCGATCATCGCTTTTTTAATGAGGTCAGCGGCTGTGCCTTGAATGGGAGCATTAAGGGCAATTCTCCTACCTGCTTGATGGGTTTGTTTGTTATTGTGTATGAGCTCAGGGACTTGTCGTCTCCTTCCAAAAAGGGTCTCAGAAAATCCTTTCTCTTGGGCTTCCTTGACTTTTCCTTCAAGATATTCTTTAACCCGGGGGTATTTTTCATAGTAAAGATCAATGAATTTTTGAGCCTCGGAATTGGAGACGCCTAACTCTCTTGCCAGTGAAAAAGCAGAAGCTCCGTAAATAACACTGAAGTTGATGATTTTAGCTCTCCGTCTTTGTTCCTCTTCAGAGAGGAATAAAGTGTCTCCAAAGATTCTCTGGGCTGTTTCCTTATGGACATCTTGGTCATCAAGAAAAGTCTTGATGAGGGCAGGATCATTGGAAAGATGGGCAAGTACTCTCAACTCTATCTGAGAATAATCAGCAGAAAGAAGGAAGCATCCTTTTTCAGGAATAAAGGCCTGCCTGAATCTCACTCCCAGTTTTCCTCTGACAGGAATGTTTTGAAGATTCGGATCGCTGCTGGAAAGCCTGCCCGTGGCGGTGACGGTTTGGTTGTAAGAGGTGTGGATCCTGTTTGTTTCCGGATTGATTAACTTGGGAAGAGAATCTGCATAGGTTGATTTTAATTTTCCGAGCTTTCTGTATTCTAGTATATATTTGGCTATAGGATAACTAAGAGCAAGTTCATTGAGAATATCCATGCCGGTTGAAAATTGTCTTGTTTTCTTTGTTTTTTTTGTTGCTGGGAGTTTCAATTTGTTGAACAGAACTTCTCCTAACTGCTGAGGGGAATTGAGGTTGAATTCCACTCCGCTGTGCTGGTAGATTTTTTTTTTGAGATGCTGGAGCTCCACTTTTAATTCAAAAGAAATGTTTTTTAGAACGTCTTTATCGATTTTCACCCCAGCCATTTCCATAGATGCCAGGACTTTTATTAAAGGCCGTTCGATATCGCGGTAAAGCGGTTCAAGCCCTGCTTTGTGCACTTTCGGCTTTAGAAGAGAACTCAATTGATAGGCAAAATCTGCATCCTGACAGGCGTAGGGGGTGACTTTCTCTATATCCACAGCATTGATTGTGATTTGGTTCTTTCCTTTTCCCGTGACATCTTCATAAGCAATGGTCTTTCTATGGAGATATATGGAGGCAAGTTTGTCCAGGTTATGTTGTCCCCAGGTTGGTTCAAGGAGATAGGAAAGGAGCATCGTATCGGAATCAATTCCCTGAATTTCCTGTCCCTCCCGCTTTAACACGATGTCATCATATTTGATATTGTGGCCTGTTTTTTTAATTTTAGGATCAGAGAGGATTTCTTTAAGGAGATCCAGTGCTTTTTTCTTGGGAATCTGTTGGGGAGCTCCCGGGTAATCATGGCAAAGAGGGAGATAGTGGGCATGGTGAGGGCTTGTTGAAAAAGAGATTCCCACTAAATGCGCCTGGGTGGGAAAAGGGCTGTCTGTTTCTGTGTCTATAGAGACATGCTTTTCCTTTTTTATACGGGCAATGAGTTTTTTGAGCTCGTCTTCATTCAGAATGGTCTTATAGTCTTGTTTGTCTTCTTCCTGTTGCGAGGTGTATTCTGAAAGAAGTGAAGAAAATTCTAGTTCCTGCAAAAGAGGGATTAATTCGTTCAGGTTAGGCTCAGCTAACATGAAGTCTTCAAGAGAGAAATGGATATCAACGTCTTTTCTTATTTCGACCAGTCGATAACTCTGTTTCAGTTGGTCAAGCGACTGTTCGATTTTTTCTTTGATACGGAGGTTTTTAACCTTGTGCAAGTTATTGATGAGATTATTTACGGAACCAAATTCTTGTATGAGTGATTTGGATGTTTTTTCTCCTATGCCCGGAACTCCAGGAATGTTATCAGAAGCATCTCCCCAAAGAGCAAGCACATCCACAACCTTGGAAGGGGGGACGCCAAAGTTTTCTTTGACTTTGTCTCCATCCAGATAGACCTCCTTGACAGGATGATAGATAGATGTTGTCTTATTGACAAGCTGGAGAAGGTCTTTATCCGTGGTGACGACCACCACATGGAGATCTTTTTCCTGAATTTTATTGGCAAGGCTTCCCAACACATCATCTGCCTCATATTCCTGGAATTCAAAGGAAGCAAGATTCATAGCCTTTGCTATTTTTTTAATAACAGGGACCTGAACAACCAAATCCTCAGGCATGGGTTTTCTTTGAGCTTTATAGTCTTTGAATTCTTTATGACGAACGGTTGGGCCTTTGGCGTCAAAGATAAGCCCCATATAATCCGGATGTTCATTTTTTTTTATTTTTCTTAACATATTGATAAAGCCAAAAATGGCATTAGTGGGAAATCCCTGGGAATTGGAAAGGTGCTTAATAGCATAAAAAGAGCGGTAAAATAAAGAAGAGCAATCGATGAGAAAAAGCTGTTTTTTTTTCATTCAAAAAGAATTTTAAAAATTGACAGCAAACATGTCAGCTGTTTTACTGTGCTTTGCATGTTTATTGTTTAATCTGGGGAGTTAGAGGAATCGATTTTGCCCTGAGAAATATTCTCCAGTATTTTTGAGTGTTGGTCTCTGATCATTCTATTTATATGAGTTTTTAAATCAGGATTGTTCATAAAGTCAGTATAATATGATTTTCTCATAGAAAGAAATTTTCCCGATCTGTATATGATGGATTCGATGTATTGGGCGGAAGGCCCCTTGTCTTGAGTCTGGACATGATAGAGTTTCCCCTTGTGTTTGATTTCTGAGTTAAATCCATGTGTTTTAGACAATTTCTCTCTACCAAAATATTATACATGGTAAAGAGTAAAATTGAAAGAAAGACAGCCTAGTTATAATCGGTTTTTGGTATTTAAAATCCGCTAAAGAATGAAATAACTTTAATTTGAGCGAAAAACAGTGCATTTTTTAGGGGAAATTCAGAGATTTGATGTTATTGACAAAGGGAAGTAAGATGTTATAATTATATGACAATTTTGGAGGAATAATGATTATAGATGTAGGAAAATTATCAGAAAAAGGACGCCGAGTGTGTAAGAACTTTGAATTCCTTACTTCTGAACTAGTGGAAGAAAATGCTGTCTTTCTTGAACCGGTTCATGCTGACCTCGAAATAAAAAAAGAGGGGGAGCGAGTCTATATAAAAGGTTCTGTAAAAACGCTTATTAGTTTTGTCTGTAGCCGGTGTCTGGTCCCCTTTGAATTTCCTATTGACTCTTTTTTTGATTTAGTTTATCTTCCTGAAGATTTTGAAGTGATAGATGAGCAATTAGAATTAGATAGCAATGATATCAATACCTTTTTTTATTACAATTATGAGATCAGTATTAGAGATATAGTCCTTGAACAGTTAAATTTGACATTTCCTTTAAAGCCATTGTGTTCAAAAGATTGCCAGGGAATTTGTCCTGTATGTGGAAAACTTATAAAGAATGGTGAGTGTAAATGTTTAAGGGATAAATCTGATTCCAGGCTGAAAGGGCTGGATTATTTTATAAAGAGATGATAATAAATGGCTAATCCAAAAAGACGACATTCTCATGCAAGGAAAATGAAAAAAAGAGCACATGATGCTCTTTCAATACCTTCATTAAGCCTTTGTCCTAATTGCGGATCCCCCAAATTGCCTCACAGGGTTTGCCCTGAATGCGGATATTACCGGGAGAGGAAGGTTATTGAAGGAAGTGAAGATTAATAAGAGAGAACATGGATGAATATTGCATTGGATGCAATGGGGGGAGATTTAGGCCCCCAAGCAACAGTTGCCGGAGCTGTTTTGGCTTCTCGTGAATACAAAATTGATGTGGCCCTCGTAGGGGATTCGCGAATTATAGAAAAGGAATTCAATGCCATTAATAAGGCTAATTCAAAAGTTACCATAATAGATGCATCAGAGTCCATTGGAATGGAGGAAGGGATATTTTCTTTCAGGAAGAAAAAAAGCTCGTCTATTCGGATTGGGACCCAGATGTTAAGGGAGAAAAAAGCGGACGCTTTTGTAAGCGTAGGGAACACGGCAGCCGTTGTTTATATATCAAAAAAGGTTTTAGGGGCTTTAAAGGGAGTTGAACAACCGGCTCTTTCTCTTCTTGTTCCTTCCTTAAAAGGATACTCTTTATTTTTGGATGTGGGAGCAAACGCCAACTGTCGCCCAAACCATTTGGTTCAATTTGCTATTATGGGGCAGGTGTTCATGAGAAGTATAATGGGGATTGATGCTCCCCGTATAGCGTTGATGAGCATTGGAGAAGAACGATCCAAAGGAAATGATTTGACAAAAGAGGCATTCAAAATATTACAGAATTCTTCGATGAATTTTATCGGGAATCTGGAGGGCAAAGATATCTATTCCGGCAAAGCTGATGTTATTGTCAGTGACGGGTTCACAGGGAATGTTGCTCTGAAAGCCAGTGAGGGGATGATCGAGACTTCTTTATCAATGGCAAAAAGTGAAATCATGAAGAATCTTTTTGCCAAGATTGGATTCTATTTGATGAAAAGAAACTTGAAAAAGATTTATAAAAAATTTGATTATTCAGAATACGGGGGCGCCCATCTTCTGGGATTGAATGGGGTCTGTGTTATAGGACATGGTCGATCTAATCCTCATGCTGTTAAAAATGCCATTAAAGTGGCTTATGATTTTGTTACCAATAAAGTACAGGACAAAATTCAAAATGAATTAAGTAAATTTTTCCATCTTATGGAAGGAATTAAAATATAATAAAATGAGTTTTACTGGCAAAGTTTCCATTGTCACTGGAGCCTCTCAGGGAATCGGCAAGGAGATTGCAACGGAACTTGCGGAAGAAGGGGCTGATGTTATCCTGATAGATATTCAGGAGGAGGCACTTTTAAAAGTAGCGGAGACGATCAAAAACAGGAACGGGAAAGCTTTTTCTTATTCGGCGGATGTCACCAGTATGGATCAGGTTACTGATGTGGTGAATAAAGTATTGAATCATCATCAGAAGATAGATCATCTGGTAAATAACGCGGGAATCACCAGAGATAATTTGTTTATGAGAATGAAAGAGGAAGAGTGGGATGCTGTTATTTCTGTGAATTTGAAGGGAGTGTTTAATTGTTCAAAAGCGGTTATCAGGAATATGATGGGCAATCGTTATGGACGTATTGTTAATATATCTTCAGTTGTTGGATTAATGGGTAATGTTGGACAGTCAAATTATTCGGCATCTAAAGCCGGGGTTTTGGGTCTTACCAAATCATTAGCCAGAGAAGCTTCCACTCGTAATATAACAGTTAATGCGATAGCTCCCGGCTACATATCCACAGAAATGACAGAAAAACTTTCTGATCATGTCAAAGATATGTTTCTGAATTTAATTCCTATGAAGAGGTTTGGGACTGTTGAAGAAGTTGCCAAATCTGTCAAATTTCTACTCTCGGATGATGCTGCATATATCACTGGCCAGGTTTTAAATATCAATGGCGGAATGTATATGTAGTTATAATGAGAAAAATATTTAAAAAAATAAGGAGGAAACCATGGAAAGAGAAGAACTATTGAAGAAAGTCAAAGAGATTGTTTCAGACAAGTTAAGCATTAATGAAGATCAGGTTACAGAAGAGGCTTCTTTTATTGATGATTTGGGGGCTGATTCTTTGGACACGGTTGAACTGGTTATGGCTTTGGAAGATGAATTTGATTTAGACATTCCTGATGAGGAAGCTGAAAAGCTAACAACTGTCGGGAAAGCGATGGATTATGTGTTAGAGAAAATTTCCTCTAAGTAAAAAAGGTATAAATGGGGACTTATAATTCTACAAATAAGCAGATTTGTGAAAGACGTGTTGTTATTACAGGAATAGGTCTTGTTACCCCTCTCGGTGTCGGGAAGCAAAAAAACTGGGATGCTCTGAGGAAGGGAAAAAGCGGTATTAGAAAGATGACCAAGTTCGATGTTTCAGAATACACCACTCAAATTGCCGGAGAACTTTATGATTTTGATCCACTTCAATTCATAGATAAAAAAGAAATAAGAAAGATGGATCCCTTTATCCAGTATGCCATTGCAGCTGCCAAATTAGCTGTGGAAGATTCTGGAATGAACGATTCCGAGATCGGTGGCGAAAAAACAGGTGTCTATGTTGGCTCCGGTATTGGGGGAATCAGCGCGATTGAAAAACAGCATGATTTGCTTTCCAAGAAAGGCCCGGGACGCATTTCTCCATTTTTCCTCGTTTCGACAATTATCAATGAAGCTTCAGGGCACATCTCTATTCTATACAAAGCGAAGGGCCCTAATTGTGCGAACGTCACAGCCTGTACAACCAGCACCCATTCGGTTGGAGATTCTTTCAGAATGATTGCCAGAGGAGATGCGGACGTTATGATTGCTGGAGGGGCAGAGGCCCCTTTAACTCCTTTAGGGCTTGCCGGATTTTGTTCCATGCGTGCGATTTCTGTGCGCAATAATGAACCAGAAAAAGCGTCCAGACCTTTTGATTCCCAAAGAGATGGTTTTGTCATGGGAGAAGGAGCAGGGATTCTAATCCTTGAGGAATTAGAGAGAGCTTTGAAAAGAGGAGCGAATATTTATGCAGAAATTGTCGGATATGGATTGAGTGGAGATGCTTATCATGTGACAGCTCCTTCTGTGGATGGAGCGGGGGCAGTCCGCTCGATGAAAAAGGCAATCGAAGATGCGAATGTTGAACCTGAAAAAATTGATTACATAAATGCTCATGGAACATCGACGATTTTTAATGATAAGGTTGAAACAACAGCTATTAAAAAACTTTTTGGGGATCAAGCTTATAAAATTCCAGTCAGTTCTTCGAAATCCATGACCGGGCATCTACTGGGTGCCGCCGGAGCAGCTGAAGCCGCCATTTCTGTATTGTGTATAAAGAATGAGGTGATCGTTCCCACGATTAATTATGAACATCCAGATCCTGAATGTGATCTTGATTATGTTCCCAATGAGATACGTAAAGCAAAAATAAATTATGCCTTGAGTAATTCATTTGGATTTGGAGGGACCAATGGAGCTCTTCTTTTTAAAAAATTTGAGGAGCCGTCCTGAGGTTCTTACTGAAAAGAATTAAAAAAAACAATAAAAAACAGGGCAAAAGACATAATCTGAAACCGTAAAGACTGCCCTGGTGATTTTTTATAGGAGGATTAAGTGAATATCTTTGTGTTTGTAAAGAAGGTGCCTGATACAGAATCAAAGATAAAGGTAAATCGTGAGGATGCGAGTATTCAAGAGGAAGGGCTTAATCTGGTTTTGAATCCTTATGATGAATACGCGGTTGAAGAAGCCATTCAATTGAAAGAAAGCAAGGGAGGAACAGTTTCTGTGATTTCAGTTGGGGCGGACAACACCATTCCTATTCTTAAAAAATGCCTTGCTATGGGGGCGGATGAAGCTTACCTCATAAAAGATGATACCCCTGAAACGTATGATGGTTTGAGGATTGCCAAGATTATCTCACAGGCTTTAAAGAAGAAGTTTACACAATATGATTTGCTTTTGTTTGGGAAGCAGTCAGTTGGAGGTGATAATGCCCAGGTGCCCAGTATGGTTGCCGAGCTGCTGAGTCTCCCACAGGTCAATGTGGTTACCAAACTAGAAATAGAAGATGGAAAAGGATCGGCTTATCGGGAAATCGAAGGAGCCAGCGAAAAGGTTTCTTTTCCTCTGCCAGCAGTCATAAGCGCTCAAAAAGGATTGAATGAACCACGCTATGAAACATTGAAGGGAATCATGGCAGCCAAGAGAAAAGAAATTCCTGTTATTTCATTTGAGGAGTTAGGACTTAGCGATGAAGATATAAAACCACAAATATCTGTTATAAAAATGGACAGTCCTCCTACTAGAGAGGCTGGGAAAAAGATAGAAGATGAACCTGCTGAGGCAGCAAAAAAGCTTGTGGAATATCTGAGGCAGGAAGCTAAGGTCATTTAAAGGAGGATTATAATGATTTTGGTTTATATAGAAGAGCGAGAAGGGAAAATAAAAAAGTCGTCTTTGGAAGCACTTTCTGAAGGAAAAAGAAAAGCAGATGAGACAGGATTAGAACTCAATGCTGTTCTGGTTGGTCATAATATGGAAACCCTTGCTGAGGAAGTTCTTTCCTACACTCCTTCTAAAGTTTATGTTTTAGAAAATACTCTTTTAAAAGAGTATTCAGCATCTGGATTTGTCCATGCTTTGTATTCGTTGGTAAAAGAACTAACCCCTAAGATCATCATGTTTTCTGCTACGGCTATGGGGAAAGATTTGGCTCCCCGGTTGGCAGCAAAGATTGGAGTGAGCATGGCTTCGGATTGCATAGGCATGGATGTTAAGAATGGCACAGTGGAAGCTTTAAGGCCTATCTTTGCAGGAAAGGCTCTGGAGACCATTTCTTTTCAATCCACCCCTCAAATCTTAAGTTTAAGGCCTAATATTTTTCCATTGATAAGCCAGGAAGGGAGGAAAGGAGAAGTTGTCAAAAAGGAAGTGGAGATATCAGAGAAGGATATTAAATCTAGAGTGGAGGAAGTTGTGAGAGAAGGAGGGGAAGAGCTTGATATTAGTGAAGCACAGGTGATTGTTTCAGGAGGACGAGGGATGAAAAATGCGGAAAATTTTGAACTTTTGAAAGAGCTCACAGGCATTGTTCCCAATTCAGCAGTTGGGGCTTCCCGTTCAGCGGTTGATTCTGGATGGATAGACCATCAGAATCAAGTTGGGCAGACAGGAAAGACAGTTTCTCCGGATCTTTATATGGCATTTGGAATATCAGGGGCGATCCAGCATCTAGCAGGAATGAGTTCATCGAAATATATTATTGCTGTGAATAAAGATCCCGAAGCTCCCATATTCAACATAGCCGATTTTGGAATTGTCGGAGATCTGTTTGAAGTGATTCCTCCTTTAAAAGAAGAGTTGAAAAAAATACTTTCTGATTAGGAATTCTCTCAGACACTTAGGGACAATACTTATAGATCTTCACTTGAGCGCCTTTATAATTGAATTCTTTTAACACGGTTAAGGCCAATTTTGATTCAAGTTCTTTTATTTGCCAGTTATTAAAAGCAAACGGAACAAATTCTGTTTTTTCATAGTCATTCGATTTGATGATAAATTATGAAATGGATTTAGATTATTGAAACGAAAGGAATTGGTTCAATTACTGGAGAGATTACCGGATTCCTAATGACCTGTTTTCCATTTTTGTTTTATAATAAATAAGGAGCTGGGATTATATATTAAGACAACAATGATAAGCGGGGATTCATCGATGAACATGGGTCAAAAAAAATACAACAATGACGCTTCTGACTCTAACAAAATTCTGAGAGAAAACATAGTTGATAAAGTTGGAGATGTCAAAATATATGGCCAGGGATTTTCAGGAGGGAAAGGGTATGGTCTTATCAAAATCAACGAACACCACATTCCCCGGGTGCACCAGCTTCGAACGAGAATTCTTACAACTTCTTATTATGACCGCTATCTAAAAAACGGAGGAACATTTAATAACAATGACCTGGAGACAATCAAAGATATTTTAAGTAAACTGGGAGAAATTCCTATAAGTATTCGTTCCTCTGCCACGAACGAAGCTTTTGTTTCCCGAGATGATGTTTCTGTCCATGCTGGCGAGAATACATCGTTCATGCTTCCCAATAATCATCCTGACTTATCCATACGTTTTCGTCAGTTTATACAAGCCATTGATAACATTTACTCCGATTTCAAAATGAAACAGGATTCAAACAGCCGGGAAAAAATGGCTATCGTCATTAATCCCATTCCTGGAATGAGCTGGAAATCTTTGGCAGGCCCTGTTTATTGCCCCCTGGTCTCTGGGGTAGCAAACTCTTTTTTTCCCTATGCTTTGAAATCCCAGGTAGCCAATGAAGGATTTGCCCGGTTGGCTTTTGGTCATGGATACGCGACTGTTTTAGATGACTTTCCGGTCATTTCTATGGCAACCATCAAGAATCCTATTCCAGTAAAATTCATGGGGGAAGGCCAAAAATTCTTCTATGCGATTGATATGACAAAAAACTCCAGCCTCAGAGGAGATGAAATGGAAACCATGAGGAGGCTTCATATCCGTTTTGCCGATTATCATACCACCAAAGCACTGGGAAGAGAAAAAAAATGGATCACTCTCGAAGCTTTAGTTCAAGATGATATGTATGAATTCCGAACCGGACTTATCGAGATTATGGAAGCAATCACTTCCAAGGTGATGCCTCACTTTCAAATTGAATTTGTTTTTAATGTGGAACACTTGAAAGACATAAAAAGAAATGGTACTTTTCATGTAGTCCAATTAACGCCTTTACCAAAGATGACATTCGAAAAGGTGAGGATTCCTGACAAAGTGAAGAAAACATATCTCTCCCTGCAGAATCTGCAGGGCCATGGCATGAAAAAAAATGTTGAATGTGCTGTTGTTGTGTCTCCTTTTCTCTATAAAAAAGAAATGCATGATGATGTGGTTGCAAAATTGAGTGAATTTTCCTGTGCTCTTAAAAATCAGGGAAAGAGCTATATTATCATTGTTCCGGGGAGGTTGGGAACAAAAAACCGTAATTGGGGAATTCAAGTGGAGTTTGAGAACGTTGGATCGCCATCAGCTATTTTCGAATACGGCGTGGATATAGCAGCGAGATCGGAGCCAGTGCATGATACTCTCACGGGTGGGGGAATATACGGGAGCCATTTTCTCTATATGATTCAGGGGGGATTTGATGAAGAACAGAAAAGGCTTCGGACCCGTATGTTTGGAACCCAAGGGACTCATTTTTTAACAAATCTCATGAGCAACAGGGTAATTTATGGATATATTGCTCCTCTGGAGGATCATATTGATCCCTGGTTCTTTTCCTCGCCTGAAACAAACAGTCCCATTTTTATACGAAAATTTCCCACACCGGTCAATATCTATGCTGATTCCAACAAACAGAAATGTGTGATCGTTTCTGAGAAGTAGGGGGAGACATGCTGAATTCAGTCAACTCCTTTTATCCCCGCGTCGTCAATCCGGTAAAAATAAATCAAGTATTGATATTGTCTGCTGATGAAGAAGTTAAAAAGTCCGGCCAAGTTCTTGAAGACCAAATGCCGTGGGTGGAAGTTTGTGTTCTTTCCAATCCCGGCGAAGCAGAGCAGGTGAAACGAAGTCAAGCGTTTGTCTTAGTGTGTGATGATACAGGATTAAACCTTTTGGATACTCAAAAAATCCGCAGGCGCAATAAAGATGTGGCAGTTGTTTTGATATCAGCCATTGATATGATTCAATGTTCTCCTCCGTCGGTATCAGAAGAAAAATATCCTTACACCAAAAAAGCAGATTTGATATTTGCTTCCAATAAGAAAGATTGTACTCCTGCTCGTATCATCACTTCTGTGGTAAGGAGTGCACAGGATAAACTCAATATTGAAAACTATTCAAAGGCACGCCGTTACATCATTCTGGTGGTGGATGATGAGCCCCGCTGGATTTCCCAGTTTATTCCGGTTCTTTATGATATTATAGGACAGAGAGCAGCGGTTCAAATCGCACGCACTTTTGAACAAGCAATGGAATTTCTGTTTGGCGTTCGGGATGAATCAATGATCAACGATTCCGATTATGCCAATAAAGGATACGGGGATGATGTTGTGTGTCTTATCTCTGACATCTATTTCCCTCGGGGCGGAGAAATGAAACCAGATGTGGGGGCTGATTTCATTCGTCTGGTCGATAAATATTTCCCGCGATTCCCGAAAATAATTGCCTCTAAAGCTTCTGAAGCCGATGACCTTCGCACCACAGCCTTTATCCTCCCCAAAGGAGATCCAGGCAGCTTAAAAACCCTGAGGAATTATATTCATGATTTCACGGGCATGGGAGATTTTGTTATTCTTTCAAAAGAAGGGAAAGAGCTGGAGCGGGTTAAAAATACCAATGAAATGATAGACATCTTCAATAAGGCTGAAAAAGATACGGCTTATGGGCGTCAACTTCGCCAAATTCTTGAGGAGTACGGAAGAAAGGATAATTTTTCTACCTGGCTGTATATGCATGGATTCAAAGATCTTGCTGATAAAATTCTTCCCCTTCGATATAAAGGACAAAAGATGGTGGCTTTTTTAAAACAGATTTTTAAAAAAGCCATGGATAATGTTAAAACAACTCCTTTGGTCATAGGGGATAAAGAAATATTCACTCTCCGTGAGCTCCTGGATAGTTTAAAAACAATAAAGCCTGAAAAAATCCAAAAATTCAGCGATAATGATTACTTTTCTACCTGGCTGGATCGTCTCGGATACACAGAGCTTGCCGAAGAAATTCGTCCCATACACGGAAGGGGAGTCGAAGTGGAACGAACCTTGGCAGAAATTATAGAGAAATGGGTGACAATCTACAAAAATAAACATAAGAATGGGAAGATTTAACCATTTCACATTTTTTGGATTTATTGCTATGATAATGAATAAATTTTGATCTTTGCTTATTATATTTATGGGGAAGATTGCTAATACAACCTGAGCTTTGTGAAAAATTGATTAATCTGCGAACTCTTTATATAAATGGCTCTGGGAAAGCATCATAAGAAAAACTTTAACGGGAGTTTTCAATGAAAAGCTTAAAAGAAATCGCAAAGGAATCTTTTTTAAACGAAGAACAGCTAGAAATGATCGAAAACGTTATTTTAAGCCACGGTCATTTTTCTAAATATACGATTCGGAAAGAAGTTGATTGGTTTTGCACCAGGCTGGGAATGAATGAATATTATTTTAAAACCACACCCTTAAAAATACTTGCTTCTCATATAGAGGCGGTGAAATCTGCGGAAATCATTGCCACCATCCAGAAAGAAAAATTATTTAAAATAGATCTTTCCAGCGAATCCGAAGATGAAGCATTGTATTTGGTTGATGACCATCACTCCAGAGCTTTGGAAGTAGAGAGGAGGATTGAAAAAAAATATCCGGGATTTCGGCTTCAATCCTATAGAACAAAAGGAAAAGCTTTAGGGATTGAACATCTTAGGATGTATCTTGTTTACAAGCCTAAGTTCCGGATAAAGAAAGAAATGGTTTATGAAACCGAATTAACAAAAGTAGCCTGTCAGTCCTTTCTGGAGTCAGCAACAGAAGAAACAATCCAAAGATATCAAGATGTATTAGCAAACGCGGTTGGGAAGGAGACCCCGCTGATTGATGTGTCGGAAAAATTGGATACGAACGAACACCGGATCATGATTGTTATTAATAAAGAGGCAAGCACCTGTTTCTTTTCCAATATATCGGATGTGATTAATTCTTACGGTCTTGTATCCAATAGGAAATATGTGGAGCAATTCATGAACGGAAAAACTGTTTATACTTTTTACCTGGATTACATTCAGGATAAACAGAAATTCGAAAATTTGATTGAAGATATAACTCTGATCTATGTGATTCCAGAAAGCCCGCTTTTTTCTTTGTTCAGAAGTGGAAAACTGACTGCTCAAGAAACGGTTTTCGGAGTTTCTGCATGGAGTTTCTTACATCAATTTTTAAGCGAGTATAATGAAGAATATCTCAAACTGGTTGAGTCGTTAAAGGATTCCCCGGAGCTCATAGGAATCGTCAGGAATTTGAGAACACGTCTTTCAAAAATGTCCTATGATTCTGCCCGAATTTGGAAGTCGTTGGTTGACTATTATATTTATCTCAAAAATGCTTTTCAGATTTTCAATAAAAAGTTCAATCCCCTCCTTAACAAATCCCATATTGATGGGGATATCGAAGAATTAAGAACAGAAATCTTACAGAACATTTCAGTAGAATTAGATCGAAATATATTTTTAATGATTCTATTGTTTATAAACAGCATTTTGAAGACAAACTTTTTTAAGAAAGGAAAGAACTCCATCGCCTTTATGTACGATCCGAAATTTTTAAACAAAGTTGATTACCCGGAGGTCCCTTTTGGACTTTTCCATATCATTTCCCTTGAGTTCAGAGGTTTTCATATTCGATTCAAAGATATAGCCAGGGGAGGGATTCGAATTGTGAAATCATCAAGTTATCAGAATTATATGAACAATTCGGATTTTATTTTTGATGAAAATTATAATCTTTCTTTGACTCAACATAAAAAGAATAAAGATATTCCTGAAGGCGGTTCCAAAGGGACGATTTTGTTGGGTTGGGAAGATCAGGACAAGGCTGAAATTTCCTTTAAGAAATATGTTAATGGACTTCTTGATCTGCTTTCACCGGATGAAGAGATTGTGGATCATTATGGGAAAGAAATCATTTTGTTTCTCGGCCCAGATGAAGGGACAGCAGAATTGATGGGATGGGCAGCTCTCAGAGCTAGAGCAAAAAAGTTTCCTTACTGGCAAGCTTTTTCTACCGGGAAACCCGTCAATATGGGAGGGATTCCTCATGATGATTACGGGATGACCACAAACTCTGTTCATCAATACGTGCTTAAGATTTTGGAAAAAGAAGGGATTAAAGAAAAAGACATTACAAAGGTTATGACAGGAGGTCCAGATGGGGATCTGGGGAGCAACGAGATTCTTATATCAAAAGATAAAATAATGGCTATTATTGATGGTTCCGGGGTGCTGTATGACCCAGAAGGAATCAACAGACCTGAACTGAAAAGGCTTGCCAAAGCCAGGAGGGCAGTGAAGCATTTCAATCCTTCTCTTCTTTCCAACAGAGGATATCTCGTTACCATTGAAGACAAAAATGTGGAACTTCCTGATGGGGAGAAAGTAGCCAATGGGCTCGAATTCCGAAACAAATTTCATCTTCATCCTCATTTTAAAGCAGACCTGTTTCTTCCCTGTGGAGGAAGACCTGCTTCCATTAATATAAACAATTGGGATAATTTTGTAGATGATCAAGGGACCCCCCGCTTCAACTATATTGTTGAAGGAGCCAATCTTTTTATCACTCAACAGGCTCGCCTTCGTCTGGAAGAATATGGAGTCATCATTTTTAAAGATGCTTCTGCAAACAAAGGAGGGGTGACTTCTTCATCTTTGGAAGTGTTTGCCAGTTTGGCTCTATCAGATAAAGAATATGATGACCTTATGTGTGTCAGAGATGATGAAATCCCATCGTTTCGGAAAAATTATATAGATGAAATCATTCAAGTGATTAAAAAAAACGCTGAAATGGAATTTGAGATAATATGGAAAGAAAACGAAATGAAGAATATACCCTATTCTATTCTTTCTGATCGCATCAGTGAGAAAATCAATAACATTATAGACACCATCACCAAATCAAATTTGGTCAAAAATGAGATCCTCTTCCAAAAGGTCATTGAAAACTATTGTCCTGATATTTTGCTTCAATATGTTGGATTTGATAGAATCGTTAATCGAGTTCCTTATTCTTATCTTAAAGCTATTTTTGCCTCATGGTTGGCAAGTCATTACGTCTATCAATATGGAATTGATGCTAATGAAATTGATTTTTATGACTTTGTGAAAGAAAACATGTAGAAAGCCTGCAAAACAGTTGGTCAATAAATATAAAAAGTCTCTGGCATCAAGCGCAAATAATTTTTAATATTGGTTTTTTTGGAAAGAAAAAGTATACTTTTTGTTTCCAGTTAGAAATTCTTAGGGAGCGTTTCTGGAATTCTTAGCTGATTTTATGATACCTAAGGGAAATAGATAGGTTCGATAAGTGATTTTCCCTTATACTAAAATCTATTTGTGAAATGGTCATAAAAAGCGAAAATGATTTTAGATATTTGACGGAATGCCCTGCGTGTTTGAGTCAATCCATTATTTTTTACAGAAAGGCAACATTTGATTTTTATAGACTGAAAGAAAATCAGATAAAAATCACGGACAGCGAATACGGAAAGATCTGGAATTTGAGCAAATGCCAGAATTGCGGCCATATTTTTGCCAATCCGTGTCCGTCAAATAAGCTTATCAACTCTCTGTATTCTCAGGTGGTGGATCCGCTTTATGAAGAAGAAGCTGAAGGCCGATCAAAAAATTTTATTTCGATTTTAAATTTTCTAGGAAAAGTGCATCCCACAGAAAGATTTCTTTTTGATGTGGGATCTGCAACCGGGATTCTTTTGAATAATGCCAGGCAAAGAGGTTGGCAAGTTGAAGGAATAGAACCCAGTTCCTGGGCGGTCAAAGTTGCGAACAAAAAATATAATCTCTCTCTTATAAAAGGCTCTTTCGAAGATGCTTCTTTGAAGAAAAATTTTTATTCTGTGGTAACCATGATTGATTATATCGAACACATTCCTTTTCCTTTCAAATCCCTAAGGAAAGCTTATGATATCCTTAGACCAGGAGGGACCTTATGCCTTGTGACCCCCAATATAAATAGTTTTGCGGCTAAAATCACAGGAAGCAAATGGTGGCATTTCAGGCCGGGTCATCTGGCTTATTTTAACAGAAAAAGCATCACCGCAATTCTTCAGCGAGCCGGATTCACAATTTTGTTGAATAAGAATTATTCCTGGACATTCAGCGTCTTTTATATCCTCTCCAGGAAAAAATATTTTAAAATCTTTTTAAAACATTCATTCTTAACTTCTATTTGGAGGAGAATTCCTATAAAATTGACGCTGGGAGATTCAATGGAAATTTATGCCAGAAAGGGGAAAAGCCCGTGATTGCTTATTTTAAAGCCATGAGATTAGGGCGGTGGCCCCGCAGTCTGGCGATATTAGTGGGGACAGCAGCTTTTTTCTTTTTCCATAGAAATTGTCTTTCCTCTCTTGGAATTATTCCAATAATTTTGAGAATTGCTGTATCCTTTTTCCTTACTTGGGCGATTTCTACAGCAAATTACATAATAAATGAAATTGTTGATGCTCCCTATGATATTCATCACCCAGTTAAAAAGAATCGTCCTCTGGTTAAAGGAGAAATAAGTAAAAATGTGTTCCTTTTTGTGGGAGTCGTTATTGTTTTTTCCAGTCTTTTGATCGCCTATGTTTTCTTCTCTCTCCCTTTTTTCCTTTCGCTATCAGGTCTTTTGATTGCAGGATTCATTTATAATGTAAAGCCTATCAGAACTAAAGACATTCCTTTTCTGGATGCTGTGTCTGAATCTGTGAACAATCCTATCCGCTTTCTAATAGGATGGTATACATTTTCTTTTTCCCAGTCGTTTCCCCCGATAGTCCTTCTTTTGGGTTGGTGGACGTTTGGAAGTTTTTTGATGATTGCCAAAAGATACTCTGAGTTTAGAATACTCGGGGAGAAAGCCAAAGAATACAGAAGCTCTCATAAGAAATATTCAGAGAGTTCTCTAATGCTCGGGATGATCCTGAGCCTTATTATTTTTTTTGGCACTTATTTCGCGGTTGCCCTTATGTTCCAATTGTATTATTTTTTTTACCTAACTCCTTTTGTTTTTATCTATTTTTTCCTTATTTTCAAAAAAACGTTGAGCACAAAATCTGTGATGGAAGAGCCTGAGAAACTGCTGATAAAGCCTTTATTCGCCTGTTATACTGTTTTCCTCATTGTGGTTTTCTTGTTAGGGTATTTTCTAGTTTGAGATTATTGAAAATTATGATAGATTAAATGAGATAGCATCTCGTTGAAAGTTAAACAATGAATTACCTCGAAATATTATTAAAATTATTACTTGCCGTCGCTCTTGGAGGGTTGATAGGATTGGAAAGGGAATCAAGCAATAAGCCTGCCGGATTTAGAACGAATATTCTTATCTGTGTCGGCTCAACAATGATGATGATTGTCTCGAACTTAATCCTTCAGAATGCAGAAGGGAACAGCGGGGATTTAACCAGAATTGCGGCTGGCATAATCACAGGAATCGGTTTTATTGGAGGGGGGACAATCATACAGGCTCGGGGAATGATAATCGCTGGATTGACCACTGCGGCGACTTTATGGACTGTTGCTGGATTGGGCCTCCTAATAGGATCTGGTTATTATATCATAGCCCTTATCTTTACAGGCATTATCATGCTTGTATTGATTATATTTAGGAAGTTTGAAAATCAGATTCTGAAAAAAGCTTCTTATAAATATTCCTTGAAAATAAGAACCCCCAAAGAAACTCTGCCTCAAATTAGAAAACTGGCGACCCTGGAAGATATTTCATTCAGTGAGTTCAATCTCAAGAAAGAAAAAGAATCAACCGTTGTGAATCTGAAATTTACTTCTTCTGAAGAAACTGCGCAAAAATTCCACCAAAGTCTGTTGGCCCTCCAGGGGATTCTTGAGATCAATATTGAATAAACGAAAACTTCTGATATCGACAACGAACTCAGGAAAAGTCAAAGAAATAAAAAAACACTTGCATAATTTCCCCCTTGAAATATCTTCTCTTTTAGATTTAAATGACAAAGTTGAGCACACAGAAAAAGGGACTACTTTTGAAGACAATGCACGGGGAAAATGCCTGTTTTACAGGAAATTTTGCGATGATCTCACTTTAGCTGAAGATTCAGGTCTGGAAATTGATTATTTGAATGGAGCTCCCGGAGTTTTTTCAGCAAGATTTGCGGGTCCAAAAGCTACAGATAGAGAGAACATCAAAAAAGTTTTGAGATTGTTAAAAAATGTTTCTATGGAATCAAGAAAAGCACGATTTGTTTCGTATATGGTTCTCTCTACAAAGAGTAGAATTATTAAGGAATTCCAGGGCTCTGTGGAAGGATTCATCACAACCGAACAAAGAGGGTATTCGGGATTTGGATATGATCCCATCTTTTATTATCAACCCCTTAAAAAGACATTTGGTGAGATGAAAGGTGAAGAAAAAAACAGAGTAAGTCATCGCGGAATGGCATTAAAGCAACTAGAACAGTTTTTAGCAGGATATTTAAACGAAAGGATTGAAAGATAAGGGGGAGTTCAAACTCCCCCTTATTTAATTTTACTTTTTCGATGAGCCCACCGTAATCTTGTCCTTCAGTTTTTCAAAAGTCTTCTCACCGATACCTTTGACCTTCATAATTTCTTCAATCTTTTTGAATTTCCCGTGCTTATTTCTGAAATCGATAATTCTTTGGGCGATTTTGATTCCGATCCTGGGGAGCTTTTGAAGTTCGGTCAAAGAAGCCGTATTGATATTTATCTTTTTTTCATTAGGGACAGGAAATGAATAGACCTGAAGGACAATAATAGAAGAGAACAAAAGACAGAAAATGAGACTTAAAGCAAGTGTTTTAGTGAATAAATTGTTCATAAGACCTCCTTTCTCTTATACCAATTGCAATATTGATGCCATTCTGAAAATAATATAATTTCTTTGATAACAGCAACTTAGAAAATTCATTGATGGAAAGGGGGTCAACAGTTGTTGACAAATAGAAGGATGGGCCGACAACAAACGTTTACTTTTTTATTTGTCACAGTAATTAAGTTTCAGGATCGTTTAAATTTTATTGTTCAATGATTTCAAAGCCCTAGGGATTAACATCTGACGTCATCACGTCTGAGGGTTTACAATAATAGACTGTTTTAGAACTAGAGGCTGGATTGCCCGAACAAATCGGACAAGGACATATTTCTATTTTCTCTTTTCGATTCTTCATATACTATTATCAATGACATCTCACATCTTACGTCTTCTTTCTTACGGTAGTATGAACTATGACCTCGGATGACTTTTCTTATAGATTTTTAATAGTTGTTTTAAATCAACATGGGTGTATTTTTGAGTCGTTGCCAAGCTTTCATGCCCTAATAGTTCCTGGATGAATCTCAAATCAGCGCCTCTGCTTAGAAGATGAGAAGCAAATGAATGCCGCAGTGAATGAGGACTGATTTTCCTTCTCAATGCGGCAAAACGGATATATTTATCGACAATTCTTTCTATGGAGCGACCAGAAAGTCTATTACCGCGGTAGTTTAAAAACAGGGCTTTTTCTTGAATGTTCCCTTTGCTTAACAGCGGTCTTGAACGCAAGTATGAAACCAGTTTGGCTTCGGCTTTCTTTCCGAAAGGGAGAATCCTTTCTTTTTTTCCTTTTCCCTTTACCCGGATAAGTCTTTGTTCCATATCGATATCTTCGAGATTGATGCCCACAAGTTCACTCACCCGAATTCCGGTTGCATAGAGAAGTTCAAGAATTGAATTGTCTCTAAGATCCAAAGGTTTGTTTGATGTGGGGAGGTCCAAAAAATTTGTCATTTCCTCTTCTGAAAGGAAAGAGGGAATATTTTTTTCTTGTTTTGGGGTAGCGACTATTTTGGCTGGATTATCATCCGCCCATTTTTTACTTATACAAAACTGGAAGAAAGACCGGATTGCTGCCAGTTTCCTTGCAATGGTTGATTTGTAATTTCCTTGTTCACTGAGATAAGCTAAAAAACCACGAAGGACTCGATTATCCACTTTCTTGAGTGAACAATTCTTTTCTTTTGTGAATGTTTGAAACTGGGTGAGATCTCTTTTATAGTTGGATATGGTGTGGTCGGAATAGTTTTTTTCGTATTTAAGATGGGAGAGGAAAATGTCTATTTCCTTTTTCATTTTTTATTCCATATTTTTTCCTTGTCCACTGGCTCTTTAAAATCGCAATCTTTATTGGCACAATATATATAAGAATCTTTATTGATGAGATTTTTTTTAAATAAGGGTCTTTGATTGCATAGAGGGCAGGTTCGGTCGATAGGCTCATCCCAGCTGGCAAAGTCACAGGAGGGATAATTGCTGCATCCGTAAAATATTTTTCCCTTACGGGTTTTTTTCCGAATTATTGTGCCTCCGCAATTTTTTGGACAGGGGATTCCTGTGTCCGTTTGTTCCTTTTTTATATACTTGCATTCAGGGTAATTGGAGCAGGCAATGAACTGCCCGTATTTCCCATGTCTTATAACCAGTTGAGAACCACATTTCGGACAGGTTTCATCCAGAGGTTTTGCCTCCTTTTTAACCATGCTTTTTTTAAATTTGCATTCAGGATATCCGGAACAGGCTTTAAACTTGCCATATCGACCGCTTTTTATCACCAGTTTCTGTCCGCATACAGGGCAGACTTCTTCCAAAGGAATTCCCTTCCCTTTGACTCCTTCTTTTTTTGTGGCTTGGTTCAAATCTTTTTCAAGGAGACTATGATAGCTGGCAATATAATCGACCCATTCTTTTGTTCCTTCACTGATTTTATCCAATTCATCTTCCAACCGGGCTGTGAATTCAAATTTCATCAGATCAGGGAAATTGTTTATTAAATAGTCGGTGACAAAAAGCCCCAGTTCAGTTGGAATAAATTTTCCTTTTTCCTTAACCACATAAACTCGATCCTGGAGAGTCGAAATAATAGGAGCATAAGTGCTGGGTCTTCCAATTCCTTTGGCTTCCAATTCTTTAACAAGCGTTCCTTCACTATAACGAGGAGGCGGCTGGGTGAATTTCTGCTCAGATTCAATATCAAGGAGAGATAATGTTTCTCCAGGTTGTGCCTTTGGTAATATATTATCCTCAGTTGACGGTTTGGGGAAAGCGGCTAAAAAACCGTCGAATTTTATGACCTCCCCTTTTGTTTGAAGTCGGTATTGGGAAGCTTTTATATCAAAGGTTGTCTCTTCAATGAGAGCTGGTTTCATCTGAGATGCTATAAACCGATTCCAAATAAGCTTATAAAGCCTGTATTCATCGTTTTGAAGATAGCTCTTGATTTTTTCTGGAGAAAGATCCAGAGAGGTCGGACGAATGGCTTCATGGGCATCCTGGCTCTTTTTTTTGTTCTTGTATATACGGGGCTTGTCTGGCAGATATTTTTCTGAATAGTTTTCTTTTATGTATTTCCGGGATAAGTTGATGGCATCGTCTGAAGTCCGTACTGAGTCGGTTCTCATGTATGTGATCAAACCCACCTGGCCTCTTTCTCCTATTTCGAGTCCTTCGTAGAGCCTTTGGGCTAGGAGCATTGTTTTTTTCACAGAAAAGCGCATGGTGCGAAAACTATCCTGTTGAAGAGTGCTGGTTATATAAGGAGGATTTGGATTTTTCTTTTTCTCTTTAATTTTTACGTCTTCCAGAATAAAAACAGCTTTTTTCAATTCAGAGACAATTTGTTCAGCTTTCTCTTTATTGTTCACTTTCGCTTTTTTCTTATCGATTTTGATTAACTTTGCTTTAAAGGGAGGAGGATTGGAGGCCTTGAGTTCCGCAATGATATTCCAGTACTCTTCTGGAACAAAGTCTTTGATTTCTTTTTCTCTTTCGCTTATCAACCGGAGAGCAATAGACTGCACTCTTCCTGCACTGAGCCCTCTCCCTATTTTTTTCCATAATAAAGGGCTTATGAGGTATCCGACCAATCGGTCAAGAATTCTTCTTGCTTGTTGGGCATTAAACTTATTTCTGTCTAGCTCTCCCTGATTGTGGAAAGCTTGTTTAAGGGCATTTTTTGTGATTTCATGAAACAGAATTCTGTGAATATTATTATTGGAATCTTTCAAGATATGGCTTAAATGCCAGCAGATTGCTTCTCCTTCTCTGTCGGGATCGGCAGCAAGAAGAACAGAGTCACATTTCTTTGCAGCTTCTTTTAATTCTTTGACCACTTTTTGTTTTCCTGGAAGAATTTCATATTCCGGTTTAAAATTATTTCCTATGTCAACGCCCAGTTTGTTTTTTGGCAGGTCTCTGATGTGTCCAATAGAAGCTTTCACTATAAAATCAGAGCCTAGATAACGATTAACGGTTTTGGCTTTGGCTGGTGATTCAACAATTACAAGATTTTTCTGCATTACCATCTCCTGAGATAATATTTTCCTGGCCTTTGAACAACCAACCCTTTTATTTCAAGAGTCATTAAGACAGAAAGCACTTTAGAAACGGAAAGTTTTGTTTCATTAACGATTTCGTCAATGTGAAATTGTATATCAGTTTTTAAAATTTCAAACACGGATTTTTCTCTGCTGGTTAAGGAGGGAAGGGATCTCTTTGTATCTGTCTTTTTTTGAAGAAGTTTTTCTCTGAGAGGGAGAGGAAATTCTTCGGCAACATCTTCCCAGCAGGTTACTGTTTTGGCTCCTGTTTTAATCAACCAGTTGGTCCCTTCACTTAATTTTGAATTGATATTACCGGGAACAGCCATAACTTCTCTGTTTTGCTCCAGAGCCAGTCTGGCAGAAATCAATGACCCGCTTCTGTTAGATGCTTCCACAACGACTGTAGCAATGGAAAGCCCGCTTATTATTCTGTTGCGCATAGGAAAATGGTATCCCAACGGAGGAGATTTTTTTGGAAATTCTGTTATCACAGCTCCCTCATCAATAATCTTTTTGAAAAGGCCCCGGTTTTCCTTTGGATATATATTGTCCAACCCGGAGCCAAGTACGGCTGTTGTCTTTCCTTCTTTGAGAGCACCCCAATGGGCAACGGAATCAAGACCACTTGCCAGGCCGCTCACAATAACAAGCCCACGAGAAGAAAGTTCACGTGCCAGCTTATCAGCCGCCGCCCTTCCGTAAGGTGTGGGTTTTCTTGCTCCCACAATAGAAACGGAAGGCTTGTTTAATACTTCTCTGTTTCCAGCACAATAAAGGACGAACGGTGGATCATAGATTTCTCTTAAATAATCCGGATAATTCTCGTCGTCCAGAGTGAGAATGGAATAATTCAACCGATTGCATCGTTCGATTTCTCTCCGTGACTCATCAAGAATCCTGGAAGACTTGAGTTTCTCAGCAGCTTTTGTTTCCAGCCCCAGGGATATCAATTGATTCCTGGACGCTTTGAAAATATCCTCCACAGAGGGGAAAAAGTCAACAATTTTTTTTGTTAATTTATAAGAGTCAGAAAGAATGAAATTGAGTGCTATCCAGTATTCAAGGTTTTGTTTCACCTTTAATCAGAACCTGCGGCAGGAGGAATGGCAAATATAGGAATATTGGAATGCGAGATTACTTTTTCCGTCGTGCTTCCTAGAAAGAATTTTTCCAGTCTACTATGAACATAAGTGGATATTATGATTAAATCATACTTGTTAGTTTCAGCATAATCGACGATTCCAAGAGAAGCATTAATCGCACGAGTAATTTCTTCTGAAATCTTTATATCTTCTTTTTCGCTTTTCCTTCTCTGCTTGAGTTTTTTCATTAGAGAGTCAAACATTTCGTCAAGGACTCGGGGAGAAAATTCGTAATCATGGAGCTCCAAAACATGAAGAAAGGTCAGATCCCCATCAAATTCCTTAGCCAGTTTCCAAGCATAGTTTCTTTCTACTTCTTCCTGTTCCGTAAAATCGGTAGGAACAAGAAATTTCTTAAATTTTGGTTTTCCGGTTTTCTTTTTTGTGAGTAATATCGGACAGGGGACAGCCCTTAAAACATGATTTGCCACACTTCCAATGAATATTTTTTCCAATGCAGACATACCTTTTTTTCCCATGACCACCAGATCTATGTCATTTTCTTCGATTGCTTCTATTATTTTTTTTGATGCATTTCCTTTTTTGGTTAAAATATCAAAAGATATCCCTTTGGACTTCTTCAATGTTTCAAGTTTTTTTGTCGCTTCTTTTTTAACAGAATTGACTCTTTTTTCAATTTGTTCTTTCATTGAGGGAGCTGTGTATAAAGCAGGTGAAAAATCCGGCACAACATGAAGGGCAAAGAGTTTGGCTTTAAAAGTTTTTGCAAAAATATCCGCATAATAAAGGGAATCTTGAGCCTCATCTGAAAAATCTGTTGCCCAAAGAATTTTTTTAAAAAAATCACCCATTTTTTTACTCCTTAAATTTCTTCAATAGCGTGCAAATGCACAAATATTTTAACAGGAAAAACTAAAAAGACAAGAAAAAACCATGAGAATTGTTTTGAAGGTCTGTTATTATGGTTAAATCGAACAACAATGAAAAAGATCCTGTCATCAAATACACCAAGAAGACGGTTTCCCTGACGTTCTTTTTTGCGTTCTTTGTCTTTTGTATTTTGTCTTGACGGAAGAGCTGCTTTCTTATAGCATCACAGATAGAAATGTTGAGAGGGTTATGAATGAGAAAAAAAGCTAATTTGAGGGAAACAAAATATAAAAATATTATATGACGAAGACATCAAAGAAATCCAATAGAGAATTTGCCCCGCCCCATGAGCTTAAAGATTTCCGAAATGTTTCAGATCAAATCATGCATCTTGCCTTTCATGGCTTTCTGAGGATCGATTTTTTAAAAGAAACTTCCAGAATTATCTTGGAATTTTGTGGGTGTGATTCCGTAGAGATGTGGCTGAAGGAGCGGGGGAAGTATTACCGAAGTGAAATGAGGCGTTCTAAAAAACAGTCTTTCCGCTTTGAAATTGTTCCTGTTGTGAAAGATAGAAATGGTCACTATATACCTGGATTGAAAAAAGACTCTTCTCTGGATCAGTTATGCTTGAATATTCTTCTTAAGCAATATGATTCTTCTTTGCCTTTTATAACAGACAATGGAAGTTTTTGGACAAACCATACTGAAAAAACACTTGCTTTTCTGTCCAAACAAATTTCGGGAGTATCTTCGATCCAATCCATGAAGTTTGAAAATTACAGGTCTTTAGTTGTGGTCCCGATTGTCGTGGAGAATGAAAACATTGGATTGCTCCAATTAAAAAATAAGCCCCCTGATTCTTTCCAAAAAAAAGATGTGTTATTTTGTGAGGATGTTGTCCAGACCTTAGGGATTGCTGCCGCTCACCGGCGGGCTCAAGTAGAGCTTAACGAAAGGGTTAAAGAACTCACCTGTCTATATGGTATTGCAAAGCTCGCGGAACGGACTGACCTTTCCTTGGAAGAAATTCTTCAAGGAATTGCACAGCTTCTTCCTCCAGCCTGGCTGTATCCTGAGATCACTTCAGCTAGAATTACTGTGGATCAAAAGTCTTACTTAACTGATGATTTTCAAAATGGGGTTCATAGACAGAGGGTGAGTATTATTGTTAGTGATTGCGAGCGGGGTACCGTTGAAGTGATTTATTCAGAAAAAAAACCGGAGCTTGACGAAGGCCCTTTTCTCAAAGAAGAGCGCAATTTAATTGATACAGTTGCTAAAGAGGTGGCTTTGATTATTGAACGGAAGCAAACAGAACATGATAAAGAAAAACTTCAAGAGCAGCTGAGGCATGCAGACCGGTTAGCTACGATCGGTCAATTATCTGCAGGAGTAGCCCATGAATTGAATGAGCCTATAGGGAGCATTCTTGGATTTGCCCAGCTTGTTCAGAAATATCCTGATTTATCCGATCAAGTGAAAAAAGATACTGAAAAAATTATGAAAGCCTCTCTGCATGCACGAGAAGTGGTTAAGAAATTGATGCTGTTTGCACGTCAGATGCCTCCTCAAAAAGCTCAAGTGAGTTTAAGTCAAATTGTTGAAGAGAGCCTTTATTTTCTTGAATCGCGATGTGCCAAAGAAGGAATAAAGATTATTCGCAACTTTTCTCAAAATATACCAGACATCACTGCCGACCCAGCTCAAATGACACAGGTTTTTGTCAACATCGCTGTCAATGCCATACAGGCTATGCCCAATGGTGGAGAATTAACCATAAAAACAGAATCATCAGGGAAAACCATTTCATTTATAGTGGAGGACACAGGTGTTGGTATGGAGGAAGGCATTGTCAAAAAGATATTTATTCCCTTTTTTACAACCAAGGAGATTGGAAAAGGAACAGGGCTGGGGTTGCCTGTGGTTCATGGAATTGTTACTTCCCACGGAGGATCCATAGATGTGAAAAGCAAGGTGGGACAGGGGACAAGGTTCGAGATAAGGCTTCCAATCCCTGAATCGAATGAAAAAAGCGAGAAGTAAAGATGAAAAAACCTTCAAAAAAAGAAAGCATTCTTATTGTGGATGATTCTCTGGATATATTAGAGGTGATGCGGAGAAATCTAGAGCCCAAAGGATATAATGTCTTTACTGCACCGGGATCAGTGGAGGCTATAAAGATTCTCGAATCCACCCCAATGGATTTGGTCATAACGGATCTCAAAATGCCAAAGGTAGATGGTTTGAGCCTAGTCCGGCATATTCAGGAAAACTATAAAGATACGGAAGTTATCATGATCACAGGATATCCTTCCATTGAGGGAGCTGTCGAAGCCGTTAAAACCGGAGCTGAAGAATATCTTGCGAAACCCTTCACTGATGAGGAACTTTTTGCTTCTGTGAAGCGTGTTCTCAGTAAGCTCAAGGAGCGAAGAACAACTCAGAAGCAAACCGATAAAGTCCCTATCGCTCGTTATGGGCTCATCGGAGAATCAAAAACGATGCATAGGGTTTTTAATGCTATCGAGAAAGCATGCTCAAGCTCAGCGACGATTCTTATTACTGGAGAGAGTGGAACTGGGAAAGAACTGGTGGCAAGAGCCATTCATTACAAAAGCACCCGCGCTTCGTCTCCTTTTGTCCCTATAAATTGCGGAGGGATCCCTGAGGCTTTACTCGAAAGTGAGCTTTTTGGGTATGTGAAAGGAGCTTTTACAGGGGCTACAGAAACCAGGGCTGGGTTTTTTCAGACAGCAGATGGAGGGACTATTTTTCTAGATGAAATAAGCGAGACAAGTTTATCCATGCAAGTCAAGCTCCTTCGTGTGCTCCAGGATAAGGAAGTCATTATGGTTGGAGAAAGGTACCCTCAGAAAGTGGATGTGAGGATCATTGCAGCAACAAACAAAGACCTGCAGGGGTATGTGAATAAAGGAGCATTTCGTGAGGATCTTTATTACCGGCTGAATGTGATCACTATTGAGGTTCCTCCTTTGAGAGAAAGAGAGGAAGACATTTTGTTGTTGATCAAACATTTTGCTGATAAGTATGCCAAAGAGTTTGGAAAGTCAATCCCCCGGTTTTCTGAAAGTGCTTTGCAGGTTTTGAAAAGTTATTATTGGCCGGGAAATGTTAGAGAGTTGGAGAATATTGTACAAAGATTTGTGGTCATGTCTGAAGGGAATATTATTGATGTTCCTGACCTTCCATCGCTTATGCGTTTTTCGGCCCTCAGTGGGATTAAAAGACATAGAAGCTTGGCTGAAGTGGAGGCTGAATATATTCTTAGTGTTTTAACCAGCGTGGATAACAATAAGACTAAAGCAGCTGAAATCCTAGGAGTTGACAGGAAAACGCTTCGTGAAAAGTTAAAAAAAATAAAAATACCAGACTCGAATAAGAAACACACATAGCGGAGAAATTTTCCCCGCTGGTACAAATCTCCCCGCTTTTCTCATTATTCAAAAAAAACCTGAGTGAATGGATTCCCAGCTCTATCCATTGTGGGCGTTAAATAACTCTTTTTTTTTCAACAAGTTAAAGAAATCAAAAAATAATATCGCCAGTGGTATTGGAGTAAAAGGATGAAATATTATATTTGGCACTGAAATTGCAATAAAGGAGATGTGAGAAAGGAGAAAAAAATGAAAGATAACACAAGAGAGAGTAAATACAACAATGGTTTGAGGCCTTTGTCAACAACCAAAGAATGGAAACTGTTGTATTATCAACACGGGAGACCAGGCTTTGAAGAAGGGAAAAAATTCAAAGGATTGTGCAATTCTTGTGAACTAGAAGAGATTTGTAATATACCAAGACCTGAAACTGGCGTTTGGCGATGTCCCTATTACAGAGCCAAACAAAGAAAAAAATCAAACTTGTATAAAGATATTGTCGAGCGACTGGAACAAATCAAGGAATACAATCATTTTGACAGAGATATTTGTGGGATCTTGGCAGAAACGATGAATGAACTTGTGGTTCATTTTCCGGTTAAAATGGATGACGGGACAGTTAAAATGTTAACCGGCTATCGGGTTCAGCATAACAATATCCTGGGACCATTCAAAGGCGGATTGCGATTTCATCCCCTTGTTGACGTTGACGAAATAAAAGCCCTGGCTACTCTGATGACTTGGAAGACAGCCATTGCCAATATCCCTTTTGGAGGAGCCAAAGGAGGGATCCAAATTGATCCAAGTGATTTCAGTAATGGAGAATTAGAAAATATAACCCGGCGGTTCACATTTTCTTTAGGAAATAATATCGGTCCGGACTATGATATTCCCGCTCCAGATGTGAATACGAACCCCCAGATCATGGCGTGGATAATGGACACATATATGTCAACTGTGGCTCCCAATGAACGTAATCGGTCTATTCACGTGGTCACGGGGAAACCCATCGAAGCGGGTGGATCCCAAGGCCGCAACAAAGCCACAGGGCAAGGTTTGGTTTTTCTTATTGAGAAGTGGGTTAAGGATCGCGGATTCAACATGAAAGGATTGACCTATATGATCCAAGGATTTGGGAATGTTGGATCCTGGTCAGCACGATTGATGAAAAGAAACGGATCAAATCTCTTGGCAGTCGAAGATGTGTCCGGAGCGATTTATAATAAGGAAGGCATTGATCCTGATGATTTGATTCATTATATGGAAAATAACAACAATCTTATAAAAGGTTATCCTAAGGCACGTCCTATAGATCATGAGGCCTTCTTAACCACCGATGCGGACATATTCATCCCGGCTGCTCTGGAAGATCAGATCACATCAGAGACTGCAAAACTGTTAAAGGTTAAACTCGTTGCTGAAGGGGCCAACGGCCCGACCACTCCGGATGGAGATAAAGTTTTGGTTAGCAGAGGAATAGATGTTATTCCGGATATTCTCTGCAATGCCGGAGGAGTGATTGTTAGCTACTTTGAGTGGCTTCAGAATAAACGCAGTGAATTCTGGGATATTGAGGAAGTGGATCACAAACTGCATAAGATCATTGTCAATGCCTATGAACGTGTGTGTGAAAAGGCGAAAGAGAAAAAAGTGGATATGCGAACAGCGGCTCAGATGGTAGCTATATCACGCATTGAAACGGTCTATAAAGAAAGAGGAATCTTCCCGTAAGGAGAGCATTCAGAGAAAAGAGCTTGGATACAGATTATTTCAGCTTAAGGGGAATGAAATGAATTTGAGAGGATGAGTGAATCCATTAGAACAGAGATTTATCCTCCTTTTCATTGTATTTTTTGTTCAAATCTGTATGCTTATTGTTTAATGGGCGTACAGAAAAAAGAAAAAGAGATAAAATCACTCTTTCTCCAGCTATTTCTTGTTCATAATATTTACAAATATATCCCATTCCATACAAGAAAGAAAGGATCGTCCTATTGTTCTAGATTGGATAAGGAATTATATTAATGCATTGGGATATCGGTTTACCTCTATTACTCACTGTTCTTGCCGGGCTTTCGACGGGGATAGGGAGTGCTATTGCCTATTTTATTAGAAAACCGAAGATAAGGTATCTTTCCTTTTCTCTAGGATTTTCAGCCGGGGTGATGATTTACATATCGTTCATGGAACTTTTGCCTCAATCGATTGAAAATGTTGGAAAAGTCTGGAGTATCGTGGCGTTTTTCATTGGAATTAGTTTTATCGGTTTAATTGATATAATAATTCCTGAAGAGAAAAATCCTCATCACTACAGAGGTGAACAAGATATTAAGGAAACTAAAGGAGATAAAAGCCTTATGAGAACAGGTTTTTTCACTGCCTTGGCTATTGGAATTCATAATTTTCCAGAAGGACTGGGGATCTTTGCGACAGCCTTAAATGATGTCGAGCTGGGGGTGATTATTGCCATGGCTATAGCTATCCATAATATACCTGAAGGGATTGCTGTATCGATCCCTTTATTTTATGCCACAGGAAATAGAAACAAAGCATTTGTTTACTCTTTTTTATCCGGTGTTTCAGAACCGGTGGGGGCTCTTTTTGGATTCTTGATATTGATGCCCTTTTTATCTGAAGTTTTAATTGCGTCCCTTTTGGCATTCGTAGCAGGTATCATGGTCTATATATCTGTGGATGAAATCATTCCGACAGCTTACCGTTCTGGTCATGGGCATACTGTGATATTGGGAATAGTCCTGGGGATGTTAATCATGGCGTTGAGTCTGTTGATGATTTGATCTTTTTAGCTGGAGACGAAAGAAAGAAAACTCGATCAATATTGAGAATGGGATTGAATAAAATGAATAAAAAAAGAAACACAAATAAGAACAAACAGAAAAATATTTTTATATCTATTTATAATGCCTTTAGAAATTTTGGAGGCGCATTGTTTAAATCCCTTTTTCTTTTAAATATCTAACTGTTTCTGCAATAAATTCTTCTGCTTCTTTGATCGCTTTTTGGGCATCATCCTTTTCAAGAATAGAAAATATTCCATAGTCTCCATTTTCACGATCATCTTTAAGCTTTTTCAAATATTTCCCGTATTTTTTGCTAAATTCCTCATTCTTTATAAAATGAAGCCCAAAAAGCTGTCTTACTCCAGAATGACTTTCAGCCTTAACTCCAATGCTTAACAGTAATGCCTGTGCGCAATGGAAAACCGCATAATAAGCTCTGGAAACAGTATCATCATATTTTGAGTGTTTGAGTAAAATTTCAGCAGAGTCAAGCTTGACTTTTGCAGCTTCTATATACCCCTTTATTATTTCTTTATTCGTATTATGCAATTTTCTTCCCTTCTTTCAATACATTAGTAATAAATGGAGCAGATAGTTTTTTTAGCCTTATAAAATTATCCTCTGTTAATATTTTCATGGAAATATCAGCTCCAGTTTTACAAAAAACATCCACCGCAATATAATAAAGGGAATCTTTAATGTTTTTATCCCCCGTCACAATAAGCAGGTCATAATCCGAATTCGGTCTTGCGGTCTGCCTTGCTCTAGAACCAAAAAGATATATGGCAGATATTTTCTTCTCGAATTTTTTTACCTCAGATAGGAACATCTTCAAAGTAGAATCGATTATTTGGGGCTGCGAATTAAGATTTTTCAAGGATGCTTCCCTATTATTCTTTGTTAGTTCTATTATATTTATTAATTCTCCTATATGCAAGTCTCAAAAGGATAAGCCGATAATTCCCTAACTTTACTCAGGAGATGAAAAATACCCATAAAGCTGCTAACTGAAAATATTTGTCTTAGGATATATTTTTTTTATCAAGTGCGAAAATTTAAACGCCTATTGACACCTGAATATCTTCAAACTTGATTTTCATATTATCTTGTTGACGGCTGGGTTGGGCGGCGTTGCGGAGCGTAGCGGAGCAACGTCGGCTGCAACGCAAAGATCACTGGTCTTTACGTAGCGCAGCGGAGTAAAAATCCAGTGCAGCGCCTTGTTATGCCCTCAATAGCTATATGATTCCCTTTGTATGAAGTGCATTAATCACCATAAACAAAGCTGCAAGCCAATTGGTATAAGCAAATAGCTGCTTAAGATGTTTAGGCTTGGATTTTAATGCAAACTTTCCACCCAGTATTCCTCCTATAATTGTAATAAAGGCTAACGGAATAGCCCATGAAGGATTAAAATCTCCCTGAACTGCATGCCCTGCAAAACCCATAAATGCAGTTGCCGCTATTAATGTGGAAGCTGTTCCGACCGCTGTATGCATTGATACTCCACAAGCCAGAACCATTAACGGAACCAGAAAAGATCCGCCTGAAACTCCGACCATCCCGGAACCAAAACCTGTTAAAACAGTGATCGGTATGGCAATCCATAAATTTACATTATAAATTTCATTGCCGGATTTAATGCTAATAATTCCCAAATGTTTATTTTTTGAGATGGTTTGTTTCTCTGAAACAGGAATCAGCATCACTATTCCGGCAATCAGCAACATTCCAGCAAATATCAGCTTTAACGAGAAACCGCTGAACAAATGAGAAAAATATCCTCCTCCGAGTGCTGACAAGGATGTAAATGTTCCGATCAGAACAGCCAATACCCATGATACGGACTTGTTTTTCTGAAAAATAATCATTGCCGCAACAGAAGCTGAAAAAAGAATAAACTGACCGGTTGTCGCTGCCTCGTGCATTGGAATATTGGCAATTGCCAGAATTACAACATAGAAATTCCCTCCGCCTTTACCGACCATTGTCATGGCAACAGCAACGATAAAAATAAGAGAGCTTACTACAATAAGATTTGTCATCTACTAATCCCTTTTCATTTTTTGCTTTTAATGACCTTAAGAACCTGTCCCGGCTTCAGAGCTTCTGTCAGAGCAGAATATCCGCCTTCAACAATGCGTACCTCCAGGAATCCTTTTGACAGTAAATAGGCATAGACAATAGACGATCTGACATTTGCAGGACAAAACACACCTATGAATTTTGTTTTTGGAATTTCACCAATTCTGTCAGGAATTTCGTTAATCGGTATGTTTAAAGATTCCACATTAGAATGATGCTCCAATTTTATAGAGATGGAATCTGATTCTTCTTTTGATCGAATATCCAATAGAAGACTTTTCTCCATATCGAAGAACTTCTCCGGTGATATTTTATGTTTTCCATTTCCAAAATAATCTAATGTAAGACTTTTAAGGACTTGTTCCATTTCAATCTCCTTTCTCGTATGGGCATAACATATATTATACAGCCGTTTTGCCTATGTAAATACGGCATTTATGGCTTCATATTGTGTTATCCTGGTAGAGCATAACAGAGATTAACGCATGGAATATCAATAATTTCAGCCTCTTCATCATCTATTACCTGTTTGTTTTCTGCAGCAAATCTGACTGTCTAAACAGATAATATCAGAACTCATAACAAGAATTAAAGAAATATTAAGAGGAATTTTCCAAACGCGTTTAAGATGCTCCTTAAGCGAACCATTTATAACTCCGGGGAGCATAGTGATTCGATCCTTATTGCCTTTGCCATCACGAACAATGATTTGATTAGAAAAAAAATCAATGTCCTTAATTCTGAGCCGAAGGCATTCCATCAGGCATAATCCCGCACCATACATGATAATGACAATCATCTTTTTAACTCCGGAAAGATGATTTATAATCTTTCTTACTTCAGCCTTTGTAAGGACAACAGGTAGTCTTCCGGGCCGCTTTGCGCGAATCAATCCGTTTCACAGACCAATATCCCTATTAAGCACATGCCTGTACAAGAAAACGATGGCACACAAAGCTTGATTTTGGGTTGAAGCCGTTACCTTCTTCTTGATTGCCAAAAAGGATAAAAACTCATTTATTTCTTTTTCTCCCATTTCTATAGGGTGACGCTTTCCTTGAAAAAAGATAAAACGCTTAATCCATCCTATATAAGTTTTTCCAGTTCGTGGGCTGTAATGGAGAGCCTGAATTTTATGTCTCACTTGATCAAAAAGTTTGGGCTTTCGGCTTTTTGATTGAGAATAATGATGCATTTCACTTCCTATTCATTCAATCAAGTCTCTCAGTAAAAAAGACGTAATGTTTTTTATTTCATCTCAAGTGTCTCTTGTAAAATAAAATAGGTTCTGATATTATCTATTTAGACAGCTTGACAGCTTGATTCCCAGCATAAAACAAACAGGTAAAAGATGATGAAGAGCTTGAAACTAATGATATTAATGCCTGTCATGCTTTGTCAGGATAACACAATATGAAGCTATAAATGCCGTATTTGTGCAAGTAAAACGGCTGTATAATATATGTTATACCTGTAATTGAAGACACACAAAAAATATGAACACAAATCTGTCATTTATCACAAACGAAGAGAATCAAAGACTCAAAGAGAGATTCAGAGCGTTAATCAAGGATACGTCTTTTTTTGATTGTCTCGTTGGATACTTTTATTCCAGCGGTTTTCATGCTGTCTATCCGGCTCTTGAGAACACCGACAAAATACGAATCCTGATCGGCATCGGCACAAACCGGCAAACATTCGACATGCTGGAGCAGGCAAACAGGCAACCACAATCAGTGTTTGATTTTTCCCATGCCGAAACCAAACAGGAAATCGAAGATCTTGTTGAAAACGAGATGGCCGACTCTGAAGACAACAGAAACGTTGAAGAAGGCGTTCATACCTTTATTGATTGGATAAAAAAAGAGAAACTGGAAATCAGGGCTTACCCTTCTCAGAAGATCCACGCCAAACTGTATATCATGACTTTTCGAGAAGGCGACCGCGATACCGGCCGTGTCATCACCGGTTCAAGCAATTTCACGCAGTCCGGTCTGGTTGATAACCTGGAATTCAATGTAGAGTTGCAGCGACCCGAAGATTACAACTTTGCCTTAAAAAAATTCAACGAATTGTGGGAAAGCGCGGTTGATGTCAGTGAAAAATATGTGCAGACGATTCAGGACAAGACCTGGTTGACCCAAAACATATCCCCCTATCAGCTCTATCTGAAATTTCTTTACGAATACTTCAAGGATGAACTCAGCCAGACGGACGAGGTATTCGTAAAATATTTGCCGCAGGAGTTTAAAAAACTTGAATACCAGAAGCAGGCTGTTTTAGACGCCAAAAAGAGACTTTTGGAATACGGCGGAGTTTTTATTTCTGATGTTGTAGGCCTGGGAAAGACCTACATCTCAGCCATGCTTGCCGGGCAACTGGACGGCAGAACCCTTGTCATCGCACCGCCCGTTCTTCTGGAAAAATCCAATCCGGGGTCCTGGCCCAATGTGTTTTCAGATTTTAGAGTTCCGGCGGAGTTTGAATCACTCGGTAAACTGGACGATCTTTTAAACAGAGGAACGGAAAAGTATACCAATATTATTATCGATGAAGCGCATCGTTTTCGCACAGAAACGACCATCACTTATGAAAAACTGGCGGAAATATGCCGGGGCAAACGGGTTATCCTGGTAACGGCAACTTCCTACAATAACACGCAGCAGGATATTCTAAGCCTTTTGAAATTGTTTCAGAAAACCAAAAAAAGCACCATACCGAATCTCCCCAACCTGGAATCGTTCTTCGGCAAATTCGAAAAGAAACTCAAGAAACTTGATCGGAAGAAAGACTACGCCGAATACATCAAAACGGTCAAAGAAAACGCCAGGGAAATTCGCGACAAGGTTTTGAAACACCTGATGGTGCGCCGCACCCGAACCGAAATCGAAAAATACTTTAAGAAGGATATCGTGGAGCAGGGGCTGAAATTCCCCCTGGTCGAAAAACCCGTCCCGCTTTTTTATGAGCTGAACGACAAGGAAGACGACATATTCAATAAAACCATTGATCTGATCGCCAACAAGTTCAGATACGCTCGCTACATGCCCATGCTGTATTATGAAGGCAAGATTGATCAGCTTGAAGCGCAGTCTCAGCGGAATATGGGGCGATTTATGAAAATTCTGCTGGTCAAACGGTTGGAAAGCAGTTTTTTCGCGTTCCGGAATTCGGTGGACAGGTTCTTATATTCCTATGAAATGTTCCTCAGGGAATTAAATAATGGTTCTGTATACGTCAGTGCAAAGCATACCAACAAAATATTTGAACTGCTGGAAAACGACGATGACGAGGCGATTCAAAGGCTGATCGATGAAGGCAAGGCAGAAAAATATGAAAGTAGCGATTTCAGGGATGACCTGAAAAAGGACCTTGAGCATGACCTTGAAATTTTAAAAGAGATTAGACGCCTATGGCAGCAGGTGCATCGGGATCCAAAACTTTTAAGATTAAAAGACGAGCTGTCAAAAAACCGCGTTTTAAAAAACAGCCACCTCATTATCTTTACCGAATCAAAAGAAACCGCCAATTACCTGTACAAAAATACGGACCAGCAATATCCCGGCAAGGTACTTTTGTTTACTGGCGATTCCGGCGAATCAGTTCGTGATAAAGTCATTGAAAACTTTGACGCCCGGGCGCGCCGTAAAAAAGACGATCATCGCATCCTGATTTCCACAGAAGTGCTCTCTGAAGGTGTCAACTTGCACCGTGCTAATGTGGTGATCAATTATGACATCCCCTGGAATCCGACCCGCATGATGCAGAGAGTGGGCCGTATTAACCGGGTGGATACGCCCTTTGACGCCATCTATACCTTTAATTTTTTTCCTACCGTACAATCCAATGACCAGATCAAGCTTAAGGAAGCTGCGGAAGGCAAAATCAATGCTTTTCTGATTCTGCTTGGCGGGGATGCGGAACTTTTAACCGAAGGTGAACCCATTGGCTCTCATGAGCTTTTCGATCGCCTGACTTCAAGGAAAACGGTGGAAGGGGATGATGAAACAGAGGAAAGCGAATTGAAATACCTGCACGCTATACGGGAGATAAGGGAAAACGAGCCGAATCTCTTTGAGAAAATCAAGCGTCTTCCTAAAAAAGCCCGAACCGCCAAAAAGAACAAAGATAGCTCGGATACGCTTATTACATACTTCCGGCGGGGAAAGCTGCAAAAATTCTTTATGGCGCACGCTGAAAACGCAGCCGTCGAACTGGACTTCATGGCCGCCGCCGGCTTGCTTGAGAGCGATCCGGATGAAAAAAAGAAAAAGCTGCCCGCGCATATGTATGACCTGCTGGATAAAAACAAGGAAGCCTTTATCATTGCCACCACTGAGGAAATGGCGGAACCTCAAATGAGAAAAGGTCGGGACAGCGCCGCCAGCATCCTGCGGATTTTAAAAGCAACGTTTAAAAATACCCAGAAATTCACAGAAGACCAGGAACTCTACCTGAAAAAAGTATCGATCCAGCTTGAAGAGGGGGGCTTGCCCAAACAGACCGCCAAAAACACCTTAAAAGCACTGCGCGATCTTGATGAGGAACTCGTTAATCCCTTCAAGGTGCTGGCGGTTTTGCAGACACATATTCCTGAGCGGCTGCTGCAGAGCCATTACGCGGAACAAAACCCGGCCGTGTTCGGCAATCGTGAAGTCATACTCTCCTTGTATCTGTCAGGTGAATAAATATGGATAAACAGCAAGCACAGAACATCATCAAAGACACCTTTGAAAATCCCTTTGACAAAGACCGCTTCACCAGTTTTATCAAAAACCTCCTGAATCGTATTGATGAAGGTTCATTTATATACAAGGGCAACTACATCCCGGACGCCTACAAGCAGTACATCAAAACCTTGGAGCGTATCGGTAAGTTCAGCGATGGTGAAAACAGCCTGGATATTCTTGTCATCACCCTGCAAAAAGAGACCTCCCTGGAACGTGCTCGCACCATGCAGCGTAATTTTATTGCTTGGTACTTAAACGGCAGCCGCGGCGGCGTGATGAAGGACGCGGCGCTTGTTGCTTATGTGTCGCCGGATCAGGCGGACTGGCGGTTTTCCTTGGTCAAAATGGATTACAAATTTGAAAAGACCAACACTGGTAGAATGAAGGTCAAGGAAGAATTTACCCCTGCCCGGCGCTGGTCGTTTCTGGTGGGTGCCAATGAAAAAAGCCATACCGCCCAGAGCCGACTGGTGAACGTCCTGGCCAATGATGAACAGGCCCCCACCCTTGCGGAACTGGAAAACGCCTTTGACATCGAGACCGTCACCAAAGAATTTTTTCTCAAATACCGAGACCTTTTTCTACGCACCAAGGAAGCATTGGACACGGTTGTTAGAAATGATTCGAAAGTCAAAGCCGATTTTGAAGCCAATGGCGTGGACACGGTTAATTTCGCCAAAAAACTGCTGGGGCAGATCGTGTTCCTCTATTTCCTGCAGAAAAAGGGCTGGTTCGGTGTGGGGCGCGATGACGACTGGGGAACCGGATCAAAACACTTTTTGCGCTCGCTCTTCGACAAAAAACACAGTGACTATAACAATTTCTTCAACGACATCCTGGAATCGCTTTTCTATGAAGCCCTGCGTTTCGACCGTACCCATGATGATCACTATTACAGCCGCTTCAACTGTAAAATTCCTTTCTTAAACGGCGGACTGTTTGACCCCATAGAAAATTATAACTGGGTGCGCACCGATATCAATCTGCCCAATGAGCTTTTTTCCAATTCCTGCCAAACCAGAGAAGGCGATAGTGGCGACGGAATTCTGGATGTGTTTGACCGCTATAACTTTACCGTGCGCGAAGACGAACCCCTGGAAAAGGAAGTGGCCATCGACCCGGAACTGCTGGGCAAAACCTATGAGAAATTCAACGCCATCAGACCGGACAATTTTGCTGAATTCACTAAGGTGTTGAAGAGCGGCAACAAGGGTGAGGAGAACAAGTTCAATAAAAAATTCGGCGTGTATTACACTCCGCGGGAAATCGTGCATTACATGTGCAAGCAGAGCTTGATCAACTACCTGTATACGCAGGCCGACGAAACCGGGCTTTCAGATGCCATTAAAAAGCAGGACATCGAAGACCTGATTGAAGTCGGGGAACTGATCACCGAGCATGAAGCCACTGCGCTCATCAAACAGGAAAAGATCAGAAACGGCATTCAAAAGTCCACGGAATATACCGCCCTGCTGTCCGACAGTATCCGGGAAAATGCCGAATCAATCGATAGCTGGCTGGAAGACATCACCGTCTGCGACCCGGCGGCGGGCTCCGGGGCCTTTCCAGTGGGCATGATGAATGAAATCGTGCGCGCCAGAAATGTGTTGTCCGTGTTTTTAAATGACCGGTCTGCCGTGCCGGAAACGGCTCAGGCAGGTAAAAAGCGAAACGATTACGAATTCAAACGCCGCTGCATAGAGCATTCCCTCTATGGCGTGGACATTGACCCCGGCGCGGTGGAGATCGCCAAGCTGCGGCTCTGGCTTTCCCTGGTGGTGGATGAAGAGGATATCAAAAACATCAAGCCCTTGCCGAATTTGGATTATAAAATCATCTGCGGCAATTCCCTGCTGGGCGTAGAAAAAGACCTTTTTAACAATCAGCTTTTTGATGAACTAGAAAAACTGAAGCCGTTGTTTTTCAAGGAGACCAACCCCTCCAAAAAGCAGGAATACAAAAAGCAGATTGATGGCCTGATCAGTCAGATTACCAAAGGGCACACAGAGTTTGATTTTGAGGTCTATTTTTCAGAGGTGTTTCATGAAAAGAACGGGTTTGATGTAGTGATTGCCAATCCGCCGTACTTTAACATCAGCACTATAAGCAAAGATTTATATAGTTATCTGGCAGAGCACTACAGGATCATTCACACCGGTTATAACGATATTGTTTACTACTTCATTTATTTGGGAATTAAATTTTTGAGAAAGAACGGTTGTTGTTCTTTAATTACCTCTAATTACTATCTTGGAAATGATTATGCCAAGAAATTACGCAACTATTTAAAAAACCACGTTTCTAAAATTATCAACTTCAAAGATCATCTGGTCTTTGATGGGGTCAGTATTCATACTTGCATATCTTTTTCACATAAAGAGGCAAAGTCAAGTGAAGTCATCTTTTTCGAGCCGGCCTTTGAAGAAAGAATAACTTCGAGCAATATTGAGGCACAACTCCAGTCATTTTCTCTCAAACGAACCGATTTAAACTATGATTGGATTATAGCTGGTAAATCAAATGCCAAGATTATTAATAAAATTAAGAAAAATGCTATTAATCTTGGGAATGTTTCAACAATTAAAAAGGGAGCAACATCAGGCAACAGAGTTATTTTTACGGTTGATAAATCATTCGCAGAAAAATGCGGATTTGAAAAAGAACTGCTGAGAACAAGCATAAATAGCAAAGATATCAAGCGTTATGCTTTAATTGATAGTGCTAAATACCTAATTTATATTGATGATAATGTCAAGATTGAAGACTATCCTACTGTTTATAAATATTTGCTAAAATACAAAAATCAATTATCTGAAAGAAATGAAGTTTCAAAAGGTATTTATCCCTGGTACAGACTTGAAAGACCAAGAGAAAAACGCATATTTGACGCAAAAGAGAAACTTGTAGTTCCATATAGGGCCGAAAGCAATAAATTTGCCTATGATAATAGGCAAGCTTTTAATGATGGTGGTGGAAGCTACGCCATAGTAGTGAAGGAAGGAGAAAGGGCAAACATCAAATATTTGTTAGGAATTCTCAATTCAAAACTGATGAACTGGTTTTATGGTTTCATTGGTAAGCCAAAAGGGAAAGCAAGGGAGTATTTCAACAGGCCGCTTTCGTTGATACCAATAAAAAAGATTTCGATAACTCAACAGCAACCATTTGTTGTCCTTGTTGACAAAATCCTCGCCATCACCAAAGCCGAAGACTACTTGCAAAACCCCGCCAAACAGGCGCAGGTCAGGGAATACGAAAGACAAATCGACCAAATGGTCTATGAACTTTACGGCCTCACCGAGGAAGAGATCAAGATTGTGGAAGGGGAAACAAAGTGAGCGGCGATAAAAAAAATATCATCATCTACAACACCGTTGACGGCAAAGCCTCCGTTTCCTTATACGCCAGAGACGGCATGGTCTGGATGAACCAGAATCAGATCGCCGAACTTTTTGACACCTCGGTGCCGAATATCAGCATGCACATCTCTAACATACTGAAAGAAGGGGAATTAGATCAAAATTCAGTTGTTAAGGATTACTTAACAACTGCCGCCGACGGCAAGCAATACAAGGTCACCTTTTACGCCCTGGACATGGTTCTGGCCATCGGCTTCCGGGTGCGGAGCAAGCGGGGAACCCAGTTTCGGATCTGGGCCAACCGCAACCTCAAGGAATACATGGTCAAGGGCTTTGTCATGGATGATGAGCGTCTTAAGAATCCCGACGGTCGCCCCGACTACTTTGATGAACTGCTGGAACGTATCCGGGATATTCGGGCCTCCGAGAAACGCTTTTACCAGAAGCTCCGGGACCTTTTTGCCCTCAGCACCGATTATGACCCGACAGACAAAGCCACGCAGATGTTTTTTGCCGAAGCCCAGAACAAACTGCTCTATGCCGTCACCAGCCAAACAGCCTCCGAAATCATCGTATCACGGGCTGACGCGTCAAAGGAAAACATGGCGCTTACTTCGTGGAAGGGCTCTATTGTTCGCAAACAGGATATTTTTATCGCCAAGAATTATCTCAGTGCAGATGAGATAGACACCTTGAACCGCCTGGTGGTTATCTTTCTGGAAACAGCTGAGTTACGCGCCAAAGAACGCCTGGATATTCCCATGTCATTTTGGAAAGAAAACGTGGATCGCATTTTGGAATTAAACGATAAAAAGGTGCTTACCGGTAAAGGACTGATTTCCAAAGCGGAAATGGAACAAAAAGCCAGGGAGATCTATGCCGAATTTGACGCCCGCAGGAAGGCCTATGAAGCAGATCTGGCGGACAAACAAGATATTCAGGAAATTGAGGACACAATCAAGAAACATAAAAAATAATAGCACAAGAAACGGGTATAACAACCGCATCAACTCGGACTGGCAATTCCGCTTCGCTCCATTGTCAGCCGGTTTGCGGAGCGTTATGTCTCTTCATATTCTTCATCAATTTCACTTGCTAATTTTTTAAGATAATTTACTTTGTTTTGTATGTTTTCTAAATAAATACGACTTCTTTCATGGTTTTCTCTTGTATCAGTGAGTTGTTCTAGAAAATATTTTTCAAGTTCTTCAAGAGGGTATTGTATTTCCTTATAAATATCTCGAATTGAATCATATGCATCCCATAAACCTCTGTTTTCAAGAGCTTGTTTGAATTGCTCTAATTTTACATTTAGTTCATCAAGAGGCATCCTTCTAATTGGAAGTGAATATTTGCTAAACGAATGGATAGTTTCCCACATTTTTTCAAAGTTGTAATTTAATGATTTCCCGATGATATCTGACATTTTTTCATTTTTGTATTGCATTTTATGTTCCCCCCTTTCTTGTATGAGCAATTCCTTAATTTTTACTAAGGCAGTATTGGTAAATTCTAGTTGTTTTTCTATGAGATTGTTAACATCAATTTCTTTGAATTCTGATCGACCATCCGAAAAATATGAGGCTAATAGAAACTGGTCATCCATATTTTCTGATTGTCGAATAACATGGTAAGATTTTCCTCCCCCTTGCTTTGTTGGATGTCCGATACTTTCATTTCGAATATTGCGTATTTTTTTCAACTCTGGATCATCAAGAGGAATAGCTGAAGATAAATTTAACGAATCAAGAAGATGACGTAGAGCATCTTGTTGCACAAAAATAGCTTGTAGCACACCATAAATACGTAGGTATTTTTCACCGATTTTAGTTGAAACATCTTTGTCTCTGTAAAATTTAAAAATCACTAATGTATCAGCGATTACATCTAATGAACTACAAAGTTGATTCCACAGTTTTTTATTTGCAAGGAGAGATGTTTGTTTTCTTGGTTTATTTATCAGATCTCTTACTTGAGTTAGAGTATTGTAAACTGCATTCATAATAATCTCCCGACATAACACCCCGATTCAGCTACGGCGATATGCCGTCCGATGCAATCGTCCGTTAGGCGCTGATGTTGTTAAAACAGAACAAAATCTGGATCACCAGTTGTGTGTCCAAACTCCTTTTCCCCAAACAGATATTCTCGTGCGCGCAAAGCTACACCCGAGAGCCCCTGGAACATATGTCGACCGTCAATGTTCATTGCCAGAAGATCACCTGCAATTGTCGGATGCACCGCACGGTCAAACTCAAGTTTCCACAAATAGTCACTGGTATTGCCAATAAAGCAAGTTGCAAGGGATTTATCTAACTGCATATCAACTAGAAAAGCTGTTTGCTGCTCGAACTCACGTTCCGTAATTGGTTCCGGAATGAGAGGAATTGGAAATGTTATCGCCTCTCTCTCAAGGTGTCCGAATACTCTTGCTGGTATGATGGAGAGCGTTCCACCGTCATAATCATCCAAGACGACCCTTTCCGCTACAAGAGATTGGTATTTTGTCAAATTTAGAGCAAAGAGGGCGCTCACTTCGGCCTGTTCTTGAATAGCAAAATACACGGCGACATATGGAGACTTACTCCAATCCAGGAGGCGTGTCGGGCAACCATAATGTTGCATCAACATCAGTATCTGAGACCTAACTTTAATATTGACTTTAGAATCGTCAGAAGTGGCTAGATATTTCTGGAAGAATCTCTCGGCTTGACTCTCACGCTGTCGCCGATCTGCTTGGGGGACGCATTGTGATTCAAAAAATCTGTAAATAGTCGACTCGAGTGTCCATGATGCATCGCCGTGCCCCCGCCATAAAAACTCATCACCAGTATCTCGAATTTGTTCGATCCTATTCCGGAGAGCTGACCAAGTTTGATGTTTTTCGATTTCCATCTAATAACTCCGTAACAGCGCCTAACGATATTCATCACCAGCGGGCATGGAGCGCAGCGGAATGCCCGTCTGGTGCATGAATTTGTTATGTGGCCATAGCCTCATAGAAATGATGGTGGCCATTCTGCTCCTTTTTTTCGATATTGCACCAAGATGTTTCTCATTTCCTCTAAAGAATAGTGTTCAGTTGTCCTCCATACTCGATAAACATCAAGGGAGTGCTGTTCAAGAATTAGGAAAGCATCTATCAGTTTTTGGTTACCAAGCTTTTCGAGCAGTTTGTAGGTGTAATATTGGGCAATAGCCTCATGAGGCCTACTTGGATGAAAGTCAGGCTGGTCAGACATAGGGAGTGAAAAATCCGACCACGAACGCCCATCACGATCTTTGCCGATATGCGAATAAGCGTGGACCGTTTCGTGAATAAATACGACCGTGCTAAGAGTGTCTTTATCTACGTTTAGGTTCCCTGCTGCGTACTCAATCATTCGAGGATAGAGCACGACCTCGAATTGAGCAGGAAAATATGCACCGAGAAGGTTGTCAATGGCATAATTCCCTCCTTCTCTTGAGACGAAATCAGCCAAGTTGCGATTGTCCATAAGCTGTGCGGCGCGCTCCAGTGCCTCTTGCCAACGAATCACCCCTGGCTGTGAATTGTCCCAATCAACGCGTTTCACCGCAATCCTTCGGATTAGCTCTGGTGAAACCTTCTCACTAAATCTGTAACTGATTTCCCTGGTCCTCCATATCTCTTGAAATGGCCTAGGCTCATACTTGGAAAAGCCACTCGGATCAAGGTGCTCGTTTAGCGAAGCGTCGAATGCGTCTCTAAAATCCTTGTCGATGTCATAAGTAAGGCCCATCATGTCTTCCAGTAGAAATTCCTGCCCAGTCCCCCAGAGAACCTCGTGCATTCTTTCGTGCTTATGGCTCTTGAGGTATTCAATTCGTGTTTCACTCGAGTACCTCCACCAAAGTGGGATGAAAAGCCCTTCCCTAAGACGCTTCGTATCTTCGCCCAGTGATAGAAGCCCACCCATCTCTTCAGACCACCTGTTTATTGCCCATAAAACGGAGAGTTGTTCTTCTTTCCCCTTAAGATCTGCAAGGGCTTCAAGGATCTCACGAGCCTTTTTGGGCTGATAAAGATCTGAGCTGCTATGGAGCGTTAAATGAGTGTAGTGAACGTATTGCTCAAGAAGGCGCTCAACTACGTAACTTGTGTATCCTAGCTTACTGGCTTCAGCCAATTGGTTTTTATAGTCTGGTATCGTGTCAGCTTTGATTAACGTTTTGAACTTTTCGTATTTGACGTGGTCTACGACTTGTTGGTCCCAACTCTTAAACCACCTATGTTCGGGGTCATCCTGGCGGACAAACTCTGGAGCAAAAACGAGCTTTTCTATTCGTTCTCTTGCGCCTTCAATGTGCTGGCAAACATTATAAAGATCCTTCAATCCAAGCCTTCTACTGCTGGTGTTGATACGATTTAACAAAGACAAGAATGCATCCCAAAGATCTATACCATGCTCTACCCAACTTTTGTCCAAGAGCCACGCGAAGCATGCTTCAGAGCCATCTTGAACAAACTCAGGCCAATGCTCCATAACCCATTTATGAACGCTGAGGTATGTAGGATGAGGTTGTAGAGCTTGCCATCTACTGAGAACCTGCCATTTTTCGCCTTCTTCAATATTTCTGAATATAGACAAAAGGACTCTTTCACACGTATCTGTGGATAGCTCGATCAAGTGCGGCGCAAGGCGGATTTCACCCCTTTTACCAGCTAGGTTAAGGAACACAATTAGAAAACTTTCCTTTTGTTCGTCATTAGGCAAACGGTCAATCTGTTTCTTAATGATTTGGTGTATCTCTTCAACTTTTTGTGCTCTCTGCCACTTTTCTATTAGAGCATCGTAGTTAATTTCTGACTTATCCGAGACAATAGTTATAGTTGGGATAGGATGCTTCTGTTCCGTAAGGTCTAACATCTCTTTAAAAAAACCTATTAACTCTGTATGGTTTGTATAAGGAATAATTTCAACTCCTTTCTCTCGCCACCCGTCGCGTGTATTGTGTTCGGGTTTGAACATCAGGGCATAAACGGTAGGCATTACCTCTCCAAATATTTCTTTGAGATCATCTATTAATCCAAGAAAGTCGGGGTCGCGAAGAGAGAAACCAACTGTGAGAATAGGATGCATCACGAAAAGACTGCGCAGAATCGTATGGTACTTGAGATTCGACCGCAGGGAAGCATAACTCTCCTCTGTCAAAACAAGATTTTCAGCAAGGTTAGGGGTATTACGAATACATCCATGGATTTTCGCAAAAAAGCCGTTCTTCCTGAAAGAATTAATGTCGTCAAGACATTGGGGATAAATTAGGGGCTGGAGCCGGTTACTCTGATACTCGAAAACCATATCAAAGTTTGTAGTAATGATGCCACGGAAGTTGGTTTTGAGAATGACTTCATGTACTTTTGATGACACAATATCAGGTGGATCAAGTTCCGCCTTGAGGAACGCAGCCAATTGGTCAGGGCGTGTTCGCTGTTTGAACGAGCGAGCTATCTCAAGGTGCTTCCCATCTCTGAGAGATTCTTCATGTTTTGCTAAGGTAGCCGCGTCGCATTTTTCCGAATCCCGAAGATCATCAATCATGTGCTGCATTAGGGTATCCCAATCAGGCAGCCCTTTTCCTCCCTGCCTAACGCCAGATGCAGAAAGACCAGCGCCTACAAAAAGAACACAATTCGACGGGTCGTCTTGAATTGCCCGAGTCAGTTGTTTAGTTAAATGAAGAGGCATTGTCACCCCAAAGTTAAATTAAGGGTTCTTATTTAGCCACATAACATATATTATACAGCCGTTTTGCCTGTGCAAATACAGCATTTATAGCTTCATATTGTGTTATCCTGATGCAGTATGACAGAGATTAACGTAGGGAATATCAATAGCTTTAGGCTCTTCATCATCTTTTACCTTTTTATTTTCTGCAGCAAATCTAGCTGTATAAACAGATATTATACACATTTTTTTTAGGATTTTAATTTAATCAGCAATTCTTCTATAAGTTTTTTATAGCTTCCATTAATTTTAAAATTATCTTTTTCCCAAGAATAATTTGGATATTCATAGTTTATTACTTGTCTCAGGAAATCATTTTTTGCTTGTCCAAGCTGATTGGATATTAAGGCGATATAATAACCCACTTTATTTTCTTCTTCCCCTGAGTTTACAAATTCTTTTTTAAGTTCTATCCTGGTCATTACATCTTTTTTTAATAATGCGGGTAACACAATATTTTTTATTCTTTTTGCAGAATATTGATTAAGACATAAATAATTTTCTAGCAATTCCTTTAATTCTTCTTCATCATAATTTCCCGGATCATCTGACATAGGAATTTTAAATTTTTTCTTACTTGTCTTTTGTTGCTCAATTTCCTCGGGGATAATTACAGTTCTTGATAATAATTCATTATTCGAAGATGTTTTAACATAACTTAGTATGATAGCATTAATGGCAAGATCATAATTTGATGACAACCATTCAATCATTCTGTTTAAAGGTTCATCAATTCCAAATCCAACTAATAATATCCTTTGATTGGAATTTATTACTAAATCTTCTAATTTAATATTTTCAAAATTCTCCGAAATAAGATCTTCCAAGCTCAGTTCAGAATACTTTAAGCAAACCTCACCTAATTTGTCTAACTCCCAATTTGCTACATCTGAAGCATAGTCGATAGCTTGTGTTATAACATCTCTTGGGAGTTTATTTCTTTTTAATTCAATAATGATCATATTACCATCAATGTCAATTCCAAGATAATCTAATAGTCCAGATTTAGTTTGAACTTGCTCTCCTATGATTACTATATTTTCGCCCAATATTTTTGGATTTGTTTTTATCCATTTTTCTAAATCTTCTCTTTCATTTTTACCATTTTCAGCAAGAGTAGTGTTAATAGGTTTTAATTCGCCATAAATTATTTCCCAAGTTTTTATTTCAGTTGACATTTCATCTTCATTTATTTTTTTGTATAAAGGCGCGACTCAGTGTGTTTAAACCCAACCGCAAACTTTCCTTGAAAATGTGATTCCACAAGACGTCAAAGTCTCAAAAACCGCAACGGGTTTAAATCCACTGCAGCCGCATGGTTATGCCCAATTTATTTATCATCTTTCAAAGTATAAATCATCAAGATAAATTGT